>NZ_CP119791.1:0-738037 GCF_029338295.1 Haladaptatus sp. QDMS2
ACCCATTCGATGGCGGCTTCGTCACCGTGTTCGTCGAGGTGTCGGTCGATGCAGTTCGCCGAGGCGTTGAGCGACCCGCCCGTGAACCACTCGAAAACGGTGGGTTCGAGTCGTCGAGAACGGTGTCGTAGTCCGTCTCCCAGTCGAGTACGTCGGCGGCCTGTTCCCAGCAGCCCGGCCACCGTTTTCGAACTCGTCGTAGATGCCCTCGTCCGCCACGTTCGCTTGCTGTACGAACGATTCAGGCGGGCTGAACCGCTCCTGTTCTGCCAACCGAGCCTCCAGTTCGGTGTTGGTGTCCTGCGACATAGTGAGCCGTGTTGACAACCATTATATTAGGGTATAAAGGGTGTAACTAATTATACTAACTTCGCGAAAAACGCACCGCGAGCGGTCGCGGCAAATAGTCTCTCTTAGCCTGTCTCGGGCGGCTGTTGCCGTCGCACCTGAGAGATGGAGATTTCTTACGAAACGGCTCTGTTTACTCCTCAGTCGTTGATCGTTCGATTCGGAAACTTCGAATCTCATCGAGAGTATCAGCGGTCTCATACGGCCAAACTCATCGAATTACTGTCGTATTGAATCAGCATGGGTAGCTTGAAGCGTCGGGTTCGCAGAAAAATAATCGAGAGTGAGACTGCTTCCCTCGTTGCTGTCCCGTTAGTCGTCTGCGGTTGCCTGCTGCTCGGTGATGTATTTGACAATTTCGTCCGTTTCAGTTTTGAAATCGTCAAGGTCGGTCTCATTCCCGTGGAGAATCGTCGAGAAGTATTTCGTGTCGGCGGCGAGGTTGACAGCTTCCTTGAGCTCCTCGTCCTTGACGCCACTCAACCGCGCCTCCTCCGTGTGGAAGTAGGTACAGAAAGGACAGCTAATCGCGGCTGCGACGCCGACCCCAATGAGTGCTTTCTCGCGCGCGGACAGTTCGGTGTCTTCTCCCAAGTTGAGGTCGCGAAAGAGCCCCCAACTGTGTTCACTCGCCGATTCTGCCAAGTTCTCCATCCAACTCGGAACTTGGCCGAGCATTCCCTCCATCTCTTGTTGTGTGGCTTTCGATACCATCAGTTACACACCTTCACCTCCGAATCCGATGTGATAGGAGGTGTAATTATTAGGACGAATTAGGTTACTAAAGTTATGAGGTGGTTGGGTGAGTATAATCTACCTGTATCGACGACTTTCTTCAGAGCTGTGTAGTTAGTACACCAGCCTAACGAACGGGCCACCACCGGAGCCCACTAACCAGCCTGTATCAATTGACCGTACTGTATATCCGGCGTTCACTCCCGAACCGCGGCGTCTGCGTCCTCGATGACAGCGGTGAGTACCTTCTGTTGAGCCTTCCGGAGGTGATTGTGCAGCGTCGGCGACGAGACGTCCATCGAGGCAGCCAGCTCCTCTGCGGTCGAGCCACGGGGCCACTCGAAGTAGCCCGAAAAGTAGGCCGCCCGGAGTACCGAGCGCTGTTTCTCGGTGAGGCTGTCTGTCATCACCTGTCGCGGGCCCGAACTGGTCTGGGTGGGCCGCTCGATTTCTCGCTTCGAGACGAGTTCTGAGTCTGCGAACACGTCGGTCAGGTCCTCGACCACCGCTCGAACGTCGGTGCGCCGCGAGAACACGCCCGCCACCTCAGCGACGCCGTCTTCGACGGTCATCGTCTCGACGGTTCCACCGCGTGCGACGAGCGTCGAAACGACCGTCTGGTCGGTCACGACGAACTCGAGGAGGGCTCCCGACGCGAAGTCGCGAATCAGCCGCGCTTCGGTGACCGAGTCGGTGTCGTCGATTGCGTCGAGAACGGCCCGCACTTCGGCCCCGCGGACGGTCACGAAGTAGAGGAGGGCGTGGTCTTCGACCGGGACGACGCCTTCGACTTCGAACCCACAACCGAGTCGCTGGGCGGTGGCGACGAGGAAGTCCTGTGAATCGGTCGTCCGAAACGCCAGTTCGACCCCGGTGTCGGCGAGCAGGAGACGTTTTCGTTCGAGCGACGTGATGACCTCGCCGACCCGTCTGGCAACGTCCGTGAGCAGTTCGCGGTCGGCCGACTCGACCGACGGGTGGGCCACACAGAGCAGTCCGTTGACGCGTTCGTTCGACTTGAGTGGGGCGACGACGAGCGCACAGCCCGTGAGCCGCCCGCCGACGTGGGCGAGGACGTTTCGGATGACGATCGCCTGTGATTCGCCCTCGAAGCTGTCGACGCCGCCGGCCTCGTCCACGATGTCCCGCAGGTCAGTCTCGCCCTCGCGGTGGTTCGCGTACGTCCGGGGGACGCCCTGTTCGTCGCACACCCACACGGTGCGGTACTCCCCGGCGAGCACCTCACACGTCGCCCGTTCTACCTCCTCGCGTGTCGTGGCGTCTGCGAGTTCCGTCCCGAGTGCGTGGACGCACGAGAGCAGCGCGTCGCTTCGCGCCGACGGCGCATCGTTCGGTTCTGTGCCCTCCTGCCCATGCGGCGCACGAAGCGGTTCGAACGCGTCGATGATGGCCGCTCTTGAGGGTGGTTCGAGATAGGGGTCGAGGCTTTCGAGGCTCTTCCACCCGCCGACGGCTCTGACGACCTGCGGATGGATGCCCTCGCATTCGAGGAGATGGTGGGCGTAGTACTGGCGCAGGTCGCGGGGCGAGACCGATTGCAGTCGCTCGTCGTCGGTTCGTGCGGCGACGTCGGTAACCAGCATCTGGATGCGTCGCGGACTCACGTCGAACACGTCGTCGTCGGGGTCGCGGTCGTTCACCGCAACGAACTTGCGCAGGTCGTGGGCCACGTCCGGGAGCAAATACGCCGCCCGTTCGCGCTCGTCGCTCGAAATCCTGAGGAAGGCGTGCGTCTCCCCGTCGCGTTCTTGTTCGACCAGGTCGCGGGGGGTGAAGCGGGCGACCTCACTCGGGCGCAGCCCGGCTTCCCCCATGAGCGAGACGACCAGCTCCTCGCGGTAGGTCTCGGTCGCCCGCTTCAGGCGCGAATACGCCCGCGGGGTCAGGAACGTAGATTCCTCACGGTTCATCCTGTGTTTCGTGCTTTTCGAAAAACCCGAATTTAACTGTTACTGCTCTGCTCGCTGTTGCTGGGCGAACTGCTACGAGACTTCGACTTTCTCCACTCGAATTCACACTCTCGTTTCGTCCTTTTCGAAATATCCGAACTCATCGGTCTTCGACGATCGATTCGAGTTCGCCGACCACCTCGGGGTTCCGGAGCGCGCTGGTGTCGCCGAGGCGCTCGCCGTTGGCGATGGCCGCGAGATGTCTGCGCATTATCTTCCCCGACCGGGTCTTCGGGAGCGCCGGGGCGAAAGTGATTCGCTCTGGAACCGCGAGTTCGCCGATGGACGCCGTCACCGCCTCGCGGATGGTCGCTGCGAGCTGGTCGTCGCCGACGACGTTCTGCTCGGGGGTGATGTAGGCGTGGATGGTCCGTCCCTCCACGTTTCGTCTCCCGCCGACGACGGCGGCTTCGGCGACGCCTTCGACGTCCACGATGGCCGATTCGATTTCTTTGGTTCCGATTCGCGTCCCCGCGACGTTGACTACGTCGTCGGCCCGGCCGAGCAACTGGATGTAGTCGGCCTCGACCGCTCGGTCGCCGGTGACGTAGTACCACTCGTCGTCCGCGCCGACGACGCGCTCGCTCTCGTCGCAAAAGCCGTAGGGAATTCCGGGCCAGGGCTTCGTGATGCGGAGGTGACCCGGCGTTCCGGGTTCGACGGGGTCGCCGCGGGCGTCCACGATTTCCGCCTCGATGCCCGGTAGCGGGCGACCGACCGCCCCCGGTTTCATTGGGTCCACCCCCGGCAGCGTGGTTATCATCATGCCGCCCGTTTCGGTCTGCCACCAGGTGTCCACGACGGGGCACTCGCCACCGCCGACGTGTTCTGCGTACCAGCGCCAGGCGCTTTCGTCGATTCGTTCGCCGACCGTCCCGAGCAGGCGCAGCGACGATAGGTCATACTTCGCGGGGTGTTCTTCGCCCCACTTGACGAAGGTTCGAATCGACGTGGACGCAGTGTAGAAGACGTCCACCGCGTTTCGTTCGATTATCTTCCAGAGGCGGTCTTTGTCCGCCTGATTGGGCGTTCCCTCGTAGAGGACGGTCGTTGCGCCCGTGGCGAGCGGGCCGTAGACGATGTAGGAGTGGCCGGTAATCCAGCCGATGTCTGCGGCACAGAAGTGCGTGTCCGTGGGTTCGAGGTCGAGTACCGTCTGTGCCGTCCACGCGACGTGTGCGAGATAGCCGCCCGTGGTGTGTTTGACCTCCTTCGGTTCGCCCGTCGTCCCCGAGGTGTAGATGTAAAAGAGGAGGTCCGTCGCGTCTCGGGGAACCGGGTCCACCGTTTGGCCCTCGTGGGTGGCGATGAGCTGGTCGTAGTGCCAGTGGTGGCCGCGGTGCCCCTCGTTGCCGAGGCGGTTGACGACGACCTGCGAGACCTCCTGTGGAACCGAGAGACAGGCGTTGTCCGCCGTGCTCTTCAGGTCGATGGCGTTGCCGCGCTGATAGTAACCGTCGCAGGTGACGACGAGTTCTGAGCCCGATTCCGCCATCCGGGTCGCGAGCGCGTCGGCCGAAAAGCCCGCGAACACCACCGAGTGCGGTGCGCCGAGGCGAGCGCAGGCGAGCATGGCGATGGGCAACTGTGGAATCATCGGCATGTAGAGGGTCACCACGTCGTCGTCCTCGACGCCGAGGTCGCGCAGCGCCGCCGCGAAGGCGTTTACTTCGCGATAGAGTGCCTGATACGTGTAGGTCTCCGTCTCGCCGAGTTCACCCTCCCAGGTGAGTGCGGCCTGGTTTTTCCGCCCGGCTTCGAGGTGTCTGTCGAGGCAGTTGTACGAGGCGTTCAGTGTTCCGCCAGGGAACCAGCAAAACCCGTCGCTGTCGTCGAGAACCGCGTCGTAGGGGTCGTCCCAGTCGAGGCGGTTGCCCGCCTCGCGCCAGCACGCAGGCCAGTTCGTCGCAAATTGCTCGTAAATCGACGGGTCTGCGACGTTCGCCTGGGCGACGAACGACGCTTTCGGGTCCACCCACTCACCGGGCACAGAAGACGTGTTCGCCGGTTGATTCCTCCCCGTGTCCATCTTAATCAAGCAGGGAATTCCGGCCTAAAGGCCGGGAGGGAATGCGACTAACGACTGTGCAACTGCCGTCAGTGGCCGGGCTGGACCCCGACCTGGAATCTTTATCGTGCATGAGTCTGTTTGTGAGGGTGACACACGCTGTGCGTGTGTCGCGCGACACACTCGAACCACTTCGTCCGGTTCCCCGCCGGATGACGCCCGAGGTGAGAGTCGTCCTATGAAACCGGACGGCAATGACACGTCAGGCGATGGGAGTGCCCGTGACAGCACCACGGGGCACTCCGAGGCAAGGCAGGGGCCCTGCCGTCCGAGCCTCGGGACGCGACGCCCCGAAACCGAACCGGCACCGGGCCGGGTGCCCACTGTGTGGGAAGCCCTACCCTTTAGGGCGGGCAAGGATGTCACGTGCGTTTCACCTGCGCAGAGGGTCACAAAAATTGTTCTGCTACCGGAAAACTATCTGACATCTGTTCGGTCTCAGTCGGAGAACGGTACCGATGGATGGATTCGCCGCAGAAAACGCAGGTTGCAAGGCTGAGAAGCAACTCCAGGGACGACAGCGACCCTCAGACCGGCGTTTTCGATTCTTTTCGCCCGGTGAGTTCGTCGGGTACCAGCCGGTAGAATTCGAAGTGAATCTCTCCCGGCGGCTTTCCGAAGAAATCGACGAGCGGGATGGTGACGCGCTGCAGGCCCTGGAGCGTTTCTGTGGCGATCGCTTCGTCGTTCGTCTCCTCGAGCTTTCCACTGGCGATGACGCTCTTCCACCCGTCGCCGTCCATGCCGTAGATTACGAACGAGATGACACTATTGACGATTCGCTGCTTCCTGCTCTCCGGGCTCACGGCGAGCCGGAAGTAGAAGGTTTCTTCGCTCGCATCGTAGCCGTACGAGACCGGTATCGAGTGGGGGGCCTCATTGGCTGGCGTCGAGAAGGACATGACTCCCGTCCCACCAGTTCCGAGGAACTCGTCTCGCTCGTCGACCTCCATCTCGAGTGATTCTCTCGCACCCATACTGCGATGGTACGACCCGGAGAGGCAAAAGTATCTATACACTAACTGGTCACTTCTCTCTCGGTACCTTTGGTGTGTCTACGACAGGACTGGATGAACGCACGTTGCGTTACAATTTCTTCGCACTACCGAACGTGGCGTTCTCCGCTCACTTTCGAACTTCTCTTTGAATCTGGCGAACGTTCTCCCTAACTTACAGCAACACGCACGGGAAACGCCTATTCGACGTAGACGCGTGTGACGTATCCGCCACAGCCACACTGTTTGATATACTCCCACCTGAACGTACTGTCTGAATCGCCTTCGAGCGCGTCGTAGAGGTATATTTCAGGGTGGCCGTGTGCTCCGGACGTGACGAGATTGACGTAGTTTCCCGGTGCTGTGTGTTCGATTGCGTCGATTGCCTGCTCAATGACGAGGTTGGTGTCTGCGGCGTGGTGTGGTTTCTCGAGATTCGCCGACCATGAGTTTTCGTGAACGTGGTCTGTGACTGGTTCTATCATACCGTGTCCGTGTGTCTGGGTGTCGGTGGATTTCATGGGTCACGCGATCGGTTCGAACACGTCCGGGTTCTCCGGTCCTTCGGCAGTGATGACCGCAAGCGCGCCCTTACGTGCGACTCGCGAGAGCGCGTGGTCGACCAGCTTGAAGTCACCCGGGACCGGGAACGACATTGTCGCAACGCAGGCACTCCCGGGAAGGACGGGCGTCGTCTGGACGTACCGCATGGGTTCACTCGCAAGCGCCCCCTGCTCCCAGACTTCGTCCCAGACGCTGCCAATGGGGTGGAAGCTGCTGAACAGGTTCGGTCCACCGACCCCGAAGAAGATGCGAGCGGTCTCACCCGTCTTCACGTTCATCTCGGCGTACTTGTCTGGTGTGATGGCATACTTTTCGCCGTTCATCAGGACGTAGGTGGGGTCCTCCATCGCCATCCGCGCGAAATCGAACTCGTGGTGGCCCTTTTGGCCGGTCTTGCCGGTCGTGTAGAGTTCGTGCTGACCGAGATAGAACTCGTGGTCCACGGGAGGCAATCCCTCTTCTGGTTCGACGAGGATGATGCCGAACATCCCGGCGGAGATGTGATAGTCAACGTCCGCGACCGCACAGTGGTAGATGAACGCGCCCGGATAGGTCACCTTGAATCGGAGCCGTCGTTCTTCGCCTGGGGCGACCACGGTTGCCTCCGCACCGCCGCCCGGGCCGCGCGCAGCGTGAAAGTCCACATTGTGAACCATCGCATTGTCCTCGTGATTTCGAATGGTGAGATCCACTGTGTCACCGACACGGGTGCGGATAAACGGCCCTGGAACCTGGCCATTGAACGTCATGTATGTGAACGTGACGCCGGGTTCGACTTCAGCGACGAGTTCGAGTGTCTCCAACTCGACCGCAACCGTTGCGGGCTCCGTCCGCGTAATCGGGGCGGGAATGTCGCGAGGGTCGGCTGCAATGCGGCTGACATCGACGGGTTTCGCTGGACCGAGTTCGACTTCGGTTTGGAGCGAAATCGGTCGAGTTTGAATATTCGTGTGTGGCGGGGTGCCAACGGTACAGCCAGCCAGTGCCATCGCACCCCCGAGTCCAGCGGCCTGCAGTACACGACGTCGAGTTGTCGTAAATGTCATGAGTATGTTCTCCAGTTAATTGTTCCTCATCTAGTAGTATATAATGGAAATATGAGTCTCAGCCTGTGGGAACCATCATTTTGAGCTATCCATACCGCTCTGCTAATCTTATATATGGCCACAGCACTCTCAACAAACACGATTGGGCGGCGTCGCTTTTTGCAGGCTGCGACCGCGGCAACGGTCGGTGGGTCGCTGCTTGCGTCAGCGCGTCCAGCGGCCGCACAGGATGGAACCAGTCTCACCGAGTGGTTCTCGAACGTTTCTAACTACAACGGCATCACAGACGAGCGTGGCACCCCTCGCGTGCTAGTCTCGGTTGGTGCAGCGGGGAACGGTGGTGGCTTCGCTTTTTCGCCGCCAGCGGTTCGCATCGATCCTGGAACGACCGTCGTCTGGACGTGGACTGGTGAGGGTGGCTTCCACAACGTCGTGGCCACCGACGGAGCGTACAAAAGCGAGCTGGTCGAGGAGGCAGCCAGCACCTTCGAGCACACCTTCGAGAGCGAGGGTGTCTCGACCTACGTCTGTGGTCCACACGAGGCGATGGGCATGAAGGGGGCGATAATCGTTGGGGATATCAAAGTCATCGCCTCACCGCCACAACCAGCGGTTACCTTCGCCACCCGCGAACCCGTTTACGGCGATTGGTTCAACGACGTGGACAACTTCGAAGGAACTGCCGACATGCGCGGTCAAACTGAGGTTCGAGTGCAAGTCGGTGCGGAAGGGAACGGTGGTGAATTCGCCGTTTCCCCACCCGCTATTCACGTCGACCCCGGTACCACGGTCATCTGGGAATGGGTTGGTGAGGGTGGCCCGCACAAAGTGACGCTCGAAGACGGGAGCCAGGCTAGCCCCTCGCAGTCGACCGGCGAGTGGGGTCTCGTCTTCGACGGCGTTGGAATCAGCAAGTACGCCTGTGAACCACACCGAGCACAGGGAATGAAAGGTGCTGTTGTCGTCGGTGACGTCTTCGAGGGCGTATACGATCTCTCTCCAGTCTCCCTCAGCGTATTCGGTGGACTCGGCATGGCGCTCCTCTCACCGCTCGCCTTTGGTTTGTTCTTGCGACTACGAGGCGACCGCAAGGCTCGTCACAGGTATTGACACCCTCGATTCTCGCCTTCTGGGAATCAGACTCTCCTTATATTCTCTTTCTACTCGTCTACTTAATTGTAAGGTGAATAAAATGTCCATCAACGCCCCTAACACGTTCGAGAGCCAGATCGCTGGCGTCACCGTCACCGGGAAAGCTCACAGCCTCAGCGCGTGGTTCGTCCTCGCGCTCCGCCTCGTCATCGGTTTCGCGTTCCTTTACACCGGCCTCGAAAAGGTTCTCAACGGCTTCAGCGCCGCAGGATATCTCGGAAACGTCGCCGCAGCAAACGGAAATCCCCTTGAGGGAATGTTCCTCTGGATGAGCCAGACGCCCTGGTTCGTCGACTTTGTGAACGTCGCGGTTCCGTGGGGTGAAGTGTTCATCGGCCTTGGCCTCATGGTTGGCCTCCTGACCCGCCTCGCGGCGTTCTTCGGCGCGTTCATGATGCTCATGTTCTACTTCGGCAACTGGAACATGGCCCACGGGTTCATCAACAGCGACTTCATGTACATGCTGGTCTTCCTCGCGGTGGCCGCGTTCGGTGCGGGTCGCATCCTCGGCCTCGACGCGTTTGTCGAGCGCTACGAGATCGATGGCACGGCTCTCATCGAGAAGTACCCCGCCTTGGACTACATCCTCGGGTGAACTACCCCACCCTACCGCTCGTCTTGCGACTCGCGCTTGAGGGTGGGGCTTCCTGCTTCCAAGACGCGCTTTGCAGGAACCGAAGTGGTTCCCGTAGGGAGCGCAGTCTCCACAGGCGTTGATTCGGAGCGTCCCGCTCCTAACTGCTTGATTCCACGCCGAAGGATATTCCACGCCGCGTTCCAATCCCTGTCTGCGGTGAAGCTACACGAGGGACAGGAGTGTTCACGGACCCACAATGGCTTGTCGCTTTTCACTCCACACGCGGCGCACTCTTTGGTCGTGTTTCGTGGGTCAACCGAGATGAAGTGCGTTCCTTCTCGCTCGCATTTGTATTCGAGCATCCGAAGAAAAGTGCTCCATGCGGCGGATGCTCGGTTACGCGAGTTTGAGTTGAACTGCATCATCCCCTTCACGTTCAAGTCTTCGACCGCTACGAGGTCGTACTCTTTTGCGTAGTAGTTCGAGAGTTTGTGCAAAAAGTCGCGGCGCTTCCGTCGGAGGTCGGCGTGACACTCCGCGACCCGACGCCGTTGTGTCTCGTAGTTGGCAGAGCCGTGTTCCTTCCGCGAGAGTTTCCGTTGCTCTCGTTCCAAGCGTTCACGTTCGTCCGAGTGGTCGAGTGATCCGACCGCCGTGCCGTCGGTGTCGTGGGCGTACGTGAGAATCCCAACGTCGATACCGACGCACTTCTCGGGATTCTCGGGTTTCGCAGGCGGGTCGTCAGGGGTTTCGACGCCGAACGTAGCGAACCATTCGCCCGTCGGTTCCTTCTTGACCGTGACCTGCTTGAGTTTCGCGTCGTCGGGAATATCTCGGTGAAGCCGAATTGGTACGTCCGCGAGTTTCGAGAGTGATAGGACAGTCTGACCGCCCTTCTTGTCGAGCTTGAAGCCAGACTGACTGTACGTGAAACTGCGGAACTCCCGTGGCGGCTTCCACGTGAGTTGACCAACGCGATAGCCATTCTCCTTGAGTTTGGAGAGTCCTTTGACGTTCTGCTCGATTCGCATGACCGCTGTTTGTAGAACTGTCGAGTACACGTCCGAGAGGCTGTCCCACCACTCTTTCAGGGATGGAATCTCGTCTCGGATGGACCGAACACGCTGATTGAGCGTGCCTGCGTCCTCGGGTATTTGGTCGAAGCGGTAGAGCGCGTGGTTGTAGAGTTGCCTACAAATGTCTCGGTGGCGGTCCAACTCCTCTCGGTGGGCGTCGGACGGCTTGAGACGGTACTTGTAGGCGTAGTACATTCGCTACTCGTGTTCCTCGATGTACTCGTCAAGTCGCTCGCGGATGAACGACGAGAGATTCAGGTGGTGTTCCTGAACCCACTCGTGTTGGTCCTCTCGGAGCGTGATTGTGGTTCGTTTCACCGTATGCATTGTATTTACTGTATGCACAAAGCAGTTACGATTGCGTGGGCCTGTGGGACGAGTGTCGAACGTGTTTGACACTCGTGCGGCGTTGACGAGACGCGTCGCGTCTCGTTCGCACACGAGAGTAAAGCTCTCGTGAACGCTGTATCCCTCCCTACTCGCTCCCTTTGGTCGCTCCTTGAGGAAGGGGGCTTAGCGCCTACTTTCAGCTAAAGCGCACCGTTTCTGCTTTTTCGATTTTCTGACGTCTGCTCCGAGTCCTGTCGTGGATTTGTTTCTCGAATCCCTGGTATACTCGTGCGGACGATACAACCTCACTCGGCGTAGAGTGAGTACAGAATTATCCCAAAGCCAGCGGTCGTGAGCGTGCTCTCGATCGAAAGGACGATTCCTGAGTCCAATCCGAACGCTTGGTGGGCTGCACCCGCAGCAAGAGCCCCAACTGTAACGATAGCAAATCCGAGTGCAAGTACCCCAAGCGGCGGTGCGTTGGTTCGTCGATAGGCTCTGTACGCAAAGTAGGTGATGAGGCTGCCGAGGACGAGCGTAATCGTCTTCAGGGCCACGACCACCGTTGGGATGAGTGAACTCATGTTCCTCTGCGCATTTCCGCCCACATCGATGCAAGCTGTTCCTCCGGTTGTGCTGGCGGACGGACGATGGAAACGTCAAATTCTCGGTTTTCGTCGAGCCAAATCGAAACTTCCTCGAACGCGGTATGGTACATCGTTTGGTGGTGTCCGTCTTGCCGGAGTTTCATCTGTGTGGCTAGCAGCGAGGCGTCGTTGAGTTGTTCGAGTTTTCGGTACGTCGTCGAAAGCGGTACGTCGGCCGCATCGGAAAGTTCTCGTGCAGTCATCGGTTCCGTCAACCGTCGAATGAGCGTTCGACATGCCGGGTCGTCCAGACTATCGAGTATCTCCTGCACAGCGGGCGCGTCGTCCTCCCAGAACGATTTTCGCACCATATACCGTCAAAATCCGCACACTGCTAGATTAATGTATTGTTCATCGCAGGGCCCGCGCCTTTTCGATTGACAGCCGGCGACGGGATTGTGCAATCGTCTGGTTTGAACGAATGGGTCTGTCCTGTCCAACCGTTCTCGTGCCCGGCGTACTCCCCGCACTGATTGTGGTTCGTGTTGCTTGATTCTCACCTCGTGAGAATTAGTTTCATCGGTTAAGACATATCCATCCAAAGAACTACATGTATGAGTGACAGAATCGGTGCCCCCGGAACCGGAATCTCCCGTCGAAAATTCCTCGCCGCAACCGGCAGCGCTGGTCTCTTTGCGACCGCTGGCTGCACGACTATCTCACAGCCGACGGTACGAACTGTCCCGCTCTCCGGTTCACAGAATGGGCTGAACCTCGACCTCCCGGAGACCGGGAAACCCGAGGTCGTAAACTTAGACGAACGGGGCCACGCGGTCACGATTAAATCCGTGATGGCTCGCCATCACATCCACCCTGGTGAGACGATGAACGGCCCCATCACGCTCCCTGTCGTCTGGGCGTTTCAGGCGGACGATGGCGTTCCGAGCGTCCCTGGCCCTATTCTCCGGTGCACCGAGGGTGCGGAACTGAAAATCACGCTCGACAACTCGGAGATGCAGATGCCCCACACGTTGCACTTCCACGGGGTGCGAAAGACGTGGGAAAACGATGGTGTCCCGACGACGACCGGCGTGACGGTCATGCCCGGCGAGAAGCACACCTACACCATCCCTGCGAACGTCCCGGGCACGCACCTCTATCACTGCCACTACCAGACGCCGATGCACATGGACATGGGCATGTACGGCATCCTTCGGGTTGACCCGAAGGGGTACGAGGAGGCTGACAAGGAGTACTTCATGACCGTCAAGGAATGGGATACCCGCCTCTCGCGCCAGCACGGTGGCGAAAACGTCCAGTACTCGCTCTCGAACCGACACGGAGACGCGTTCACCATCAACGGGAAATCCGCACCCGCGACGTTTCACCCCGAGACGGGGTCACCACTCATCGTCGAACCCGGTGACACGGTCCGCGTCCACTGGGTGAACGCGGGGTTCATGAGCCACCCGCTGCACGTCCACAATCACCGATTCAAAATCGTCGAAAAAGACGGGAGTCCGATGCCGGAGCCGTTGCAGTTCCTGCAAGACGTCGTCAACGTGGCTCCAGCAGAGCGTTACACTATCGAGTTCGAGGCCGATGCAGACCCGGGTATCTATCCGGTTCACTGTCACAAGGTCGACCACATTCGCAACGGCGACAGCTACCCCGGCGGGATGCTGACCGCGATCGTCTACACGGACGCGATGGATACCGATATCTTCCGCAGCGTGATGGACTATGCAGGGTACCAGGGGTGAAATCGATGACCACTGAACTCCACCGCCCCAGAGACTGCATCGACCGCCGACGGTTCCTCACCATGACGGCGGGACTTGCTATCGGCAGCACATTAGGTACGGGTCTGCTCGCGAGACCAGCCTCAGCGGCCGAAGACGACCTCGCGACGTTCTTCGCCAATACCGACAACGTGACCGAACTCGTCGACCGCCGCGGGGAACCGTCGGTCGAAATCATCGTCGGTTCAGCCGGCAACGGTGGGTCGTTTGGTTTCGAACCCGCCGCCGTCCGCGTCGACCCGGGGACGACGGTCGTCTGGACGTGGTCTGGCGAGGGTGGGATGCACAACGTGGTCGCGAAAAACGGTGCGTTCAAATCGGAGTTCTACACGAAACCGGGTGAAACCTACGAATTCACCCCTGTCACGACGGGCGAACACCGGTACGTCTGTGCTCCTCACGAGATGATGGGAATGCGGGGCGTGCTCGTCGTCGGTGACGGGGCGGTTTCCCTCGGGTCTGTCGCGGGTAGTAGTTCATCGAGCGGGACGCGCTCCGCTGAAACGTTCGACGGTTGGCTCGCTCGAACCGATAATTACGACAGTATCACGGACCTGCGCGGCGAGTCGACGGTGACAGTCGAGGTCGGTGCAGACGGTAACGGTGGAGCGTTCGCATTCGAACCTGCTGCCATCCACGTCGACCCCGGCACGACGGTCATCTGGGAGTGGGTTGGCAAGAACGAGTACGACGTCTCTGACCCGGAACTGGGGTATCAGAGTGACCTACTCGCTGGTCAAGGAAACCGATTCGCAGTGGAATTCGACGGCCACGGACTGAGCAAATATGAGTGTTCAGCCTACGGCGAACAGGGAATGCGAGGCGTCGTCATCGTCGGCAACGGGCCAGACCCCGTGCTCTCTCCGCTCGGCAAGGTCCTCACCGGCGGAACGGCTGTCGTCCTCGGCGCGCCGTTCCTCTACGGGTTACACCGCCACATCAGTGATTCGACCAGCTACGACGAAGCGGACTAGTTCGCGAACGGTACCGAAGGGTGATACTCGCCGTCGAAGACGAGTTCAGCGATGGAGTACGCCCCCGGCCCCATCGCGACCAGCGAGAGCGCCACGACGGTCAACACGAGCGTGAACTCGACGCCGCCGTTCGAATTGGCGAACCCGTTCGGCAGGTGGACGAGCACCGTCGCGCCGAACATGACGCCTGCGACGCCGAGGGCGGCGTACCGCGTGAACAACCCGGCGACGAGCAGCACACCGCCGAGGAACTCGACCACCGCGACTACCACGGCGACGAGCCCGGCGAGCGGCACACCCATCGAGGCCAGAAAGCCCTCGAACTGGCCAAGCGGCATCGCGACGGGGCCAACGGCGAACAGTTTTCCACTCCCGTGGACGACCATCACGAGTCCAAGCGTAAGCCGGACGAGTAGCAGGCCGACGTCGTCGGTATTTTTCATGTCGTACGCGTGGCTACTTGCCGACCGGCAATAATAATTTCTGTAACAATAGTACGAAATAAACAGGGAATCGCTCATTCCTCCGCCCGAACGGTGTCGAACCGCTGGGAGGGGAGTTTGAGTTCGTCGAGGCCGGGGAGGTGTTTGACGTTGAAGACGACTTTCAACTCGTCCGTACAGGGTGTGCCGATACAGGAGAGGCGGATGCCCTTTTCCATCATGTTCTCAGAGAGGACG
Organism: Haladaptatus sp. QDMS2; assembly: GCF_029338295.1. Lineage (NCBI taxonomy): Archaea > Methanobacteriati > Methanobacteriota > Halobacteria > Halobacteriales > Haladaptataceae > Haladaptatus > Haladaptatus sp. QDMS2. The sequence continues at coordinate 14,905 of NZ_CP119791.1, forward strand.
TGATTGGGCGGCATCTCGATGTCGCCTTCGACCACCGCGACGGCGCAGTTTGCACACGCCCCGCCGCGACACGCGAAGGGCCACGCGAAGCCCGTCTCCTCGACGCTCTCTAAAAGCGCATCCCGGGGGTGGGCGAGCAGCCGACCGTAATCGCGGGGGTTCAGGTTCGTCTCCGCAGCTTTCTCGAAGAGGTCTTCGTCGTGAATGTCCCAGCCGAAGTCGTCAAACACCTCGTAGTTCAGGTACTCGACGCGGGTCTCCGGGCGCTCCTCGCGGACCGGTTCTGTCTCGATTTCTTCTGCTTCCTCGTCTTCGGGGTCGTAGCCGTTTTGAATCTTCGCGTAGGCGGTCTGGACGGCCTTGAACTCGCGGACCGAGCCACCGCGGTCTGGATGGGTCTCCTTTACGCGTTGTCTGTACGCCTGCACGACGGTCGAATCGTCTGCACCTGGTTCTATCCCGAGGACATCGAACGGGGACGCCACACCCGAAGTAAGCCCTTGGTGGCTTAAAATCTCTCTGGCGCGGGCAATCGGCCGACCTCCTCAGTGAATATCCGCCGCCCTGAATCGCAGGTAGCCAAGCGAGAGCGGAACGACGACCCACACCGCGAGGATGGGAAAGCCAATCCAGTCCTGCAGGAACGCTGCATTCGACTCGGAGTAGACCGTGAGTTCGTAGTACGCCGGGAGCGCAGACCGACTGGCGAACATGAACGCCCGCGCGGGGTTCAGGACGCCGGCGAACTGTATCACGTCCGGAAGTTGCGCACCTTGGGGCAGCGTCGGCCCGATGAAGATGAGTTGGAGGATGAACATGAGCGCGTCCCAGCCGAGCATGAACAGCGCGTAGAGCGACACCGTCCCGACGAGCGCTTTTCGCTTCGACTCCATCCACGCCGAAAAGCCGACCGCGATGGACACGTACACCGACCCGTAGAGTACCCAGATGGTCGTATTGATGACGAACGATTTCACATCGAAGGCGGCGTAGGTCACCAGCGCGATGACGCCCACGGCGAGGCCGGCGATTGCTGTAACCGCCATCACGACGGCGACCCGTCCGAGGAACTTCCCGAACACGACGTCCCGTCGGGTATGCGGCAGTGCGAGCATCATCTTGAGCGCGCCACTTTCACGCTCACCAGCGATGGTGTGATAGCCCACGAGTAACCCAAGCATCGGAACGAAAATCGCCCCCGGTTGTCCGAGGCTGTTGATGAGCGCCAGGGTGAATCTCGGAGTGCCGCTGTACCCAACCTGACCAATCTTGGGCACCCACTGAATCGCGGCGAAGAACACGACCGAGAGGAAGAACAGGCTCACCGTCCCGAGAACCGCTGGCGAGCGTCGACACTGGTGGTACTCTTTTCTCGCGACTGTCTTGAGGCTCATCGAATCTCCCGTGTGACTTTCGATTTGGAGGGTTGGCTGGACATTGGGGGAGGATTCGGAGGACGGGCACGTAGTGTTTATGAATTAACATTTTCGATACGGCTCTGTGCCAACACGTATCGTGAAATCGCTGTTAGATGTAACTCAATCTATATCTTCTCGCCGGTCGTTTCAACCTTCGTGACGATTTACCCTTCCCGACGGGCGTTTCTCGGGCTCTCCGGTGCCACGCTTGTGGCTCTCTCGGCCGGCTGTCTGGACGCCTTTGCGTCCGACCCGGCCACGTTGAACATCAAAAACAGCGCAGCGGTCGACCACACGGTCACGGTAAGCGCCGTCCACCGCACGGGCGAGCAGGCGGATTTCGAAGCGTCGTTCACTCTCACGGCAGGCGACGTCCAGCAGGTCCCAAACCCACTGCAGATGGCGGGCACCTACGACATTCGCGTCGTCGTCGCGGACACGTACGACGAGACCTACGAGTGGACCATCTCCGAAAACGGTGCGCGGAGCTTGTATCTCGACATCCAGTCAGACGGGATGTCGTTCTCGGACGCCGACTGGGGCCAGTAGCCCTCCGACAAGAGTGTCAGTCGTCGCAGACGCCGTGAATCCACTCGACGAGGTCCGCTACGACGTATCCGGCGACGTTCCCGCCGAAGTAGAGCGTGCTCGGAGCCACGGGCGTCGGTCCGTGCTGAAAGTAGTGACCGACGTGCTCATAGAATTCGACTCGGCTTCCGGGTGGGAGGTCCGTATCCTGCCACACTTCGAATTTCTGTCGACGAAACGCGGCGAGTTCCGGCTGCAGTTTCTCGTCTGCCCGACTCGTCGTCAGGACGAATACGGGCGAATCGAGCCCGGAGGAGGTGACCAACGGGTCGCAGTCGCGGTGGCTCCGGTGCCACACGCCAGGCTTTCCCAGAATAGTTTCGTCATCGCCGTACCCGTCGGCTTCGAGACGCCGAAACGTCTCGCGCATCTCCTCGAATTCGGCTTCCTGTTCCTCGTCGAGCTCGCCGTCCATCTCCATGCTGTATCGGAGCCACGCGAGGCCGTCCGGGTCGACCATCGAGTCCGGGGTGCCGTCGAGCGAGATAACTCCCACACGGTCTTCGAACCGGTCAGCAATTCGCGGGGCGACCATGCCACCCTGGCTGTGTCCAGCGACGAACACCCTGTCTGCGTCTATCTCCTCGGTCTCGGCGAGCCTCGAAACCGCCGCGACCGCATCGTCGGTCACGACGGTGTCGAGCGTGTAGTTCTCGTCCGCGACTTCGTGGTCGAACAGGCGCTTTTCGTACCGGAGCGTGGCGATTCCCTCGCTTGCGAGCCCCCACGCGACGTCCTTGAGAATCTTCGAGGCACCCACTGTCCCGTCCGGGTCGTGGAGGCCATGGCCGTGGACGAGCAAGACGCCCGGGAACGGGCCGTCGCCCTCGGGCACGGCGAGAATACCTCCAAGGTCAATGTCTCCGGCGTCGATGATCACGTCGTGTTCTGCGAACGCCTCGCGGTCGACGTACTCGGGGACCTCGTACGCGGGCGAAAACGAGAAGGCTGTGACCTCGTCCCCCTCGAATTCGACGGTGGCCGTTTCGCTCCCGTTAGCAAAGCAGAGTTCCACCTCGGCCACTCCGTCTCCGACGGTCACTGCACCGATTCCTTCGAACTCGCCGTGCTGACCGTACAGTCCCCACCAGTACTCGGAGAGGGCTTCCGTGGGGTCGAGTGGACCCTGCTGGAACTCGTCGGGAAAGGCGGCGACGACCTGCTCGCGGCCGGCTTCAGTGAGCAACTCCACGGCCTCTTCGAATGACTGCTCGCCGAATCGCGTGGCGAACTCGTGGACTGTGGCTCCGACTGTCTCGTCGCTTCCAGTCATCGGTTCACGATTCCCGGACGGCGCTGAAATAGATTGGTGGGCGACACGTTGCTTCCGACGGCCCTACGATTCGTCTGTCTCTTCGAACCCGGAAAACGAACTTCGGTGAGTGCTCCGAATCAAGTCTTCGTCTGAAACCTGGAGACCGAGCTCGTCCAGTTCCTCGCCGATTCGCGTGAGGTCGTCGCCATCGACGCCGACTGCCTGGACGAGCACGTTTGCCTCGCCCGTCATCACCTCCTGGACCTCGACGACGCCATCGACTCCCGCGGCCGCGGTCGCGAGTTCGCCACGGTCTGGAATCGGGGCGGTACAGACGATGAGTGTGAACAGTTGATATCCCGCCCGCTCATAATCAACGTCGGCATGATAGCCGCGAAGCACCCCAGCGGCTTCGAGTTGCTGAATCCGATTTCGAACCGTACTCGCAGAAACCGAGAGCGTGCTTGCGATGTCACTGGACGAGGTGTGGCGTGCCTCCGATTGCAAGTGTGCGAGAATGCGTCGGTCAAGGTCGTCTACGTCTCGACTCACCATTTTGCTACATGGTTCACGCGTCCACATAAAAACGTACCTTCACTCTGTGTCAATCTGACATTCAATACTACGAAACATGCGCTTCTGACAACAAACTATTTAAAATTCCGAGCAGGTCGACACATACTACTGTCTCCGGCAAGAAGGAAACATCCACCCAATGAACGCCATCGAGATCTGGATTCGCCTGTTGGCGGGCGTCCTGCTTATCCTCGCCAACGGCTTTTTCGTCGCCATCGAGTTCGCGCTGACTCGCGCTCGCCAGTTCACCGAAGACGAGTTCATCGACGGGAATCCCAAGCTGGAGCGGGCCTGGGAGATGACCAACGATCTCGAACTCTACCTGACGACGTGCCAGGTGGGCATCACTGCCTCCAGCATCGCGGTCGGTATCGTCGCCGAACCGGCACTCGCCGCCATCTTCGAGCCGCTGTTCGGCGGCACGGTGCTCGCCAATATCGGCGCTGGTGCGCTCATCGCCTACTTCATCATCAACCTCATCCACCTCACCCACGGTGAACAGACGCCAACGTACCTCGGCGTCGAACGCTCTCGCTTCGTCTGTCGCTATGGTGCGGCCCCCCTCCACTGGTTCTACGTCGCCATCTCGCCGATTATCAAACTGGGCGACATGGTCGCGAAGTGGACGCTCAAGCTGTTCGGCATCGAGATGTCTGGCGCGTGGCTCGAAGCCGAAACCGACGTCATTGAATCTCGGAGCCAACTTCGAAACCGCATGAGTTCACTCCTCGAACAGGGGGACATTAAAGGTGAGCGCCACGACGAAGTGCTGAACGCACTCGAAGCCGGGACCTTCGAAGTCCGGGACGTGATGGTCGACGAATCGGACATCGTGTTCCTCTCGACCGACGCATCTGTCACCGAAAACCTCAAACGGGTCTCTGAGACGCCCCACACCCGCTATCCGCTCGTCGGGGAATCACCCGCCGACGTCGAAGGCATCGTCTACGTGCCGCAGGTGCTCGACAACATCGACGCACTGCGCGACGAGGAGGTCACCTTCGGCGACATTGCCGCCCCGCCGATGACGCTCTCGGCGGAAACCACTGTCAGTGATGCCATCGACAAGTTCCAGGCCGAACGCCAGGAGTTAGCCCTGGTGCTCGCAGACGGCGACGTCGTCGGACTGGTGACCGCAACCGACGCGCTCGAAGCCGTCGTCGGCGAACTCGAAGACCCACTCGACGACCAATCTGCGAGTGACAAACCGACGGGTCATCCGTCGTCGACCTAGGGACCGGCTGTCGGTTTTCGTTCTTTCGTTGAACGGCGATGTCCAACTCCATGCCATGAGCTTCTCGAATTTGTCGGGTAGGAGACTCCACGCCGCTGTCTGAGACAGGTCCTTCCTCCTCGGTGTGCTATTCTAGCCTAATGAACGACGACAGCTCACTTCGAAAAACGGAACACGGCGTTGCGTTCGTCGCCGAGATCCTGGAATCTCGACCCTTGACGCCGACGAGCCACCACATCCGCACCAGCCGCCACCCCCAGTTCGTGTACGAACCGGTGCAGTTCGCGAAACTCTCGCTGCGCACGTCCGAAGGCTCGGCGAGATTCGACGACTCTCGACCCATGTCGCTGGCCAGTTCGCCAACCCGAGACTCTCTCGAATACGGCGTCCGTGTCTCAGATAGTCCTTTCAAGCAGGCGTTCGTGAACCTCGAACCCGGAGACGAGGTCCTGATTGAAGGTCCTCGCGGCCATTTCATTCTGAACCCCGAGCGGGACACCGTCCTCATCGCCGGCGGCATCGGCATCACCCCCCTGAAAGGCATGGCCGAGTACGCGAGCGACAAACACCTCGATATTCCCGTCCGCCTCATCTACAGCAATCGAACCGCAGATGAAATCGCCTATCGAGATGAACTGGACGCGCTCGTCGAGTCGAACCCACAGTTCGAACTCATTCACACACTCACCCGCGAACCCGAAGGAAGCGAGTGGACGGGGCGCAGAGGGCGTGTCGACAGAGCCCTGGTCGAAGCCGTCGTGAACGAGTTAGAGGCTCCTGTCTTCTATCTCTGTGGCACCCCCGGGATGGTGCGCGGATTGTGGGAAATCTTGCAATCGATGGGGGTCCCGCCGGAGCGAATCATTTACGAGCAGTTCTGGGGCTACACCGGCTGAGAGACAACCCGTACCTGGCCTACGGGAAGTTCGAAGACACACTTAACGACCGTTCAGGGAGCGACACACAGGCGGGCCTTCCGTCGGAGAACGAGTACCGATTCTCACACTCGGTTTCAAGCCCGTAACACAGCCGAACGCGCCAGTGCGGGTCGCTCGACCAGCGAGGCGAGTTCCACAATCGGCCTGAAACCCCGCTAGAAGGCGTGTGGTTGGCGTTTTGGTCTGAGTGTGGAGCCTGTCGTCGCGGGAGGAATAGAGAAATCGAGATTTCGAATTTCGAGTGTAGAGCTGTTCTATCCGTTTCTTTCCGGGTTTCGAGAATCCCATTGCTCCCTCTTCTACAGACACGCTCGCCTGTCGACTGACGGTAATTCCCAAAACCGCACGACTGAAACCGATTGTGGAACTTCGGACGCACGTTTGACGGCCACAATTGAGTGGCCACGCCGTATTTCCACACTCGGATTATTGCCTGAACACTCGGGTTTCAACGCTGCTATAGCCAATTTGGATTTCTAACTTGCTCCACTGCAATTCCACGCTCTTTTCTCCACACTCAGGTCACTCACTCTGTTTTCTCTCCCCTTCCGGATTATTTGCCGATTGTGAACCCGAAAATCCCTCGAAAGCAACTGACTCAACGCCCATACTACCGCTTTGCGGGAGGGTGGTTTTGGCGAAATTTCGACGTTCGGTGATTCCTCACAGAAACCGTGAAATCACCAGCGGGAAACCGATTGTGGAAAAATCGATGTTGGGGTCAATCGGATGGCTCGATTTCACGACGTATTCCCAGACCGGTTACGAGAGCTGGAGTACCTGTACGTCAGCACTGATGGGTAACTATTTGAATTTGGGGAAATATCTTATACTTTCCCACCATAAACACGACTATGTCCGAGGCAACACTCGACGGTCGTGGCCGCCTCACGCTTCCGAAAGAAATCAGGGAGCGCTACGGGGAGCGCTATCGCATCGTTCAACTTCACGATGGTCTCAAGTTGGTTCCAATTGACGAAGATCCGCTTGCTGCCCTGCGTTCTGAATTCGCAGACGTCGAGAAGACAGCAACTGAACTCCGCGACGAAGCCCGCAATGCGGCGCTGGACGAGGCCGGACCCTGAATGTACGCTGAAACCGACTTCCTTCTGGCACTCATCAAGGACGAAGACTGGCTCGGTGACGCTGCAGAGAAGGTGTATCACAACCACCGAGACGAACTCTGGACGTCTCAATTCACGCTCATCGAACTCCTCATGGTCGCCTATCGTGAGGAACGGGATACAGAGCGAGTCATCACGAACGCTGCAGCACTCATGGAAATCCGCGGTGACGTGGACACGGTCATGGCCGCAGCAACCTACGTCGAAGACCACGGATTCACTCCCTTCGATGCCCTACATCTTGTCGAATCCGACAGTGATACAATCGTTTCGAGTGACGATGCGTACGAATCATTCGCACCACGACTCGACCTGAAGGCAATCGGGGAAGAGTAGCCCGACTACAGCGAGTCGAAATCGAGGTTGACCACGTACCAATCGAGTGCCTATCCGATACCAACTCCAAGCCCTACGAATATCACGCCGACCGCAGGCGAGAAGCCACTGCATCGATGAACGCGTTTAGACTGGTCGCCATCCGCCTGTACTGACCCAATATCACCAGCCATAACGACCCAGCAATGCCGGGGAGTTCGTGGCTTACGTCGTCCAAAAAGCGGGTATCAACGTCTCAGGCCGAAAGCCATGCGTATGTCTGGACGGTCCCGAATAACAGTGCTAACGCTGCATTCTCGACGACAAGTGACATCCTCCCCGCCATGAACGGCGGGGCTTCCCGTACCGCGTTGGGATATTTACGGTTCGCAGAGGCTCGCTTGGTCAGCGAACGTCCCCTGTCCACTACTCGGGTCGTGTTCTCCACGACGGAACAGGTTGACTACTGGGCGTGCCACACGCCCGCTACTCCTATCCCCGGAAGACCGAGGACTCAGAGTTACCTTTTCTGCTTGGTCTAACCGACGCCGAATGTTCTCCGCACCATTCGAGTCGGCGTTCATCACGACTCCACACCCACAACAGACGTACAAGCCACGCTCTACACGATTGGCATCTCGTTTCTGTCCACAGCACGAACACGTCTTCGAGGTGTCGCGCTCGCTCACCACAACGACGGCGATGCCTTCGGCTTTCGCCTTGTACGTGAGGAGGTTCGTGAAGCGGTCGAACGCCCACCCGTGCAAGCCTTCGTTGCCACGGTCGCCCCAGTTGCGAGCCTCGCCGGTTTCGTCGTTGTCACGGATGCCTTCGAGGTTACCAACAGCAATCGTTCCGACACCTCGTTCGACGCACTCTGAGACGAGGTGTCTGGTGAGGGCGTGCAGGTAGTGTGACCGGCGCTCAGAACGTTTCCGTCGAAGCCTGAGGGCCTTGTTTGACCGAGAGGAGTTGCACGTTGCTATCTCCTTGGCGAAGTAGCGTTCGTCGGTCTTGAGGGCGTTCCCCGGATACAACTCGTGGGCGCCCGTGGAATACGAGACGGCGGCGACGTTCTTGATGCCGAGGTCGATACCGGCGGTTTCGTTGCCGGGCGACTCAGCCTCGATGTCGTGTTTGCACACGATGTGGAGTTCCCACTCGTCGCCGTTGTAGACGGCTCGGACTTGGCGGACGTTCTCGACAACAACATCTGGTCGGGTCTCGATTTCGCAGAGGATGAAGTCCGACCAGTGTTCTTTCAGGTTTCGACCTTTGGAGAGGCGAATCCGGTTGTTGTGGGCGTCGTGTTTGAAGCCGTCTTCTTTGAACGTGACCGTCGAGCGCGGGTGGTCGCCGTTGTGTTTGCGGTACTTCGGTGGGTTTGCGCGGTCGTTCCCGTTTCGGCGCTTGGCGTACCAGCCACGGAACGCTTCAGCGAGTTCTTCGATGACTCGCTGACTCGACTGAGAATTGAGGTCGGCGTAGCGTTCGTGGGTCTTCAGGTAGGCCTTGAGCGGGCCATCCTTGGGGATTGTCCCTGTTTCGCTCCAGATGCGGTCGCACGTCCAGCGTGCGATGTTCCAGAGTTTCGAGGCGGCGAACCCAAGCGAGTCCAAGTCACTCGTGACCTGTGGCTGGTTCCGGATGGAAGCAACGTAGGTTCGAGTGACCTGAATCGCCATACATAGCCTATGTAGACAAACCTACTTAATGGTAAGGACTGGCGTTGAATATCCTGTCTGCAATCGACGGTGGTCTGTGTAGGAGTTGTCGGATTCACTCCCCCCTTTAGGGCGGGATTCTCTCCTCGCAGAAAGATAGATTACTGCCGGACAGCATTGTCCGACCGGCCAGGGCGAACACTCCAAACAATGTCGCCAACAGCAGATTGTACTTCGCGAATGCGACCCAACACTCTTGGTCGAGTTCGACGAGGCCATCGGTACCCATAGTTACAGTTTGGTCTGTGGGGTAACAAGCGTCATGGCCTTCAACTGTCTTTCTTCCCATTATCCCGCCAAATAGAGCGGACAGAACGACGAAAGCGACCGCTCGTCGGAGTGAAATTGTGAAACGGTACCAGGTGCGAGAATCGAACCTCAGTCGCTCCCTTCGGTCGCTCCTTGCTTCGATTCTCTCCTATCTGATCACTCCCGTTTTCGTCCATGTTCGCGTTGCTCTCAGTCGAGAGCAAACGCTCAGGAATTGAGAACGGAAGGAAGGTCCAGGTGCGAGAATCGAACCCCGATCGCTACCGCTCCCGAAAGAACTCAGAGAGCGCTACGGTGAGCGTTATCGAATCATCCAACTCCACGATGCTCTCAAGCTCACTCCCATCGACGAAGATCCGCTTGCAGTTCTCCGGTCTGAATTCACAGACGTGGAGAAGTCATCAGATGAACTCCTCAAAGAAGGTCCTCAAAGAAGGTCGCAACACGGCGTTGGACGAGTCTGGACGCTGATTCACTCCTCGTAATGCCTGCCCTTCGTAAAATCTGACGGATCGGCTGCGAACCGCACACATCCCACTGCTCAGTCACGGTTTCCTCACGACTTCAGGTTCGAGAATGGCCTTCAAATTCTCACCTTCCTCTTTCATATGTTTCCGGACGGCGTCGAACTCACGCCGGTTGAGCCGCGCACCGATTGGTCCGGTGCGAACCCTGATTCGTTGGGTGAGGTCACAGCCGTCCTCGTGCGGGTCGATGGTAAAGCTAATCGACGGCATCAGGAGTCCAACGAGCAGCGATGTTGGTCTAAACTCGATGTATTGGTTAGGAACCACCTCGGTAAATCGCACCGTCTTTTGCTGGGTCTTCCCCGCAATCCGTTCCTCGAAGTAGGCTTCCGACCCCTGCGCTAATCCGGCTTCGTCGAGCCACCGAAACTCGATGTGGTCCGGGTGCCACCGCTCGTAATTTGCCTCCATCGACTCGAAGAAGCCGTAGACGGCTTCCGGAGACGCCTGTATTCTTGTAGTCTCCTCTAATAGCATCTCACTCTCACTATCGGCGTGCAGCGCACAAAATCGTTTGTCCGCGCACTCAGCCAGGTTTTCACGCGCCTGCCGATTCCCGATCGATGAAAGACAATACGAACCAAGCAGCGGACCGACCACGAGCAACCACCTGGACGGCGGAGCGACTCCGTTTCATACGTAGTGATACCCGACAGAATCGGATGGTGTGCCCGATACTCGTCTCCCAGGCCGTCGATTACTGTTCATACCTGGCTGTTTTCTCCGGTAGTGGTGAGTATTGTTGGTGGTACTGGGAGCTAGAACGATTCGGCGTTCCTCTGGCTGTGGCACGCGTGTTCGAAATGAGTCGGGACAGAGTCGCTTCCGGTGGTTCGGTGGGTTTCGAGCGCTCCTCGTTCGAGCGGTTTCTCGCTCGATGTTTCATAATCGGTTTCCCTCTGGTGGTTTTCTCTTTCACATCTGCGTCTGTTCGCTGGCTGAATGCCCGATAGACGGCGTGTCGCGGCGAATCAGGCGTGTGGATTTCGTTGATTCTTAGCCCGGGTATCGCTTCGCTGTGTTCCTTGCGTGCCATTTCGTGTTCCTCGAGCGCTTCGAGGGCTGTAACCCGCCAATTCCGATTTTGCACGTCCCCTCAGACTCCGTTTGTAGTTCCGTCTCGATTCTCTGCTATCCCCTCTCTTCCGGTCAAACCATCCGATTAGGAACAGTCGATGATCGCCCAGGTCATCACGCGTCTCTTCCAGAGCCAGACGAGCGGGGCCGCCGGATCGTCGGTTTTCGGCCTCGTCGTGCTCGTCTGGAGTGCGTTGAAACTCTTCGGAGGACTCAACACCGCGTTCGCGGAAATTTACGAGGTTGATGTCGACAGTTCGTTCACTGACCAGCTCAGAGATGGACTCGTCGTCCTCGTGTCATTCGTGTTCGCCGCCGCCGCTATTATCGTGGCGACGAGCGCATTCAGTGCCTACTCGGAACGAGTTCCATTCCTTGGGGTGCTGTTGCCGGTCGTAGTGGCCATCGGCCTCGTGGTCGCGTTGTTCCCAATGTACTACGTCTTCCCGAACGTGGACGTCTCGCCGCGCGAAGTCCTGCCAGGGGTCGTCGTGGCCGCAGTCGGATGGGCTCTTCTCCAAGGCGTATTCCAGATCTACGTCACGCTGTCGAGTGGTGGCGGGACCGGTCTCATCACCGGTATCATGCTCCTCCTCACGTGGTTGTACTTCAGTGGAGACGTCCTGTTACTGGGTGCAGTGGTCAACGCGGTTATCGAAGGATATCCTGCGGAGCGCGTCGATATCGGGGAGACCGTTCGCTCGCCGACATACGGTATCAGCCTCGAAGCCGAGTCGGAAGCGTGGACGAGTCAGACGTGTCCCGAGTGTGGCGACCACGAGAAGACGGTTCGCCACGGAGATACGCTGACGTGTCCGTGTGGCTTCGAGGGGCACGCCGACCTCACGGCGTCTGAGACGTTCCTTCGAGAGAACAGCGATTGCGAAATCAGGCCGATGGCACGGCCCGTGCGATTCGAGTGGGACGACCACGATTGGTCGGGGAAACCACACCCTCATGAAAGTCCCAAAGAAGTGCGCACGAACCCGCAAGTTGCCTCCGTGGGTCGGTAGCCGAACCCCCAACGGAGGAATCCTCGCGCTTTAGCGCGGGGAGGATGTCAAGTTTCTGTGAGACTGGGGATTCGGTCTTGGAACAGTTGGTCGAGCACAACCCAGAGTATCTCTGTTGGAACAGATTTCTCGAACGTCGCCCGCTCATAGCTCATCTCTCCCGTTTCTGGATTTTTATACTGGAAGTGCATTGGCCCCAGTTCGGGATGATCGTCATCGCAATGCCATCCACAGTTGAATCCAGTGTTCGGATCTGCGTAGTGGACTCGGAAGTGCTGTGTATCACGGAAAAATCGCCATTCGACGTCAAGCAGCGGTGATTCAGGACCAGTCATCGGCACAACACGGGTTGGGTCGATTTGTGCTCGGATACATTTCTTGACGATACTATCTGGCTCATATCCGACTGACGTGATTGCAGGATGCCGCTGGAGGACATCCCTGAGCCCTTCATAGACCGAGCTGTCGGTTGTTCCTGAAAGGCCCATCTACTCACACAGGGATGGCGTCTCGGTCTGTCGCCCAGTCGTATTCGTTGAGTGCCGCCCGAACGACCGGGATACGGTCAGCGAGGTGCTCCCATTCGCTTGCGGTTTCGCGCCGCGTCCTGCTCTCATCGGCATCGGAAACATCTGCGATACTCGCTCGAAGTTCGCCAGGTGTCTCAACGTTGTAGGATTCTTTCCAGTCGGTGATTTTGGCACGCATCGATTCAAGTGCCCTCGTCAATTCCTCACGACTCTGCTCTCGTTGAAGTGTGGCGATTTCACGATAGGTTGCCATGAGCTGATCGACACAGTAGAGCGTTTGGTCACCTTGTTTTATCGTTCGTAGAACGTTGTCCTCAACAAGTTGGTCGAGGTATTTTTGCGCTGTTTTGACCGAGACTTCCGTTTCTGTGGCAACCCATGAGGCAGTGCGGGGGGTTCGAAGCGTCCGTGCAGCGGCACGAATCCGCTCACCCCGCGTCATTGAAGTCTGTGGATAGGTGGTCTCGTGGCTATCGTCAGGCATATTCGGAAGTACGCCCTCTCCTAATATATATCCAGTGGGTTGGAAATATGCGGTGTAGTCACTGACTCTTTGCTATTGATTGGCTCGCGTTTATACGTCGTGCTGATAGGGAGAGCGAATCGGTCACGAGCGAACTGCTTTGAGGGTGTGTTCCTCTACCTGTTCGTGAATTATTCACTCTGTCACTGCTTCGAAGTCCGACAGTGCTTGTCACCGCTCGCAGAAAAGAAGCCAACTTGCCCCTCTTCGTACTCGATAATGATGCTATAGCACGTGTTCTCATCATATGTCATCGACTCGCCTTCACCGGTTCCATTCACTCCCACTGAGACTCTTTGGCGTCCCGCTTCCTGCGGGAGTTCATCGAATAGCACCGGAACGGGCGCTGTTCCTGCAGACGGCACTTTGTGAGACTTCTCGTAGGTGACCGAGCCATTCGTCTCAATCTGTACGGTGAATCGATGAGTGTCTGAATCGCGGTTGATGAGTTGCATCTTCTCGATGCGTGCGGTGGGTTGCTCGGGTGGCTTGACTGCGTGTTGAATCGCCGAACAACCGGCGAGGAGAGTGGTGGCGCTAATGCCCAACCCCCTCAGGAGAAACGCTCGGCGAGACTCATCGGACGACCTCATTCTTGTTATAAATACAACACATATACAAAGTCTTTCTGAGAGTGCCGAACTCCTTGCGATTCGACCAAGCACTGCAAGTCCGTTGACGAAGAGGTCACTCGCTGAGTGAAAGACGAATTTTCATCGAGAGACCGAGTTATAATGTCTGCCAACCAATGGGTTATCGACAGAGTGGAGAAATCAATACTCAGTATCCATCCCGAATGAACGACCAAACCGCCGTCAACACTGTCGAGGAGTACTGCATGTTTGGCGAGGAACGCGTTTACCTGTTCATGGCGATTGCACGCCAGAAAGAGAACCCACACCTCACCAGCAGTACAGAAGTCACGTTTCGTGAAGTCGTCACAGATACTCAAGACATTCGTCGGAAATTCGACCAGCTCCAGTCGTGGGCTCAACACTACCGAACCGAATCCGGCGACCCACTGGCCTTTCGGCTGTATCTCTCCGTGAATGCCCGGAACACGGTAGACGGCTTCTTCAATTTTCAGGAGCAGACAAACGGCTGGATCAGAGCGTGGTTAAAGGGCGATGAGACTGCCCCCCGGAAGTTCAAGCGCCTGTCCAGTTACTGGAAATCTGAACTCCAGAAACCTACTGCGAGCGACGACTCACGATTCCTCTTCGACCTGGACGATACCTCAGAGGAGGATGCACAACGCCTGCTCGCATCTCTGGAGAAACAGACGTCGGTCGTGACGGTCCGTGAGTCACCGAATGGGTATCACATCGTGACGGAACCGTTCAACTACACTACTCTCGATATCGATGTCGAATATGATTTGAAGACGGATGGGATGTTGTTCGTTGGGTTTCTCAGTGACTCATCGGAGAGTGATGGGTGAGTCTCTCGTATGGTGGTTCTGGCAATCGCCGGAACGGACATGAGTCGAATGTATGACTTCCAGCTATCTCCTTTCAGTTTTCGGCTTCACTTTCGAGAACGGCAACGACCTCGGTCAGATCGAAGAGACGGAGGTCATCGCGTTCGTCTGCAGCTTCTTCGACAGAGCGTTTGAATCCAGACCGGCTGAACAAGGCGAACTCAAATTCCGGCTCTCCACCCGCTTCGGGCGTCCAGTCGATATGGGGTGCGTCTTCTTCGAGAGCTGAGAGAACGTCATAGCCGAGGGGTGCGTTTGTGAACTTCGCTTCGCCAACGATCAGCGTCGATCCGTCGGTTGGTGCGACGACGTCCACCTCACGGCCCTTGTACCACCACTGACTCGGAACCTGTGTGAGCTGGTAGTCTGTATAGAGTTCCGGTACTGCCTGATGACAGAGTGATTCGAACGTCTCACTGACGAAGTCGGGCAATTCCGGTTCGATGAGATCAGCATAGGCGTTCTCGCCGTAGAGTTCGTACTGTCCACTTCGTCCGTAGAGATATCGGAAGTAAAACCGGAATACGGGGTCTCGGATGTGGTATCGAGTCTGTTTGCTGCGTGCCGGGTTGGCGAGTGCTGGATGGTGTTTCTCGATTATCTGGAGCGTTTCCAGCCGGTCGAAATAGTACGACGTGTTGGTGCTTTCGATACCGGCTCCCTGCGCGATTTCGTTCCGACTGCGGTTTCCACTCGCCATCGACTCCAGTACGGAAAAATACGTGTTCACCTCACTGAGCTCCATCTGGAGGACGGTTTCGGGTTCGTCATGGAGTGGTCCATCTGGGTCACACAACAACCGATTGATATTCTCTCCGAGACGTTGCGACGGATCGAGTGGCATGAGATATCGGGGTGTGCCCCCGAAGACACCATAGACGAACACTCGCTCCTCGGGATCGTACGTGGGCACGAACTCGTTGATGGAGCGAAACGGGAGCTGAGTGAGTTCGAGACGGCCATTCGGTGTCTGTGATACGCGCCCGTAGAGTGGTGCCCCTCCATCGAGGATGTGCGTATGAATCATCCCGATTGCAGAGCCCGTGAGTACGAGGGTTGCCTGACTCTCATCGACAGCCGTATCCCAGAGATGTTGAATGACCGAGGGGAGGCCCTCGTTCGATTCGATGAGGTACGGGAATTCGTCGATGACGATGATTGCGTCTTTGTCGACGAGGTGTTTCAGGAGGGGTTCCCACTCCTCTTTGACGGCCGTACTATCGGGATACGTCGTGGCGGCTGCCTCGATGAACCGCCTGAGTTGTGTCGTCTCTGTTCCCTGGACTGCCTGATAGTACACCGCACCGTCGCGGTCGGCAATCGATTGGCGGACGAGTTCGCTTTTGCCGATTTGCCGTCGCCCATAGATAATCGCAAGCTCTGCAGTATTGCTCGAATAGAGCGCCTCCAACCGATTGAGCTCCTTGATTCGATTGACGAACTGGTCCATGCTCTCAGTTATAGTGGGAGGTACATAGTGACTTCGGAGTTAGAACTCAAACTATTATAGTTCAAACTATTATAGTTCAAACTCTAATATTCTGTCTCCTACTCTCTGAGTAGGCACCACCATCCAATTCTCAAAGAGATAGTTGGTGGCTGCGTCGTCGTCGTCAGTGATGTAGAACCCTACTCTTCTGATTGTCCGCTCACTCGCCTATCGAGCCAAATAGTAAACGAGTGACTCGTGGAGAAGATGGGCCCGTCGTGATTGGCGCTTCGGGAGACGATTCCGTTCAACACCCGGGCCTCGATTTTCTGTGGGTGTTCGCCGACGGTCGCGACAGCGCGCTCCATCTGCTAAGCATTGTCGCGGGTCCACACGAGACGTCGTGGGCCGAGGTCAGCTCGGCTGCACTGGGAACGTCGCTCGCGAGTCGTCGTCGCTCCCGTGGTAAATTCGTGCCCCAGCGGCCGTCCGCGAGGAGTAGAACCCAGCATCGGTCGCAGCGACCGTCACTCGGAGCGTGTCACCGACGGCGAGGCGGCGCTGGAGGGCCGTCATCTCCACCTCGACTGTTCGCCGTTCATCGCCGGTTTGGTGAACCGGAGTGACCTGGTCGTGAACGAGTGTCTCGCCGTCAGCTGTGCGGTGGTACACCTTCACGAACAGCCGCGGATCGGTCCCGAGCGGCTCGAGGTCGAGTTCGAGGCTGGGTGCGCCAAGGAGTTCACGGGCCTCTGTGACGAGATAGTCGAAGTGGACAGCCGTCACACCGTCGAGGAGATCTTCCTCCTCGCTCGTCAGTTGACTCGATGAGCTGGGGGCGATACTGTTGTACACCACCGTCTCGTCGTCGAGTTTTGCGTCCGAGAACGTCACGGTCCACTCTTTGGTGTTCCGTGGGTCGATGTCGTTCGTCGTCGACCACGTGTCACGCTGGGTCTCGTAGTACTCCACCTGCGGGAAGCCAGACTCCTCGTCGCGCCGGAGATGTGAATCGATGAACTCGAGTGCTCGGGAGTCGAGCCGTGCGTTCATCTCCGAATCGGCGGTCTCCTCGAACGTGTGTCCACCGCGGAACAGCACCAACTTCGATTCCACGCCGTTGTCGCGGATTGCGTGGTAGTTCCAGATCGCCTCGTTCGTGATGAACAACGTATCGGTCCACGACGAGATGAGTAGCGTCGGTGTCTCGAGCAGGGCCGTCTTCGATACCGGCGAGCGAGACGCATAGAACGCCGCTGACTCGCTGTCGAATTCGTTCTGTGCAGTCGACGTGACGAACGCATCGGGCACCTCCTCGGTGACGCCGTACTCCAAGTCGTATATCGACGGTTGGCCGTCACCGGAGGTGAGCCCCCGAGCGCCGGCAATACCCGTCGCCAGTAACAGTGAGTCCCATCCAACCTTCACGACGCCACGCGGTGCGAGCGAGAACCGGAGGTCGTGCCACGCCCAGCGCGGGACGGCGGCGTCGAGCGGACTCCCTTCGGTGAAGTCGATGGTGTCGAACGTAGCCGAATCGGGGAGTAACGCGTCGGCTGCGTCGGGAGTCGAGACTGCCATCGTGTTGAGTTGGATGCCACCGGCATAGGAGAGCCCGTCCATCGCACAGACCGGGCCGTTCGTGGAGCGTTCGACGTCGACCGAGACACCGCCCACCTCACCCTGTGCGAGCTGGTCGAGCAGGGTAAGCGCGTCGGCGACTTCGTTCGGGCCGTCTACGCCGACCTCGCCACCCGATTCGCCGAATCCGCGTGAGTCGTACGCACAGAAGACGTAGTCGTTGCTCGCGAACACGTCAGCCCGTCGTGCGACGGCAGGACTCCCGTGGTCGCCGCCCCACCCGTGCGTCCCGAGGACGACAGGGTGGGGACCGTCCGAATCGGGGACGTAGAGCGACCCGACGAGGTCGGTACCGTCCCAGGACGTGGTGGTGAAGTCGGTTCGCGTGTACGATGCGTCTGCGGCGACCGTACCCGCGTCGGTGACGCTCACGCCAGCCGCCACCAGACCCATCGCGGCCAGCCTGGAGAGGGCGCGTCGTCGTGTGAGGTTCTGTGTCACAATCACACTCCCACAGTGCGACGCATAAGGTTTCTGTCCAAACGCACCTGGAACCAAAGGAACGATTTTGAGTAGCAGGATGTGATGGTGCGTCGACGAGACGCCGTGTGAGGGGCCGTGTTTCGAGAGCCTTCCGTCCGAGAGGATGAAGTGAACCAAACATTTCGTAACCCTCTTTCCAACGTAATTCCTGGTTTTGAGCCGGATTTTATTATTCACCACTTCGAGTGAAGAGGTATGCCCGATTTCGCCTCTCTCGAACCCCAAGATGTTCGCCAATACTGGGAACACGAGGAACACGATTTCACTCCGTGGTTGGCGACCGAAATCGAAGCTGACGGGGCCTCAGATTTCGAAAATGTGCTCGGCCTCGATCTTGAGGTCATTGAGCGAGAGAAGCGGGTGGGTAAGTACAGTGTCGATATTTTCGCAGAAGTAGTCGATGACGGGAGAACGCTTGTCATCGAGAACCAACTCAGTAACTCAGATCACGACCATCTTGGAAAAGCGATTGCATACGCCGCAGGCGTGGATGCGGACATCATCGTCTGGATTGCACCGGAATTCAATGACGAGCACCGAGATGCCATGCAGTGGCTGAACGAGAATAGTCGGGAAGGAATCGACTTGTTCGCCATTCGACTCGAAGTTTGGCAAATCGAAGACTCCGCTCCTGCTGTCCGATTCAACCCGGTCGAAAAGCCAGTGAATGGAAGGAGAAAGCACAGCGATCCAGAGGCGAACTTTCTGATTGGGATAAACTTCGTGAAGCCTTCTGGACAGGGTTACGAGATCGAATCGAGGAAACACAAACTCCACTCCGAGCACGAAAACCACAACCGAGACACTACTACGCTAATCCCATTGGCGTGGGTGGCTATCACCTCTCTTTCTTTGTAGATAAGGATACAGACGAGATTGGACTTGAACTGATTATCTCCGATAATGAAGACGCGTATCATGAACTTAGAGCGCAAACAGAGGAGTTAGAAGTTGAACTTGGGACGGAGATTTACTGGGAAGAGCTTCGTGAAACGCACGCTGGGAGAATGCGGAGTAATCTCGGGGTAAAGCGTGCTGCTGACATCGAGAATCAGTCTGCGTGGGATGAATATTACGAGTGGTTGCTTGAGCAGGGTGACCGGTTTCATGAGGTGTTCCCAGAGCGTCTGCGGCAACTGTAGTTGAATAAATGCGCCTCCAAGAGTGGAATCTATCTGTCTGACACTGTCTTGCAAACTTGACATATCATGTAGTCAACTTAAGCAGGTGTAAATAGTCACTCATTTGATGAATAGAAGAGGTTTCATTCTTAATGCTGGAGCAGCGACGTCAGTTCTCGCGCTTGCTGGATGCGTGGGTTCGACAGGAGACACTACATCTAAACTGACTGATTCTCCCGCCTCGAAACAGGGCGTCCAGGACTCTTCCCGGATAACTACAGAACGGTCAAATTCGACACCTGTACCTGATTCAGACGGTGATGGAGTCCTTGATACCCACGACGATTTCCCAAACGATCCAACTCGAAGTAAGGACTCTGACGGTGATGGAGTTGCAGATAAAGATGACGACTTTCCGCACGACTCCACGCGGAGCAAAGACTCTGATGGTGACGGGGTCGCTGATGAAGATGATGCATTTCCGCATGATTCTACCCGCAGTAAAGATTTCGATGGTGACGGCGTGGCCGACAAAGACGACGACTACCCACTCGACGATGATCGAAGTAAGAAAATTCTGCGTCGAAGCGATACCGACACGATCGAAGAGGATTATTGGAGATACTACTCATTCTCCCTCTCCCGGACTGGGAGGGTTGAGTACGATTTCACCGTCCGTCAAGGTCCAGCAATCGATGTGATTCTCATGGACGAGTCGGAATATTCATTTTTCAAAAATGGTGACCGATCCCAATACTATACTGCACTCAGTCGAATGGATTCGACATACGGTAGCGTCAGTGAGAAATTATCTGCGGGAAGCTACTATCTTGTCTTCGACAATTCGAACAATGGGGTTGCATCTCCACCGACAAACTTTGACAACGACCTCGCAACAGTAGAATATACAATTGAAATCTCTCAATAAGCGGTTTCCCGCTACTCATTTCCTCTTATGTTCTACTCACTCTCGTATCGGCAGGTCAACCGCAAAGAAGACGACCAGCCAAAAGATCATATGAGAGACGCTTGAGGTCAATGCATGACCGCAGATCGGCTCCGAAGTATCGTCCCGATGTTTGGCGGGGCGACCCAGTACGTCGAGACACTGGATGCAACGCTGGCATTCGTCGATTCATACCACCCGACGACAGACGAACTCGTTGCGTGGCATCAGGAAACGTTTGCAAACGTCTCCAGTCGGTCGTCCATTATGCGGCGCATGGGGTATCTCACAAATCTCGGCTTCTTACAGCGTGATGGTGAGGTGTGGACACTCGGTGCTGTCGGCCAGGAGTACACGCAGAACCATGACACGGCGACACTGTTCCGAGTCATGTCCGACCGCAACGTTGGGCTCCGGAGTCTGCTCTATGCGTTGGCCGTCGCCCCGATGACCATCATGGAGATTAGCGACCAGCAACTCGATACACACCCCGAATTGGGCTGGCGTCGTGGCGAGACGGATATGGCACTCCAGCGGGCAAACTGGCTTCGGAGTATGGGGTTAGTGGAAAAGCAAGGCGACGCGTACGATCTGACTCGTGAAGGGCGTGCGTTCGTTGAGGATGTTGAGTCACCAAACGATGTTGGCTTGTTCTTTGTGGCAGTCAATGATGAGTGGCTTACCAGATTCAAGACCTCCGTAGTTCGTCCATTCAAACTCGCTGGTCGTGCGAACGTCCCCTCGCAGTTGGAAGGGGCTGATTCGGTGCGTGTTTGGGGAACAACTGCAACAGACAGTGCGAAGAAACAGGCGGCAATTGACCGACTCAAACAGGACGACGTTGTCCTCTTTTACCATGCTGGTGCATTCATCGGAGCCGGAACCGTCGGTCGAGTGTTCGAGAGTCAGACAGTCGGCGATTGGCTCTGGAATAATCCGGAGAGTCGTCACATCTACACGCTCAACGACTACAGAGAGGATGTTCCAACCGTTGAAGAAGTGCGGTCGATGTTGGGCTACAAAAATGACCGATTTGTGAATAGCAGTCTGGATCCTGTCGCTGAGGAAAAGGTTGGAGAGTTAGTTCGCCAGTACGGTTCGCTTGAAGCAGCTCTGTTCGGTTCTCCTGTTCAAGAAATTCCAGAACCTACCGAGGACGAAATCCAAGTGGAACAATCTCGCTTGGAGACCGCGCTTGATTCGGAAGCCACAATTGTCGAGGACAAGACCCGATACACGATCCAGAAGCGGAAAGCTCGTGACGCCGCATTTCGGCGGTTGGTGACGGAAGCCTACGATTATACTTGTGCCGTCTGCGGGAGCAGGCGAGAAAGTCCGGAGGGAGGGTTTGAGGTTGAAGCTGCGCACATCTACCCGAAGAGCAAGGGTGGGTCTGAAGACGTTCGGAATGGAATGGCGCTTTGTCGATTACACCACTGGGCTTTCGACTCTGGGTGGCTTTCTGTCTCGGATGATTACGAAGTCCTCGTCCGAGACGAATCCGGGTGTGAGGGGTATCACGAGTTCAAACAATACGAGGGGGGAACGGTGAAACTTCCTACGGACACGCGGGCCGAACCTAGTGTTGAGGCGTTACAGAAGCATCGAGAAATCCATGAGTTCGTGTGATGCTCACACAGTTCGTTACGGTTCGGTAGCACGTCGCACGGGACTGCTACGTGATATATAATATGTCCGTTGTAAGAGATGAGAACGTATCGTATCAGAATAATCGTAGTATTTCTCTATTCGATACGTCATAGAGTGCATGCGACTTGTTCAGGTGTTGATACCCGAGGGCAAACGAGAGAGCGTCCTCGGGGCTCTCGACGAACAGAGGATCGACTACGCGGTCTTCGATGAGGTCGGCCGTGGGGATTTCGAGGCGATGGTACAGTTCCCGGTTCCGCCCAGTGGCGTCGAGACGGTGATGGAGGAGTTGACGACCGCAGGTATCCGGGACGACAGCTACACCATCATCCTTCCCACCGAGACAGTTGTCTCACAGCGTCTCTCGGCGCTACAAGAGCGGTTCCCTGGGCTCAGAATCTCTCGGGACGAACTGTCTGCTCGCGCGGAAGAGCTCGCACCGGCGAACTCGACGTTCTTCAGCTTCTTGTTACTTAGCACCATCATCGCCGCGACAGGGCTTCTCCTCGACTCTGCGGCGACCATCATCGGCGCCATGGTTGTCGCTCCCCTGATGGGGCCAGCAGTCTCCGCGTCGGTCGGGACGATACTGGCCGACCAACGGATGGCGTCTCGCGGAATCGTCCTGCAGGTCACAGGTCTCACGGCGGCGATCGCGACGGCTGCGATACTCGGTGTGTTACTCCAGCAAACCATCCTCATTCCGCCGGGCCTCGATATCCAGGCAATTCCACAGGTCGCAGAACGCACGAGTCCGAATGTCCTGTCACTCTTTCTCGCTCTGGGGTCGGGAATCGCGGGCGCCATTAGCATTATGCGCGGGTCGGGAGGGACCCTCGTTGGAGTCGCCATCGCCGTCGCGCTCGTTCCACCAGCGGCTACCGCCGGACTGGGTCTCGCGTTCGGACTTCCGGGCGTCGCCGTCGCTGGCACGGTTCTGGTCGTTGTTAATCTCCTCGCAATCAACCTCTCGGCGTTGATCCTGTTCTATCTGTCGGGATTCAAACCCCAGGACGCCGACGACCGGGAAGGGATCAGAGCGTCTGTCGCCTCCCGAATCGCCGTCATCGGTGTGGCAATCGCCGTTCTTTCTATCGTCCTCGCCGGTGTGACCTACGCGTCGTTTCAGACAGCCTCGTTCGAACAGCAGACACAGATGGAACTCGAACGACAGTTCGAAGAGGCGAACATCGAGGGTGTCGAACTCGTCAGCGTTACCGTGGATTACAGACCTGTAGACCTGCTTCTCGGCAACCAACCGCGTGTCGACGTGCTGGTCGGAATCCCGCGGGACCTGCAAGCGCCACCCAATCTCGCACAACAATTCGACGACCAGCTGACCGACCAACTGGGTCGCCACGTCGTCGTCAGAGTCGGATTCGTCGAAGCACAAATCTCCGATGGGACGGTATCGCAATCCGCCATCGACCGAATCGGTCTCGACCGACCCACGGTGAGGGACCATGTGTGAGAGAGACGAAGGGCGACCGAGGGCGGTGGCGTCATCGTTGACTACGAACTCATCGAGAAGGCGGCGCCGAACGACGAGACATGGTTCCAGGGGCTCGTCACAACCGCACCGAAACGGGAGGCCACGATCCCATCGCGTACCATCGTCAGCCCGTCGCGTGAACTGAACGCGGAAGTCTCATCCGACACCGACCGGGGAACCGTATGAAGGGCTGAATCGGTCGCTCGAAGCCCTCTCGACCCACAACGCGCCGAATTCGACCCGACGTCGACGTTGACCGGCGTCCTCGGTCCCGACAGGACGGCTGCGTTAGATTCCAACGGCTGAACGGCTCACGCGGGAGGTAACGCCATATGACTCGGGAGACATGTGTGCAGCATGGTACAGCTGTCCAGAGACCAGGTGTGGACGGTGGTCGACCCCGACCCCGAGAACCGATTGGGTGCGCGATTCGATCTGATCGTGTTCGCCCTGGCGTCGATGAACGTCATCGCCGTCGTTCTCTCGACCGTCGAGTCACTTGGTGACCGGTACTCGAGCTTCTTCGCGGCCTTACTCGTCGGCTCTATCGTCCTGTTCACTGGCTTGTACGTCATCCGACTCTGGGCCGCGGGCTCTGCTCCCCACGGCAATGTGCGGAGCCCTCGATTCGCATTCGTCCGCGACCCCATCGCAGTCGTCGATTTATTCGTAATCGCGACGTTTTGGATCGGCTTCCTCTTCGAGATTTCCCTGCTCGAGTCAGGACTGTTTCGGGTCTTGTGGTTGGCCCGCGTGCTCAACCTCTCCTGGTTTAGGCACTCGCGACGACGGTTCAAACGGGTGCTTGACGCACAGCGGGCCGACCTCATCGTCGCGTTCAGTGGAGCCGGGATGTTCGTCCTCGTCTCCTCGACGCTCATGTACTTCGTCGAAGGGAGCGTCCAGCCGGACGCGTTCTCGTCGATTCCGGATACGCTCTGGTGGGGGGTTGTGACGCTCACAACAGTCGGATACGGCGACGTCGTGCCGGTGACGCCGCTCGGCCGGCTCCTCGGTGCTGCGACCATGCTCGGTGGGGTCGCCTTCTTCACTCTCCCCTCGAGTATCCTGGCGGCGGGGTTTTTCGCAGACCGGGCAGGCGAACAGACACCGATGCCGGGAACACCTGGAGCCACGTGGTGTCCACACTGTGGACGACCACTCGACTCGGGAGCCCCACACCGCCGACGCTGAACCAGTGGATAGCCGGACGCTGTCTGTGCGCAGAGAGGTTTATCGAGCGAGAGGTTGTATCGCACGTGCATGGAATC
This sequence comes from Haladaptatus sp. QDMS2, assembly GCF_029338295.1. Taxonomy (NCBI): domain Archaea; kingdom Methanobacteriati; phylum Methanobacteriota; class Halobacteria; order Halobacteriales; family Haladaptataceae; genus Haladaptatus; species Haladaptatus sp. QDMS2. The sequence continues at coordinate 39,530 of NZ_CP119791.1, forward strand.
CGACGCGAGCACTCCCACTCTCGAAGCGGACGCACAGGTGGCGAATTCGTCGGGAGGGTTGGCGTACTGGGGGCCAGCGATCGCGGTGAGTCTCGCGATGTTCATCGGCGTCATCGATTCGACGTTGATGAACGTCGCGATTCCGTCGATCGTGGTCGACCTCGAGACGACCGTCACAGTCGTGCAAGGCGCGATCTCGTTCTACGCGATGGTCATGGCGGCGTTGATCCTTCCCGGTGGCAAACTGTCGTCGATGTACGGGGTTCGACGGCTGATGACGGCGACGCTCATCGTCTACGCGGTCGGGACGACGCTGGCAGCGGTGAGTTGGAACATCATCGTCCTCTACATCGGGTGGTCGGTCATCGAGGGTGCCGCAGCCGCCGTCTTACTCCCGCTGACGTTCACGGTCCTCCTCGTCAGCTACGAGGGCGTAGACCGGGCGAAGGCCCTCGGAATTCTCGCCGGGGTGAACGCGGCTGGGGCCGCGTTCGGGCCACTGCTGGGCGGGGCGGTCACGACGTTTGCAAGTTGGCGGTGGGGGTTCGGTATCGAGGTGCTGATCGTCCTCGTCGCACTCTTTTTCGTCCGGTATCTCCCCGCTGAACCCGTCACCACCACTCGTTCGAAGTTAGACGTCGGTGGGGCGCTCCTCTCTATCGTCGGGACGACGGCCCTCGTCGCGGGTGTGCTACTGGCCGGCCGATACGGCTGGCTGGCGGCTCGTCGACCGTTCGTCATTGGGGTCTGGCAACTCGACCTGTTCGGGGCATCTCCCACCGTCTGGCTCATCGGCCTGGGACTCGTCGTCTTCGCGGTTTTCGTCCAGTACGAGCGTCGAATCGAGCGGGACGGTGGGTCACCGCTGGTTCCGGTTCGGCTCTTGGCGAACGGCCCGTTCACTGCAGGTGTGGTCACGAACGCCGTTCGGTCCCTGGTCCTCGCCGGATTCATCTTCATCATCCCCGTCTTCCTCCAGTCCGGCGCCGGATACACCGCGTTCGAGACGGGGGTCGCGATGCTCCCGTTCTCGGTCGCGACGTTCGTCGCGTCGATCTTTACGACCGACTGGCGACGGTTCGTCCCGCCGAAACTGCTCATTCAGGGTGGCATCGTCCTCATGGGGCTCGGCACGCTCTCGCTCGTGTCCCAGACGTCCCTCGACACGACGGTGGTGCAACTCGTCGTACCGATGGTACTGGTCGGACTCGGTCTCGGCCTCGTGATGGCACAACTCATCGACATGACGCTTTCTGCGGTCGAGACGGCCGATTCGGCGGCGGCCTCGGGACTGTTGAACGCGACGATGATGCTGGGCTACGCGTTCGGGACCGCGATTGTGGGCACGTACTTGTTGAGACAGTTCTACGGAGGCGTCGTTACTGGTGTGCTGACCGCCGTCGATGCAGACGTACCGTTCGGTGACCGGGCGACACTCGTGGTGGCGCTCGAAGACGCCGTCGAGACGGCAACGAAAGAGACACAGCGCGAGTTCCTCGCCAGTCTCTCTCCCGCACAACAGGAGCTGCTGGCCAGCGTGTTCGACACCGCGATCGTGCAAGCCCAGCGAGCGACCTTGTTGCTTCTCACGCTCCTTGTGCTTCTCGTGTTGCTCGCGTCGACGCTGCTCCCGGCCGGTGAAGACGAGACAGACGTCGACTCGTGAACTCGACATGGCAGTTTAGGCGGCGCTCAGGACGTTTCGACCGACGGCGTCGACGCAGCTACAGGCGACGCGTGTGTCCCGAAGTCGGGGGGGTCTCCTCCATCCAGTACTAGACGAACGGTCCGTTCGAAAAAGCCGGACCAGCGGCGAATTCACCGACGTCGAACGCCCACCGAGGTCCACCCCCAGGGATTTCGTCGTGTCGGTCCTCTTCTGTTCGTGTGGCTCGTTCGGTCGGCGTCGCCGAGCCTCCTCGTGTTTGGCTGTCGCGCGACTCCATCGTCGACGCCGTCGGTGTCGTCTGTCTGGGTTGGTCGAAACAGTCCGTCAGAACGGTACCGACGTCTTAACTATCCGCCTCACGTCTCAAAACGGTTCGCTACCTTGCTGAGTATAGAGCGTATATTCAGCACGACCGTAGAAATATCCTCAGTTGCTGTCAGGAGCGTCGTGCAAGACTTAGAGGGTGAATTCAGCACGTGGATGTCGTTCGTTTCATAGCCTCGTGAGCGAAAATGACTGTTACGTAGGGTTGCGAACACAAATTTCGAAGGACACTATTCGAGCCACGTCAGGCCGTCTCTCCCTAATAAAATCGTCTCCACTTTGTGAAGGTGTTCGTGGAGGGTCGAAGTGGTAATCCCCAGTTCATCCGCTAATTCGCCAGCCGACGTTTCCTTCGGATACTCGTAGTACCCCATCTCACGAGCGAGCTGAAATACCTCTAACTGACGCTTCGTGAACTGATCCACTGGCAGTGTGGTTGGCGCATCTCCCCGATTCTGCTGCTTCATACTCCGCACATGAATCTCCGCACTCATCTGCTCACGAACTTCATCAAGCTTGATTCGAGCCGTCTCCCGGTCGTGGTTCGTTACGAGACTCCAATACTCCCTCCCATCTCGAATATCAATCGGCCCCGTACACACGAATCCACGAGAAGTGAGTGGCTGACTAATCTGCTTTCGCCCATCGTGAACAACGAGGAGTTCACGCGTTGCATTTCCGGGCTTTGGAATCGATGCCTGTCGGAAACCAGTCGCCATCTGGGAGACAGAACGAACGTGTTCAGACGCACGAATAGCTTCGATACCCTCGGTAACCGATTCGTGATTGTTCGCGTAGATCGTGAAAAGCGTCGCAACCTCGCCGCCAGTCATGTAAATCCCATAACCGAGAATCCCGACGTTGAGACGCTCCGTGATTTTGATTTCCCAGCATTCTGGGTACCAGAGGTCGAGAGATACCTGAAGTGCTTCGTCAGACCACTCGGGAGACGTCATCGTAATATCGAATATCCCCTACAGCCCGATAACGGTTCTGTGAGCCTGGGAAGACAGCCGACAACCCTCTTGGTCAGTTATCATGTCGCTCGAAGACGGCCTCAGCAAGCGTGTTCTTGTGACCTTCGTTCGGGCCACCGGCAATCGTGAGGAGTTTCGCGTCGCGCAGATACCGCTCGACATGGTGCTCAGTCGTGTAGCCGATACCACCGTGGAGTTGAATCGCGTCGTTTGCGTTGTCCACGGCGGCCTGTGTGGCGTTGATTTTCGCCATGCTGAACTCGCGTGTGACGTCGTATCCACGTTCGGCACGGTCGGCCGCGCGGAGGGTGAGTAACCGGGCGGTATCGACTCGTTCAGCCATCTTCCCGACCTCCCATCCTACACCTTGGAAGTTGCTGATGTGCTGGCCGTACTGCTTACGCGCGCTCGTGTAGGCCACCGTATCTTCGAGGGCAGCGCGGGCGATACCGACACCGCGAGCTGGGACGTTCACACCCGTATGTATCTCTCCACGCTGAACGTAGCCCTCGCCCTCCTCGCCGACGAGTCGGTCATCGGGAACGTGAACGTTCGAGAGGGAGACGCGCGGGGATTTGACGCTGTTCGCGCCCAGTGTCTCCCATACTGTCTCGATTTCGAAATCATCGGTTGGTACGAGAAACGCGCTGATGTTGTGTGGGGCGTCCTCCTCGGGGCCAGTCTTCGCGTACGTAAGGACGTAGTCCGAGTCAAAGAAGTTCGTCACCCACTGTTTGTGGCCGTTGAGTACCCACTCATCCTCGTTACGTTCAGCGGTGGTCTCCATCTCCAATTTATTACTCCCCGCGTTCGCCTCACTCAAGCCGAGTGCGCCGACAGTGTCGAAGGACACCATCTCTGGAAGGAAGTCCTCGCGCTGTGCCTTGGTTCCGAAGCGCTCGATGACTGTCGCAACTCCGATGTGGAGTCCGATGGCACTTGCCACGGACATGAGTCCAGCCGATAGCTCTTCGATCATCAACGCGAGTTCGACGAGGCCTTCGCCCCGGCCCCCGTATTCTTCCGGAAGCGTCACGCCCGTCAAACGACGTTCGCCGAGTTCGTCGAAAATCGTGCTCGGGTACTGCTCCTTTCGGTCGAGGTCTCTCGCCTTTGGTTCGATTTCCTTTTTTGTAAACTCCCGAACCTCATCTCGAAGCTCCCGTTGATTTTCCGTCAGGTCGAACCTCATATATCATGGGTATGCACCTAACCGAGTAAATGTGGAACCTGCTATAGCAGGCTAGCTGGATATACCCATCAAGAGGATTTTCTATACTGAACGAGTTTTCATCCCAATCTGTGACCGACTTGCGCGCTGAGTTCAGCACGGGCCGTTCGAACTACTCGAGGTGTGTCATGAACGTCGTGACCGACTCAGGGGCCGTATGCAGCAAGCGTGGGTTCTCACAACTCGGTGGCGTTGGGGCTCTACAGTCCGTAATAGTCACTATTAGTGATGGTAAATAATCATGTGTGATGGAGTACGACGTGCATCGCTTCCCGATCGATATGGAACGATATCGAGAGCAGTTGAAAGACTACCTGAATACGCTTGACGGGGAGGTCGTGTCAATACTCCCAAACATCCAGAAGACGGGTCTCCTCCAGATAATTGGGGTCAGTAAGAAGCTAATTTTCCTCCTGATAGTCGAAAAACGGGGCTCGTGAGGACTCTCAGCACGTGATATAAGAGTGATAACTTGATACAATACTTCGATGTAGTATGAACGATCGCGCTACCTGCCGACCACGACTCGCTCGGTAACCCCTGTTCTCTCATCATTCTGCACTCGGCATACGACTCATGGCAGCGGAGTCCGGTGTAGACGGTTTTTGGTAGTGAGACACACAGTCACGTATTTTCTGTCATCGAGCCTACTCTACATATGGACGTTGAATCGTCTCCGCAGGCGTACCCAGAAGGAGTAGGGTTCGCCATCGGATTCCTGCTCGGCGCCGTCTTTGGAGGAGTCGCGTGGATTATGTCCCACAACGTCGTCATCGGCGTAATCCTGTTCGCTGCTACGGGCACGGCGCTGGGAGTCGTCATTGAACAAACCATCAACACGCGTCCGCTCACCCCGCGTGAACGGCAAATCGCACTGGCGAGTGTCCTACTCGGTCTCGTCTTGCTCGTACTCGTGTATGTGGGTGTCGTGGGGGTGTGATGGCCGTGTCGTCCCATCTGGCCTGCTGGCCACTCCAGAAGGACCGCATATTCGGTGGCCGGTGTCTCTCATCCAGTTATCGAACTGACTGCTGCTGAAAATGCGCGCTGCATTCAGCACGACTCAACAACGAATCCGCATCTGCGGATTCAAACAGGGCCGCTCACCTCACCAGTTACGTTGAGATTTGATTTGCGAGTTGGGGAGCCTTCGTCTGAAGACTTCATACAGCAATGCGAGACGCCAATTTTTCACGCGCCTGCAAGGGGTGCAGGCGCGTTTTGTCGGGCCTGCTGATTCCAAATGGATGAAACAAACGTCGAAGCAACCATAGTACCAACTACGAACAACCACCCACGGAGACGGTCACAATGACGGACACCCCGTGTCCTACCTGTGGTCGTGTGTTCTCCAGCTCTCGGGGCATGAAAGTCCATCACGCCAGAACCCACGGCGAGGAACTCCCCAATTACACGTGTGCTCACTGCGATGCCAAGTTCTACTCCCCTCACGAGAAGGCATACTGCTCCAGTGAATGCCACGACGATGCTGTCTCGTTTGCAGGCGAGAAGAATCCGAATTACAAAGGCGGGAAGTCCACCGCAACGTGCCAACTCTGCGAAGCGGAGTTCGAATACTATCCGTCGATGAAGAAGGGATTGTACTGTCCTGATTGTGTAGAAAACAGCTCGTGGCAATCGACGCCTGCACTGAACGGTTCTGCAAATCCTCGATGGACTGGTGGAATGAAAACTGTCGCCTGTGACGTTTGTGGAGAACTTGTTGAGCGGTATCCAAGCAACATCGGCGAGACAGTGCTGTGCAGCGAGGAGTGTAGACACCAATGGCTCTCAGACGCCTTTCGCGGTGAAGGACATCCCAATTGGAACGGCGGCTCGATTGGGAACTACGGCACTGGGTGGAACCGAGTTCGAAAACAGGCCCTCAAACGCGACGGGTATGAGTGCAAACACTGTGGTACGGACACGGATGACCTCGGCAGAAATCCTGATGTTCACCACATCGTCCCTGTACGGTGGTTTGTCGAATCTGAGAAGCACTCTAGAACTGACGCTCATACCCTCCAAAACGTCATATCACTGTGTCCGTCATGCCATCGCAAGGCTGAATTTGGGCATATTTCGCGGGAAAACCTCCGCTCACTCCAAGGTAATGTCTGAAAGTTGAACTAATATCTGTCAGCTATTCTTTTCTGGTCATTTCGCGGTTGGCAGTGAGAAAACCGCAACACAGCATACGCTTCTCCTCTCCTGAGTTAATGTCAAAAAGTTGAAGGGTCCAGGTGCGAGAATCGAACCCGCGTCTCAGCCTCCACAAGGCTGAAGGATAGTCCACTACCCCAACCCGGACACGCATCTCCTTCTAATTCTGGTTTGCTAAAATACGTTACGACTCCGACCGGACTCCGTGTGGCTTTTTGCCTCCAGTCGCCTAGCCTCGCCCACGCGTGGCCATCACGGACAAAATCTACCTGAAGAACCACCGCCAAATCGCCTCCCAACTCGGGACGAACATCCCGAAGAGCGCGTTTAGCGGCGCGACCCTCGACATCCTGTTCCAGGGCGAGGGGCTGATGAAACTCGACGATGCGACCCAGGAGCGCGTCCTCGACTTCGCCGAAGACTTTCTGGATTGTGGCTGTGAGACGAATCCGTACTGTGGCCACCCCGAGCGGAAGTTCATCTCCTACTTGCTCGAACTGCGGGCGCAGGGCCTCGGCCCGGATTCTATCGTGGACGTGATGGGCGACGACTACATGCTGTATGCCTACGCAGGCGACATCCTCTCGTTTCTCGATGATTCAGTTCGGACGCTCGAAGCAGCCGAAGAACTCGCGGGCGTCGAGAACAACCGGGAGATGGAAGAAAAATTGAGTCAGGCAAAGCGCGACTTATCGCGTTGAGTTAGCTCAGGTGAAACGTCTCTTCGTGGTCAATGTCTTCGTCTAAGTCGTCGAGCAAGATGACTTCTTCTTCGTCGTCTACGTCTTCGAGCGTTTGGCGGAGTTGGGTGACGTAGCGTTTGTACTCCTCTAACTGCTCGCGGAGGTGGTCGTTTTCGAGTTCGAGGCGTTCGTGTTCGCGGATGAAGCTCTTTGGCACTTCGACGCGCGGGGGGAAGCTCTTTTTGTCGCTGTCTTCGCTCGGGATTTCGTGTTCGGGGACGACGCGCACCTGGCCGTCGTGGGCGACGAGCGTCTGGACGTAGTCGCGGAACACCGCGGACAGCGAGATGTCGCGCTCTTCGGCTATCTCCCGCAGGGTCTCGAAGGCGTCTTCGTTGACGCGAAACGAGATGGTTTTGTTCTTGTTGCCCATTGGAGGTAGGTGTTCGTCCAGCCTATTTAATCGTTCGTCAGACATTCACACGATATGAAAGATTGAAATCGGCAGTTGGGAACCCTCCTATCTGTACGGTCCGTGGTCTGGGTAGTATCGTACGCGCTGGAGCCAGTCGTTCGTGACCCTCACAGAAACCGTCAGTGTTCAATTCGAATGTCGTGCTGGGTCGTGATGAGCGTCCCGTCTGGCTTCGATTGGAGGAACAACCGGTAGCTCCCCGGCGTTGGAAACGTTGTCTTGAATTCGACGCGCCCGCTGTCGGAGTCCGTCGTTTCAGGGTGGACGTGGAGATAGGCAAGGTCGCCTTCGCGGAGCGCAACGAGATGGCCGCGCGCTCCCAGATATTGCTCTAACCGCGACACGGGTTCGCCGTCACGTCCAATCTCGAATACCAAGTCGACCGACGTACCAGCCAGAACCGCACTCACTTGGAGTTCGACGTCGTATCCTGTAGCCGTATCACGGTACGATGTTTCTGGCCGTGGGGCTACGTCCATCTGGCCCGACGCAAAGAGGTCGAATCCGAGTGTGGTTGGATTCCCATCGACAACGAGGTCGACGAATGCCCGGTATACTCCTGGGTCAGGGAGTGTGAATGCCTCGACACGCCACGTCCCATCGTCGCCGAGTGCGGGATGGAGGTGCTGAAATCGAGTCAAGTCTCGCCGAACGACGATCAGATGGGCGCGCTGTCCATGCGACTCGTCGAATTCGGTAACGACCTTTCCGGTTGCCGTAACGATTTGGAACTGCCAGTCTCGGGGTGTATTGGGAGTGAAACGGGTGTCTGTGGGTACAAAGCGGAAGCCAGCGTCAGCCACTGTTAACCCACCCAACGTCGCATGACTTTGAGGGCCATAGCCCTGTGGCAACCCGTGTCGACTGTGATTGGCGTGGTTTCCCATACCTTAGTACTTGTTTGCCCGACGATTTACCGATTGCTCCGTCACCCCTCTGCCGTCTGGTGGAGTCCGAACGCGTACGCCAGGGTGAACATGATGACGGTCATCGTGAGCGCCTGAATGAGGATGAACTCGTCACTCAACAGATATCCAGCGATGAGAATGCCGACGCCGCCTGCCAATCCCAAGAAGGCGGCGTATTTCCCCTGAGGCAACCCCTGCAACCACGCATCGCTGCGGTTGTAGAGCCGTTTCACCGTGGTCATGTTCGAAATAGATAACTCACCGACAAATTTGCTTCGAACGGTAGCGTCGTCGGTGGTTGTCTCGCATTCAGTGCTGAACACAGCGCTGGTCGGTCGAATGTGTCAATCATAATTCTTGAGACCCTTATCCACCAGCACGACTTAGTCGCTGTACAATGGCCGACACAGAAGGCGAGTCTCACGGCTACACCCCGATGGACTACGATGCGGACAGCGAGGCAGACGAAGTGTACCAGCGGTGTCTGTCGTATCTTTTCGCACACGCGCCCATCGAGCCGGACGACGTGGTGCTCGACATCGGGACGGGGACCGGCATCGTCGCGCTCGAACTCGCGTCGAAGTGTGGCCACGTGCTCGGGCGAGACATCTTCGACGAGTGGCTCCAGTACGCTCGTGAAAAGGCTGCACAGCGCGGCGTCGAGAACGTCTCGTTCGACCACGGGTCGTTCCGAGAACCGAACGTCGAGGAACCGGTGGACGTCGTCGTCGCCAGCTACGCCCTCTACATGGCCTACGACGAAGGGGGCGAGAACGAATTACGCGCCGCCATCGACGGGCTCGCGTCGTTGAATCCACGGTGCATAGTGGTCGCCGACAAGATGCGTTTCGGGCCGGTAGAGTCCTCGAGCGAGTATGAGACGCTGCCACGGATGGGAACCGTCGCAAATTGCCTCGTGGATGCAGGGTTTACGCTCACTGATGTTGAAATCATCACTGAGTCAGTCGGTGTTCTCATCGCCACCCGATAGCACTCACTAGCAGTTTTCTATCGAAAGCTCAGCCGTATGGAGGAGTTGAAATCTGAGCGAATCGCATTCTATGAGCGTGTGCAGAATGCACTCTCAATATCCCGCATGCTGCGTCTGCCAGTATCTGAACAGCGTCCAGCGTTCGTTCTGAATAGAGGGCGCTTTTTCAGCAAACGCGAACCTCGGTTCACTCCTCGATTCATTTGGACGGACAGATAACTCGGCGCATGCATAGCTGTCTTACTCCGCGATCAGGAGAACGACGACTCGAAGACCTCCACGAATATTAATCATCTTTCATGTCGTAGAACCTTCGAAGCGAGTCCCCATCAGTCTACTAATCCAGATGACCACAGAAGATGCAGCAGACCAGCGGAGCGCCGAAACGGGTGAATCAGCGGCTGACCCACGCACACTCTCCCCCGATGTAGCGTTCAAGACCATCGGGAACGAAACCCGTCTGGCCATCCTCGACACGCTCTGGGGACCAAAGGGAACGAGAGCGTGGACGTTCACGGACCTCCGGAAAGCCGTCGGGATGCGTGACGGCTCGCAGTTCCACTTCCACCTCAAGAAACTGGTAGATGGTGGGTTCGTCGAGAAGGACGACGGGCAGTACATCCTTCGGCAGGCGGGAGCGAGAGTCATCTGTACCGTGCGGACAGGCTACCTGACCGAGCACCCCGAAATCGACGCGTTCGAGACGACCGGGGAGTGTTACGCGTGTGGCTCGCCGCTCGAGGCACAGTACACCGACGAGATGTTCTTCGTCGCGTGTTCCGCGTGCGAGCGACTCCACGCCCGGATGTGGTTCCCGCCAAACGGGCTGGTCGGACGCACGCCCGAGGAGGCGTTACTGGCCGCCGAACACTCGGTACGAGCAGACATCGACCTCGCGGTCGCGGGGATGTGCCCAGTCTGTAACGGCACGAACGAGCGGACCGTCTCGAGGGACATCTCCGAGGTGCCCATCCAGTCGCCGGTCCTTGACCCAGAACGAGCCGGGATGGTCAGAGCTTGGTACATCTGTCCGCACTGTAATGCCTGGGTCACCGCTTCCCCGGGCGATTCGGTTATCGACCATCCCGCGATCGTCGCGCTCTACGACGACCACGGAATCGACATCCGGGCCTGCCCGCGCTGGGAACTGCCTTGGACCATCGACCCGTCGGCCCTCGATGTCGTTTCGGCGGACCCGCTTTCGGTCCGACTCACAGTCGGTATCGGAGGAGATGAACTGGTTCTGACGCTCGACGAAGCGTTCGAGGTCGTTTCAGTGGGGTGAGGATCGATATATTGTGAGCGAGTGTCGGCTCCCGATGCGACGCGAGCGTCTTGAGTGCTGTCCCATCAGTCTGTCCGCGTGGATAAGGTAACTCACAGAGATACGTGACCGACGTGGGCTATATAGTCAGTATCACTCTTGTTACAACTTCTTTCATTGACAGATCTTACAGCAATAACTACGCCACACAATTCAAACGGAATCTGAACAAGTCGCATACCACAGCCCGATACTGCATATCCCCTCTATCCCCAGCACGCTGCGTCTGCTAGCATCGGGAGGTGCTTCTTCGACTGTACTAACCCCGAGTTCCAAGTCGGTCACTGGCCAGCCGCCAGAAACGCGAAGGCGAACGGAAAACAGGGAAGCTTCGCAGCCACGGGTTGATGGGACCCGAATAGCCAAGAGACTGGTTCACACAGTACGACCCATGACAGAGCGTGCCGTGTCGAATCGAGTCGCACAGATTGCGCCCCAACAGATTCGTCGGCTGTTCGACCTGGCAAGCGAACACGACGCTGACGATTTGGTCCACCTCGAAGTCGGCGAACCGGATTTTCACACGCCGGCGCACGTGGTCGACGCGGCGGTGACGGCGGCGCGCGAGGGACGGACGAACTACACGCCAAACGCCGGTATCGAGGCGCTCAGGCAGTCAATCGCCGATAGACTCCGCGGTCGCGACGTCGACGCGGACCCAGAGCGCGTGGTCGTGACTACCGGCGGCGTGGAGGCACTCTACCTCACACTATTGACCGTCACCGACCCTGGTGACGAAGTCGTCGTGCCCACGCCAGCGTGGCCGAACCCCCTCTCACAGACGCGGTTAGCGAACGCCGTTCCGGTCGAGGTGCCACTGCCTGCCGACGACGGCTTCGCGTTCGACGCAGACCGAATCGTTGACGCCATCACCGACCGAACCGGTGCCGTCGTCCTGACCTCGCCGTCGAACCCGACCGGTCGGGTCTTCGACGTCTCGGCGATGGAGCGTGTCGTCGAGGCGGCCGTCGACCACGATGCCTACGTCATCGCCGACGAGGTGTATCACGAACTCACATATGGGCGGTCTCAGCCGAGCCTCGCGGCCGTCACGGAGCATCCAGAGCGGGTCGTGACCATCGACTCTTGCTCGAAGACGTACGCGATGACGGGGTGGCGCGTCGGGTGGCTGAGCGGTCCCGAACCCGTGACCGCGGCCGCGACGAAGATCCACGAGAGTACCACCTCGTGTGTGAACACGCCCGCGCAGTATGCTGCGCTTGCCGCACTCACCGGTCCTGATGGCCCAGTTCGCGAGATGAAGGCGGCTTTCGAACGGCGGCGCGACGCGGTCGTCGAGCGAATTGCCGACCTTCCCGGCGTCTCGATGACGCCACCCGAAGGCGCGTTCTACGCGTTCGTCGACGTGAGCGCGCTTTCGGGGTCGAGCCTCGAGGTCGCAGAGCGCCTGCTCTTCGAGTACGACGTGGTCGCTGCGCCGGGAAGCGCATTTGGCGACGCCGGAGAGGGATATCTCCGCTTCAGTTTCGCGAACGACTTAGAACGCATCGAACGCGGCCTCGACCGCTTCGAGCAGATGGTGAAGACAGAGACCTGAGTCATCCCGCGAATCAAGGGACCCGCTGTAGGCGTGTCAGTAGGTTTCGACCTCAAGGCCCGAAATCCGCTCGAAGTGGTCGAGGTTTTTCGTCAATACTGGCTCTTCATGGACGAGCCCTGTCGCACCAATGAGTTCGTCGCCCGGGTCGTTCAATGGCTTGCCCTGGCGAGCGAGTTCACCTGCAATTCGTCCGGCTTTCCGCGCGATGGCAGGCGTCACCTGGTATACTTCCTTTGTGCCGAGAATCGCATCGACCTTATCGCGTTCGGCCTGTGGACGGTTGACGTAGCCAATGCCCCAGTACAGCTCATAGAGCGTCATCACGGAGAGGCGTTCTGGAATCTGTTGGTCTTGTAGTGTAGCGGCTTTCTCGAGAGCGGCTGCATCCTCTCGTCCGACGTCTTCCAGAAACGACGTATCCAGAATCACGTCACTCGCGCTCCGCACGGTGTTGCGGGGAATACTCGTCGTAGGCTCGGCTTCGGGCCGCCCGGATCTCTTCGATTTCCGTATCGGTAAACAGTCCGGCAAGGTCGCTAATCGGCCGCTCGCTGGCCAACCGCGCGACCGCTTCAGAGAAGGTCTCGCCCTCGCGCTTGCGCCGCTCCAGTGCGTGGTAGGCGTCCTTCGTCAGGCGGACGTTCTTGTAGTCCGTGCTCATATGTATACACATGTATACATAGTGGATATAATTATCGGCCACCGCTCAGATTACAGAGATTCAAGGAGAAAGCCCACGACTTCAGTCGTGGGATGAATCCGACCAATCCCGTCAACACCGCAATACTTAGCTTGAATGGGGTCGGATGTTAACGCAACTCACGGGAAACTTGGAGTTGGCTTGGGGTCTCCGTCACCAAAAAGCAACCCTACCCAAGTGAGGCTCGGACGCAAGTCCGAGTCGGGTCGATGGCACGGCCTGTAGGGTGTCAGCAGGGTAGTCCGAACGGACTGGCGTCACCACGCGCCCACCGCCCCGACGCATCACCTACAAACCGAGACCTCCCTCGGGAGGGAAGGTGCCTCCGTTGGTGTCGGAACGACCGACCCCAAGCGCGAGGAATCCCACGACTTCAGTCGTGTGGAGGATGTCAAAGGTCATCACCACTTATTCTGGGCAGCATGCAAAGACTGCAACAGGTTCACTAACTGCACGAAGGAGTAGCTTTCTGGATGGCAACAACCCGATCGCTTCGCGTCTACGAGTGAGATTGGCTTCGAAAAAAGCGTCGGCGTCTATCAGAGCCGCTTACGCGGCGTCGGCTTCGACCGCTTCGCTCTCGTCTAAGCTTTCGAGTGCGGTGAGCACTTCCTGCTTGTAGCGCTCTACGGGCAGGTCGTACTGCTCTTTGGCCATGCGCGCGTACTCGTTGGTCTCGTCGTCGAACGCTTCGATGCGGTCCATCGTGCGCTCTGCGGTTTCGACGACCCAGCGGTCGCGCGTCTCGGCGGAGACGACGGAGATGGACTCCGGTCGGATGGAGACGTTGATGGAGCCGTCGTCCGTCTCGTAGGTGCGTGGCTTGCCTGCGATTGCAACGTACGCCGGGGCTTCGACGTCACGGAGGACGCTCGCGGCTTCCGGCTGGTACTGGCCAGCGTAGACGAAAAACGTCCCCGTCGGGTCGACGACGCGGCCGCGCCAGTACTCGCTGTCCTCACCGACGTCTTCTTTCTCGGTGAGCGTGCCGACGACGAACACGCGGTTTGCGCGTTCGCCCGTCGGGAGCAGCAGGTAGACCGGGGCGCGTTCGTCGTCCGATTCTTTGAACGTGTAGCCTGCGTCGTTGAACTCGCGGGCGAAAACCCGTCGAGCGACTTCTCGGGTGGGTGCGGAACTCATGGTTACATCGACCTCGCTTTGATGAGGACTGCTTCGGCATCGACCGGGCCGGTCAGTTCTTCGAAACTGTTCGCCAGGACGTAGCGTCCGAGCGTCGGGCCACTGATGCGGTAGTAGCGCCCGAGGACTTTCTCGCGCATCTCGTCTGCGACGATGGTCGTGTCGAGTGCGTCCATGGCCATCTCCTTTGCCTTCTCCAAGGTAATCCCGGTGAGTTCCTCGGTGGCTTCCTTGTTGAAGATGGTCTCGTGGACGTTCACGCCGTCGTCGACGACGCCCTTGATGCGGAGGTCGAACTCGCCTTCGACCTCACCGTGTTCTGAACACCGTCCGTTCTGGAGGACGCGCGTGCAGTCCTCCTCCGGACAGCGCTTGATGAGTCCGCTGCCGCTCTGGATGTCCACCAGTGCGCCTTCGATTTCGGCTTCGTTGTCGCCGACTTCCAAGTCCTCGTCGAGTTCCTCGATGCCGGTCGTCCGGTTGAGCTTGACCGAGAATCGGCCCTGGTACTCGTCGGTGACGACGTTCGAGAAGCGGTAGACCTTCCCTTCTTCGAGTTCGGGGAGGTCCGATTTCGCCCACTTCGTGAACTTGATCGTGCCGGTCGGGTCACCGAGCAGGCCGACCTGCCCGATGGATTCGTGGCCGGGTTCCCAGAGGTCGACGACCTTTGCGGTCAGGTCGAGCCACTGCTCTGGCTCGTCTACGTCCGCGATTTCCATCTCCTGGTTGCCGCCTGCGCCACGGAGGTCTTCGCGCTCCATGCCGGCTTCGTCCAGGTAGTGGCTCGTGACGCTGCGACGGGCCTCGTCTACGGGGACCTTGTATTCGTTTACGAGTTTCTCGAGACGCTCTGCTACGTCTTCGACGGTCAACTCGAGTTTGTCTGAAAACTGCTCGTGTATCTCTACTGCGTGCTGGTGCACATCTGTCATTGGGTTTCACTGTCTCCGCCTGTTTTCAATGGGAGACATACGACGGTTGGTTCCCAATGGTATAAAAAGTATGGTGAGCGGGCTGAAAGTGATTCCCTCGTGCGATTCCGTTTTGGGACTTAAGCCTCCGGTTCCCACTCAGAGGCGAGCAGGCCGTAGATGACTTGGTCGACCCACTCGCCGCCGGTGAATTCGGACTTTCGCTTGGTGCCTTCGTGAGTGAAGCCGAGCTTTTCGACGACGCGCCGAGAGCCTTCGTTCGGGGCTTCTATCCACGCGTCGATACGGTGGAGGCCGAGTTCTTGGAAGCCGAACTGGATGATTGCCTCGGCGGCTTCGGTGGCATAGCCTTCGCCCCAGTATTCGGGCGCAATCCAGTAGCCGAGGTTGCCGAGTTTGTTCCGGTCGTTAAAGGGCATGAGTCCCGCGTGCCCAACGCGTTCGTCACCGTCCCAGAGGACGAGCGAGACGACGTCGTCGCCGGTGTGGAACTCCTCGTAGGAGTCCTCCTGTTCCATCTCGGAGTACGGCGTCCGGAAGATGCTGATGTACTGGCGGATTTTCGGGTGGTTCAGGTGTGAATTCAGGAAGGCCTCGTCGTCGCGGGTGACTGGTCGGAGGTCGAGGCGTTCGGTCTGTAGATACGGTGTTCGTGACATACTGGTGGTTGTGACTCGGTCTGAAAATCGGTGCGTGCGCAGACGGGACTCAGCCAACTCGTGCGTCGAACGTGAATCCGGTCAGAAACAGGTGGAAACGAGCATCGGGTACCTGTTTGAGACCTTTCGGAGCAGACGCAAAAACGTTATCCCTGGGAAGAACAGCAATGCTGGACACCTGAAGACCTATTAGCATCGAAGCAAGATGCAGGTTCACTGCCCATGTTCCCCGTGATTGACATCATCCCTCCCTCGGCCCTCAAATTCTTGATAATCATCGGGTTCGCCACCTTCGCGCTCCTGTTCGCGTACATCCTGGGAGGCGGGTCGTCGAAAATGGACGATTGGTCCTTCTCCGGGGGGCGATGGCGATGAGACGAAGAGCATCGCTCGAAACCGGGAGCAAGCCCACGGGACATGTTCCCCGCCCCGTGACGCTTTGTATCTCCGTGCCCAACCACCCTGCATGAGTAACCGGCGGCGCATCGAACGCCTCATCCGCCAGCAGTTTCGCAAGGCGGGCCGTCAGATGGGGCGGGCACGCTACGAGTATCGCGAAGGGCGAGGGGAGCGGTCGCGCACGCCGGACGCCCCAGAGACCGACGGCGGCCGCGAGATGAACATCGTCTGTCGCCGGTACGCAGAGCGCCGTACTGTCAGCCTCGACGCCCAGCAACATCCCCACTGCTTCGACGCCGAAAGCGTAGACTGTCAGGGCTGTCTCGAAGACATTCGCGAAGGTATCATCGAAACGTGGTAAACTGCCTCGATCGCTCTTCACTGCGGTATGCTATCTGGTAGCACTCTCTCGATTCTCGTGTGAATCCGGGTCGCGACTATTATTGCGACATAGCTGATAATTCACCGCCGGAAATCGTGCGTCTTTTGAAGCGGAGTGTGTGAGATTTCACTAGACTTTCTTTCCACCATGAGAAAACGCCTTCACAGCATCGACACACTGCGAGCCCTCGCGATTTTCTTCATCACTCTCGCACACCTCCAGCCGTTCCGTGACTTTGCCACGCACGGGAATCTCCTCTTTTTCGCCCTCGATACCATCGGCCAGTTCGACGTCCCCTTCTTTTTCGTCACCTCGGGCTACTTCCTGGCGGCGAAGGTGAACACCCACAGCGTCACAGCCACCATCAAGGGCACCGGCCAGAAACTCGGCTCCATCTTCGTGTTCGGCAAACTCGTCTCTGTCGCGACGGCCGCACTGGTCGCCGTCATCGCCGGCACATCCGTGATGAGTCAACTCACGCACAGTCTCTTCAACCTCTCTCCGCTCTCCCTGTTGTACTACGGTAACGCCCAGACCGTCCCCCTCTGGTTCCTACCGGCGCTGTTTTTCTCCATCGCCTTCGTCTCCGTGTTCGTCAAATTCGACAACACCCGCTACCTGCTGCCAGTCGCGGCGCTCTTTCACGTCGTCGGCATCGTCGCGATGAACTTCGAGATGCTCATAGAGATTCCGTTCCCCACGCGCGATGCCCTCTTCTTTGGCTTCTTCTACGTCGCACTCGGCTACACGATTCGCTCGTCGGACTGGAACCCGGACGAGAATCGCAGTCACCTGTATCTCGGCGCGGTCGTGCTCCTCTTGGGCGTGCAACTCGCCGAACAGTACGCGATTGGCTACCTCATCCACGACAACGTGCTCGCGCAGACGGTGTACACGACTGAGTACACCATCTCCACGATATTCCTCGTCCTCGCACTCTTCGCGTACGCGCTCTCGAATCCGGGCTGGGGAAAGAACACGATTCTGCCGAAGGTGGGTCGACACGCCCTCGGCATCTACCTCCTTCACGTCCCCGTCTTCTTCCTCATCCACGCGACCAAGAGGTACTGGATTCCGGTCATCGGATTCGACCTCCCATCGACGTTGGTCTGGCAGGTGACGATTACACCGTTCGTGTACGTGCTTTCACTGGGGAGCTATCTCCTCATGGCGCGAATCGGCGTCATCGAACTCGAGGGCAGCCACATTCCGTGGCTCGGTCAGCTGCGGGCTCGCGGTTGGATTCCAGCGCGGGAGTGAAAGCCTAATTCCGTTTCTGTCGACTCACAGAAAGCATTTATAAATAGACAGAAACGATTTGACATGAACTCCGCTGCGAGAGGGTCTACACCGGCGAATACGAAGAGCCGGCGGTGGGTGCTATTCGCCACAGCGACCATCCCATTTGTCTCGAGTGGTTGTGCGCTGGACCCATACAACGACAGCAGTCTCTCGCTTCACTTCGAACCGGTCACGGACTCGAACCTCGGTGACGAATTTCTCTACACAACCGCTGACTGGTCTGAACTACAGCAGGAACTCGTGAACGAAGGTGTCCCGAATGGCACCACAACCTCCGGTCACCGACCGTTCCGGACTGGTGATTTCATCGAAGTGGACGGGACGTACTACGAAATCTCTGTCACAGAGAACGGAAGGACACCAGTCAAAACGCCGCTACTCGTAGCGACACCCGTAGAAGAACCAGACGGGAATGTCGGTGATTTTGGAACCCTTTCGGACACAGACGTGGAGACGCTTCGGTGTGCCCTCTCAACCGCAAGGGAGGGTGAAAAAACACGTCCATGCCCAATTTTCGGTGGTGAGAGCAGTAGCTTCCTCCCAAAACCTGCATTCGAATTCATCGAACACGGGTCGAGGTATTACCGCCTCTCTGTCGAGACGAAAGAAGTCCCTCTCGAAGCGTACGAGTACGAGTTCACCGCTATCGCGGAAACCCAGACCGAGTTTGCTGAATTCGCCGCTCGTGAACTCATCGCGGTGGATTTCGATGCAATGGACCTCTCGGAAAAGCAGCGAAAAATCCTCCGGACTGGAACCGAAACGGGCGTTTACGAAGAGTCGCCGCCGCCCTATACTGACGCCTTAACTGAACTCGTGGAGGTGTTCGAAGACAGTGCGGATGCTCACCGAGATTACATTCGATTCGAGGGTGGTTATTACCTCATGTGGACAATGTCGGTCCACGACGACTAATCGGTAGCAAACTCGTACACGTTGGGGCGATATGGTTCCGCTTGAAAGCAGCGTCGCCGATACTATTTTTCGCCCCACGCTCCCACATCTACCCATGGACCTGCCCCTCGTCGCTCTCGTCCTCGCCGGCGGCACCGGCACCCGACTCTATCCTGCGAGCCGCAGCCACCGCCCGAAGCAGTTTCTCGACTTCGGCGACGGCTCGCTGCTCGCCCAGACCGTAGACCGCCTCGGCTTCGCAGACGAAATCTACGTCCTCACCCGCGAAGATTTTGCAGACGAAATCCACGACCACGCTCCCGAAGCCGCCGTCCTCACCGAACCCGAACCCAAAGACACCGGCCCCGCGCTCGTCTACGCCGCCGCCCGTATCCGCGAGCAGGTGGGTGACTGCGTCCTCTTTTGCGTCCCGAGCGACCACCACATCACCGGCGACTTCGCGGAGACGGCACAGCGGGCCGCCCGCGTCGCCGTAGAGACGGAGAATCTCGTCACCGTCGGTATCCGCCCGACCCGCCCCGCGACTGGCTACGGCTACATCGAACCCGGTACTGACCACGGCGACTACGCCGACGTGGCTTCTTTCCACGAAAAACCGGACGCCGAAACAGCCTCCGAGTACGTCGAACGGGGATTCCTCTGGAACGCCGGGATGTTCGCGTGGACGCCCGACGCGTTCCTTCGGGAGGCAGGAGAGACGCCCCTCGCACCCCTCGTCGAAAACCCAGACGATTTCGACGCCGTCGAACCGGTGAGCATCGACTACGCCGTCCTCGAACGCACCGGGCGGGCGAGCGTCGTACCCGCGACGTTCGAGTGGGACGACCTCGGCGCGTGGGACGCCCTCGCCCGAATCCTCGACGCTGATGAGGCTGGCAACGCCGTCCTCGGCGACGCTGAACTCGTCGAGACGACGAACTCGCTCGTGGTCACGGACGACGCTCACGTCAGCGTCGTCGGGGTCTCAGACCTCGTGGTGGTCGCCTACGACGACCGCGTGCTCGTCGTGCCCATGGAGAAGGCTCAGCGAGTGCGCGAAATCGTCTCCCGGCTCAAGGCCGACGGCCGGTTCTGAATTAGCTTCGGAGCCGTCCTCCATCGACGGGAAGCGCGACGCCGTTGACAAAGCTTGACCGTTCGCTGGAGAGGAAGGCGACCACATCGCCGAGTTCGCGCGGGTCGCCGATGCGCCCGAGCGGAATGTTTGCCGACCACTCGGCGAGGCCCTCCTCGTAGCTCGCAATCTCGCCGCGGTCGAGCGACTGCTGGATGAGGTCCTGAATCCGACTGGTTTCGTGCGCACCCGGCAACACCGCGTTCACCCGCACGTCGGGGGCGAACTCGCGAGACAGCGTTTTGACGAGGCCGATGACCGCGCTGCGAACCGCATTCGAGAGGACGAGTCCCTCGATGGCCTCGCGGACGCTCGTCGAGGTGATGGCGACGAACGTGCCCGCGCCGCTTTTCGCGAGGTGCGGGTGGGCTTCCTTGGCCGTCCAGACGGCGCTCATCACGAGCAGGTCGTAGGCGGCGTACCAGTCGCGCTCCTGGGTGTCGAGAAACGGGCCGGAGGGTGGACCACCCGCAGACGTCACGACGTGGTCGAGGCCACCGAATTCGTCCACGGTCTGGGCGACGAACGCCGCGACGTGGTCTGGGTCAGTGATGTCTGCCTCCACCGCGAGAACGGTTCCGCGCCCCGCACCGCCGACTCGTTCCTCCGCTTTCGCCAGTCGGTCTGCGTCCCGCCCGCAGATGGCCACGTCGCAGCCTTCCTCGGCGAGCGCAACGGCACTCGCCAGTCCGAGCCCGCTGGTGCTCGCCGTCACTAACGCGCTATCTCCAGCAATTCCAAAGTCCATGACTGGCCCAACGCGGGCCAGCGCTAACGTCGTTTCCCCGCTCAGTGCTCGGTGCGCTCGGCACGGCGCACTCGCACCGCCCCGTCGTGGGTCACGCCAATGAGCAGCGGCTGGACGACCTGTCGTCCGCTCACCGCGCCACCCGCCTCGTCGCCGACGACTTTCATGAGTTCGGGCGCGGTGTGACTGACCTTGACACCTGCTTCGTCACACGCGCCGTACACCTTCGCCGGTACGTCGTAGAGGTCTGCCCCCTCCTCGACGAGTATCTGCACCGGGGCGCGAAGCGTCTCCGCGAACGCCACCGTCTCGCGGGCCTTCTCGATGTTCGTCCGGGCGCTCGACTCGACGCTCGAAACGTTCGCTCGCGACGTGCCGAGCAAGTCCGCGATGTCCGCCTGCGCGATGCCCTTCTCGCGCAGTGCGAGTACCTCGGCCTGTCTTCGGGTGAGAATACTCGCTTCGGGGTCGAAGCCGATGCGGTCGAGCAGCGCGTCCACATCTGGCATCGGGTCGTCGCTCACGGTCGGCGTTAGCTGCCCCAGAAATTGTCGCGGCTACCGAGGCGCTCTGGGCGCTTTGGTTTGCTGTAGCCGTCTTCGCCGTCTTCCTCGTCTCCCTCCGTTTCTGCCTCGTCTTCCGCTTCTGGCTCCATCGGAAGGCGCTCGATTGGGTCTGCGCGAGCGTGATTCGAGCGAACTTTCGTTATCTTGACTCGTGCGCGTGCGTCGGGGAGGACGCCGTCTACGAAAATGATGAAACCGTCCTCGGTCCGGCCCACGCCAGCCCCACTCTCGTGGATGTCGGTGACGTCGACGACGACCTCCTCGCCGGGCTTGACCGGCTGTGACTTCAGGTCGCGGATCGGCTGGTTGTAGTGGTTACACCACTCAGCGCCGCCTTTGTCCCCGTAGTGCTGGCATCCCATCCCCTGGATGTGTTCGCTGAACTTGGGGCAGTCATCCGCGAGTGGACAGGTGGGCATATGGCCTACGTTTAGAGGCCGCCGTCTAAACGCTTGCGTCTCTTCAACTCCCTGACGGCGTGACTGTCTGCGTTCTGCGAATAGCGAGGGGTCTGTGTCCGAAGCCGAACCTGAAAACTTATCGTGTGATGTCAGAAATTGTCCATTATTGTCCCCCGATTCATCCCCGCTCTCCTCGATTCGCCGTCGTGACGTCCTCTCGCTCTCCGCCGGCGCACTGACCACCGCGCTCGCTGGATGTTCGTCTCTCCAGCAGACATTCCGTGAACAACAACTCTCGACACCCGAGCGACGAATTCCAGTCGACTGGAAACCGAACCCTGGGGAGTGGCCGCGAATTGGCTATCTTTAATCGAGGAGAGAATCCCGCCCTTCAGGGCGTTGACGAGACGCAACGCGTCTCGTTCGCACATCAGAACGCTTCGCGTTCTTGAGGACGGGAGTGAATCCAACACTTCCTACGCATCCACCGTCGATGGCAGACCGGATATTCCACGCCAATCCGAATCATTAAGTAATCTAGCTTACATAGGCTATGTATAGCGATTCAGGTCACTCGGACGTACGTTGGTTCCATCCAGAACCACCGACAGGTCTGTAATGGCCTCGATTCGCTCGGAGATTCCGCCTCGAAACTCTGGAACGTCGCACGATGGACAGCCGACCGCGTATGGGACGCAACCGGCGAAATCCCAGACGAGGGCGTTCTGAAGTCGTACATGAAGAACCAAGAGTGCTGGAAAGACTTGAACGCACAATCCAGTCAGAAAGTCATCGAAGAACTTTCCGACGCTTTCCAGTCATGGTTCGACCTGCGACACAAAGACCCGAAAGCGAATCCACCCGGCTACCGCAAACACGGCGACAAACGACCAAAGAGTACGGTCACGTTCAAAGAAGACGGGTTCAAACACGACCCCAAGAACAACCGCGTCCGGCTCAGCAAAGGGTCGAACCTCAAAGCACACTTCTCAGACTTCCTCCTCTGCGAGTACCAGACCCGCCCTGATGTTGACCTCTCGGAAGTCAACTCGGTGCAGAACGTTCGCGCCGTCTGGAACGGCGACGAATGGGAACTACACTTCGTTTGTAAGGTCGAACTCGAAACGAACGACTCAGCAGGCGACGGTGTTGCTGGAATCGACCTTGGCATCAAGAACATCGCCACAGTCGCGTTCCCCGACGAATACGTTCTCTACCCCGGCAACTCGCTCAAGCAAGACAAGCACTACTTCACGCGAGCCGAGTACGACACCGAGGGCGAGAACGGCCCGTCCGAGAAGTCGATGTGGGCGCGTCGGAAACTTGCAGAGCGTGAAACGCACTTCTACCACACGCTGACGGACACCATCATCACCGAGTGTGTCGAGCGTAGTGTTGGAACGCTCGCGGTGAGTTGGCCCGAAGACGTGCGAGAATCCGACTGGGGCAAGACTGGCAACAAGAAGTTGCATACGTGGGCGTTCGACCGCATCTACCAGTACCTCAACTACAAAGGCGAGATTCGCGGTGTTGGGGTACTGAAAGAGAATGAGTGGAACACCTCGAAGACGTGTTCGGCGTGCGGTGACGATACGAAAGGGAACCGCAAGCACCGTGGGTTGTACGTCTGCTCGTCGTGCGGGTTAGTCGGGAACGCAGATTGCAATGGGGCAGAGAACATGCGTCAGAAGATAACTCCGAGTCCTCACGGTGAGGATAGGAGTAACGGCTGTGTGGCACAGCCCTCGGTACACTTGTTCGATTCAGAAAGTGGGGCTTTCGCCCCGCGAGAACAGGTCGTGTCGTAGACCGGCAAATATCCCACCTGCGGTACGGGAAGCCCCGTCGTTCACGACGGGGAGGATGTCACAGTTACGCCGGAACGCGACACAACCCGTCTGCCACCCCGCCCCGCGAGCAACCGGAGGCGGCGTGGTCATTTGTTGATGCTTCTGAGCAAATCAATTCACTCGTCGTCAGTCAGGATGCCGTGTTCGCCCGAACACGGGCCGAACTCGTTGCCATCGACAAGGAAACAGGTCAGGAACGCTGGCGAAAGCAACGAGATGGCTGGGGATACGTCAGCTATATGGAAGGGCGGGTGTACGACGTGTCTCGGGACACTGTCATCGCACTCGATGGAGACGGCGCTGAACAGTGGTCAATCTCCATCGAGAAATTCCATCACGCTCGGCTCATCGAGCGTGAGGGGTGGGTCTACGTGCTTGCGCGAAACCGATTCGCCTGTGTACACGCTGATTCGGGTGAAATCCTGGTCGAAACAGCCCTCGACGATGACGATATGAGCCACTACTTCCCCGTTACCGACGGCCATCGCATCTTCGCGGGCGACTCCAAACTCTTTGGGTACGAGGTTGTTGACAACCGATTCGAGAAGCGATGGGAGTCGCAGATGGCTCCACACCGCCTGTACGGGTTCATGGCTACCGATAACGGCCTCCTCTTTCGAGCTGGCTTCAATACACTCGTGTCGGACGCTGCGCGAGGTCGATTGTCCATTCACGACGTCGAAGACGGCAGTCTGCGGGCCGAACAGACGTTCGAGACGGTCCCGCGTTCCCCTGCTGTCGTTGACGGGATCGTCTTCGTCTCGACGTCAACCGTGAGCAGCGACAATATCGGCGACGATGGCAAACTCGTCGCACTCTCCTCCGAAGGAGAATTGCTCTGGGAGTACACACCGGAAGCCAGTCTGCAACCACCAGTGGTCGCGAACGACACGCTCTACACTGGTCCCTTCGCCAATCGCGAGGCACCACTCATCGCCTTCGACGCCATCTCTGGCGAAGAACTGTGGCGTGAAGACCCAGATACGCTGCAGGGGTCTGTCGAACTTGCAATCGCCGGAGACATGCTCTACGTCGCAGATGGAACACGAGTGCGGGCACTCCGCACATAGCTGCCGCTCGCTTGCAAAAAGCTGGACCAAAAATACAGTCGTTCAAGCGAGAGGAGTCCGTTCGACCACCGTCCCCTCCCACCTTTTTACGGCGCTCGCTGCACTCGCTTGCAAAAAGCTGGACCAAAAATACAGTCGTTCAAGCCAATGGAGTCCGTTCGACCACAGTTCCGTCGACCGTCGGATACTGCTCGATAATCTCGCCTTTCTCCACGTCGCCCTCTTGGACCATCTCCTCTAAGAGCCACCAGGCGATTTCGACGTGGTTCTCTTTGACGGTGTAGAACTCCTCGGGGACGCCGAGAGCTTCGAGTTCCGCGGGTGTAATCCACGTCTTGCCGTAGACGAGCGTGCCGTCGTCGGTCACGTCGTCGAATTCGCGGCGGAGGTTCTTCGCCATGCGCTTTAAGCGGTTTCGATGCTGGGCGGCGTCCTTGAACACGGAGGTACAGAAGTACACCTTCGGGTGGACGGCCATCTCCTCTAAGATGTCGTGGGAGCCTTCGACGGCGCTCATGTGGCCCTCACGGAGTTCGTAGCCCTCGGCCTGCATGCGCTCGTAGTTGCCCTCGCTCATCTCGAACTCGTTGATGTTACAGAAGTCCGCCGCGCCCTCGTCGAGGAAGTCGATGAACTCGCGTTCGGCGCGGATGCCCGGAATCTCGAACGCCGGGGTGAGGCCTTCTTCGCGGGCGATGTAGAGGATTTCCTCCCATTCGGTGCCGTGCATGTCGCCCCAGAGTTCGTACGGCGGGTGGAAGCGAATCTCGTCCAGTCCGGCCTCGGCGAGGCGGCGCATATTTTCGCGCCCGCCGGTGATGCCCGTGTAGAGGTGGGTGTGGTGGTCCTCGCCGAACTCGTCTTTGAGCAGGCGCAGGTAGCGACACGTCTTGTCCATCGCCTCCTGTGGTTCGCCGCCAGTGATGGAGGTGCCGAGGGCGTCCATCCGCTTTGCTTCGGTGATGACGTCTTCGTCGGACTCGACTGCACGCTCGTTTGCGTACACCTGGGTCACGTTCTTGCGGTTCTCCCCAAGCGGACAGTAGAAGCAGTCACGCTGGTCACAGTAGCCGTAGACGAACAGCACCATTTTGCCCCCTTTGGCACACTGTTCGCAGCCCTTCGAAATCATCCGTTATCGCCAGTCTTGCCGGTCGAGCCCTAAAAACTGTGCGACTCGTGCGGACGATTTATCCTCCCTGTTGACGTGCACCACTGTAATGGCCGACAGCTCGCGGCGCACCATCAGCATCGTCTTCACGGTGGTCTTTCTCGACCTGCTCGGCTTCGGCATCATCATCCCTATCCTCCCGTTTTACGTTCGGGCGTTCGGGGCCGACGAACTCGTCATCGGGCTGCTCGCGGCCTCCTACTCGGCGATGCAGTTTCTCTTCGCGCCAGTCCTCGGGAACCTTTCTGACCGTCGGGGACGGCGACCCATCATCCTCATCTCGGTGTTCGGCAGCGCCATCGCGTGGACGCTGTTCGGACTCGCGGAAGGCCTCGCCTTGCTGTTCGTCTCGCGGATGCTCGCCGGCGCGATGGGCGGCAACATCGCCGCCGCGCAGGCCTACGTCGCCGACGTGACGCCGCCCGAGGAGCGCGCGAAGAGTCTCGGTCTGCTCGGCGCGGCGTTCGGGCTTGGCTTTATCTTTGGGCCGGGTATCGGCGCGGTATTCACCTTTCAGGTCGTCGTGGACTTCTTCCAGGGGCTCATCCCGTGGGTCACCATCAATCAGTTCTCGCTGCCGAGTTTCGTCGCGGCGTTTCTCGCGCTCATGAATTTCCTCGTCGCGTATCGGTTCCTCCCCGAATCGCGGGAAATCGCGGACGAGCCGGTCGCCTACGAATCGCAGCTTACGCAGCTCAAAAACGCCATCCTGAACGAGGACCTTCGGGGCCTTCTCGTCGCGTTTTTCCTCATCTCGTTTGCCTTCTCGGGGGTCCAGATCATGTTCATCCCGTACGTCGCCGACATCTACGGCTACAGCGAGTCACAGAGCGCGCTATTGCTCACCTACATCGGCGTCCTCGGCGTCATCGTTCAAGGGGGCCTCATCGGCCGACTTACGAACCGCTATACAGAGAGCAGGCTGACCGTCTTCGGGGCCGCCCTGCTCACCGTCGCGCTGTTCGGGATTCCAAGCGCGCCCCTCCTCGGCGAACTGGTCTTCCCGAGTCTCACCGGTGTCGCCTCGTTCCTCACGAACCAACTGCTCGCGCTGCTCGCCGTCCTCGCCGTCCTCTCGCTCGGCAACGGCATCGTGAACGTCTCGCTCACGACCATCGTCTCCCAGAAGGCGAGTGCGGACCGACAGGGGAGTGCCCTCGGCCTCACGCAGGGGTCGGGGAGTCTCGCACGCACTTTCGGCCCCGTCCTGATGGGCGGCATCTACGCGACCATCGGCTACTGGTCGCCGTTCGTCCTCGGGGGCGTCCTGCTCTTGCCGGTTCTTGCAATCGCGTTACAACTCGCCCGAAATGACGACGCAAAACGGGCGACAGCAACCGAATCTGAACTGACACACTGACGCCAGAAAACAATTATACGGACGCTCACCCTAGCCTCCAGTAATGCTGCTCGTGCTGTGCATCGACCTGGACGACGACCTCGGCCGGAAGACAGGCCTGTCTACGCCCGTCATCGGCCGCGACGCCGTCGAAGCCGCCGCCGTTGCACTCGCCACCGCAGACCCCGAGGACTCCGACGTGAACGTCCTGTTCGAGGGCATCCACATCCTCGACAGCATCGAGGACGAAACCGTCGAAGTCGCCGCGGTCACGGGCCTCGAAGGCAGCGACATCGCCGCGAACCGCAAGGTCGGCGAGGAAGTCGATACGGTCCTCGCGAGTCTCACGACGGGCGAGGACATCCGCGCGCTCGTCGTGACCGACGGGGCACAGGACGAGTCGGTGATTCCGGTCATCCGCTCGCGGGTGCGCATTGACGGGGTTCGCCGAGTCATCGTCCGGCAGGCCCAGGACTTAGAGTCGATGTACTACACCATCAAGCAGGTGCTGAACGACCCCGAAACCCGGGGGACGATTCTCGTTCCGCTCGGCATCCTCCTGCTCATCTACCCCCTCGCCATCATCGCGGACAAACTCGGCCTGCCGGGGGCCGTCTTCGGCATGACCTCCGGCCTGCTCGGCCTCTACGTCCTCTTCAGAGGCCTCGGCTTAGAGGAGACCATCGACCGCTCGATAGACCGCCTGCGCCGGGGGCTCTACGCCGGGCGGGTCACGCTCATCGCCTACGTCGTCGCGGGCACGCTGCTCCTCATCGGCGGGGTCAGCGGGATGGAGATGCTGACCCAGATTCAGGAAGCGACGCCAGGTGGCCAGCCAAACGCCCTCTACGTCATCGCGGCGTTGCTATACGGCTCTGTGCGCTGGTTCGCCGCGGCGGGCATCACGACCAGTCTTGGTCGGGTGACCGACGAATACCTCGCTGCGACGTTCAAGTGGCGCTACCTGAACGCGCCCTTCTACGTCCTCGCCATCGCCATCGTCCTCCACGCCGTGAGCGCCTACTTCCTCGGCATCGTGACGCTGTCGTTCCTCGCGGCGGCCCTTACTGGTGGGACGTTGCTCGCGCTCGCCTCGACGCTCGCCTTCGCGGTGGCGGAAACCCACTTTGCCCGACCGGTCGAAGCCTGAGAGCCTTTTTACAGGCTGGCCGCCTACATCTCCCGCATGAACATGCGCCCGACCGTCTACCAGGTTGATGAGTACGAACCACAGGAGTTCGACTGCGTCCTCGTCCAGGAAGGGGTAGCCGTCTGCCTGCGAAAAGACCCGCGACTCGCCCGCGTGATTCCACTCGACAAGGTGAATCACATCGATGGGGATCCGCGAATGCTGCTCTCGGGGCCAGAAATCCCCGAATCGTTCTATGGCGGCGGAATCTGTGGCTACATCGACACCTCGGAGTACCCGGAAATCGAGGCCCACCTCGCCGACATCGAGCGCGAGGAGTACTGAGTAACAGCTTCCGTCTCGCGATTGACGCCAGCGCCGTCACCGACTACGCCTACCCTGTCTGCGAGTCGAGCACCGACTGGACGAATTCTGCTTTCTCGTTCGTATACGTCTCGCGGTCGTCTGCGTACTGCTCGGCCAGTTCTCGTTTCAGCGCGGCGTACGCTTCGGCCAACTCGGGGTTTGCCAGCA
The DNA here is from genome assembly GCF_029338295.1 of Haladaptatus sp. QDMS2. Classification (NCBI taxonomy): domain Archaea; kingdom Methanobacteriati; phylum Methanobacteriota; class Halobacteria; order Halobacteriales; family Haladaptataceae; genus Haladaptatus; species Haladaptatus sp. QDMS2. Next base: position 68,193 of record NZ_CP119791.1, read on the forward strand.
AGGCATCCCGGAATGCGACGTAATCCTCGAATCGCTCTGTCCCTTCTTCGACCACCGCGAGGTGGTGGGTGCGACCCGAGTCCGGACCGCGAGTGAAAAACAGCCGTTTTTCGAGGGGGTCGTCGGCGTCGTACTCGTAGCCGAGGCTCTGCAGTTTGGGAATCAGTTCCTCGGCGCGGGCTACATCCGACACGACGACGAGCACGTCGAGAATCGGTTTCGCGGGGATGCCCGGAATCGCCGTACTTCCGACGTGCTCGATGCGCTCGATTCGGTCACCGATAAGCGACCGCAGTTCGCGGGCAGTAATCGAAAACGCCTCGTGCCACGCCGGGTCGTGCTCGCACAGTTCGACCGTTCCGCTTTGCAGGCCGAGGGTCATCGTTCGCGGACGACGACGAACTCAGCGAGGTCCCGGAGGTAGTCGAGTGCCTGCGAGTCTGCAGCGTCCACCCGGTCGAGGGCGTCAAGGGCGGCGTCGGAGTAGGCGCGAGCGCGGTCGTTCGCCTCCTCGGGCGTAAGGTTCGTAATCTGGACGAGCGACGGGCGGTCCATCTCGGCGTCGATGCCGGTCGGCTTGCCGAGTTCCTCTGCGTCCGCGACGGCGTCCAGCACGTCGTCGCGAATCTGGAAGGCGATCCCCACCTTCTCTGCGTACTCGCCGAACGCATCGACCGTCTCCTCGTCCGCCTCTGCGGCGATGGCTCCGACTTCGGCGGCGGCACGAAACAGCGACCCCGTCTTACGACGGGCGAGCACCATGTACTCGGCTTCGGTTTCGGGTTTCGCCACCAGTTCGGTCGCCTCGCCCTCACCGAGTTCGACCATCGCCTCGGAGACGGCTTCCATGGCCCGGCCGTTCGTCGAAAACAGCGAGAAAGCCTCGCCGAGCAGGCCGTCCGAGGCGATGATAGAGGGGCCGTAGCCGAACTCAGACCACGCGCTCGCGACGCCGCGACGGATGTCCGAGTCGTCGATGATGTCGTCGACCACCAACGAGGCGTTGTGGACGAGTTCGATGCCGACGCCGAAATCGACGGCGTCCTCAGCGCTACCGCCGACGGCCTCACACGAGAGGACGGTCACCATCGGCCGAACGCGCTTGCCCCCTGAGAGGGCGACGTGCTGCATCTGCGCCGCGAGCGCCGGTGGCTCGATCTCGTCGAGCACCGCCTCCAGTCGTGTCTCGACCAGCTCGCGCCGACGCTCCAGATACTCCATTACCGAACTCTGAGGGTGGACGAAAAAAGTACGTGACGGTTCACTCGACAGGTTGCCCACAATTTCGCGTCGCCCGGAACTGTGAGACCAGTCCGTCGACCAAGGTGGACGCCAACACGTGGGTTGTCGCCGAACGAACGGTTAAGCCGCTCCTTCGAGTACTTCCTTCGAGACAATGACTCCCACATTTGACGTCGTCGAGACGACCGTCGAGGACATCCACGCCGCCTACGAGGCGGGAGACCTCACCTGCCGGGACCTCGTCCAGGCCTATCTGGACCGCATCGAGGCCTACGACAGCGCCGGGCCGGAACTCAACTCCATCATCACGGTGAACGACCACGCCCTCGAACAGGCCGACGAACTCGACGCCGCCTTCGAGCAAGACGGCTTCGTCGGCCCGCTGCACGGGATTCCCTTCGTGGTCAAAGACCAGGTGGAAACTGCGGACATCACGACTACGTTCGGCTCCGAAGCCTTCGCCGACTATCAGCCCGAAGCCGACGCGACGCTCGTCACGCGCCTTCGCGACGCGGGAGCCATTATCCTCGCAAAGACGAATCTCCCCGACTGGGCGACGTCGTGGTTCGGCTACTCCTCGGTGACCGGGCGCACGAAGAACCCCTACGATCTCGCTCGCGACCCGGGTGGCTCCTCCAGCGGAACCGGGGCGGCGGTGGCGGCGAACCTCGGAACCGTCGGCATTGGCGAGGACACGGGCGGGTCGATTCGCTTGCCGTCCGCGTACAACAATCTGTTCGGCATCCGCGTGACGCCGGGCCTGCTCCCCCGAACCGGAATGTCGCCACTCGTCGTCTCACAGGACACTCCCGGCCCGATGGCGCGCACCGTGCGGGAACTCGCGCTCGTCCTTGACGTGGGCGTCGGCTACGACGCCGCAGACGAGTACACTGCGGTCACGGAACTCACCGACGACGCGGGGTCCTACGCCGACAGCCTCGACGCCGACGCCCTCTCCGGGGCGCGAATCGGTGTCCTTCGCGATGCATTCGGCGCAGCAGACGACCCCGACAGCGGCCCGGTCACGGCACTCGTAAACGACGCCATCGAGACGATGGAAGAAGCAGGCGCGACGATTGTCGAGCCGGTGAGCGTCCCGAATCTGGACGAACACCTCGATGCGACCTCGCTCTACATCCTCCAGTCCAAACGCGACCTGAACGAGTTCTTCGCCGCCCGCGACGACGCGCAAGTCGATTCGGTCGCCGAACTCTACGAGTCGGGACAGTACCACGAGATTCTCGACCTGTTCATCGGCATCGCGGAAGACGGCCCGGACGACCCGACCGAGGACCCCGACTACTGGAAGAGCGTCGCGGCGCAACTCAAGTTCCAGCGCGACGTGCTGAACGTCTACGCCGAACACGACCTCGACGTGCTGCTCTGTCCCGACGTGCAGGTCGTCCCGCCGACGGCCGAGTCCATCGAAGCGGGCAAACTCGACACCCTGACGTTCCCGACCAACACGATTCTCGCCTCTCAGTCCGGCCTCTGTGCGATTTCGGTTCCCGCCGGCCTGACCGACGACGGCCTCCCCGCAGGCGTCGAACTCATCGGAAAACCGTACGACGAGACGACGCTCCTCTCGCTGGCCTACGCCTTCGAGCAGGTTGCGGACACGCGCGTTCCGCCCGAGACGGCGCCGCCGCTCGACGACTGAGGCGGCGTCCGCTCACTGCTATTTTGGCTTCGAAAAATCAGTAAAATCTGGGCTAAAAAACGGCGACGTGGTTACTTGAACTGCTCGGTCAGCGCAGGGACGACGTCGAACAGGTCGTCGACAATCCCGTAGTCGGCGATGTCGAAGATTGGCGCGTTCGGGTCGGTGTTGATGGCGATGATGGTGTCAGAGCCCTTCATCCCGGCGACGTGTTGGACTGCCCCAGAGATCCCGATGGCGATGTAGACGTCGGGGGTGACGACCTTGCCGGACTGGCCGACCTGGCGGTTCTTCGGCAACCAGCCGTTGTCCACGATTGGCCGCGAGGACGAAAGGGTCGCGCCCAGGGCGTCTGCGAGTTCCTGGACGAGTTCGATGTTCTCCTCTTCTTTGATACCGCGGCCGACGGAAACGAGGATGTCCGCGTCGGTGATGTCGACGTCGCCGCCGCCGACTTCCTCGAAGCCGGTGACGGTCGACTTGACGGCCGACTCGTCGATGGACGCTTCGAAGGAGACGACGTCTGCGTCACCGGTCTCCTCTGCGCCCGGCCACTCGCCGGGGCGGATGGTCAGGGCGACGTGGTCTGCGTCGACTTCCACCGTCGTCTCGACCTTCGAGCCGTACTGCTCGCGGGTCGCTTCGAGCGTCCCGTTATAGGAGAAGTCGATGGCGTCGGTGACCAGTGGCAGGTCGAGGTGGTTGGCGACGGCGGGTGCGTAGTCGAGGCCGTTTACGGAGTTCGGCATGAGCAGGGCACCCGGCTGGAGCTCGTCGTAGAGCTGGGTGATGACCTGCGTGTACACGTCGTGGTTGAACTCTTCGCCTTCGTCGACGGTGTGGATTGTGTCCACGCCTTCGCGGTTCAGTTTGTCCGCGAAGCCGGAGACGTCGCCGGAGATGACGGCGAGGTGGAGGTCGCCGCCGAGTTCGTCTGCGAGCTGGCGGCCAGCCGTGATGAGTTCGTAGCTGACGTCGCGGAGTTCGCCGCGGCGGTGTTCGGTGATTGCGAGTACGTCGCTCATGCCTGACCAACTCCTTTGTCGCGGAGGAATTCAGCAAGTTTCCCGGCGGTCTCGTCGGCGCTGCCCTCCCAGATGGTAGCGTCGCTCTCGGATTCTGGTTCGTACATGGAGGTGAGCGTAATCTCGCTCTCAGTGACCGAGGCGTCGAGCCCGAGGTCCTCGAAGGACTTCGGCGCGATTTCCTTGCTCTGGGCCTGCCGGATGCCGCGCAGCGACGCGTAGCGCGGTTCGTTGATACCCGTCTGGATGGTGAGAACCGCTGGCAGGTCGACGTCGGTGAGTTCCTCGACGCCGCCTTCGAGTTCCCGACGCAGGTGGGCGACGCCACCGTCGACATCGAGGTCGAGGGCGTTCACGACGGCCGCCCACTCGAAGCCGATAGCGTCGGCGAGCGAGACGCCGGTCGCGCCGAAGGCGTCGTCGCCGGCCTGGACGCCCGTCAGAACGAGGTCTGGCTGTTCGTCTTCGACCACGGCGGCGAGGATGTCGGTTTTGGTGGCGACGTCCACGAAGTCAGCACCGTCGAGGGCGTCGTCCCAGACGCGGATGGCGCGGTCTGCGCCTTTCGCGAGGGCCATGCGGATGGTTTCTTCTGACCGTTCGGGGCCGATGGTCACAGTAACGACTTCGACGTCGTCGTTTGCCTCGGCGATTTGGACGCCCTCCTCGACGGCGTAGTCGTCCCATTCGTTCAGGTCGTATTCGAGGTAGCGTTCGTCGATTTTGAGTCCGTCAATCTCGAACTCGTCTTCGACTTCTGCCACCTCCTTTACGGTGACAAGGACTTTCATGCTCATCCTAGGTCAAGCCCTACGCTGGTTAAACGTTTTCCAAACGTCTAACGAGGGACGCCGGGTTTAATTTTCGCCGCCGTGCTCGCGGTCAGGAAGGCTGATGAGGTTCTCACGGCCGATTCTGAGCTTTTCGATGCGGCCGGCCTCGTCCATCGCAGAGAGCAACTGGGAGACTTTCGCGTTCGACCAGCCCGTCTCCTTCACGATGGTCGCTTGCTTCATCCGGCCGCCCTCGGCCCGCAGGAGGCGTTCGACGCGCTCTTCGTCGCTCAACAGGTCGAGGTCCACCTCGGGTTCGTCGTCCGGTTCCGTGTCTTCCGGCTCGGGGTCGGTCTCCTGAGTCGTCGGTGTACTCACTGCTGTCGTTTCGCCGCCGTTCGTGCTCGACGTGGGCGTGGCCGGCGCGTCGTCTCTGTCGTGGCGGATGAACCACATGTACGCGGCGAGGCCGATGACCACGAACGCGAGGATGCCGAGGCCGAGTAGCGGCAAGTCGTTTCCTTCTGGGTCAACGCCGGGCGTCTCCGTGTCCGAGGGTCGGTACGTGACTTCGAGGTCTTCGGTGGTGAACGTGGTTGGGCCCTGCCAGCGCAGCGTCTCGTTGCGGAAGCCAATCGGCGCGCTGCTCACGGCGTAGCCCTCCGGCGGCCGAATAATCAACTGCTGGTCTGCCCGGAGTTGTGGCAGCCACGTCCCGCTCGACGTGTTGAACGCATCACCGACGCGGTATTCCTCTGCGGACACCTCTGCGAAATTCGTCCAGGTAAAAATGAGCGACAGCGTTCCCGTCTCGTTCTCGACGCTGTGGCTGTAGGCGACCCCCTTGATGGCCATTTCACGGCCCGTGTGCTCGCTTGCGAGTTTGCTCGCTCGCTTGAACACGTCGACGGAGAAGCCCACCTCCGATTCGCCATCCTCGAAGGAGGCGGCGAGTTTCTCGAACGCCTGTGTCTCGTTTTCGGTTTCGAGTGCGAACTGCGTCGAGACGGTCCAGCGGGCGTCTCCGTTCGGCTGTAGGTCGACGGTCATGGTCACGCCTTCGTTTGCCGGTTCGTCCTGGAGAGCAGTGGCTGGATGCCCGGGAACGTCGGCTACCACTCCCGGCACCGCAAAACTGAGGATGACGAGGAGGGCACAGCTTGCGGCAATGCGTGACCGCATACCTGTTTCTGCTCAGTACGGGGGCAAAACGCTTTCTATCGAGAATAAAACGTCTCAGGCGTCTTTAAACAGTCTCGGGGCCGCTCAGACGCTCGCTGAACCACTGACGAAGCTTCAACTGCCTTTTTGTACTGGCACTGGTAACAAGAATACTAGATGCGCCGCACGTTCGCTTTCGCTCTCGCGCTGGTCGTCTTGCTCTCCTCCAGCGCGGTGGCCGTCCCCGTCGCCGGGCCGACCTACGCACAGGTCGAACCCGTCGTCCCCGCCGACAATACGACGGCCTACCTCACCATCGCCGAGGGCAACGTCGAACGCACCGGCTACGGCATCGCGTCGCTCGACGTGGCTGCGACGCTCTCTGCGCAAAACGACGGCTTGCACGCGAGGCTGAATTCACTGACGCTCGAAGAGCGACTCGCAACTGCTGGAAGCGAAGAAGAACGACAAATCATTATCCAGAGCGAGGCAGACCAGTTAACCGCGGAAGTAAACGCCCTCGAAAAGCGCAAACTCGACGCGCTCTCCGCGTACAATAGCGGCGACCTCACCTCGGACCAGCTACTCCGCGAACTCGCCACCATCTGGATGGTGGCCACCGCGCTCGAAGACCGGGTCGACACCGTCGAATCTGCGGCCGACGACATCACGCGCTCTCGCATCGCCAAGGAGATTTCCCTCGCCAGAGCGTCACTCCTCGAACTGCAAGGCCCCATCCGCGAACACTCCGCGCTGGTCGTCGAAGGGCGCGCGACGCCACGGACCGTGTACCTCGAAACCTCTGACTCCGCTATCGTCCTCGCGACCATCGCGGGCGACGAGTACGTCCGCGAAGTGTCTGTCCCCTCCGCCCGCAACCCGACGGCTCCAGACCAGTACGACGGCGACCTCGATAAGGTGGAGTCACGCGCAGAGGAACTCCACCCGTGGGCGCTCGAAAACAGTCGAAGCAGAAACTACGGGTCGCCCGAACTCGGCTTCGTCGGCATCTATCCGTTCCAGTTCCCACACAGTCAGGGAATACTCCAGAGTTACCTCGACGGCGGAACCGGCGAAATATTCTACGAGATACAGCACAAGGACCTGGACGAAGTGCCCACGAACGCACCGCAGACCACGACCAACGACAGCCTCACGCTGACCGTCGAGACGACCCACGGGAGCGGCCCGATGAATCTCACGCTCGTCGATGCGGACACGGGCGACCCCGTCGATGGCACGATTTCGATAAACGGCCAGCAGGTAGCAACCACCGGTGAGGACGGCACCGTCTGGGTCATCCAACCGCGCGACCGCGGGACGGTCATCGCCTCGGCCAACGGCCGCTCGGTTCGCGCGTCCGTCGCGTAACTTTTTATCGAAAGCCGAGGCCAGGGGCCTTGTGTCCCGTCGTGGAACCTCGCCCGTGCTCGGCGTCGTCCTCCTGACCCTGCTCACCGTCGTCGGTGCGGGGTTCGTCGGAGCGACGGTCCTGCAGTCCAGTCCGGCCTCGCCTGCGCCGCAAGCGGTCATCGACGTGACCGTGAATCCCGACACGGGCCAGTTCACGTTCGTCCTCCGTGGCGGCGATTCGCTCTCGATCGCCGCGCTCTCGATTCAGATTTCGATAAACGACGAGCCACTCGCCCAGCAGCCACCAGTTCCGTTCTTCGCGGCCACCGGCTTCGAGAGCGGGCCGACCGGTCCGTTCAACGTCGCCTCGGACGACGAGTGGTCGGCGGGCGAGGAGGCGACGGTCGCATTCGCGGCGACGAACCGCCCAGCTGTGGCTCCGGGGGATACTGTCACCGTCCGCATCATCTCGGAAAACAGAACGGTCGCCGTCGCGGAGGTGGTCGTTCTAGTTCTCGGGTGCGCGGGCGACGGTGACGATGGCGATCTCGGGACTGTAGCTCGGCCCCATGAGCGTGTGCTCTACGTCCACGAAGCCGGCCTCGCTGAACATCCGGTCTGCCTCGGCCTCGTCGTAGAACAGCATCATCGCGTCCGCGAGCTTGCCCATGACGAAGTTCCGCGGGTGGTTCGGGCCGACGATGAGTACTTTGTTGCCGGGTTTGACGACGCGGCGAATCTCGCGCAGGGCCGTGACTGGTTCCGGCCAGTATTCGATAGAGCCTGACGACCAGACCTTGTCGAACTGGCCGTCGCGGAAGGGCAGACGCTCTGCGTCGCCCCGGTAGAACTTCACCGTGTCGCGCTTGCCGAGCTTCGCCCACGCCTTTTCGAGCTGGTGGATGCTCTGGTCCAGGCCGTGAACGTCGTCGGTGTACTGGAGGATTCCCTCGGTGGCGAAGCCGGTCCCACAGCCGACGTCGAGGACGCGGTCGCCGTCTTGGATGTCGATCAATTCGAGGGCCTCAGCACGCATCTCCTCGTTCCAGATGTACGGGTTCACCTGGTCGTACACCTTGGAGAGGTACTTGTAGAACAGGCGGGCACGGCCCTTGTGCTCGAGGACTCCCATTGGTCGAGCCTAGGGAAGGGTGCGGCATAACTCTGCGGATATATGACCGCCAGTCCGTGGTGATGTGTCACGATTCCTCCCGTACGTACGCGAACGTATTCGCAACTACCATATAGGCGCTTGTGCAAGTTTCGGCTGATATAAGAATGGCTAGGCCAGAGGTTCTCGACCGAATCAAAGAGGCCGAGCGGGAGGCCGATGAAATTGTAGAACAGGCCGAGACCGCGCGCAAAGAACGGATTGCGGAGGCACGCGAGCGTGCTGAAGCGATTCGCGAAGAGGCCCACGAGGAGGCCCGCGAGCTTGAAGAAGAACGACTTGCCTCGGCAGAGGAAGAGATCGAAGCCGAACGCAAGGAAATTCTCGCAGCAGGTGAAGCGGAACGTGAGGCCCTCGAAGAACGCGCGCAGTCGCGGGTAGACGACGTCGTCTCCTTCGTCGTCGAAACCTTCGAGGAGGCGGTTCATGCTCAGACCTAAGCAAATGAGCCGTGTCTCGGTGACCGGCTCAAAATCCGTCATGGGCGAGGTCATCGAGACTGTCCACGACCTGAACATGGTGCACCTCTCCGAGTACGACGGTGCCTGGGACGGGTTCGCTCCCGGCGACCCAGTCTCCGGTGCCGACGACGCTTCGGAGAAACTCGTCACCGTGCGCTCGATTCAGAGCATCCTCGACGTCGACGCGGAAGATGCGGGACCGACGCGCATCGTCACCGACGACGCCCTCGAAGAGGAACTCGAAGAGATTCGTACCGAAGTAAATCGACTCGACGACCGTCGGGACGAGCTTCGAGACGAGCTCCGCGCGGTCGAAGATCGCATCGACACGATGGAACCGTTCGCCGCACTCGGCATCGACCTCGACTTGCTGTCGGGGTACGACTCGGTGTCCGTCACCGTGGGCGAAGGGAAAGCCGACGTCGTCGAGCGGGCACTGCTCGCAGCAGACGACGTCAAAGCCTTCGAGATGTACACGAGCGACAAGGCAATCGCCGTCGTCGCTCGGCTCGCAGACGACGCGACGCTTGACGACATCCTCGTCGGCAACGCGTTCACGCCGCTCGACATCCCCGATGCAGAGGGGAGTCCTGCGGAGTACATCGAAGAACTCCGCCACCGCGCCCAGCAGCTTCGCTCGAAGCTCAACAGCGTGGAGTCGGAAATCGAGAGTCTGAAACTCGATGCAGCGGGCTTCCTGCTCGCCGCAGAGGAGCGACTCTCCATCGACGTCCAGAAGCGCGAGGCACCACTGACGTTCGCGACGACCGAGAACGCGTTCGTCGCCGAAGGCTGGGTGCCAACCGAGCGCTACTCGACGTTCGCAAGCGCGCTCAAGGACGCCGTCGGTGACCACGTGGAAATCGACGAACTCGAGCGTGCAGACTACGACGAAGAAGGCCACGCACACGCGACAGAACCAGCAAAGTCTGGCGCAGGTGCGGCAGCCACCGACGGTGGCACCACGATGGGCCACGGCAACCCGCCGGTCATCCAGGACAACCCTGCTGGCACGGTCAAGCCGTTCGAAGCCCTCACGGGTGTCATCAACCGGCCGAAGTACTCGGAACTCGACCCAACGGTCATCCTGTTCCTGACCTTCCCGGCCTTCTTCGGCTTCATGATTGGTGACCTCGGGTACGGACTGATTTACATGGGGCTCGGCTACCTCATCTACAGTCGGTTCGAGAACGAAGTCGTCAAGAGTCTCGGCGGAATCGCGATGTGGGCCGGTGGATTCACGGCGCTGTTCGGTATCCTGTACGGCGAAATATTCGGGTTACACCAACTCGGGGAAATCGTCTGGGCAGGACACCCGCCAATCCACAAAGGTCTGCAGCCGGAATACGCTGATTACGCCTCGACGTGGCTCGTCCTGAGCCTGCTGCTCGGGCTTGCTCACATGACCATCGGGTACATCTTCGGCTTCGTCGACTTCCTCTCACACGGTGTCAAAGACGCCGTCCTCGAGAAGGGGTCGTGGGTCGTCCTGATGCTCGGCGTCTGGGGCTGGATTTTCAGCCAACACGCCGCCGACTCGAAGCCCGAATTCATGTTCACCGTGTTCAACGGGCAGCCGTTCGCCCTCGGCTTCGGTGGCTTCTCGGAGGCAACTGGTCTCGCTATGCTCGGTGTCGCGGGTATCGGCCTCGTGATGCTGCTGGCTGGTGAGGGCGCCATTGGCCTCCTCGAGAGCCTGAACGTCGTCGTGAACGTCCTGTCGTACACGCGTATCGCCGCGGTGCTGCTCGCGAAGGCGGGCATGGCATTCGTGGTGAACCTGCTCGTGTTCGGCGCGTACGTCCACGACGGCGCGTTCCACCTGATCTTCTTCAGCGAGAAGTCGTTGGCGGAGATTCCTGCAGAAGAAGTAATGTTCGCCGGGATGCTCAACGGTTCCTCGCCAACTGAGCTGTTACTCGGCGCCATCGCCGGACTTGTCATCCTCGTCATCGGGCACCTGCTCGTGTTGGTGCTCGGTATCACCAGCGCCGGTCTACAGGCCGTGCGTCTGGAGTATGTCGAGTTCTTTGGGAAGTTTTATGAAGGCGGTGGGGAGAAGTACCAACCGTTCGGCTACGAGAGAACGTACACCACTGAGGACTAAGTAAAACCACAAATCACAATGTTCGAAACTATCATGACTCTGATGAGCGTCGTACTGCAAGAAGGAAGCACTGAGGCTGTCGCAGCCATCCCACCAACGGCTGCCGCCGCCCTCGCTGTCGGTCTCGCTGCGTTCGGTGCAGGCTACGCAGAGCGCGGTATTGGCGCCGCTGCAGTCGGCGCAATCGCAGAAGACGACGAGATGTTCGGTCGCGGGCTCATCCTCACGGTCCTTCCTGAGACGCTCGTGATTCTCGCACTCGTTGTCGTGTTCGTGGTCTAAACACCCCTTCTCTTTCACCCATGAGTCTCGAGACAGTTGTTGAGGATATCCGGGAAGAAGCCCGCGCGCGTGCGGAAGAGATACGCGCAGAGGGCGAGGAGCGTGCCGAAGAGCTTGTCTCTGAGGCCGAATCCGACGCCGCGGAGATTCTCGACGAACGAGAGCGGGAAGTAGAGCGCGAAATCACACAGATGCGAGAGCAGCAGCTATCGAGTGCGAAGCTAGAGGCCAAGCAAAAGCGCCTTGAAGCACGCCGCAACGTCCTGGCACAGGTTCGCGAGGACGTCGAAGTGGCAATCGCAAACCTCGAAGGCGACACTCGTGAGGAGCTCACCCGTGAGCTGCTCGATGTCGCAAGCGAGGAGTTCGACGACGGCGACGATGTCACGATCTACGGCCGTGCCGACGACGCTGCACTGCTCGAAACCCTTGCAGACGAGTACGACTACGCCTACGCTGGCGAATACGACTGCCTCGGCGGCGTCGTGCTCGAGAGTGAGAAGTCGCGTATCCGTGTCAACAACACGTTTGACTCGGTACTCGACCGTGTCTGGGAGAACAACCTGAAAGAAACAAGCGAGCGGTTATTCGACCAATGAAGGCACGGGTGACCGACACCAGTTCGAACTACGAGTACGTCACTGCACGTGTTCGGTCGCGCCGGGCAGCGCTGTTCAGCGAAGAGGACTACCGCAAACTCGTCCGGATGGGTCCTGGCGAGATTGCGCGCTTCATGGAGGAGACGGAGTACGAAGAGGAGATGAATGCACTCGGCTCCCGCTACAGCGGCGTCGACCTCATCGAGTTCGCCCTCAACCGGAATCTGGCGAAGCACTTCAACGACCTGCTTCGCTGGGCGGACGGCAAACTCTACGACTACATCGCCCGGTACCTCCGGAAGTTCGACGCCTGGAACGTCAAGACGATTATCCGCGGCATCTACGCGGACTCTGCCCGCGAAGACGTCGAGGCCGACCTCGTGCGTGCAGGCGAATTCGACGACGACTTCCTCGCCCGTCTCACCGAAGCGACGGACATCGAGGACGTCGTGGACATGCTTTCGGGCACGATTTTCGGCAAGCCACTCGCTGCCGCGTACCCCGAATACGAGGAAAAGGGCGTTCTCGTCCCCCTCGAAAACGCCATCGACCGTGCCTTCTACGGCACGCTCGTGAACGCGCTGCCGCCGGAACCGGACCGCGCGACGGGACTCTACGTCGAGTTCCTCCGCGCAGAGATTGACTTCCGTAACGTCCGCAACGCGCTTCGTCTCGCACGAAGTGGTGCGGACATTGACCCGTCTGAATACTTTATCGACGGCGGACGACTCTTCTCTGCGACGGAAATGCGCCAACTCGTCTCCAACACTGACGAGCTGGTCGCACGCATCCGCGACGGACCGTACGGCGACGACCTTTCTGCGGCCCTCGACCAGCTCGAAGCCGCAGACAGCCTCATCGCGTTCGAGCACGCGCTCGACGAGGCCCTGCTCGAATACTCCGACCACCTGAGTCACGCCTTCCCACTGTCGGTGTGCCCGGTGCTCGCGTACATCCTCGCCAAAGAGCGCGAGGTCGAGAACATCCGCGCCATCGCGCGCGGCCTCGAGGCAGGACTCGAAGCAGACGAAATTGAAGACGAACTGGTGATACAATGAGCCAGGAAATTGCCGTGATTGGAAGCCCCGACTTCACGACGGGCTTTCGGCTTGCGGGTGTCCGCAAGTTCGAGAACGTCGCAGAAGAGGACAAAGAGACAGAACTGGACGACGCCGTCCAGCGCATCCTCGACGACGAGAATGTCGGGATTGTCGTCATGCACGACCCCGACCTCGAATACCTCTCACGCAACGTTCGCAATAACGTCGAAACAAGCGTTGAACCGACGCTCGTGACGCTCGGAGGTGGCGCCGGCAGTGGCGGCCTCCGCGACAAGATCAAGCGGGCTATCGGTATCGACCTGATGGAGCAAGACTAAACCATGAGCCAAGCAACCGAATCCGACACCGTACGACAAGATGGTGTCATCGAGAGCGTGAGCGGTCCCGTTGTGACCGCCACGGACCTCGAAGCCCGAATGAACGACGTCGTGTACGTCGGCCACGAAGGTCTGATGGGCGAGGTCATCGAAATCGAAGGTAACCTGACGACGATTCAGGTCTACGAGGAAACGTCCAACGTCGCACCCGGCGAACCGGTCGAGAGTACCGGCGAACCGCTCACCGTCGACCTCGGACCGGGGATGCTGTACTCCATCTACGATGGTGTCCAGCGCCCACTCGACGTCCTTGAAGAGAAGATGGGTGCCTTCCTCGACCGTGGTGTCGACGCCCCTGGTGTCGACCTTGAAAAGACGTGGGAATTCACTCCTACCGTCGACGCAGGCGACGAAGTCGCACCGGGCGACATCGTTGGCACGGTCCCAGAGACCGAGAGTATCGAGCACAAAGTGATGGTCCCGCCAGACTTCGAAGGCGGCGTCGTTGCCTCCACCGAATCGGGCAACTTCAACGTCGAAGAGCCGGTCGTCGAACTCGAAAACGGCGAGGAAATCACGATGCGACAGGAATGGCCAGTGCGTAAGGCACGCCCAACGGTCAGCAAGAAGACCCCACGCGAACCACTCGTCACGGGTCAGCGTATCCAGGACGGCCTGTTCCCAATCGCGAAAGGTGGGACGGCCGCAATCCCAGGCCCATTCGGGTCCGGGAAGACGGTTACCCAGCAGCAGCTTGCCAAGTGGTCCGACGCAGACATCGTTGTCTACATCGGCTGTGGTGAGCGCGGTAACGAGATGACCGAGGTTATCGACGACTTCCCGAACCTGGAGGACCCAAAGACCGGGAAGCCGCTCATGAGCCGTACCTGCCTCATCGCAAACACGTCCAACATGCCCGTCGCAGCGCGTGAGTCCTGTGTGTACACGGGAATCACTATCGCTGAATTCTACCGCGACATGGGATACGACGTTGCACTGATGGCAGACTCCACGTCTCGCTGGGCAGAGGCAATGCGTGAAATCTCCTCGCGTCTCGAAGAGATGCCCGGTGAAGAAGGGTACCCAGCGTACCTTTCGGCACGTCTTTCCCAGTTCTACGAGCGTGCAGGAATGTTCGAGAACATGAACGGCACGGAAGGGTCGATTTCCGTTGTGGGTGCAGTCAGCCCACCAGGCGGTGACTTCTCCGAACCAGTTACGCAGAACACTCTGCGTATCGTCAAAACGTTCTGGGCACTCGACGCAGACTTAGCAGAGCGTCGTCACTTCCCATCCATCAATTGGAACGAGTCCTACTCGCTCTACCGTGAGCAGCTCGACCCATGGTTCGTCGAGAATGTCGCCGAAGACTGGCCAGAAACGCGCCAGTGGGCGGTCGACGTGCTCGACGAGGAAACGGAACTCCGAGAGATTGTCCAGCTCGTCGGTAAGGACGCCCTCCCAGCAGACCAGCAGCTGACCCTCGAAGTCGCTCGCTACCTACGTGAGGCATTCCTCCAGCAGAACGCATTCCACGACGTGGATACGTTCTGCCCACCGGAGAAAACCTACCGCATCATTCTGGCAATCAAGACGTTCAACGATGAGGCGTTCAAGGCACTCGAAGCCGGTCTCCCAGTCGAGGAGATTACGGCTATCAGTGCAGCGCCACGTCTGAACCGTATCGGAACGGCTGAGGACTACAACGAGTTCATCGACGACCTCGAAGCCGAAATCACCGAACAACTCCGGGAGCTCTACTAATGAAAGAGTACCAGACAATCACCGAAATCAGTGGCCCGCTGGTGTTCGTCGAAGTCGACGAACCAATTGGGTACGACGAAATCGTCGAAATCGAGACGCCTGAAGGCGAGATCAAGCGTGGTCAGGTGCTCGAATCGAGTACTGGTCTCGTGGCCATTCAGGTCTTCGAAGGTACAACCGGTCTCAACCGCAAGGCATCCGTCCGCTTCCTTGGCGAGACGATGAAGATGCCAGTGACCGAGGACCTTCTCGGGCGCGTCATGGACGGGTCGGGCAAGCCAATCGACGGCGGCCCTGACATCGTCCCAGAAGAGCGCCGCGACATCGTGGGTGAAGCAATTAACCCGTACTCGCGTGAGTACCCAGAGGAGTTCATCCAGACGGGTGTCTCCTCCATCGACGGCATGAACACCCTCGTGCGCGGCCAGAAACTGCCGATTTTCTCGGCATCTGGTCTGCCACACAACGACCTCGCACTCCAGATTGCTCGTCAGGCGACCGTGCCTGAGGAAGCAGGCGACGAAGGCGAGGGCACCGAGTTCGCCGTGATTTTCGGTGCGATGGGTATCACCGCAGAAGAGGCAAACGAGTTCATGGAAGACTTCGAGCGCACGGGCGCACTCGAACGCTCTGTGGTCTTCATGAACCTGGCAGACGACCCCGCAGTCGAGCGGACGGTCACGCCGCGCCTCGCACTCACCACCGCAGAGTACCTGGCCTTCGAGAAGGGCTACCACGTGCTCGTCATCCTGACGGACATGACCAACTACTGTGAGGCACTCCGTGAAATCGGTGCCGCACGTGAGGAGGTTCCTGGTCGACGTGGGTACCCAGGTTACATGTACACTGACCTTGCTACGCTCTACGAGCGTGCAGGCCGCATCAAGGGTCGTGAGGGGACGGTTACGCAGATTCCGATTCTCACGATGCCTGGTGACGACGACACGCACCCAATCCCTGACCTGACCGGCTACATTACGGAAGGGCAGATTGTGATGGACCGTGACCTGAACAGTCAGGGTCTCGAGCCACCAGTGAACGTGCTCCCATCTCTCTCCCGTCTCATGGACGACGGTATCGGCGAAGGTCTCACCCGTGACGACCACGCCGACGTCTCTGACCAGATGTACGCCGCGTACGCAGAGGGTGAGGACCTTCGTGACCTCGTGAACATTGTCGGTCGCGAGGCACTCAGCGAGCGTGACAACAAGTACCTCGACTTCGCAGAGCGCTTCGAAAATGAGTTCGTCCAGCAGGGTACACACACGAACCGTTCGATTGAGGAAACCCTCAACATCGGCTGGAACCTGCTCTCGATGCTGCCAAAAGAAGAGCTCAACCGCATCGACGAAGAGCTCATCGAGAAGTACTACGAGGAAGCAGACGCTATCGAGGCGGAGGCATAAGGGCATCCCGCCCGTAGGAGTCTACCATGGCCACTGACGTCAAACCAACTCGGAAAAACCTGATGGCGATCGAAGATCGCATCGACCTCTCCGAGCGAGGCCACGGCACGCTTGAGAAGAAGCGTGACGGCCTCATCATGGAGTTCATGGACATCCTCGACCAGGCCCGGGACGTCCGCGCCGGTGTCGAGGAGAACTATCAGCGCGCCCAGCGGACCATCAACATGGCCCGCGCGATGGAAGGCGACGTCGCCGTTCGTGGTGCCGCCGCCGCCCTCAAGGAACACCCAGAGATTACGACCCAATCGAAAAACATCATGGGCGTCGTCGTGCCACAAATCGAGTCGTCGCGCGTCAAAAAGACGCTCGACCAGCGTGGCTACGGCGTGCTCGGAACCAGCGCTCGCATCGACGAAACCGCAGACGCCTACGAGGAATTGCTCGACAGCATCATCCTCGCGGCCGAGGTGGAGACGGCGATGAAGAAGATGCTCGACGAAATCGAGACGACCAAGCGTCGTGTCAACGCACTCGAGTTCAAGCTGCTGCCCGAACTGTACGAGGGCCAAGAGTTCATCGAGCAGAAACTCGAAGAGCAAGAGCGCGAAGAGATCTTCCGACTGAAGAAGATCAAAGCGAAGAAAGAGGAAGAGGAGAAAGCAGCCCGCGAGGCCGACGAGGCCCAGCCGGTGCCTGCTGACGACTGACTTCGCAAACCACCATTCTCATTGTTTCACGGCGAGAAGCCGTGGCTATGGACTGTCCGAACTGCGGGTCGCCCGTCGTCGCGTTCGAGGTGCCCGAGGACTTGCGTGACACCGTCGCCGGCGAAGAACCAGTCGTCGCGCTGTGTACGCGCTGTCTCACGCTCTCGCCGGCGACCACGCCCGACGCAGACCCCGACTTCTCGCGGGTGAGTCGGGAGTTCCCGACGCTTCGTGGCGCGAGCGTCCCGATGGCGCTGTTGCTCGGGTTGCTCTCATCGCTCGCAGTGAATCGGGCAGAAATCGAGCGCCTCGTCGAGCGTGTCGAGCGGACGGGTACGGACCCCCTGCTCGTGTTAGACCGTCTTGCACGCGACCCAGACATCGAGGCGGCAACGGACCTCCGGGGCAGACAGACGCAACTCGAACAGTTTCTCGACTAGCGGAACTCGTCGGTGATGTCGAACGCCTCCTCGCGGAGTGATTCGTAGTAGTTCTCAGCCCACTCGACGGCGGCGGGGGTGTCGTTCGTGATGACGCCTTCCATTCGGCCGTCGTTGTAGATGATGACGCTCACGAGGGTTGGGCCGTCTTCGTGGGTGGTGAGCGCGAACCCGAAGGGAACCGTATCGGTCTGGAGAACGCGAAAGTTGCCGGTCTCGACCATCTTCTCCATGGCTTCTCGGTTGTCTTCTGCGAAGTAGTTGAGCAGTGACTCCTGATGGATTTTCTCTGCGTCGAGGCCGTCCTGGATGCAGTCTAAAAACCAGTTCAGCGTGTTCGCCTGCGAGATGGTGTGCGTGACGCCTCGGTGGGTCGTTGCAGACCGCAACTGCGCTTCGAGGTGGTTTACGGGTTCGTGGGCCGCCGGCGGGGTCGATTCGTAGACGGTACATCCAGAGAGCAGGTCGGTCGTGATGGGGGCGTCCGCCGAGAGGTGCGAGAGGAGCTCTTTGGCTTCGTTCACGGTGGCCGATTCGTCGATGAACTCGTAGTAGACTTCAACGGCGAGGCGCCCGCTCAGCGTCGCCTGATACCCCTCGGTGCCGCGTTCGGCGAAGCCGTGGGTCATGAGTTCGCGCAGGCCGCGGTCCACGGTCGACCGCGAAACGCCGAGGCGGTCTACCAGTGCCGGCTTCTGTGCCGGCTCGTCGATGATGGCCTCCAGCAGCTCGCCGCGCCGGGTCAGTACTGACACCAATGCTTCTGGGGGTTCTGTCGAGGCCATCTGTTCCTGACCGGTCTTGCGAGTGGACAGGTAATAATTTTCTGGTACTTATGTTAGAGAACAGCAATACCGTGGGTGGGCAGAGAGAGTGTGGTTAGACGCCTGTTGCGTAGCGGAGGATGCCCGCAATGCCGCCGAAGGCGTGGAGCAGTTGGTCGCCTTCTTCGAAGTCGGTCGAGATGAACTTCGTCTCCGTCCCGCGCTCTTCTGCGATGGACATGAGGTGCTCGATGGCGTCTTCGCGCTCTTTGACCTCGGCTTCGCTGCCGTCCTCGCACGTGTGCGTCGGCGTGTTCTTGCGGCGGTCTAGGAGTTCGTACTCCTCGGTGCCGTCTGCACACTCGTAGGTCACGACGTCCTTACGGAGGTCTTCGCTGATGAGGAGTCGGTCGACAGAGCCCATGATGAGGTTGCGTCGGGTGGCGTCGAACCCGTAGGTCGCGAGGTCGCCCTCGTTGAGTTCCTTGAAGAACTCGTCCATCTGGGTCTTGTCCTTCATCACCTCGTGGTCTGCGAGGGCGTCCTGTGCGGCGTCGACCAGTTCGCGCAGGCCACTTTCGTCGGTGTAGGCGACGTCGAACTTGTCGATGACGATTTGCTGAATCTCGTGGTGGAGGTAGTCGCCGTCTAAGAACTCGTCTTTCGTGGGGGAGGGGCCGCCGACGAGGACGCCGTCCATGTCGTGACGGTAGGGGACGAACAGGTCGTTTGCCATCTCCGCGACTTCCTGATAGAAGTTGTCGATGGCTTCGAGACGCAGGCGAGCGAAACGCTGGGCGGACTGGCCACCTTTGCGCTGCTTGCCGGGGACGAGCGACGAGGCGGACTTGATTGCCTCGATGCGCTTGCCTTTCAGCCACCCGACGGTCGCTTCGCGGCGGTCTAAGACCACGAGACCGATGAGGCCCTTGTCCACGAGCATGTCGGCGAGCGGGTCGGTGAGGAACGCGGAGTCACAGTGATAGCGGAACGATTCGACGGGTTCTGGCGGACTCTCTAAGACCTTCGTGACCATGTCGGTTTGGCCGCCGCCGGTGTCGATGGCCCCCGAGAACAGGACGAGCCCGTTTTCGGGTGGGTAGACGTCGTAGTAGCGAAGGCGGTCTTTGATGCTGGTGAGCGCGTCCTGCACCGCGGTTCGCGTCTGCTTCGATTTGATGTTGGACGCCTCGCTGTGCTCCTGGGTGACGTGCGCGACGACGTCGCTTATCTGCTTGTCTTCTGGAACGTAGATGGTGACGAGTTGCGTCCCGGAGCCGGAGTATTGCTCCAGTTCCTCGATGACCTTCTGGAACTCGTATTTCCGCCGGTCATCCATCTCTTCTCCCTGCCTACTCATTACCTAGGGTAAACCTGTGGCCGCGTAAGTAACCTTTGACCCGCTACGAACGCGCTCAGGGCGGCGTTCATCACCCGATTCTTTATAGTGACCTTTGCCGTGTGTATGGATGACACGCGCAATGGCTGGGGAACTCTACGCGGTGGCAGGCGGCAAAGGCGGCGTTGGAAAGACGACGACGGCGGCGTGCTGTGCCCTCCTCGCTCACGAGGCCGGACACGAGGTGGTCGTCGTGGACGCCGACCTCGACATGCCGAACCTCGCCGCGCTCTGTGGCGTTTCGGTGGCCGGGCCGACGCTTCACGACGTCCTCGCAGACGAGGCGGCCCTCGCCGATGCCATCGTTTCCGGTCCGACCGGCCTCGCGCTCGTTCCCGGTGACCGTCGTCTCACTAAGTACGCGGACGTTGACCCGGCGGGCCTCGGGGCTGTTCTCTCGGAACTCGCAGCCGACTACGAATACGTGTTCGTCGATACCGGCGCGGGAATCACCCACGAAGGGGCGATTCCGCTGACCGTCGCGAGTGGGGTTCTGCTGGTCACGACGCCGGTTCCGGTCGCCGTGGACGACGCCGCCCGGACGGCGGCGCTCACAGAACGCCTCGGCGGCACGGTCAGCGGCGTGGTGGTCACGCGGGCCGGCGACCACGGCCTTTCGACCGAGGAAATCAACGCCCGCATCGGGTACGACGTGCTCACGACCGTTCCGACGGACCCCGCAATCGAAGCGGCCCTCGCCGAGGAACGCCCGCTCTCGTCGGCCGACGGGCCGGCGATGACGGCCTATCGTGACCTGGTCGCTCGGCTGGTCGGCGACGACAGCGCGCCCGAGGCGGATGCGTCCACGGAAGCCGCACCGACGACGCCGAGCGAGGAGACGGCCCCGGAACCACAGGCGCGTTCGACCGACGAGCCAGACCCGCTCGACGAGGAAGCCGCGCCCACAGCGTCCACAGAGCCGTCGAAAACAGAGTCCCGCGGCCTCCTCTCTCGACTGGCCGGGCTGTTCGGCTGAAAGAAAACATCTAAGCAACCCCTGGCCTCACAGACGCGTATGGAGAAAAATGAGTCCGTTCGACTGAGTTGGATACTGTTGTTCCTGCTGCTCGCCATCGGCTTCGGGGCGATGGTCCTGCTCGGTGCGGGTGGCAGCCTTACGGCGTAACCCGATTTTCACATCGACGTCGGCGCGGCAATCCCGAGCACGGAGAGAGCGTTCGCGATGGTCGTCCGGGAGGCGGCGACGAGCGCGAGACGCGCCGACCGCACCGTTTCGTCCTCCTCTGAGAGCACTGGGCACTCGCGGTAGAAGCGGTTGAACGCCTCTGCGAACTCGCGGGTGTAGGTCGCCACGATGTGTGGGCGCAGTTCCTCGGCGGCTTCTTCGATGACGGCGGGGAACCGGGCAATCTGCCGGATGAGTGCGCGTTCCGGTTCGGTCGAGAGCACACTGGCATCGATTTCTGTCGGCACGTCGGCCTCGTCTAAGATGCCACACGCGCGAGCGTGGACGTACTGGACGTACGGCGCACTCTGGGCTTCGAAGTCGAGGGCCTGTTCCCACTCGAACGTGATGCCCTTCGTTGGCTGTTTCGAGACGATGTCGTAGCGAACCGCGCCGATGCCGACCTGTTCTGCGATGCGCTGGATGTCTTCTTCGGTGAGTTCGTCGTCGCGCAGGCGGGTGTCGAGGCGGGATTCGACCTCGTCGCGGGCGCGAGCGATGGCCTCGTCTAACAGGTCGTCTAAGTCGATGCCCGTCCCGCGGCGGGTGCTCATGCCGCCTTCGGGGAGGTTGACCCACGAGTAGTGAATCGACTGGAGTTTGCTCGTGTCGTTGCCGAGGATGTCGAGGGCATACTTGAGCTGGTCTGCCTGCAGTTTGTGATCTTCACCCAGGAGCGTCACGGCGCGGTCGAAGTTCTCGAACTTCCACTCGTGGTGGGCGAGGTCGCGCGTCGTGTACAGCGAAGTGCCGTCAGAGCGCAGGAAGACGAGGTTCTTCTCGATGCCGAACTCGTCGAGTTCGAGTTGCCACGCGTCGTCTTCGAAGACGGCGTATTCTGACTCCTTCAGGCGGGTGACCACGTCGTCGCAGGAGCCATCGCGCATGAAGGTAGTCTCCTTGACGAAGCGGTCGAACTCGGCCGGCAGCCGCTCCAGCGTGTTCTTCATGCCGCCGAGGACGGTGTCGACGACGTACTGGACGCGCTCGTAGGTGTCCTCGTCGCCCTCCTCGATACCTTGCAGGATGGCCGCGATTTCGGCTTCTGCTTCCTCGACTGCCTCCGGGTCTGCCCCCTCTAAGAAGGCGTTGCCCTTGCGGTAGTAGCGCACGAGGTCGTATTCGGGGCTGTCGCGTTCTGGTTCCTCATCCAGGTCCTCCTCGTCGAACGTCTCGTAGGCCCACGTGAACACGGCCATCTGGCGGCCCGCGTCGTTTACGTAGTAGTGGGTCTCCACGTCGTTACCGGCGAAGTCGAGGACGCGACTGAGTGCGTCTCCGATGATGGGATTGCGGGCGCGGCCGACGTGAATCGGTCCCGACGGATTGGCGCTCGTGTGCTCGACGACGACAGAGTCGCCGGTCGGTTCGAGGCGGCCGTAGTCGTCGCCCTGGGCGGCGTCGAGGGTTCCCTCGTAGTACTTCTCGGTCGGGAGGAAGTTCAGGTACGGGCCAAGTGTCTCCACCGATGCGAGGTACTCGTAGGGGTCGGTGTCGATGGCGTCGGCGATGTCCTGGGCGATTTTCGGCGGTGGTGCGCCCGCTTCGCTCGCGAGGCGAAACGAGGCGCTCGACGCCAGCACGGCGTCTACGTCTTCGGGTGGCTCTTCGATTCCCAGGTCCTCCGCCGGAAGCGAAAGCTGGGTGAGCGCGTCGGACAGGGCCGCTTGCACGTCTGCCCGAAATGAGAGGAACATACCTGCAGTTTACCAGCAGGCGGTATAAGAAAACGGGTTTCAGCCGAGATTCTCGAGTGGCTGTTCGGCCGCGAGTTTCTCGAGCAGGTCGGGCACGCTCTCGGTGCCGTCGGGTTTCGAACACGGGTAGACGCCGCGAATCTCACCCTGGTCGCGCACCAACACGCACATGATGGGCAGGGTGAGTTTCTCCTGCTCGTGGCTCCGACCGGGACGCGTCTTGAAGAACGGTTCCATCGAGCATTCTGCGTCACAGAGCGCCCGCTCGATCTCCGCGACGGTCCGGAGCGTCTGCTCTTCGGTGTCGTCACCGACGCCGACGCGACTGCTCCACAGGTTGACAGATACGTCCGCGAGCGTGTCACCGTCTGCGTATTCACGCAGTGTTTCGACCATTTCACGCTGGCGTTGCTGTGCTTCCCACGGCACGAACGCCCGCATGTACACCTCCACCTCCAGTTCCCTCGTGAGCGCGAGACTCATTGTGGACTGTACTATGTGAACCACCCATATTAATGTTTTCTCGCAAATAGTTTGGTTGAAATAATATTCCTTTAGGGGACATTAATCGCTCCGCCTTCCGGTGATTTCGAACTGGGCGTCAGACACATGGCAGGCTGTGGGACACTCTCTAGCACGCCCGCCGGTTGGCGATGTTGACTCTTCCGACACGGGTCACTTGTCGCGGGGGATACATCGAGTTGCGCTTGCAGATTCCTGCCAGCACAATTGATTGTACGAGTGTTAGAAATATTCGCATTTATTGCACAAAATATCTAGAAAACACCCTCGAAAGTATACGAATTTCAACACAATGGCCATAACATATAATTGTTCTACTATTCGATTCACAATCAATTTGCCCCATGCCTCACTCCAACGCGTTCAAATACCTCCCCCTGTTGGCGGCGCTACTCGTTGCCATCGCGTTTTTTCCGATGGTGGCAGTCGCAGACCAACAGATTCCGAAATCCGTCGCGCTCTCCGGTAGCGACGGGCCACCTGGCACGACTGACGCCGCGCTCGAATTCGCCGTCCCGACGCCGATGGACGCCGACGTTGACGGCGACGGCGTAAACCAGGCGACTGAGACTCGCCTCGGAACGGACTCCACCGCGAGTGACACCGATGGCGACGGACTCGAAGATGGCGCCGAACGACGCCACGGTACCGACCCGACGCAAGCGGACACGGACGGTGATGGCGTCGACGACGGAACCGAGATTCACCAGTCGCTCGACGCGCTGGCAGCCGATACGGACGGCGATGGGCTCACCGACCGCGAGGAACTGGACGGACCGACGGACCCGACGGCCGTCGATACCGACGGTGACGGCCTCAGCGACGGCGAAGAGCGAAAACAGGGAACGGTTGCGACCCAACCCGACACCGACGGCGATGGGCTGACTGACAGTGCCGAGGTGAAACGTACCGGGTCGAATCCGCTGGTCACCGACTCGGACGGTGACTTCCTGAGCGACCAGAGCGAACTGAGCCTCGGCGGCGACCCGACCAATTGGCTGTCCCCGATTACGGTTCCCGGCACCTTCGCTGGCTTCCTCTTCGGCGTGGTGCTTTCGGTCGGCATCTCGAATCGCCGGCTCCGGCCCGGTCGGCTCCTCGACGGAGCGGTTGCCCTCCACTCGCGAATCGAGCGCGGAGACGACGCCGCACAGGCCACAACGCACAGCGCCGAACCGGTTACCGAGCCTTCGGCGGACGAACCGTCCACCGACAAGCCAGCGGACACCATCTACTCCGACGAAGCCTTCATCGAACACCTCCTCTCCGCGAGCGACGGCCGACTAAACCAGGCGGCTATCGTCTCGCAAACCGACTGGTCCAAGTCGAAGGTTAGCCGCCTGTTATCGGCGATGGCAGACGACGGGGACGTGGTCAAAATCCAACTCGGCCGCGAGAACCTCATCTGTCTCCCGGGCGCGGAACCGGCCATCGTGAGATCCACTGGCCGAGACGACCGACGCGATTCGGCCCCGCCCACCTCGTTTGGCAACGCGGCTAACTCGGAGTAGGTCCGTCTCCGCTCCGGACGTGAGTTCGTGAGTGGCAACAATGTTTCACGCACCCACAGCTCACATCGGGAGGTGAGCGAGCGGGATAGCCGGCGGAAATTCCACGTTATCGCGGGACGCAACGGATGAAACAATCTCCCATTTATATAGCAGCACTCGCCATCTCATCGCATAACCTCCTCCATGCGCTCAAAGCGAACCTTCCGAATGGTATTCTCCGTCCTGCTCGCAGTGTCGGTTCTCACTGTTGGATACGGAGCCGCAACGGCGTCGAACAACGGGTCGTTCGAAAACCACCTCAACGAGTCTGGCGCACCCGATATGGATGCGCAGATTGCCCCCGAGTCAGACGGCATCACCGTCGTCGCAGCGGACTCGAATCAGTGGGAGGGCAATCCCACCGAGGGCCACCGGGCAACTTCCGAACTGGTCGCGTTCAACCCCGACGGTACGACGCTGTACTTCAACGGTACCCACGACCGATACTGGGACGTAGACCCGGTTCCCGGCACCGAAGCGACAGTCGAGTACGCCTTCTCCCACCACTACGAAAACGGTGGCTGTCCGACCGAGTGGGACGCAGCGTCCTACGGCGTCGACCAGGAGACGTGGGACCACTACGAGCGCGTCCACGGAACCGAGGCGTGCACGCTGAACGGTGTCGAGCGGGTGAACCTCAAAACGGGCGAGGTGACCACCGTCTGGACGCAGTTCACGCCGGGCAAGGAGGCGTCGCGCTACCACGACGTCGACCGTCTCGACGAGAATCGACTCGTCGTCGCCGACATCTACCTAGACCGCGTGTTCGTTGTGAACACCGAGACCAACGAGACGGAGTGGACGTGGAACGCCACCGAGGTCCACGAGACGAGCTCCGGCGGTCCGTATCCGAAAGACTGGACCCACATCAACGATGTCGAAATCCTCGACGACGGCCGCATCATGGTCGACATGCGCAATCACGACGAAATCATCTTCCTGAACGACGCGGGCGCAATCGAGGACATGACGCTCGGTGCCGACGACAACCACGACATCCTCTACGAGCAACACAATCCCGACTACATCCCGCCGAATCGGGGCGGCCCTGCGGTAATCGTCGCCGACTCTGAGAACAACCGCGTCGTCGAGTATCAGCGCGAGAACGGCGAGTGGAAGCAGACGTGGCTGTGGCAGGACGCGCGGATGCAGTGGCCCCGCGACGCAGACCGCCTCCCGAACGGCAACACGCTGATTACTGACTCGAACGCGGACCGCGTCTTCGAAGTGGACCAGCGCGGGAACATCGTCTGGAGCGTAAACATCGCCTTCCCGTACGAGGCAGAACGCCTCGGAACCGGTGACGAGAGCGCGGGTGGGGAGAGCGCCAGCGCGCTCGGCCTCGAATCGCACTCCTCGTCGATGACCGGCAAGGCACTCATCGGCCTCAAGAGCCTGATTCCCGGCAAGTACCTCAACGGACTCATCTACATCACGCCGGTGTGGATGGGCTTCGTCGAAATCCTTGGCCTCCTCGTCGGCGTGCTCGCTGGCCTCGCGTGGGCGGGCGCGGAGGTCCGTTGGGCGATCCGTGACCGTCGAACTGAGCGCGGCCACCTTTCCTCCGAATAACGGTCTCGTTTTCACCAACCGTTCACCTTTCCACAGCCTCGAACCTTCCTCCGCCATGGTCGGTGTGCGTTGGCTCTCATCCGCTCGTGACTGGCTGGGCGGAGACCGGCGGTTCACCCGCGATTCGTGGGTGATTTGCAGACATTACGTCCGGAGTAATGTCCTATTTCATGCACTGGTTCGCTCCTGACTCCCGCTACTTCGATAATTCGGGCGTTTCTCGCATCGTTCACGTCTCGAATATTGTCTCTCTCGCTGATTCGTTTCGGCCGAACCGTCCGTTGCAACTCATGCAACAATCGTACCGGGTAATCTGCATACCCACTGTTCCTCCTCGTACGGTCCCTGCTCCAGTGGCAGACCGGCCCCCTGAAGACTCTCTCCAAACCAATGGCCACCGACAAACGGACGTTCGAGATCGCACGCCCAGACTCCCTCGACGCGGACGGATACGTCTGGCTCCTACCAGCCGTACTCGCGGGGAGTCTCGTCCACCTCATCTACCTCGGAACCCACCCCTACCCGGCGTTCGGTGCTGGCCTGTTCTTGCTGATGGCAGAACAGGTGAGCCACCACGGCTACGCGCTGCCGTCAGCCATCCCTCACTACGCGAGTTCGATTCCGTTCGCGTATCCCCCGCTGATGTTCTACGTCGTCGCGGCGCTGCGAGACCTAACCGGGGCGGATCCGCTGTTCATCAGCCGCGTTCTCCCCGGCCTCGTCACGACCACCGCGCTCGTGCCCTGTTACCTGTTCGTCAGAGAACTCCTCGACTCCGGGCGCAAGGCCGGTCTCGCGACGTTCGTCGTCGCCGTCTCGCCGCCCATTCTCCAGTGGCACATCTCGGCCGGCGGTATCGTCCGGGCACCGGCGTTCTTGTTCCTCGTTTCCGGGCTGTACACCGGTCTGATGCTGTTCAAAACCCGTCGCCCGAAGTGGCTCGTGGCTTCGCTCGGCCTCTTTTCGCTCACGATTCTGACCCACCCCACCTACACGATATTCTTCGTTCTGAGCTATCTCTGTCTGTTCGCTGGATTCTCCCGGACCATCTCCGGGCTTCGGGACGGCGCCATCGTCGGCGTCGGCGGCCTCGTCCTCACCGTCCCGTGGTGGGGACAGGTACTAGCGACCCACGGCACGGCGGTGTTCTCGGGCGCCGCAGGTACCCACGGCGGCCTCGCCCAAAAAGTCCCGGCTGTGCTGAGTGACGTCGTCTCGACGCTGGTACCGGGCGGGCCCGCAATCTCGCGTGGCACCCACTCGGCGGAACTGGTCAGCATCCAGCCGTGGTTCGGCGACCTGAGCGTCGTTGGATTCCTGCAACTCGTCGGCGGCGTCGTCCTCTTCGTCGGCGCGGCCGCGTCACTCGTCATCGCCGACGAGGACACACAGTCGAAACTCGCCGCCTTCGTCTCCGCGCAAGTCGCCGCCACTCGCGGCGAATTTGCCAACCTTCCCGTCTTCGGTGACGGGTCCCATCCACGGGTGACCGCGTTCCTCCTCGGATGGCTTTTCCTGACCGTCACCGTCGTCTCGCAACACCGGTTTGCCTATCTGATTCACTCGATACTCGTTGCGATTCTCGTCTACGAGTACCTCCTTCCGACGCTCGACGACATCGCACCGCGACCCACGCGACAGCAGGTCGAATTCGGCGTCCTGCTCGTCCTCGCCGTCTCCTGTCTGAGCGTTGGCGGCCTCTACGCCGCGAGCCAACTCGATAGCCACGGAGGGAGTGCGTCGCTCCCCGAGTTTATCGACGACAGCGACGCGGCGGCGATGTCATGGGCGGCGGAGAACACGGACCCGTCGGCCCGATTCCTCGTGATGGGTGACGCAGCAGAGTGGTTCCCCCAATCCACCGACCGCGCCATCACGACCGGGCCGTGGGGCATCGAGTGGAAGGGTTCTGGCGCGTACAGCACGCAACTCGCCCAGTTCATCGACGTCTCGACGTGCGCCGACGCGGCGTGCGTGAGCCAGCAGGTCGAACGGGCGGGTGTCCACCCCGACTACGTCTACGTGCCGACTGACGGCTACACCGTCCGCGGCATGGAAACCGACCCAGCCCCCGGTCTGTACGCCTCGCTCGTCGCTGCTGAAGACTACACGCTGGTCTTCGAGAACGACGGCGTGGCGATTTTCCGGGTGACAGACGCCGCCAGCGCCGATTCGCTGGCCGCAACGCAGTCGCCACCGTTGCTCGGTCCCAGCGGTGGCGCTGCAATCGACCACCACGGGACCGAGAGAGAGACAGCAACTGTCAGAGCACCTTATGACCGCAACTAAGCACAAAAACATCGTCATCGTCGTGATGGACACCGTCCGGAAGGACGCCCTGTCCGTGTACAACGCCAACCGTTCGACCTCACCGAACCTCGAACAGTTCGCAGCAAACGCCGTCGTCTTCGACCAGGCCGTCTCGCCTGCGCCGTGGACGCTTCCGGTCCACGCCTCGCTGTTTACGGGCGAGTATCCGAGTCAGCACGGGGCGAGTCAGGAAACGCCGTACCTCGCGGATTCGATAACGCTCGCGGACACGCTCTCGAACGAGGGCTACTCGACCGCGTGTTTCACGTCGAACGCGTGGATTACGCCGTACACCGGTCTCACCAGCGGGTTCGCCGTCCAGGACAACTTCTTCGAAGTGCTCCCGGGCGACTTCATTTCGGGACCGCTCGCGAAGTGCTGGCAGGTCTTCAACGACAACTCGACGCTGCGCTCTGTCACCAATCGCCTCGTCGAACTCGGAAACGACATTCACGAACACCTCGCGCAGGGCGATGG
Organism: Haladaptatus sp. QDMS2; assembly: GCF_029338295.1. NCBI lineage: Archaea > Methanobacteriati > Methanobacteriota > Halobacteria > Halobacteriales > Haladaptataceae > Haladaptatus > Haladaptatus sp. QDMS2. Next base: position 97,199 of record NZ_CP119791.1, read on the forward strand.
CGCGGACTCGAAGACGCCGGCCGTCGTGGACAAAGCCATCGACTTCATCGACCGGACGGAAGGCCCCTCCTTTACGTTCGTGAACCTGATGGACGCCCACCTGCCGTACTACCCGCCCGAGGAGTACCGGGAACTGTACGCCCCTGACGTCGACCCGACCGAGGTGTGTCAGAACTCGAAGGAGTACAACTCCGGAGCGCGAGACATCGACGACGACGAGTGGGAGGCGATTCGCGGCCTCTACGCCGCGGAAATCCGCCACCTCGACGCCGAACTCGGTCGCCTGCTCGATTGGCTTCGCGAGAACGACGAGGAGGACACGCTCGTCGCTGTCTGCGCGGACCACGGCGAACTTCACGGCGAACACGGCCTCTACGGCCACGAGTTCGGAATTTACGACCCGCTCGTGAACGTCCCGCTCATGGTCTCCCACCCCGACCTCGAGGCCGGGGAACGTGACGACCAGGTCGAACTGCTCGACCTCTACCACACGGTACTCGACCACGCCGGCGTCTCGCCGCGCGAACCGGCGGTTCCGCTCGACCGTCGCCGGTCGCTTCTCTCGGCCGACTACCGCGATTTCGCCGGTGGCGAGTACGCCTTCATCGAGTACGACCAGCCGGTCATCGAACTGTCGCAACTCGAAACCAAGGCGTCGAACGTGGGCATCACGCTCGACGAGAACTCTCGGTACTACTCGCGGATGCGCGGGGTGCGTCGCGCTGACGCGAAGTTCATACAGAACGAAGGGCTTCCGGACGAACTGTACTTCATCGACGACGACCCCGAAGAACTGCACGACCGTGCGGGCCGAGACCGCACGGCGGAACGCGAACTCGAGTCGGCGCTCTCCGATTTCGAAGCGACGACCGGGTCGAACTGGACGGCCCAGACCGATTCGGACGGGTCGATAGACGAGATGAGCGTCGAGGCGAAATCTCGCCTTCGGGAACTCGGCTACCTCGAATAATCGTGCCCTCACCACCAGACACACAGGCGGCCGGCGGCGACCCCACAGCGCAACCGCCGTCGACGCTCGCGTTCGACCGGAAGACCATTCTCAAAATCGGGATCGGTTTTCTCGTCGCCGTCGCGGCGCTCTACCTCGTCGGGAAGGCGTCGGGGCTCCGGGCCGTCGAAGAGTCGCTGATTTACGGCGACCACCAGTGGCTCGTCGTGGCTTGTCTCTCGACGTTCCTCGGACTCGTCGCCTGGAGCAAGGTCTGGCAAATCGTTCTCTCCATCGTCGGCATCGAAGCGAGTCTGCCCCGCGTCACCTCGACGTTCTTCGCGGGCACGTTCGCGAACTACATCACCCCGCTCGGACAGGTGGGCGGCGAGCCGCTTATCGCCTACGTCATCTCGACAGAGATGGATACGAACTACGAGAACAGTCTGACGAGCGTGGTCACCGCAGACCTGTTGAACCTCGTCCCATTTTTCGTCTTCTCGGTGGTCGGCATGGGCGTCCTCCTCGTCAGGGCGGAACTCCCGCCGGTCGTCCAGACGTCGGCCTACGGGCTCGTTGCGCTCGTCGTGGCCGTGCCGGTGACGAGTTACATCGGGTGGAATCACCGGACCGGGGTCAAGCGGGCGGTTGCAGCCGTCGTACGCCCCGTCGCACGCTTCACAGACCGCATGCAGGTGGACAGCCTTCTCGCCCGCGTCGACCGCTTTTACGAGACGCTCGACGTCATCGCGACGGCACCGCGCCGTCTCGCCTACGCCCTCGTCTTCTCGTTCGTCGGCTGGGTGTTCTTCGTCCTGCCGCTCTACTTCTCCGGGCTGGTCCTCGGCGTCTCGCTCGACCTGTGGCTCGTCCTCTTTATCGTCCCGGCGAGCACACTCGCCGGATTCGTTCCGACCCCCGGGGGCCTCGGCGGCGTGGAAGTCGCACTCGTTGCGCTCCTCGTCGGCATCGTCGCCCTCCCCGCGAGCCAAGCGTTCGCGCTCGCAGTCCTCTATCGCGTCGCGAGTTACTGGTTTACCCTCGCCGTCGCCATCGTCCCGACCTTCTACGCAATCGCGAGAGCATAAGTTATGACACGTTCACTCCACACATACCGTTCGACCGTGACCATCCCGCCGTCGGCAATTCGGGTGACTGCCCGTGTTTGAGCTTTCGCTCATTCCGCCAGAACTGGGGACGCTCGGCCTCGAAATCATCCAGAAGTACGGGATGGTCGCGCTGTTCGTCCTGTTCATCCTCGAAGGCGCGATGTTGCTGTTTATCGCGCCGAGCGAGAGCCTCGTCCCCGTCGCCATCGCCTCGATGTCCACGACCGAGGAGTACGCACTCGTCATCGTTCTCTCGGTGGCTGGAGCGACCATCGGACAGTACGCCTTGTTCACGCTCGCAAAGCGTCGCGGAAAGGAGTATCTCGTCGAAAACCGGTGGTTCCGGGTCGACGAAGCGCGCATCGACACGTACGAAAACTGGTTCGGGCGCTGGGGCCCGGGCATCGTCCTGCTCAGCAACACGCTCCCGTTCGTGCGCGGCCTGTTCACCGTCCCCGCGGGTGTCGCGGAACTGAGCGACCGAGAGTTCGTGGCCTATTCGGCGCTCGGAACGCTGTGTTTCGAGACCATCCTCGCGTTCGCCACCCTCGGCGTACTCAGCCACTTCGGCTAATCTGGCTCCATCGCATCCATGCTGGACCACACGCTCTATCTCGTCTTCGCCATCGCGACTCACGGACTCGTCGGCTACGTGCTGGTTCGCACCCTGACCACCGCCCCGCCCGCAGCGGGTTTTCTGTTCGCTGTCGCTCCTGACGTGGACCTATTTTTTCACCACCTCTGGACGTTTCCGCTCGTCCATCGTGGCCTCCTCCACACTCCTGTATTCCTCGGAATACTGGCCGTCTCGTTCCTGCTGGTCGGCGCGTCCAGACGGCTGCTCTTCGCACTCTGTGTCGCCTTCGGGTCCCATCTCGTCATCGACTCGTTCACCAATGCGGGCATCCTGTGGCTGTACCCATTGACCGTCGAACACTACGCCTACGACGTCGATATTCACAGCGTTGCTGGCAACCTCGCCGTCTGGACCGTCTCGCTCGTCGTCCTGGTACTGGATGGTCACGTCCTCTCACGTCGAAGCTAATTCTCGCCGTAAACCCGGTTCAAACTGCCGAAACCTCGCTCGCTCACACTGCGGAGACGTGCCGGTTCGAATCGATAATGGTCGTTCGAAAAAAATTAATCGAAACCTTAGTAAATATTCATACAGTCGGCCCATACACCTACCTATGTCAACGGAACACGGGGGCCAGTCGACTTCGGGGCCGAACCGCCGGTTCGTCTTCGTGGCTGCTGGACTCGCGGCACTCAACGGACTACTGTTCGGCTTCGACACAGGGGTCATCTCGGGGGCGTTCCTCTACATCAAAGACGCGTTCGTCATGTCCTCGTTCGTAGAGAGCGTGGTCGTGAGCGGCGCACTCGTCGGCGCGGTCATCGGTGCGGCCGTCGGTGGTCGCCTCGCAGACCGCATCGGTCGCCGGTTGCTCATCATCGTCGGGGCGGTGGTGTTCTTCCTCGGGTCGTTCATCATGGCCGTCGCGCCGACCGTCGAAATCCTCATCGCCGGGCGCATCATCGACGGCATCGCGATTGGCTTCGCGTCGATGGTCGGCCCGCTCTACATCGCCGAAATCTCCCCGCCGAAGATTCGCGGGTCGCTCGTCTCGCTCAACCAACTCGCCATCACGACCGGGATTCTCGTCTCGTACTTCGTGAACTACGCCTTCACCGACGGCCCGATTCTCGCGCTCGCCCAGGACGTCCTCGGTGCGGCGGGCTGGCGCTGGATGCTCGGGGCCGGGATGGTCCCCGCTGTGGTCCTCGGCGTCGCCATGATGTGGATGCCGGAGAGTCCGCGGTGGCTCGTAGAGGAGGGCCGCGAACGCGAAGCGAAATCCGTCCTTGCGCGGACCCGCGGCGACGAAAACGTCGAGGCGGAACTCGAACAGATTCAGGAGACGGCGCGAAAACAGGCCAGCACCGGCCTCTCGGACCTCGTGGAGCCGTGGATTCGCCCGGCGCTCGTCGTCGGCATCGGTCTCGCCGCTTTCCAGCAGGTGACCGGCATCAACACGGTCATCTACTACGCGCCGACCATCCTCGAATCGACCGGCTTCGACAGTTCCGCGTCCATCCTCGCGACGGTCGGCATCGGCGTCGTGAACGTCGTGATGACCATCGTGGCGGTCCTGCTGATGGACCGCGCGGGTCGTCGGCCGCTCCTCCTCGTGGGCCTCGGCGGGATGACGCTCACGCTCGCCGGCCTCGGCCTCGCCTTCTTCTTGCCGGGGCTGTCCGGCGTCATCGGCTGGGTCGCCGTCGCCAGCCTGATGCTGTACGTAGCCTTCTTCGCCATCGGTCTCGGGCCGGTGTTCTGGCTGCTCATCTCCGAAATATACCCGCTTCGCGTGCGCGGGACGGCGATGGGCGTCGTCACCGTGGTCAACTGGGCGGCGAACCTGCTCGTCGCGCTCACGTTCCTCCAGCTCATCGACGTCGCCGGTCGTCCCGGCACGTTCTGGCTGTACGCCGCACTGAGCATCGCCGCCCTCGTGTTCACCTACTATCTCGTTCCCGAGACGAAGGGGCGTTCGCTCGAAGAAATCGAGGCCGATCTTCGCGGAAACGCCTTCGGTGACGCCTCCACGGGCGGCGCGGCGAGCGGGTCCGCGTCGCGAGACGACTGATTCACAGCTGAGTGGTTTTTGAATCAGTTTCCACACTGAGAGACTGGTTTCTCATCCCCCCTCGAATTTTCCACAATCGGGTGAAATCCCCGGAAGAAACAGGGATATTGGAAAATAAATCTGATTGTGGAAATCTAGTACGTCATCTGAGACGTTGACTATACGTTACTGATGGCGCGAATATCGCTACCTGAGGCTGTCAGAAGGCCGAATTTGAATACTGGGGATATTCAAGTAGTGCTGCTGGTCGGGCTACACCGTGGTTCTCAGACTCCACAATCGGTTGCAGTCTGTCGATTCCAGATTTTCATCTCAGAATGAGTGGATATGGCGGTCCGTTTTCACTCTATTCCCAATTTCCAATTTGCCAAAATTGTGGTGATAGAGGTGTTCTACGTAGGAAAGTCACTTCTTAAAATGTGCCCTCTCGTCCACTTTGGCGGAGTTCCACACTCAGATTAAATCTGGCCTTACAGCCTCCCTTGCGGGGACTGAAGCCGATTGTGGAGATTTCACATTTGCACCCTATCTCGCAGCTTGGTTAGCGGACCATCCACGTTCTGACAACCCTGAAGCCTACGTGTTCGTTGGCGACCCAGACCACTTCCAGACGAGTCTTGACGAACCCTTGTGTCAAGGAACGATACGTCGCATGCTCCAAACAACTGCTGAGCATGCAGACGTAGAAAAGCCGGTGAATCCACACAACTTCCGTCACTACTGGACGACGATAATGAAACAGGAATACGGACTCAATGACGAGGAACTCAAATTCCTCCTCGAGCATCAACGGTCGGGAAATGGAATGAACGAGGTCTACAATCACTCCGTGGATTCAAAGCTGCGAAGGAATATCGCCGAAAAACGCGACGGAACTATTTCATCGCAGCCAAAGCCCTTGACTCCAGCCCACTGTGCTGAATGCAATGAACAACTAGCCGACCACTGGGTTTTCTGTCCCTACTGTGGGACAGCATACGGTCCATAATCGTCGATTGGAGTAGCTCACCTCCTGTGCGGGTGGAAAGAGTGTTGTAGATCGCGCGTACACACTCATAGCAATGAGTAACTCGGATGGACCAAGCCAGGTGGGGACTCCGAACTACCACCACGAGAACCACACTGCCGCTCAAACATGTGGTTGGACCGCGAACGCCCTGCGTGGCGAGGGTCGCTGTTATAAGCAAATATTTTATGGAATCGAGTCACACCGCTGCATTCAGATGACGCCAGTGGTCAAATGCAACGAGCGCTGTGTCTTCTGCTGGCGCGACCACCGCGGGCACGCCTACGAACTGGACGACGTCCAGTGGGACGACCCGGCGGCCGTCGTGGAGGCGAGCATCAAGCTCCAGCGAAAACTCCTTTCGGGATTCGGCGGCAACGACAACGTCCCCCGCGAACTGTTCGACCAGGCGATGGAACCGCGCCACGTCGCCATCTCGCTGGACGGCGAACCGTCCCTCTACCCGTATCTCCCCGAACTCATCGACGAGTTTCACGCCCACGACATCACGACGTTCCTCGTCTCCAATGGGACCCGTCCCGGCGTCATCGAACGTTGTGACCCGACGCAACTCTACATCAGCGTGGACGCCGCAGACCGCAAGACGTTCGACCACACGGTTCGCTCCGTCGAGGAGGACTCGTGGGACCGCCTCATCGACACGATGGACGTACTCGCGGAGAAGAAAGACACCCGCACCGTCCTCCGGACAACGCTCGTCAAGGGCGTGAACATGGCAAATCCCGACTGGTACGCTGCCCTTTTCGACCGCGCGGACCCGGATTTTGTCGAACTCAAGGCGTACATGCACGTCGGCCACTCGCGGGGCCGACTGAACCGCGACTCGATGCCGAGCCACGAGGAGGTCGTCGAGTTCACAGAACAGGTTCAGGCGTTCATGCCCGAACACACCGAGTTGAAAGACGTCCCTGCTTCCCGCGTCACGCTGCTCGCGAAAGACAGCGATACGTGGGTGCCGAAACTGAAGAAGGACAGCGACTTCTGGGCGCGTGACCCGATTACGGGGCAGTCCTGACCCTCCTCTGACCCCTCTGTCACCCGTACAGTTTTACCATGGTATTCCTAATAGGAATTGTATGCCTAATGGGAATACATCTACTGAAATCGCTCTCACGTATCCGTTTCCAGCGGAGCGGGTATTCCGCTATCAGGCGATGCAGGAGGTACTCTCAGTCCTCATCGAACAACCGTACGACGAGTTCACGATATCTGAACTCGCGACGCTCATCGAGGGAAATCAGGCAACAGTCTCCAAAGCGGTCAAATTACTCGCCGCGGTCGGGGTCGTCGAAACACACAGAGAGGGTCGAAAGCAGTACGTGAGCATCAATCGAGCGCGGCTCACCAAACCTGACCCGTTCCTGTCGATTCCACAGGTGGAATTTCAGAAACCAGTTCGGGCGTTCGTCAATCGGATTCGGGAGGAAGTCGATGAACTGGTGGGGGTAGTGCTCTTCGGGAGTGTCGCTCGTGGTGAGGCCGATAGAGTCAGCGACATAGACCTCCTCATCATCGTGGCGGGAGATAAAACGGCGGGGCGACGAGCTGCTCAATCGATTATTCGTGATCTTCAACAGACGAAATTCGACGGAAATCGGTATTCGTTCCAGCCCCTCGTCGAATCAACAGCCAGTGCTCGGAGAATTGGTGAGCGGTTGCGCCCACAGTTTCGCGACGGAATCACGCTTGTCGATTCTGATGCACTTGCTGCGCTTCGTCTCGAGGTGCTCTCAGATGGTGAATGACGACATTCGAGAGAGACTCGTGGCTGCCGAACGTCGATTCGAGGAGTCACCGGTAACTATCGAACACGGTCTCAACGTTTCTGACCCCGAGTTAGTGCAACTTCGAAGAGCTTGTCGATTGCTCGCGGCTGGATTGCAACTTCTCGATCGTGGCTACTACACCGTGGTTATCGAGTCGTCGTTCGTCGCAATCGAGCGAACGATACAGTTTCGGTTAATTCACGATGGGGCGATGGCGCCAGAAGAAATGATTAGCAACCATCGTCGGCTATACCAACGCGGGGCGGAAATCGGCCTCTACGATGAACCGTTCTCCGAGAAGCTCGCTGACTTGTGGACGCAAAATCGTACAAAAACGTACTACCGGCTCGGAATCGCCACGAAAGAGCAGGCAGCGGCGATGCAACAACTCGCTATCGACTTTCACCAACACTACGTCTCGACCAGTCAGTGTAAACACGAATGTCTCTGTTAGTCGCGACCCGATTACGGGGCAGCCCTGACCCCCTGACCAATTTCGCTGCGACCGGAGCGTATAGATAGCTCCCCGTCGTCCGTTCAGGTAGTTCAACTCCTTCCAACGGGCTTTGCGTTCCATTTTTGGAATGCTTCTCACTTCCGTTACGCTTATCCTTCGTGCGATAGAATCCTCAGGTATGACTGGAATCGCGCGGCTCGAAATCGGGCACGACGCCCTCGCGACGCTCAAACTCCTCGCCCTCGACGGCGCGTTAGAGGGCGACGTCAAGGCGTCGTGTGCCAACCTCGCGGCCCGACTCGACGCCTCGAACCAGACCGCCTCCCGTCGCCTCCAGCGATTAGACGAGGCGGACTTCATCGAACGCGAAATCGTGAGCGACGGCCAGTGGATTTCTATCACCGACGAGGGCGAACGCGCCCTACGCCGCGAGTTCGCAGACTACCGGCGCATCTTCGAGCGCGACACGCGAATCGACCTCTCGGGGACCGTCACCGGCGGGATGGGCGAGGGTCGCCACTACATCTCCCTGCCCGGCTACCACGAGCAGTTCGTCGAGCGCCTCGGCTACGAACCGTTCCCGGGGACGCTCAACGTGAATCTCACCGCAGAGAGCGTCCGCGCTCGCTCCGGCCTGCACGCGCTCGACCCCATCCCAATCGACGGCTGGGAGGACGACGAGCGCACCTACGGCCCAGCGGTGTGCTACCCCGCGAAAGTCGAGACGGCAGACGGGAAGACGTACGAACCCGCCCACGTCGTGGCGCCAGAGCGCACCCACCACGACGAAGACCAGCTCGAACTCATCGCGTCGGTGAAGCTCCGTGACGAACTCGACCTCGCTGATGGCGACCACGTCACGGTCCACGTCGTGGAGGTGAACTAATGGCTCAGACCGCCACGGAACTGGCTCGCGTCATCGCGGCGTTCAAAGCCGGCGGCCCGGTGCTCGTCCACGACGCCGCAGACCGCGAGGGTGAGACTGACCTCATCTACCCCGCGACGAGCGTCACGCCGAGTGACGTCGCCCGAATGCGAAACGACGCTGGCGGCCTCGTCTGCGTCGCCCTCTCGGATGCGGTTGCAAGCGAATTCGACCTCCCGTTCATCCAGGACGTCCTCGACCACCCCGCGGCCGAGGCCCACGACCTGCGCTACGACGAGCGGTCGTCGTTCTCGCTCACGGTGAACCACCGCGACACCTTCACGGGCATCACCGACGAGGACCGGGCGGTCACGATTTCGGAACTCGGACGCGCTGCCGCGGATGCTGCGGCCGTCGATTTCGCCGCCGAGTTCCGCGCTCCCGGCCACGTCCACCTGCTTCGGGCGGCCCCCGGCCTGCTCGCGGAGCGAAAGGGCCACACCGAACTCGGCATCGCGCTGGCCGAGGCGGCGGGTGTCGAACCCGCCGTGGTCGTCTGTGAGATGCTGGACGACGAGACGGGCAAGGCACTTTCGCCCGCCGATGCGCGGGCCTACGCAGAGCGCCAGGGCTTCCCGTACATCGAGGGGTCGCGGCTGGTCGCAGAACTTTCCTGACGGCGGGCAATTTTTCGACGTACTGTCACCCTGCTCTGCGTCCGAGAAACGATGATGATGGTTTCTGAGTCTTTATTGCGGTGGCGTCCATTTCTCGGGGTATGAGTGGCTTTGCAGACATGGACGTTGACACTATCTGGATGAACGGCGAGTTCGTCGACTGGGACGACGCGAAGATTCACGTGATGTCCCACGGACTCCACTACGGGACGGGCGTGTTCGAGGGCGTTCGCTCCTACGACACCGAACGCGGCCCCGCAATCTTCCGCTGGGAGGAGCACTTAGAGCGCCTCTACAACTCGACGAAGCCGTACAACATGGAAATCGACCACTCGCCCGAGGAACTCACCGAAGCGACGATCGAACTCCTCAAGCGCCAGAACCTCAAATCGTGTTACATCCGGCCCATCGCCTTCTACGGCTACCACGCCCTCGGCGTGAGCCCCGGCGACTGCCCGACCGACGTGGCCATCGGCGCGTGGCCGTGGGGCACCTACCTCGGCGACGACGCGCTCGAAAACGGCGTGGACGTCATGGTCTCCTCGTGGCGCAAGCACTCCTCCAGCCAGATTCCGACCAACGCGAAAACCACGGGCCTCTACGTCAACAGCCTCCTTGCCGGTGAAGAGGCCCGCCGCAATGGCTACGCAGAAGCCATCGTCCTCAACAAGGAGGGCAACGTCGCAGAGGGTCCCGGCGAGAACATCTTCCTCGTCCGCGACGGCGAAATCTTCACGCCCGGCCTCGCAGAGAGCATCCTTGACGGCATCACCCGCAACACGGTCATCACGCTCGCTCGCGAACAGGGCTACACCGTCCACGACAACGCGACCATTTCGCGGGGCGAACTGAACACCGCAGACGAACTGTTCTTCACCGGCAGCGCCGCCGAAGTCACCCCGATTCGCAAGGTGGACAACGTCGTCATCGGCAACGGGTCGCGCGGCCCGGTCACCGAGGACCTCCAGAGCGCCTTCTTCGACCTCGTCGAACGGCGCACCGATTCACACGACGACTGGTTCCTCTACGTCGACGAGCAGTAGTTCGCCCCCACATTCTTTTGCCGTCGCCACCGATTGACCACCATGCATGAGGCCGCCGCCCGCGAGTTCTACGCCGCCATCGACGAGGGGGACTACGACCGCCTCGCCACCCTGCTCACGCCCGCGTTCGTCCACGAACGCCCGGACCGAACGCTCTCGGGACGCGATACCTTCGTCTCCTTCATGCGCGACGACCGCCCGCTCACCGAGACGAGCCACGAGATTTCGGCGGTGTACGCGGGCGAGTCCGAGGTGGCCGTCCGTGGCACCCTCCGAAGTGCGACTGGGGAGTCGTTGTTGAAGTTCGTTGACGTCCACGAACTGTCAGACGACCGTATCGAGCGAATTACGACCTACACCACGCAGACAGCGGCACAACTGACGGAGTCGTAGCGTCCACAAAAATCCACTTCGGTAGCACAGTGATGCGAATTACGACGACGATCCGTTGGTCGAATCCACCACGAACTGGCTGACGGCGTCGAGCACGTCCGCCTGCGAGGCCGCGGCGTCGAAGGCGTCCGGAAACGGCGATTCGCCGTTCAGCGCGTTGAACATGGCGGCGTGACGCGCCTCCACGCTGTGAATCGAGAGCGCCGCGCCGAGCAGATCGGGGCTCTGGACGAACGGAGCGGCCCCTCTGTAGGCCGCGACGCCGGTGTTTTCGAGCACCTGCGCGAGCGCGAAGAAGTCGGCGACGGTTTCGACGCCGAAGTCGTAGGTTCCTTCCGAGGCCGGCGTTCCACCGAGCAGTTCGACGGCCTGCGTCAACACGTCGACGTGGGTCGCTTCGTGGTCCGCGACTTCGCCGATGAAGCCGTACACCATCGCGAGGTCCTCGTCGCTCGCGTCCGCGAGCACGTCTGCGTCTGCTAAGTCCGCCGCCGTGAACTGCTCCAGTGCTTCGCGGTAGAACACATTCTCTACGTGTTCGAGCGAGAGGGCGTAGTTGAGCACGTCTACGTCGGTGCCGAGAACGTCGTCGAACAGCTGGGTCGGCGTCGTCTCGTCGTCTTCCTGTGCGAGGGCGAAGCCGGTGGCGCCACCGAGGGCCAGCAACGTGCCCCCAATCAGCGCCGACCGGCTCATAAAGCGTCGGCGTGAGCTGTTTGACTGGTCCAGTTGTTCCTGTACAGAGCGGGCGATTTGCTCTGCAATCTCTTGTGTGGTGGTGTCCGATTCGGGCATGATTGATGTCGGGTACGTTTCGACACTGAGTCACACGCGCAGATACTGGATTGTTATCCGCCGAATCTGCCAATTTAACTGTCAGCTACATCTGATGGTGCGAAAATCCCCTCTCTCGGCGAATACTGACTTCGTGCCATCGCAGACTGAGTTACTCGCGCGTACGTCTGGAATCGCGGAACGTAAATTCGGCAGCTGACTCCCGTCACCCGAATTAGAACATATCGCTCGCGTAGTTTGCGAACAGTCCGACCACCACGAACGCGAGTGCAAGGAAGAGTGTCAGGCGTCCCAACAGCACGAATTCGCCGGTCTCGTAGCTGACGTAGCTCACGAGCCCCAGGAGGGAGAAGAGGCCGAGGCTCAGAAACTTCAGTTCGAGGAGGTCACCGACGAGTGTCATCGTCGACACTCACGGACCGACCAGCAAAGAAGTCAGGGGGCGTTACTCGCGCTTGCCCGCGCCGAGTGCCGACTCACCGACCGGTTCGTGGCCCTCGATTTGCTCCTGGCCGCCCATGTACGGACGGAGGGCTTCGGGGACGGTGACGGTGCCGTCTGGGTTCTGGTAGTATTCGAGGATGGCGACCAGTACGCGCGGGAGGGCGAGGCCGGAGGCGTTCAGCGTGTGGAGGTATTCAGCAGAGCCGTGGCGCTCTGGCCGGTAGCGCAGGCCGGCGCGGCGGGCCTGGAAGTCCTCGAAGTTGGAGGCCGATGAGACTTCGAGCCAGCGGCCACCTTCGTCGGGGCCGGCTTCCATGTCGTCGCCGGGGGCCCAGACTTCGATGTCGTAGGTCTTCGCGGAGGCGAAGGTGAGGTCGCCGGTACACAGCGAGAGGATACGGTAGGGCAGTTCGAGGCGCTTTAGCACCTCTTCAGCCTCGTCGAGCAGGCTTTCTAAGCGGTCGTAGCTCTCTTCGGGCCGGACGAAGTTCACGAGTTCGACCTTGTTGAACTGGTGGACGCGGACGATGCCGCGGGTTTCCGTGCCGTGTTCGCCCGCCTCACGCCGGAAGTTCGGCGTAACGGCCTGATGCTTGAGCGGGAGGTCCTCGTCTAAGAGAATCTCGTCGCGGTACATGTTCGTGACTGGCACCTCTGCGGTTGGACAGAGCCAGAGGTCTTCGCTTTCGAGTTTGTACATGTCCTCCTCGAACTTCGGGAGCTGGGACGTGCCGACCATTGCGTCCGTGTTGACCGGAATCGGTGGCTGGACGTCGACGTAGCCCTGCTCGCGGTGGATGTCGAGCATGAACTGGATGAGGGCGTGTTCTAAGCGTGCGCCGTCGCCTTTGAGGAAGAAAAAGCCGGAGCCAGCGACCTTCGCGCCGCGGGCCTCGTCGATGATTTCTAACTCCTCGCCGAGTTCGTAGTGTGGCTTCACCGAGGCGGGCAGGATGCGCCGGTCGTCGAAGCCCCAGCGGCGCTCTTCGACGTTGTCGGATTCGTCTGCGCCGACGGGGACGCTCTCGTGGGGGACGTTCGGGAACTCGAGCAGTTCCTGTTCGAGCTGGGCTTCGAGTTCGTCGGCCTTCGACTCGATGCTCTCTAACTGCTCTTTGAGCTGGCTGGAGCGGTCGATGCACTCCTGGGCGGCCTTCTCTTGGCCCTCGCGTTTGAGCTGCCCAATCTGGCTGGACACCTCGTTGCGTTCGTGTCGCAGGTCGTCGCCGCGGCTCTTCAGGTCACGCCACTGCTCGTCTATGTCGAGCACGTAGTCGAGGTCCACGTCCCCGGCCATGCCACGGGCCTCCAGGGCGGTTTCGACCTCCTTTGCGTGCTCGCGAAGGTATCGCCTCCCAAGCATTCTTGCGCGAGGCTTCACGACGCCGGGGCAAAACCGTGTCGCTTGTCGCCCCGAGAGCTTTTTCCTACCCAGCGCGTGGGTGGCGTATGGGAATCGGAGACGTTTACGAAGTCACGACCGGTGACTGTTCTGACCTCTACTACGTCGATACTGGAATGTACGACGTTCCACAGTACGGCGCTGTGTACATCTTAGACGCAGACCGTCCGGCAATCGTCGATACCGGCATCGGGACGCGCTACGAGAACATCCTCGACGCACTGGACGAGTTGGACATCGCCCGCGAAGACGTCGAATACATCCTGCCGACGCACATCCACTTGGACCACGCCGGGGGTGCGGGCTATCTGGCCGAGGAACTGCCGAACGCTACCGTCGGCGTCCACGAAATCGGCGCACCACACCTCGTGGACCCGACCCGTCTCGTCGAGGGAACCAAACAGGCCGTCGGCGACGCCTGGGAGTTCTACGCAGAGCCGAAGCCCGTCCCCGAAGACCGCATTCGCGAACTGACAGATAGCGACGTGATTGACCTCGGGAACCACACGATCGGCGTCCACCACGCGCCTGGTCACGCACCCCACCAGGTAATCTTCCACGACCCGCGCAACGACGCCGTGTTCACGGCGGACGCCGCAGGCATCTACCACCAGGACGCAGACCGCGTGCTCATCACGTCGCCACCGCCGAACTTCGACTTAGAGCAGTGTATCGCCGACGTGAAACTCATCGACGCGCTCCAGCCCTCGACGCTGCTCTACGCCCACTACGGGCCAGCGGAGGCTGACACCCGCCTCGAAGACTACGCAAAACTGCTCAACGAGTGGGTCGAACAAATCGCCCTCGCGAAGGACGAACTCGGCGACGACGAGGCGGTCATCGCCCACTTCCTCGACGCGACCGACTTGGACGAACTCTGGGGCGAGCGCAAGGCGAGAGACGAGGTTTCGATGAACGTAAACGGCGTGTTGCTGGCCCTCTCGCGGCGAGAATCGGCAAAATAAGCGCGAAAGTTTTCTTCGGTGCGCGCCTTTTTGGGCCATGGACTGGCGGTCGGTCGAACGTGAGTATTCAGACGAGGTTATCGGTGAGACGACGCTCCCCGTGCTGTTCGAGGAGAGTGCGACCCAGAACGCAGACCGGCCCGCACAACTGTTCAAAGGCGCGACAGCAGACAGTTCGCTGTTCGACACGGTGATAGCGGACGCCCCTACCGGCGAGTACGGGTCGCTCACCTATCGCCAGCTGCAGACAATCGTCCACCACCTCGCCGCCGGATTTTACGACCTCGGAGTTCGGAAGGGCGACCGCGTCGGCATCTTCGCCCACACCCGGATGGAGTGGGCCCAGTGCGATTTCGCCATTCTCGCGGTCGGCGGCGTCGTCACCACCATCTACCCTGACTCGACTCCCCGCCAGTTGACCTACCTGCTCGAGGATTCGGGTGCGACGGGCGTCGTGGTGGAAAACGCCGCCCTGCTCGAAGCGGTCCTCGAAACCGAGGCTGCCCTCGACTTTATCGTCGTCATGGACCGGTTCTCGGGGTACAGCCACCGTGACGATATCCTGTCGCTCGCCGACCTCCACGAGCGCGGAGCCCAGACCTACGACCCGGCGGCGTACCAGTCGTGGCTCGACGCCGGGTCGCTTTCCGACCTCGCGAGCATCGTCTACACCTCCGGGACGACTGGGACGCCGAAAGGTGTCCCGCTCACCCACGGCAACTTCCGGGCGAACATCAATCAGGTCAGACGCCGGTTCGGCCCCCGCCCGGACAAGGGCGATCTGCCGGCCATCTCGGCTGACTCTCGCTCCCTCTCGTTCCTGCCACTCGCCCACGTCTTCGAGCGCCTCGGCGGTCACTTCTTCATGTTCGCCTCGGGCGTCGCCGTCGCCTACGCGGAGAGTACCGAAACGCTGCGCGAGGATTTCGGGCTGGTTCGACCGACCGTCGCCACGAGCGTCCCGCGGATCTACGAACGCTTCTACGATGCCGTCTGGTCGCAGGCCGCAGAATCGGCCGTGCGCCTCCGTATCTTCGAGTGGGCGAGCGACGTGGCCCGTCGATGGGCGACGACCGCCGACCCCGACCTCTCGTTGCGCTTGAGCCACGCGCTCGCAGACCGCCTCGTCTACCGCCGGGTACGCGCCGGCCTCGGCGGGGACGTCGAAATTCTCATCTCCGGCGGCGGCAGTCTCTCGACGGACCTCGCAGAACTGTTCTTCGGCATGGGACTTCCCATCTACGAGGGCTACGGCCTCACGGAGACGGCACCCGTCCTGTCCACGAACCTCGTCGAAAACCCGCAGTTTGGCACCCTGGGACTCCCCGTCACCGACGTCGAGGTGCGTATCGACACCGCAATCGACGCAGACGGCCTCGTTCCGGAGTCCGGCGGCGAACTCGGCGAACTCCTCGTGACGGGGCCGAACGTGTTCGACGGCTACTGGAATCGCCCCGAGGAGTCCGCACAGGTGTTCACCGACGACGGCTGGTTCCGCACCGGCGACATCGTCGAACGACGGCCCGACGACTACCTGGTCTTCCGTGGCCGGGTGAAGGAACTGCTCGTCCTCTCGACGGGCAAGAACGTCTCGCCCGGCCCCATCGAGGACGCCTTCGCGACCAGTTCGCGGGTCGAACAGGCGATGGTGCTCGGCGACGACGAGAAGTTCGTCTCCGCGCTCATCGTCCCGAACATGGCGGTACTCCGCGAGTGGGCCACAGACGAGGGTATCGCGCTCCCGGCCGACCCGTGGGAGGCGTGTGCTGACCCGCGCGTCGTAGCCTGGATTCAACGAGACGTAGAACGCGTCAACCGGTCGCTCGAAGCCTACGAGCAGATAAAGCGGTTCACCCTCGTCCCAGAGGCGTTCACCGAGGCCAACGATTTGCTCACGCCGACGCTGAAACTAAAACGTCGCAATATCGTGACGCGTCACGCGGACAGTGTTGCGGCCATGTATGCCGATTAATGTCGAATTGAAAAGGTGCGTTTATCAGTCGCCCGTCCGTTACCGCGACTAATGGAGGCGAAACTGTGGCAGAAGGCGGCTCACTGATTCCACTCGTCGCTGCTATCATCGGGATTGGCGTCGGAGCGCAGGTGCTCGCAGACCGCTTTCGGGTACCCAGTATCATCTTCCTCATCGCCTCCGGTATCATCCTCGGGCCGGAAGGACTGAACTTCGTCACGCGAGAATCGTTCGGTGGCGGGCTCTCGACTATCGTTGGCCTCTCCGTGGCCATCATCGTCTTCGAGGGCGCATTCCACCTGCGAATCAACAATCTGCGAGAAGCCCCTGCGGCAACGATTCGCTTGGTGACCATTGGGGCGATTATCGCCCTCGCGGGGACGGCGGCCGTCGTCCACTTCGCCCTCGGGGTGTCGTGGACGGTTGCCGCGCTCATCGGTGCGTTGCTCGTCGCGACGGGACCGACGGTCATCGCTCCCATCCTCGTGGTCGTTCCCGTACGCGACCGCGTGGCGACGGCGCTCGAAACCGAGGGCATCGTAAACGACGTGACGGCGGCCATCCTCGCGGTCGTCGTCTTCGAAATCATCCTCGTCGGCGACGCCACGCCCTTCGAGTTCATCCAGTTGTTCGTCGAACGACTCGGCGTCGGCATGGTCATCGGCGCGGCCGTCGCGGGCGTGCTTTGGTACCTGCTTCGGTACGTGGACCTCTCGCCCGCGAACGCCCCGCAGAACGCCCGCTTGCTGACGCTTGCGGGGGCGCTCGTGGCGTTCGCCGCGGCGGACGCCGTCCGCACCGAGGCCGGCATTGCGGCGGTAGCGACGGCAGGCATCCTGCTCGGCAACACGGACATCCCGTACGAAGAGCAGATCTCCGAGTTCAAAGGCGACATCACGCTGCTCGTCCTCTCGTTCGTGTTCATCGCGCTCGCGGCGTTGCTCGATTTCGAGACACTGCTCGGCCTCGGCGTTGCGGGGCTCGTCGTCGTGGTCGCGGTCGCGCTCGTCATTCGGCCGCTACTCGTGTTCATCTCGGCGGCGGGCGACCGCTTCACTCGCGGTGAAAAGCTGTTCATGAGTTTCGTCGGACCACGCGGGATTATCCCCGCATCCGTGGCGACGCTGTTCGCCGTCGAACTGCAGGCGGCCGGGTTCGACGAGGCGGCGACGGTCCTCGTCGGCACGGTGTTCCTCGTCATCCTCACCACCGTCGTCTTCGAGGGTGGCTTCGCTCGGTACATTGCAGAATATCTGGACGTGATACCAATGCGCGTAATTATCGTCGGCGGCGGAAAGGTGGGCCGTGCGCTCGCCGAACGCCTGGTCGACCGTGGCGAGAACGTAGTGATTATCGAACAAGACACCTCGGTCCTGCAGATTGCCCGCGACGCGGGATACACCGTCCACAACGGCGACGGGACGGACACGGACGTGTTGCGCGCTGCAGGTGCGGACAACGCGAAAATCATCGTCGCGGCCACTGGGGACGACGACGTGAACCTGCTTGTCTCGCAACTGGCGAGTTCGAAGTTCGACATCGACCGCATCATGGCCCGGGCGAACAACCCGGACAACGTCGATGCGTTCGAGGAACTCGGGGTTCGGACCATCTCGTCTGCGCTCGCGACGGCCTACGCGCTCGACAACCTCATCGAGCGTCCCGCGCTCTCGAACTGGATGACCGAAATCGGCCGCTCGGGCGACGTCCAGGAGACGGAGGTCACGGCTGACGACCTGGTCGGCAAGACCATCGGTGAAATCGACACCGAACTCCCCGATGGCGTGCTCATCGCGCTGGTCAGCCGCGACGGCAAAAACCAGATGCCAGACGAGGACTTCACCCTCCAGAACGGCGACCACGTTACGCTGCTCGGGCGCAAGGAGTCGGTTCGCACTGCGCTCAAGACGTTCAACCCGCGCGAATGACATGAACTGCATGTGCGTCGCTGCACGTTTATAATAAATTTTTATTAGCGTGGGGCCGTCTGTTTGGCCGAGAATGATACACACGAAAGGTCCCCTCTTGACCGTCGATGTCGGGTCGCGCGAGTTCGAGACCACGAACGTAGACGCGATTCTCGAAGCCTACGTCGGCGGTCGCGGCGTCGGCACGAAACTCGCCCACGACCGCATTCCATTCGATGCAGACCCGCTCAGCCCAGAAAACAGCCTCATCTTCGCTACCGGCCCACTCCAGACCTCCCAGATGAGCTTCACCGGTCGGATGAGCTGTACTGGACTCTCGCCGCTCACGAACGGCCTGCTCTCGTCTAACGCCGGCGGCTTCATGTCCCGACCGTTCGCCGATACGGGGTACAGCGCAGTCCAGTTCACGGGCGCGAGCGACGAACTGCTCGCCGTCCACGTCCGCGACGACGGCGTCACCTTCGAGGAAGTACCCGACCTCGCGGGAGCGAAACTCGACGAGGTTACGGCGTGGTTAGACGAGGCCCACGACCTCGGGCCGGAACACGCCGCCGCAATTGGACCGGCAGGCGAGAACGGCGTCCGCTTCGCCTCCATCATGACCTCGGAGAACCGGGCGTTCGGCCGTGGTGGCCTCGGCGCGGTGTTCGGTGCGAAGAACGTCAAAGTCATCACCTTCGACGGTGACTCGCGCCCCGACATCGAGTTGGACGTCGACATCACCGCGGAGATTCACCAGAAGGCCGCCAACGCTGACAGTCCAATGAAGTCGGCGGGAACCACGTCGGTCACGAACTACGCCAACTCGGTCGGGGCGCTCCCGACGAAGTACTTCGAGGAGACTTCCTACGAACACGCGCACAAAATCGGCGGGTCGGCCGTCGCAGAGAAGAAGTACAAAAAGGGCACCTGTTCTGCGTGTGCCTTCGCGTGCAAACTTCCCACGCGCGACGAGGAAAGCGGCCTCGAAACCGAGGGGCCGGAGTACGAGACGGTGATGGCGTTCGGGTCGAACGCGCTCGTGGACGACGTGGTGAACGTGATGAAGTCGAACGACCTCTGTAACAAACTCGGGATGGACACCATCTCGTGTGGCGACGCCGTCTCCGCCTACCTCGCCGCCCACGACGAGTTCGGCAACGTCGACCTCATCCACGAACTCGTCGAGAAAATCGCCTACCGCGAGGATGAAGGCGACATGCTGGCGGAAGGCATCGCCCGATTCCACGAGGAACTCGGCGTCGAAAACTGGACCATGAAAGGCATGGAGTTCTCGGCCCACGACGGGCGCACCCTGAACGGCCAGGGCCTCTCGTTCGCGACGGCGAACCGCGGGGCAGACCACATGTACGCCGAAATGTACAACCTCGAATACCCGCTCGTTGCGCCGCCACAGGCGCTCGACCCGGACGGCCTCGACGGCAAACCAGCGGTGCTCGTCGAACACGAGAACCTGAACGCGCTCAAAGACGCGGGCGTCCTCTGTAAGTTCGGATCGTCGTTCATGAAGGAAGAACGCTACGAGAAACTGTTCGACGCGAGTTACGCTGCCCTCCTCGAAGTGGGCGACCGCATCGTCACGCTCGAACGCCACTTCAACAACAAGCGCGGCTTCGACCGGGCTGACGACGACGCGCTGCCCTACGAACTGGACGGGTTCGACGAGGCACTCTCCGAGTACTACGAACTCCGAGGTTGGTCGGACGACGGCGTCGTGCCCGACGCGAATGTGGGAGACACGCCTGCTGCGGCCGATTAGACCAGCGATTCGAGGTCGGTCAACAGGGATTCTTCTTTCGTCGCTATCGCTGAGACAGCGTCGCCAATCTCCGTGAGCTGCGCTCGCAGGTCGGCTTCGTCCTCGGCTTTGCTCGCGGCTTTCAACTGCTCGCCGACCGCCGTCCAGTCGGCGGCAATCTGAGACATGCGCTCGCCGTGCGAGTCGTCGAGTTCGGGAACCTGCTCGGCCATCGACGCGAGGAACGCGGCGTAGAGCCGCCGGAAGGTGCCGCCACCCGTGCCGCGGCGTTCGACGTTCTGGTAGGCGAACCGCGCCGTCCACGTGATTTCGCGGAATTCGCCGAGGTCGGGAAATACGGGGAGTTCGTCCGCGAACCGGCGGATGCCGGGCAGGCCGTGTGCTGCTTCCACCCCGCCGAGCGACCACGGCGCGGATTCGGGGTTCTGCATGTAGGCTGCCGTCGTCCGAATCGCCTGTGTCGCCGCCTGTTCGAGGCTCGCCTGCGGCTCGGGGTCCGTGACGACGATGTGTCGTCTGGCGAGCGGAACCATCGCCTGTGAGGTCCACGCTTCGTCGAACTGCTCTCGGGAGAGGGTCTGCACTTCGTCGAACTCGCTATCCGAAATCTGCACGCTCTCGTCGTCGTAGCCTACGAGGAGGACGGTGTGTGGCGAGAAGTGGGTGTCCGTGTTGTAGTAATCGAGGTAGAATAAATCCACGAAGCACATGACCGGATTGCCGTCATCAAGGTCGGCCTCGACGGCGGCCCATGCTTCCTCGTGGCTCTGTCCCTCACGCTCCTCGTGGGGGATTTCGAGGTTAGCGAAGAAGGCCGATTCGAGCCACACTGGACGGCCGAAAAAGGCGCGATACGGTGGCTCCTCGGTGATGAAGTAGGTAAAGCCGAGGCCGGAGGCGAGGCCGAAGCACTCGGCCTCTGAGAGGCCCCAGCCGTAGAAATCGGAGAGATTGCGAAGCGAGGTAGACCCGCAGTGGTGTCCGGTTTCGTGGGTGTAGCCGGAGAGGTGCATACGTCGCGTTTTCGGCGGGCAAGCGATAACGATTGTGACCCGATCAGTCGACTTCGGGGTCGGCCTCGAAGAGTTCGGGGGCCACGTCAGCGGAGACGTGCTGTAGGGCCGGTGGACGGTCACGAGTCGCGTCAGTCATCGGCGGAGAGCGGCGTCCCGTCGTGGGCCGTCGGAGCGGGACTTTCACCGGTGGCAAAGGGGTACCACGACTGTTTTGCGTCGGTCAGACATGGGTCCTTGTAAGTCGTTTCTTCGGGTTCACAGAGTTCGACGATGGCCTCTGGCCCGGTCGCCTCGACCCACTCGCGAAACGACTGCCCCTCCTCGCGGAGGGCGGCGAACGACTCCATCAAGTTCTTGATGGCGCCGGGAATCTCGTCTGCGGGGATGCGCTGGCGCACCCACTCGACGAACGAGGGTTCCGCACCGATACCGCCACCGACGCCGAGGTCCATCGCTTCGACCATCTCCCCATCTTTCCGAGCACGCATCCCGAGCAACCCGATGTCGGCGGTGTTTGCCTGCCCGCAGTCGGCCGTACACCCCGAGTAGTGGATGTGGACGTTTTCCACGTCGTCGGGCAGCGAGACGTTGTCTCGAAGCCACCGCAGTAGCCGGGCCGTCCGCGCCTTCGTCTCGGTCAGCGCGAGCGAACAGAACTCCGTGCCGGTACACGCGATGGCCCCGCGCTGGAACGGGTTCGGCTCGGGGGTGTGCTTCGCGAGGAGCGGGTCGCCGAGGAGGTCGTCGAGTGCGCTCTTCGGCACGTCCATGATGAGTGGGTTCTGCCGGCGGGTCAGGCGTACCTCACCGCTACCGTACTCGTCTGCGAGGTCGGCGAGTGCGAGGGCATCGTCCGCAGTGAGTCGACCGACGGCCACGCTCAAGCCGACGTAGTAACGCCCGTCTGCCTGCTCGTGGACGCCAACGTGATCTGCCTTCCCCTCGCTCGGCGGCTTCCCGGCGTTGTACGTGTACGCTTCTCTGATGTCTGTCCCCGCTGTCCTGAGCGCGCCATCGACGTATTCGGCTTCGAGCAGGTCACGAATCTTCTCTGTGCCCCACTCGGTGACGAAGAACCGACTGCGATTTTTCGAGCGAACCTCCCGATTGCCGTGGTCGTGGTACAGTTCGACGAAGCCGCGGACTACGTCGTAGGCCTCCTCGGGGGTGACGAACACGTCGAGTGGCTGAGCCACCTTCGGTTTGCGACCGCCGAGACCGCCGCCGATGCGGACGTTAAAGCCCATCACCGGTTTGCCGTCCTCCTCCTTCCGGGCGGGTTCGAGGCCGATGTCGTTGATGCTGTCCTGGGCACAGCCCTCCCGACAACCGGTGATGCTGATGTTGAACTTCCGGGGCATATTCGCGAGCGAGTTGTCGGTTCTGAGTTCCGTCCGAACCCGTTCGAGAATCGACTTGGTCTCGACGAGCTCGTGGGTGTCTTTTCCGGCGACCGGACACCCAGAGATGTTTCGCATCGTATCGCCCCCCGACGAGCGCGTCGAGACGCCTGCCGCCTCCAGTCGCTCCCAGATGGCGGGCACGTCTTCGAGCTTCATCCAGTGAAGCTGAATCGATTGTCGGGTGGTAAGGTCGAGCCAGCCGTTACCGAACTCGGGGTTCGAGACCGGACCCGTCGAGAAGTCGCGGGCCACCTCGGCGATAGCCCGCATTTGCCCGGGTTCGAGTCGCCCGTTCGCGTTCGTCAGTCGCATCATGAAATAGCTCTCCTGGCCCCGCCGCTGATGGAATAGCCCCCAGAACTTGAACCGGGTGAACCACGCGTCGCGTTCGTCATCGGGAATCGAGTCCCAGCCAGTTTCAGCGAACGAGAGGAGTTCCTCACGCACGTCGTCTCCGTACAGACCGTCCTTCCAGTGTTCTTTTTTGTGTACCATGTTTATTTCCCAAACGAATGTCTATTTTTGAATCTGATTGTTCGACATTCGGCTCTATTTTTCCTGTCAGGATGTGCGCAACGAGACTATTTAATGATAATCGTTGAAATAATAAATTTAATAGTGTCTTTAGTTGTCGGATGGCCAGTTTAATAGTGAATAAGGGTTGTATAAGGATGTATTCTGTCTACTTTCTGGACGAATATGTGTTCGCACGTCTACTAATATTTTGAATCAATGACATTATCGGTTTGGCACGTTCGGGCGGTTCGCGCGGGCAATCGCGCCTCGCAGATCGGCGTGGGTATTGACGTTCGTGAAGGCGTCTCGTCCGGCGTGGGCCGTGGCTTCGCGTTCCGGAATCACGACCGGGTCGAGCAGTGCAACCAGGTCGTAGAGACTGCCGTCTCGCTCCCGAACCACCTCCGTGCAAACCGATTCGGCAGCCCGGACGTGTACGACCGCCGGAAACGGCGTGATGTGGTCACGAAAGCGAGTGACAGTCCCCGTCTTTGTGTCCGCTCGCGAGAACAGGAAGTCGAGAAATCCAGCGGAAAGAAACGGCATATCACAGGGCACGGCTGCCGCGTACTTCGCCTTCGTCGCTCGCAGACCGGTTCGGATGCCGGCCACCGGTCCACGGTCTGGAACGCGGTCGACGGCGAAGCGCACGACGTGGTCGGCGAGGGCTGACTCGATAGCCTCTCGTTGGGCCCGCCGACAGTTGACGACGACCTCGTCGACCGCCGGCGCGACCGCTTCCACGACGTGCCAGATGAGCGGTTTACCGAGCAGGGACGCCAACGCCTTGTCCTGGTTCTCGAACCGGGCGGACCGCCCGCCGGCGAGGACGATTCCGGCGCGTCCCGTATCCGCTTTCATCGAGGGATGCTCCGTTCAGTCATCGCTCGAACCAAAGCCACCGAATCCATCGACGTGGGCACGCTCTGCGATGACGGGCCGGGCGACGTAGGCGTTGAGCAGGACGATTGGCACCATGATGGTGGCCACGATGATGTAGCCGCCGTGGATGGCGCCGACCGACGCCGCGTAGGAGTAGACGAGCGGGAATCCGATACCGCCGAACGTCCCAATGCCGCCGACGATGCCCGCTGCCGCCCCGGAGTTGTTCGGGAACATCGCGGGAACCTGCGCGAAGATGGCTCCTTCGCTGAACGCACAGGCCACGCCGACGAGGAACCCGACGGCCACCGTGAGCAGGACGCTCCCCGTTTGCCCTGCGAGCGTGAGCGCGCCGAGCGAGACAACGATGGCGCTCAGGCAGACGACCGTCCACTGTTCGCGGTAGCGACCGGTGAAGACGGGGAGGACGTTGCGTTCGGTTCTGACCACCCAGTCGCTGACGAACCCGCCGATGGGCCGTAAGAGGCCGGCGGCGAGCGAGAACGTAGCCGCAAATGTACTCGCCACCACGAGATTCGAGCCGAACCCTTCCCGGAAGTAGGTGGGAAGCCACCCGTTCATCGAGATCTCGAGGCCGAAGCTCATCACGTAGCCAAGCGCGAGGGCGATGACGCCGTAGCGGGTCGCCGTGTGGGCGACGGCTTCGAGGGTGGCCGCCTCACGGTTCTTCGTGGCACGTTCCTCGGTGGCGGCGTCCTGGCCGAGCACGTAGTAGGTGACCGCCATCACGAGGGCGACGATGCCGGTATAGAAGAACGCGGCACGCCAACCGGTGTCGAACAGGGGGCCACTCCAACCGTCGAACAGCCGCGGGAGGATGAGTGCCCCGCCTGCCGCGCCGGCGTTGCCGATGCCGGCGTAGACGCCCTCCGCGGTCCCGAGTTGTTCTTCGGGGAACCATTGGGCGACGTGCTGGATGCCGACGACGAAGGTGATGCCCGCGGAAGCGACGACGAGTCGTTCGATGAAGAATACCTCGTAGCTGGTGGCGAAGGCACTCGCGATGCTGAATACACCCACGTAGCCAAGGACAATGGCGAATACCGTCGGCGCACCGTAGCGGTCAGAGAGCCATCCTGTGAGCATACGACCGGGCGGGGCGGTCCAGATGGCCGCGCTCGCGAGGATGCCGAGGTCGGTGAGGGAGAGGCCGAACTCGTCGGCGATGGCCCCGGTAAACGGGGCGAAAGAGAACCAGATGAGAAACGAGAGGTTGAACGCCGCCGTGGCGAGCACGAGCGTCCGCCACTTGGTCATCCTCATCTGCGTCCCTCCGGCGAGGAGATGGCTGCCTTCTCGTGGAGCGCGGCAGACGGCGCGGAAAGGGCCACTGCACACTGTTTGTAGTTCGGTTCGTTCGATCGCGGGTCTCTCGCGGCGATGGTCAGCTCGTTGGTCATCGGATGGTGAATCGGGAGCCAGACGAGTCCAACAGGGATGGCATCGTCCCGTTCGACCCGCGCCGGAATCGCACCCCGGCGCGAGGTGAGCACTGTCTGGTCGTCAGTAATCTGGTTATCGTACGTTCCTGCGGTGGCCGGGTTGATGCGCATTCGAACGGGCGCACCGTCGCCGTCGCGCGACCGGACACCGGTGTTGTAGCCGTCGGGCTCGCGGCCCGTCGTCAACACGAGGGGGTAGTCGTCGCTCGCTGGTTCGGGAAGTGCAGCGGGAAGAGTGGCGGAAAATCGTGCCTTCCCCGACGGGGTCGGAAACCGCCACTCGCCGTCTGCGTAGTACCGATAGCCACCCGAAGATTCCGCGTCGGGCGCGGGCCAGCGCACGGCCAACTCGGCGTTCAGCCGGTCGTAACTGATGCCCGAGCAATCGGCGTTCGTCCCCGCGGTGAGAGCGCGGAACTCGTCGAACACGGCGAACGGCTCGGGGCGGTGGCTCGGGAACACAGATGGTGCGAGACGCGCACCGACTCCGGCGATGATATCGCGGTCGGAGCGAACCCCGGACGGGGTATCCGTCGCCGGGCGCACCCGCGAAACGGTCCGTTCCATGTTCATGGCGGTGCCGTCTGATTCTCCCCACGTCGCCGCTGGCAGCACCACGTCTGCGTACTCGACCGTCTCCGAGCGAAAGGCGTCCTGGACGACGAGAAACGTCTCCTCGAACGCTCGACGTGCGGCCGACGCATCTGGCAATCCAGCGACGGGGTTGGTCGCCACAGTCCAGAGGACCGACGGCGCTGTCTCCACGATACCGACCGGGCCGGGACCGCTCTCTGCGGGCAACCGTGAGACTGGGACGCCCCAGTGGTCGGCGACGGTTTGTCGCTCGTCGGGGTCCTCGTACGACCGCTGGCCGGGCCAGGACCCCTTCGAGGAACAGACGCGCGTTCCCATCGAGTTGGCCTGTCCGGTGAGCGAGAACGGTCCGGTTCCCGGGCCGAGATTTCCGGTGGCGAGACAGAGGTCGACGAGTGCACCGGAGGTGGCCGTCCCCCGAACGCTCTGGTTGACCCCCATCCCCCAGTAGATGAGCGTGTCGCGTTCGAGTGCGGCAGCGAGTCGCGCCACGACTGCTTCGGAGACGCCCGCCTTCTTCGCCGCCGCCGCGACGGTCGGCAATCGGGCCACCAGCGCGTCGAATCCACTCGTGTGCGCCTCGATGAACGCCCGGTCCACGCGATTGGTTTCGACGAGGGAGGCAAGGACGGCGCGGGCGAGTGCCTCGTCGCCGCCGGGAGTGAGCTGGACGTGGCAGTCGGCCTGTGTCGCAGTCTTCGTCCGGACAGGATCGACGACCAGCAGTTCGCTGTCGTCGGCGCGGGCAGACGTGTAAATCCACCTGAACATGACAGGGTGGGCGACCGCGGGGTTGGCCCCCCAGACGATGTGCGACGACGCCTTGGGGATGTCGTCGTACGTTGGCGGTGGCGCGTCGCTCCCGAAGGCATCATAATAGGCGGTTACGGCGCTCGCCATGCACAGCGTGGTGTTCGCGTCGTAGTTGCGCGTCCCGACCACGCCCCGAGCGAGTTTTCCGAGGAGGTAGGCCGCCTCGTTGGTCTGCTGGCCACTGCCGAGAATCGCCACGTCGTCAGGCTGCGTGGCCATCGCGTCCTCAATGGCCGTCGAAACTCGGGTGAGGGCGGCTTCCCATGTCGTCCGAACGAGCTCGCCGTCCTTGCGGACGAGGGGTCTCGTCAGCCAGTCACCCCCGGGATTCGCTGTCTCGCGAATACCTCGGCCACAGGCGAGACCTCTGTTCACCGGGTGGTTCGCGTCGCCTCGCACTGAATCGATGCCGTAACCGATATCCGCTCCGACCTGAAGGTGGCCACACCCCACGGCACACCGCATGCACGTCGTGGGAACGGGGTCGCTCACACGGCCACCTCCGATTGACCAAACAGACTAATCCTACGTTCGTCGAACAACAGTAAAAATTCCGTTAACTCATTTCGATATTGCATGCTTTAGCGTGACTGATTCGAGTAATAAAACGATAACTGTTGAAAAAAGAATTTTCTGACGAATTTTTAGAGACGCGTGTCTGGTTTATAATGAACTTTAAACTCCTAAGTCACATATTCTGTCCAGATAATTGGATATTTTCTGGATGAATGCAACAAAATACTTTGGCCAACGTCCGTGTACATCTCTATGCGCGAACTCGAATCTGCGCACGAACTTCGGTGAAAAACGACTCGGCCGAGCACTGGGTGCTCACAGGGGTCGTCGCTCTATCGGCTGAACTCGATAGCGGCCCCTTGGCCAAAGCCGACGCACAGCGTCGCGAGCCCGTTCTCTGCGTCCTGCTTGATCATCTCGTGGATGAGGGTGACCGGGAGGCGTGCGCCACTCGCGCCGAGTGGGTGGCCGATAGCGATTGCGCCGCCGTTTACGTTGAGTTTCTCCTGGTCGATGCCGAGTTCGTTCGCGGAGTAGACACACTGGCTCGCGAACGCCTCGTTGATTTCGTAGAGGTCGTAGTCCTCGATGTCGGTGCCCGAGCGTTCGAGCAGGCCGCGGGTCGCCGGAACGGGGCCGATGCCCATCACGGTCGGGTCGACGCCGGCGACGTTGTTGTTGCCGACTTCGGCGAGGATGTCGAGGTCGCGTTCCTCTGCGAAGGCCTTCGAGGTGACGAGCAGGGCTGCTGCGCCGTCAGAAATCTGGGAGGCGTTGCCGGGGGTGACGGTGCCGTCTGCTTTGAAGACGGTCGGGAGGCCAGCGAGTTTCTCCGCGGTCGTGCCGGGGCGGAGACCCTCGTCTTTGGTGACTTTCTCCTCGCCGTTGTCGATTGGGACGATTTCGTCCTCGAAGCGGCCGGATTCAGTTGCCTCGACGGCGCGCTGCTGGCTGCGTGCGGCGAACTCGTCTTGCGTCTCGCGGGAGATGTCGTACTCCTCTGCGACCTTTTCTGCGGTCATGCCCATCTGGAGTTCGGCGACGTTGTACACCTCGTTCATGCGTGGGTGGGTTTTGTGGGTGTTGCCGCCCATCTCGACGCGGGACATGTTCTCGACGCCGCCCGCGATGATGGCGTCGCGCTGGCCGGCGCGGATGGCGTCGGAGGCGGAGATGAGCGCCTGCATCGAGGAGGCACACCAGCGGTTGATGGTCGTCGCGGGGACGGATTCGCCGAGTTCCGAGAGGAGCGCGATGACGCGGGCGACGTTGTTGCCCTGTTCGTCGCGCTGCTGGGCACAGCCCCACATCAGGTCGTCGATGTCCTCGCCTGCGAGGTTCGTTCGGGCGAGAATTTCGTTGATGAGCGGAATCGAGAGGTCCTCAGAGCGAACGTCTGCGAACACGCCACCGTCTTTCCCTTGCGGGGTTCGGACAGCCTGGACGATGACGGGAGTGTTGTCTGCCATGGCTGTCTCTAGAGGACCGGTGCGTGTTAAACCCACTCGAACCCACATGGCTAGCACCGAGAGTTTATTCGGCCTGTTCGACGGTCTTATGCCACTCCCACTCTTATTCCCCCGAGAATGAGCAGCCCGGAGCTTGACGTCGTTGAGTTCTTGTTGACGACACATCTCTACAACCAAGACCGCGACCGCGACGAGAACGACCTGCCGCCCCGATATCGCCGGGTTTTCTGGGGCGAGGATGGCATCGAACGACCGCTTCCCTCGACCACGAAGAAGGCCGCCGCGGCCACGGGCGTCGAACACCCCTGGGAAGCCGTCTCGGGGTTGATGTTCACGGACTTCGACGACTTCAATCAGGTCATCAAACTCACCGAGGCCGACCTCGCGAAGCAGTGGTATCTCGACCGTGCCGACCCAGAGCGCATCATGGGCGTCCCGACGCTCACCGCCGCCTTCGCCGAGGAAGTCGAGGACCTCGATTACGACCGCGCTCGCGCCGAGAATCGACCACTGCGTGCCGACCGCGTCTGGATTGACAGCCTGTTAGAGGAGTACTTCGACAGCGAGGAAGAAGAGGAGATGCTCGACCTCGTGGACGTGCTCGCGCCCGAGGAAATCGAGATGAGCTTAGACGACCTCGTCCTCACCGAGGACCAGGAGGGCGAGATTCTGAAAATCATGAAGGCCATCGAGCATCGCGACTACCTCGCCCAGATTGGCCTCCGCGAAATCGGGAAACTCCTCTACGTCGGCCCGCCCGGAACCGGGAAGACGACGACGGCACGCGCTCTCGCCCACGAACTCGACCTGCCATTCGTCGAGGTGAAACTGTCGATGATTACGAGCCAGTATCTCGGTGAGACGGCAAAGAACGTCGAGAAAACGTTCGAGGTCGCAAAACGCCTCTCGCCGTGTATCCTGTTCATGGACGAGTTCGACTTCGTGGCGAAAACCCGCGCGTCGGACGAGCACGCGGCCATCAAGCGCGCCGTGAACACCCTGCTCAAGTCCATCGACAACATCAGCCTGGTGCAGGACGACGTACTTCTCATTGGGGCGACGAACCACCCCGACCAACTCGACGCGGCGGCGTGGCGACGCTTCGACGAAATCGTCAACTTCCCGAAGCCGGACCACCAGATGCGCTCTGACATTCTCTGGGTCATCACCCGGAACATGGAAATCGTGGATTTCGACCCCGGCGAAGTTGCAGACCTCACCGAGGGGCTGACCGGCAGCGACCTTCGTCTCGTGATGCGCGAAGCCGTGCTCGAAGCACTCACCGAAGAGCGGATGGTGCTCACCCAGCAGGACCTTCTCGACGCGATTACCGACTTCGAGGAACGTGATACGCTGAAGGACCTGGACATGATGAACGGCGACCACGACGCGCTCATCGCGGGCGGGAGCGACTTGCCCGGCGGCTCCGACGACGGCCACGATCACGACCACGACGACCACGATCACGACCACAGTCACGACTGATGCAGGTCACGCTCCTCGGGACGGGTGACACGACGGGGACGCCCACGCCGAACTGCGACTGTGACACCTGCGTCGAAGCCCGGGAGCGTGGCGTCCACCGCAGCCGATTTTCCGTCCACATTCACAACGAACGCACCGAGGAGACGCTGCTCGTCGATGTGAGCCCCGACTTTCGCCACCAGTTTCTCACGAACGACGTGCCGCTCCCCGACGCGGCGCTCATCACCCACATCCACTTCGACCACGTCGACGGCCTCGGCAACGTCTATCGCCTGCTCTCTGACCTCCCCGTGTACGCCGCAGACGAGACGGACCCAGTCACCGGCGAGAGCGTCGCCGAAACGATTCGGGACAAATTCGACTACCTGAGCGCCATCACCGTCTGCGACTTCTCGCCGTTCGAAACTCGGAGGATTTGCGGCCTCGACGTGACGCTCGTGCCGGTTGACCACCCGCCGCTGCTCTGCTACGGACTCACCGTCGAAGACCCGGAGACCGGCGCGAAACTCTCGATTTCCGGTGATACGAGCTTCGACCTGCCCGACGACTCACGAGAACTGCTCAAAAACCCGGACCTCCTGCTCGCCGACGGCATCGTCCCAGGCCACCTCTCCGAGTACCACCCCGCCGGCGGAAGCCACCACGACGCAGATGGCACCGCCCGAACCTTCGGGACGAAACACATGACTCGCGAAGGCGCGATTGCTCTCGGCGAGGAACTGAACGCCTCAATCACTCGCCTCGTGCACATCGCCCACTACTATCCCGTCGAAGAAGCGTTCGAAGACCCGCTCGCCGTAGACGGCGAGCAGTATCAGCTATAGAAATCGGTCGAGGCCGCTCTGTTTTCGCGGGCCACTCGGGTTCGCGACCCACGGTGTCCGCCCGTCGCGGATGGCTGTGATGTCTACTGCGGGCGGGTCGGCCGGTTCGTAGCCGGGACACGCCGGCCCGCACGCTTCTGCCGGATTGACGATTGCATCTTTCCACTCGCAGTAGGGGATGCCATCGGCTCCTGCAACCACCGTCGTCGCCCCGTGGACACACGCCGGAAGGTCGAAACTTCGCCAGCCTTTGCCATACGCGCGCTCGGCCATCCGGCGGCGGAGTCGGGCCTTTTCTTCGGGCGTCGCGACGCGCATGTCGGTCCGCCCGGCGAACTCGTCGACGATGTCTACGCCCGACGCAGACGGGTCAAGCGGGGTCGGTTCCCGCACGACTTCGAGCCCCCCCGTTTCGGGTCGAAACCGCCAGACACCGACTTCTGCGGGGATGCGGTTCAGGTGCGCCCGTGTCACGTAGGATTCAGTGGCGAGAATCACCTCGTCGAACACGCCGAGAGAGACGTCTTTTCGCAACTGGAGTTCCAAATCGCCCGGCACGGAGAGGTCTGGTTTGTTCTCGATGCCGACGACCTTCCCGAACCAGTCGTCGGGATAGCGCGCCGTCTGGCGGACGTAGAGGCGTGACCCCCGGCGCACGCGCTCGAAGAAACCGATGTCGATGGCGCGCTCTGCGACGCTCCGTGCCCGCTCTGGGTGCATATCGAAGCAGTTGCGGTAGTATTTGGCCTGCCCGACGCCCGCACTGCTCTCGATGGCCGCGTCGGGAATCTCGTGGGGTGTAATCGACGCCCGGGCGTCGAACTCGGGGCCGGGTTGGACGCAGACGATGTCCATGATGCGCCGCCCGTGGACGCTCGCGCCCAGTTGGCGGGCGATAATTTGGGCTCGCTCGCGCTCGAGCTGGGCGCACAGGGCCACCTCGAACGCGAATTCAGACACGTATGAAGGGTGGTGTTGGTGGCTGAAAAACCTCGTGCTAGATGGAGTTTTGTATGGGTATTCTGGAGCTGTGTCACACGGGGCTTCCAACACCTCGAAAGCCCCCGACTTCTCGACGGCTGCACCTCGCTGCGCGCTTCGCTCGCGTCGCTCGCTCCAGTGCTTCCGTCGGTTCGCTCGCCGAGAAGTCGGCCCCTTTCAGTCCCACCCACGTGGTTTGCCTCCCCGCTCTACGGGCCGGGAAGCGCGTCTCGTCGCGCGACCCGGGGGAGGGCAGGCATGCTGTCTCTCATTGTGGCTCGTGATTCGTGCGGTCTTGGACCACTCACGAACTTCTCCCGAGCAACTTCGACCCTCCTAAACACCCAGCTCGTCAGCCAGGTCGTAAAACGTCTCAATCGTCAGGTCAGGCTCCCCGCCGAACGTCTCGTAGGGCGTGCCCTTCCTATCGACCCACACGCCTTGCATCCCGGCGTGCTGTGCGCCCATCACGTCGAACCAGCCGGCCGAAACGTGGGCGATCTCTTTTATCGGGGTTCCCGTCCGCCCCGCCGCGTGGCGATAAATCTCGGCGTCCGGCTTGAACGTCTCCACCTCGTGGGCCGAAATCGTGTCGGCGAGGAGGTCCGTGATTCCGGCGTGTTTCACCATCGAGTCGAGCATCTCGGGGTTTCCATTCGAGACGACGTAGCAGTCGTAGCCGCCGTCTTGCAGGCGCTCTATCCCGTCGCGCACGTCGTCGAACACGTCGAGTTCGTGGTAGACGGCGAGGATTTCGTCGCGCTCGTCGGTGGAGATGTCCACGCCGTGGACGTCTAAGGCGTACTGGAGGGCGTCGCGGTTCATCTCGTAGAAGGGCTGGTAGGCGTCAACGAAGTTCGCGACCATCGTGTACTCGATGGAGCGCGCGCGCCACAATTTAGAAACGGGTTCGGGGTCCGCAACCCGGTCCGCGAGCGCCTGCTCTGCGGCGTCTACGTCGACAATTGTACTGTACGAATCGAAGGTGACGGTCGTAACCCGGGCCGCGTCGAATGCCATGTCAGTGGGTTGCGCGCCGGGTTACAGAACTGTTTCCCTCACCGGGTGAGGAGCGACCCCACGGCGAACGGGAGCGCAAGCAAGCCGGCGACGCCACCGACCCACAGCGCCACGAACAGGGCTGGTGCGGGCAGGAGGGCCGTCGCCGCCACCGCGAGCGCGGCGAGTGCCGCGAACGCGAGGGTCACGAACAGCAGCGTGACGAGTGCGTCTGCGGCGGCGTCAGTGGGCGTTCTCGGGCCGAGTCGGGCGGCGGATGACAGGTGCGGGTTGGTTGCAGCCATGGGCTTCTTCCTCAGATAAAGAAAGGAGCCACGGCACCATATCTGATTCCTGAATTACATTTCTGTAAACGGGTGGACTGAACTGCGTTTCTGGAAGAAATGTGATAGTTCAGGCGGTCGTCCGCGAGTCGGCGGGTGCGGTGGCGGGGAACGTCTCTACGTCCGTCACGCGCAGGTCGCCGTCGAGGGTGACGCGCAGTTCCTCGTCGTCGAGCGGAATCGTGACCTGAATCGACCACGGGTCTTCGGAGACGATGGTGGTGTGGTTGTCGGAGACGCACCAGTCGAACTCCCAGTACGGCGTCGCACAGAGGTCGATGCCGTGATTTCGATGGAAGGTAACCATGTCCGACTGGTCGAGCAGTTTCAGCCCCACCGCAGAGCTAATCTGGTGGTTGCACTGCGCGCAGGTCAGCTCGACGCAGACCTCGCCCGCGAAGTCGGCGTCCTCGGCCCGTCTGAGGGTGGTCTCCATCCGCCCGGTACACTCGGGGCAGACGCCGTCGGCAGCGAGACAGTGGAGGTGGCGCACGCGCTGGTTGAACGCGGCCATGATCTCTTCGCGGGTGCGGTCGTTCAGGCCGCCCGGCGGGAAGGAGTAGCGAGAGTGAAATCGCCCGCAGACGGTGCAGTCGATGGTGATTTGTTCGTCGGCATAGGCGGCCTGTAGCCCGCCGCCGCAGTCGGCACACGACCCGGAAATCCCGAACGAGGGGAGTTCTGGGTCCTCGTTGAACGAGCCTTCGAGGACGGCGCGAACCACCTTCTTACCTGCGTGGCGAAAGTCGTAGCCGTCGTCGGTCTTCTTCACGAAGTGGCCGGTCAGCTTGCCGAGGTGGTAGTTGAACTGCGCGGAGTCACGCATCCCGACCGACCGCCGGAGTTCGGAGAAACTGACGGGCCGCTCGGGGGCCGTCCAGAGCGCTTCCAGAATGGCGAGGCGCGTCTCGTTGGCGATAGTGGAGAAGGCGTCGGCGGGTGCGAGACATTCCTCGCAGTCCTGGATGGAGGATTCCTTCATTGTGGTAACAGTTGTGACCCCGTTGCAAAAAGTTTCAGTGAAATAAATTTAGGTTGGATTCGTGATTACGCCTCCACCGCCGAGACGACGAGTTTGATGGCCGCGAACGGGACGAGCACGAGGGCGCTCACCAGGCCGACCATCCCGAGGACGAACAGCGCGGGGCCGGGGAGGAGTGAACTGACACCCACGGTCAGGACCGCGAGGGCGGTGGCGATGGCGAGTAGGATGACCCCAGCGCGGAGGTACTCGCTGAGGCGCTCTGCGGCCGTTCGAGCGGGTCTGCGGTAGGCGTACTGTGCGGCAGACAGGGTGCGAGTGTCGGTCTTCATGGACAGGTGAACGGAGGCGTTCGGGGTTAAAAAGAGTAATCTGAATTACATTTCTGTAAGCGACGATACTGAAGTCTGTTTCTGTCGAAAATCGGATAATTACTCGCGCCGGTAGGACTTCGCCCGCTCGACGGCGACGACGTCGAAGGTGTCGTCGAGGGTGACGCGCAGTTCCTCGGCTTCGAGGCTGATGTCGACGCGTGCCATCCACGGGTCGTCCTGGATGACGGTCGTGTGCTCGTCGCCGACGCACCACGGCAGTTCCCAGTAGGGAATGGTTCTGAGGTCGATGCCGTGGTCGCGGTAGAAACTCACCACGTCGGGCTGGTCGAGCAGGGTCATCCCGACGGCGGCGATGGCGCTCGCGTCGCACTGGACGCAGCGGTGGCTCACGGCGATTTCGAGTTCCGGCAGGCAGTGTTCGCCATCGACGATTTTCGAGCCCATCGAACTGCCACACTCGGGGCAGACGCCGTCGGCGGCGAGGCCGTAGAGGTGGCGCACCCACCGATTGTAGCCCTTCATCAACTCGTCGCGGGTGCGCCCGTAGATGCCCGCCGGCGGGTAGGGGTAGGCGCTGTGGACCCGGTCACAGGCCGGACAGACCACGGTGAGGTGTTCTTTCTCGTAGGCCGCCACCAGCGTCTCGCCACAGGAGACGCACGTTCCGGGCAGTGAGAAGGCGTCGATGCTCACGTCGTCGGTGAACATCCCCGAGATGAGGGTGCGCATCACGCGCTTGCCGGCGAACGTGAGGTCGTAACCGTCGTCTGATTTCTGGACGAAGCGGTCGAGCAACTGGCGCAGGTGGTAGTTGAACTGCGCCGAATCCTTCATGCCAACCGCTCGATTCAGGTCAGAGAACGTCACGGGCCGGGTCTCTGCGGCCCACAGCGCCTCTAAGATGGCCAGTCGTGTCTCGTTCGAGATGACGGCGAACACCTCTGCGGGCGCGGTTTTCGGTGTCGCAGAGAGTGGCACGACGGGTGCATCGCCCGGCGTGGGGTGAGATGACATACCACCTGTACGCCGCGAGGGGTCTAATCCCTTCCCTGAAGGAATCTTCAGCAGACCTGGGGAAACCCACAGCAGGCGGAGGGGCGCTCTGGCCCGCCCTCGCGCGGGGTGTGGGGCGAGAACAGTAGGTTTATGCGTCGCTCGGGGTGACTACTCTGTAAGATTACTCTCGAAATGACAGGGAAACATCAACAACCGGAGGTGAACATCGGACTCGTCGGTCACGTCGACCACGGCAAGACCACGCTCGTGCGAGCGCTCTCGGGGGAGTGGACGGACCAGCACTCGGAGGAGATGAAACGCGGTATCTCCATCCGCCTCGGCTACGCCGACGCGACGTTCCGCAAGTGTCCCGGTGTCGAAGCGCCGGCGTGTTACACCGTCGACGAAGAGTGCGAAGACGGCACGGAGAGCGAACCGCTTCGCACCGTCTCGTTCGTGGACGCGCCCGGCCACGAGACGCTCATGGCGACGATGCTCTCCGGAGCAGCCATCATGGACGGCGCGGTGTTGCTCGTGAGCGCCACCTCGCCCGTGCCACAGGCACAGACCGAAGAGCACCTGATGGCCCTCGACATCATCGGCATCGACAACATCGTCATCGCCCAAAACAAGGTCGACCTCGTCGACGCAGAGCAGGCCCGCGAGAACTACAAGCAGATAAAAGAGTTCACGAAGGGCACGGTCGCAGAGGACGCTCCCGTCGTCCCCATCAGCGCCCAACAGGAGGTCAACTTAGACCTGCTCATCCAGGCCATCGAAGAGGAGATTCCGACCCCAGATCGCGACCCGAGCGACGATGCCCGACTGCACATCGCCCGCAGTTTCGACATCAACCGCCCGGGGACGACCTGGGAGAACCTGACCGGTGGCGTCATCGGCGGGTCGCTCGTCGCGGGCGGTCTCGAAACCGACCAGGACATCGAAATCCGCCCCGGCCGCGAGGTCGAAGAGGGCGGCAAGACCGAGTGGCGACCGATTACGACGAACGTCCGTTCCATCCAGGCGGGTGGGCAGTCGGTCGATTCGGCCACGCCCGGTGGCCTGCTTGGCGTCGGTACTGGCCTCGACCCAAGCCTCACGAAAGGCGACGGACTCGCCGGCCAGATTGCAGGGCCACCAGGGTCGCTGCCACCGACGCGTGAAGCCTTCGAGATGACGGTGGACCTCTTAGACCGCGTCGTCGGCGACGACGAGGACACCGTCGACGAGATTTCGACCGGCGAACCGCTCATGATGACGGTCGGGACGGCCACCACCGTCGGTGCCGTCACGAGCGCCCGAGACGGCGAGTGTGAAGTTCGCCTAAAGCGCCCGGTCTGCGCCGCAGCAGGCGCGAAGGTCGCCATCAACCGCCGTGTCGGCGCGCGCTGGCGACTCATCGGCGTCGGCACGATTACGGAGTAGGATGGCGGTGACGGTGCTCATGGACGCGAACGCTCTGATGATGCCGGTCGAACTCGACGTGCGCGTGTTCGACGAACTCGACCGGTTGCTCGGCGTGGTCGACCTCGTGACCCCCGAAGCGGTCGTAGCCGAGTTGGAGAAACTCGCTGCGGGCGCGAGTCGCGAGGCGGTCGCCGCGAGCGTCGGAGCGGACCTCGCCCGCGAGCGCTGTCGCACCCTCACACACGATGCATCGTATGCGGACGACGCGATCGTCGAACTCGCCGACGACGGTGAGTGCGACTACGTCGTCACGAACGACGGACCCCTGAAACGGCGGTTGCTGGCCGCTGGCGTACCAGTAATTGGTATAAGGGGCCGGAACAAACTGGCAATCACTCGACCATAAGTATGTACAAACGGGTCAGACTCAAGGACACAGTCGAGGTGCCACCGAAGCACCTCGCGGACGTGTCTCCACAACTGGTAAAGCAGCTGTTACAGGACAAACTCGAAGGGCGGATGGACGAAGACGTGGGCAGCATCGTCAGCGTGACGAAGGTCCACGAAATCGGCGACGGCGCGGTCATCCCGAACAAGCCCGGCGTCTACTACGAAGCGGATTTCGACGCTCTCACCTACGACCCACAGATGCAGGAAGTCGTAGACGGCGAAGTCGTCGAAGTGGTCAACTTCGGCGCGTTCGTCGGCATCGGTCCCGTGGACGGGCTGCTCCACGTCTCACAGATTTCAGACGAATACCTCGCGTTCGACGAGGAAGGCCAACAACTGGCCTCCCGCGAGTCCAACCGCGCCCTCGGTGTGGGCGACTCGGTTCGCGCCCGCATCGTCACGAAGAGCATCGACGAGCGCAACCCACGCGACAGCAAAATCGGCCTCACGGCCAAACAGGTCGGCCTCGGCAAACACGGCTGGCTGAAAGAGGAGCGCGAACGCCGGCAGGCCGCTGCGGGTGAATAACCATGGCAAAGAAGCGCAAAGTGTGTCGCGACTGCCACCGCGTCCTCGAAGTCTCGGACGGTGACGTCTGTCCGGACTGTGGGTCTACGAGCCTCACCGAGGACTGGGCGGGCTACGTCGTCATCGCCCATCCCGAGAAGAGCGACATCGCCAAAGAGATGGGCGTCACCTCGCCGGGCGCCTACGCACTGAAGGTTCGATAGTGACCGACGACGCCGTCCTCACGCTCCCCGACGAATTGCGGTCGGCGTTCAAAGACCCGCTCGGACCGCTGTTTACCGACCCGGACGAACTCCTCCAACAGGCAGGGCGCCCGATTATCGCCGTCGGCGACATCGTCACCTACCATCTGACGCAGGCGGGCGTCGTCCCCGACGTGGCCGTCATCGACGGCAAGACCAAGCGCAAAGCCGTAGACGAGGCCATCTCCGAGGCCATCGGCGGGTACGACCGTCGTCTCACGTCGGTCAACCCGGCCGCGACGCTCACCGAGGAGTTGCTCTCGGTGCTGCGGGAGGCCATCGACGCGCCGGAGACCGTCGTCATCGTCGTCGAGGGCGAAGAGGACCTCGCGACGCTGCCGGCCATCGTCGCCGCCCCGGAGGGGGCAAGCGTGGTCTACGGCCAACCCGACGCGGGCATGGTGCTCGTCACCGTGACGCCGGAGGTCCGCCATCGCATGTTTTCCCTGCTCGAAGCGATGGCGGGCGACCACGAAGCGGCGTGGACAGCCCTCGGCGTTGACGCAGAATAGGCCGCCAGTCCCTTCGAAATCCTTTTAGCCGGTTCGCCGCCAAATCCCTGTAACTGAGTTACCATGGACATTACCATCCTCGAAGAATCGGAAAATCCGATGCTTCACCGAACGGACGTTCGCTTCGAAATCATCCACGACGAGGCCACGCCGTCGCGCCTTTCGGTCCGCGACAGCCTCGCCGCGAAACTGAACAAAGACGCCTCGGAAGTCGTCGTCCGCAAGATGGACACGAAGTTCGGCATGCGCAAGACCCGCGGCGTCGCGAAGGTCTACGACAGCTCCGAGTTCGCCCGTGAGGTCGAACAGAAGCACATGCTAGAACGCAACAAGATTCTCGCAGACGGCGAGGACGCAGACGCCGAGGCGGAGGAAGCGTAGATGGCCCGTCACGAACTCTACAACGAAGACGGCACGACCGACCGCGAGATGTGCCCAGAGTGTGGCGACGCATTCCTCGCAGAGCACAGTGACCGCTTCCACTGCGGCCGCTGTGGCTACACCGAGTGGAAATAGGGAATGCGCGTACTCGGTATCGAGGGGACCGCGTGGGCGGCGAGCGCGGCGATTCACGACACCGAGACCGATTCAACTGTTATCGTCTCAGACCCCTACCAACCAGCGACGGGTGGGATTCACCCGCGCGAGGCCGCAGAACACATGGCCAGTGCCATCCCTCGCGTCGTCTCCGAGGTCCTTGACGAGGCAGCGGGCCCCGTCAACTACGTCGCCTTCTCTCGGGGACCGGGACTCGGCCCGTGTCTCAGAATCGTCGGTACGGCCGCCCGGTCGCTCGCACAGGCACTCGACGTTCCGCTCGTCGGCGTCAACCACATGGTGGCTCACCTGGAAATCGGCCGCCACCAGTCGGGATTCGACTCGCCGGTCTGTCTGAACGCGAGCGGCGCGAACGCCCACCTCCTCGGCTTCCACAACGGGCGCTATCAGGTGCTCGGCGAGACGATGGACACCGGCGTCGGCAACGCAATCGACAAGTTCTCTCGGCACGTCGGCTGGTCGCATCCCGGCGGCCCGAAAGTCGAAAAGTACGCCGAGGGCGGGGAACTCATCGACCTGCCCTACGTCGTCAAGGGAATGGACTTCTCGTTTTCCGGCATCATGAGTGCGGCCAAACAGGCCTACGACGACGGCGCGTCTGTCGAGGACGTCTGTTTCTCGCTGCAAGAGAACATCTTCGGGATGCTCACCGAAGTCGCAGAGCGCGCGCTCTCGCTCACCGGAAGCGACGAACTCGTCCTCGGGGGTGGGGTCGCCCAGAACGCCCGCCTTCAGGAGATGTTGCGGACGATGTGCGAGGAGCGGGGCGCTGACTTCTACGCCCCCGAACCGCGCTTCCTGCGCGACAACGCCGGCATGATTGCGGTGCTCGGCGCGACGATGGCGCAAGCAGGCGACACCATCGCCGTCGCGGAGTCGGCGGTCAACCCCGACTTCCGCCCGGACCAGGTGCCCGTCACCTGGCGCGAGGACGAGAGCGTCGCCGTCGTTGGCGAGGCCGGACGTGAACTGGTCGGCGCGGAGGCCACCGTCACCGTCGAAGGTAACCAGGTCGTGAAACGCCGCCTGCCCAAGACGTATCGCCATCCCGAGTTGGACGCCCACCTCCGCAAGACTCGCACCGTTCAGGAGGCGCGTCTGTTCAGCGAGGCGCGAAAACACGGCGTCCCGACGCCCGTCGTCTACGACGTGGACGTCCGCGAGGGCGCGCTCACGCTCGAATTCGTCGGCGAGAAGGATTTGAGTGCGGACCTCACCGCCGCGCGCGTTCGGGACGTGGGCCGCCACCTCGCCGCGCTCCATCGGGCGGGATTCGTCCACGGCGACCCGACGACACGCAACGTCCGCGTCGGCGAGTTCACCTACCTCATCGACTTCGGCCTCGGGTTCTACACCGACCACGTCGAGGACTACGCGATGGACCTCCACGTCTTCCACCAGAGTCTGACGGGGACGGCGAGCGACCCAGA
This sequence comes from Haladaptatus sp. QDMS2, assembly GCF_029338295.1. Classification (NCBI taxonomy): domain Archaea; kingdom Methanobacteriati; phylum Methanobacteriota; class Halobacteria; order Halobacteriales; family Haladaptataceae; genus Haladaptatus; species Haladaptatus sp. QDMS2. The sequence goes on from NZ_CP119791.1 coordinate 138,146, forward strand.
ACCGCTGCGCGACGCGGTAGAGGCCGGCTATCGCGAGGCGGGCGACGAGCGCGTCCTGCGCCAACTCCGGGAAATCGAGGGTCGCGGGCGGTATCAGGAAAGCCACTAATTCCTTAACCCTCCCCTTCGTATGCGTTCGTATGGCTGACAAACCATCGTCCGGAGAGATACTGGGGATTCCGTACAACTTCGAACGCCCGAGCCTGAAGCGCATGCTGCAGTCGTACTGGCAGCCAGGCGACGAGATGCTCGTCGAGAAGCCCTTCGGCATCGGCTACACCCTGAACCTCGCCAATTGGCGGTCGTGGATCGTCCTCGGCGTCGTCGGCGCACTGCTCTACCAGGAGCGCAACAAGGTCGTCGAGAAAGAAGACCTGCCGGACGAGGGGCCGGTCGAGGTCATCGTCGACTGAGCGCGACTCGTTTTTCCGCCCGGCATCGACATTCGACAGGCTATTTTCTCCCGCCCACGCCCACTTGGATATGCTCCGGTTCGTCACAGGCAACGAGGGGAAGGTCCGCGAGGCAGAAACCTACCTCACGGAACCACTCGCACAGGCCGACTTCGACTACACCGAAGTCCAGAGCGACAGTTTAGCCGAAATCGCGCTCCACGGCGCGCGAGAGGCGTTCGACCACCTCGACGGCGACGACCCCATCATCGTAGACGATTCGGGACTGTTCATCGACGCACTCGGCGGCTTTCCCGGCCCGTACTCGGCGTACGTCGAGGACACCGTCGGCGTCGAGCGGGTCTGGAACCTCACCGAGATGGAGGACAATCGCCGCGCTCGATTTCGTTCTGTGGTGGCCTACTACGACGGCGAACGGGCGGAGACGTTCGAGGGGAGCGTTCGTGGGCGCATCGTCGCGCCCCGCGGTGAGGGTGGCTTTGGCTACGACCCAATCTTCGAGCACAACGGGACGACGCTCGCGGAGATGGACGTGGAGACGAAAAACTCGATTAGCCACCGCGGGCGGGCGCTGGCGAAGTTCGCCGAGTGGTTCAGCACCGACGGCGAGTGGAATCCGGGCGTGCCGGAATAGGCGCGAGCGTCGAGGGTTGCCTGCCCCAGTCTACGCACGCGGGTCGCGGTCCGGGCCGGGATACTCGCCGCCGCCGACCACGTCGTAGAGCGATTCGGGGTCGAACAGTTTTGCGAAGGCGTCGGGGTGCTTGACGCTCGTTTTCACGCGTTTTTGCATGGCTGCACCGGCTTTCGCGCTCCGGAAGCCTTCGTCGAACGAGAGGATGTGGGCGGCCTGCCCGTGGTAGGCCGAGGCGAGCGCGGGGTGGTCTTGTGGCGGGTGTTCGACGCGCACTCGGAGGGTCTCGATTTTCGCGCGCCAGTCTGCGGCGAGTTCGGCGTCCGCGAGTCGGGTGATGACGGCTTCTGCGTCGTCGAGCAACTCGTCTGAGGCCACCAGTTCGACCCACGAGTGGCGGCGAACGTGGTCGAGCGCCTCGCGGGCGGGGCCGCCGACGAGCAGGTCCGCGGCCAACACGTCCGCGTCGCCGACCACGCGTGCGGGGTTCGGATTACTCATCGCGCACCTCGGTGAGGGCGTCTCGCACCGCTCGTTCGGTGGTTTCGTGACGCGCCGCACGCTCGAACAGGTCGGCCCAGGTCATGCTCGCAGGTTGCAGGGCGCGGGCGAAAACCGTTACGCGCGCCGGGAGAGAAGCCACCAGCCAGCGAGGCCGACGACGAAGGCGACGCCCACGCCGAAGACGAGGCCGAGCAGGCCCACCGCGATGGTGACCGGCAGGTGGTCTGATTCGAGCGAGACGCGACCCAGCTGGAGGGCGACCACGACGAGAAGGACGCCGAGCAGCGCCATCGGGAAGCCAACGAGCACGCCCGCCACGAGTGCCGCAAGCCCGTAGAGGACGCCGAGGATGACGTTCGCGCCGCCGGTTCGCGCACCGAAGGCGTACTTGCCGGCGAGGCCGCCGCTGCCGTGGCACATCGGAAGGCCGCCGAGCGGGACGGCGAGCAGGTTCATCGAGCCCATGCTGCCGGCGAGGCGGTCTGCGGACACGTCGCGGTCGAAGAGGTCGGAGAGCAGGAGCGAGGTGGCGACGGCGGCGTTGCCGACGGTCATCGCTAACTGGCCGGCGAGGCCCTCCGTTGCGGCGAGCGAGAGCGTGGGTGGCCCGGCCGGGAATAGTGCCAGCGAGGGAACGGAAACAGTAAACGGCGTCTGTGAGAGGGCCACGAAAACCCCGACTCCGAGCACGACGAGCGCACTCGCCTGCGTGTATCCGAAGAGCGCGACGACGCCGACGAGTGCCACGCCGCCGACGGCGATGGCTGGGTCACCGACACCAAGGGAGAGACCGGTCTGGGCGAGCAGGAGGGCGACGGCGAGTTGTACGCCTCGGATGACCGGTAATCCCACGATTTCGGAAAGTCGAGAGAGCGTTCCCAGTCGCCCCGCGACGAGCAAGATTCCCCCGGCCAGCAGGCCCGCGGCGACGAGTTCGCCGTGGGTGATTGCGCCGGCGATCGCGAGTCCGGCGAGTGCCTTCATCGGTTCGACTGAGAGGGGAAGTCCGTAGCGGACGCCCCAGACGACCTGAAACAGCCCGAAGAAGAGCAGAATGTGGGCGAGCGACGCCTCTGTGAGCGTTCCAATCGCGACGATGAGCGGGAGGGCCGTAATCGAATCTCCTAACGCGCCAGTCAGTTCGTTCGTCGTGAATTTGAGTGCCGGACGGGTCCGCTCGGCGTGCCCAATCGCCATCGTGTGGGTCGTAGCGCTCGATTGGCTTCATTCTTCTCAGTAACCTCATCTCCAAACGTTTTCCACACGATGCAACCAAATTTGGTTATTCCGCTTCATCAAGATTTAATGCGGGTACCGCCATCGATACGCTCAGGATGCAACGACGACGGTTCCTCCAGGCGACGGGCGCGGGCGCGCTTCTCGGGCTCAGTGGCTGTCTCGACTCCGATGGCAACGACGCGGCGAACAACCAACAGACGCCCGCCCAGTCCGGGCAAATTGGCGACGGCGAACTCGTCCTCGCGACGACGACGAGCACGTACGACACGGGCCTGCTCGACGCGATTCACCCAACCTTCGAGAAGAACTTCGGCGTGACGATAAAAACCCTCTCGAAGGGAACGGGTGCGAGTCTCCGTACCGCCCGTGACGGGGACGCGGACGTCATCCTCGTCCACGCCCGGAACGCAGAAGACAAGTTCATGCAGGATGGCTTCGGCGTCAACCGCCGCGACGTGATGTTCAACGACTTCGTCGTCGTCGGGCCCGAGGACGATTCGGCGGGAATCAACGGAATGGGGAGCGCCACGGAAGCGTTCTCGACCATCGCCGAGTCTGAAGCCGTGTTCGTCTCTCGCGGCGACGATTCCGGCACGCACAAGAAAGAACGCATCATCTGGGAGGAGGCCGGCGTCGAACCGAGCGGTGGGTGGTACCGCGAAGTCGGGAAAGGGATGGGTGATACGCTCATCCAGGCAGACCAGACGGGTGCCTACACGCTCGCAGACCGGGGGACGTACCTCTCGATGCAGAGCGACATCGACCTCGTCATCCACGTCCAGGGGCCGCTCAAGGGTGGACCGGTCATCCTGAAAAACCCCTACGGCGTGATGGCCGTAAACCCCGCAAAGTACGAGGACGTGAACTACCAGGCCGCGATGGCGTACATTGGGTTCCTCACGAGCCCTCAGGGCCAGTCGATGATCGAGAACTACACCGCGAACGGCTCGCAGTTGTTCTTCCCGAACGCCATTTCAGAAGAGCCGAACTTCGAGCAGTACGTCCCCCAGGGTTACTCCGCGTCGCAGGCGCAGTCGCTCTCGACGCGCGACAAGCAGTACCTCTACTGGGTCGACCAGCAGGTTCCGGCCGATTACTAACGGCCACTTTCACCCACAGCGTGTGCCCGCCCGATTCCCCACTCACAGAAATACAAGGAGGAAGCCCACGGCTTTAGCCGTCCTCAGAACGGCAGAGCCGTTCTGATGGGCTGCACAAGAGCTGTACTCTTGTGAACGTGGGAGGAATCCGATAGCAGATGGATACCGACGACGTTACATTGCCAACCCCATCGAAAACGCTTTGATTGGTGGTGTTGGCCCTTGAACTGCCTGATTGGGATGTTGCACCACGGGAACTTCGTCCAACACAGGCACACGTCGCGGGCGCACTGCGAGCGACGTGAACCCCGCTTCGTGGGGCGAGGGCGCATCCTCTCCGTCGAAACATCCGACGTCCAGCATGGAACACTGTACCACGGGGCACAAGAACCGCAGGCGGTTGTGCTACCTCCACGTTTCGGTGGACGCTGTTCTGGCCACGTCCGCGTGAGACACGCACTCCCTGTGGGTTGGGTCGCCCGTCAGGAGGCCCGAGAGTCCGAGACGATGAACACGAGTGGTTGCTCCATGCTCCCACGCTGTCAGGCGTTAGAGTCGGAGTCTCCTGGACAATTAAATTGCCACGGCGGGTGGCCCACCGCTGAGGCAAACCCACGACTGTAGTCGTGAGTACCTGACTCGTGGCCTTTTAGTCACCTGACACCCGAGGACAGCACGTGTTAGAGAGCCTCGCGGACCTGAACTGGCGCTATCTCATCAGCATCACTGTCGTGTCCCTCCAGGTGAGCACGACGGCGGTGCTGTTGAGCACCCTGTTCAGCCTACCCGTGGCGCTCTCTGTAGGATTCACCGACTTCCCCGGTAAGCGCGTCGTCACCGCCGTCATCAACACGGGGATGGGTCTCCCGAGCGTGGTCGTCGGCCTCGTCGTCTTGCTCGCGCTCTCTCGGTCCGGCCCCCTCGGGAGCCTCCAACTGTTGTTCACCCCGGAGGCCATGATCATCTCGCAGGTCATCCTCGCGGCCCCCGTCATTACGAGCGTGACGCTCTCGGCCATCGAGAGCGTCGGCCAATCGGTCAGAGACGCCGCCTATGCCGCCGGTGGCACCCAACTGGACGTGGCCCTCGTCGTCGTCAAAGAAGCCCGGTACGGCATCGTCACGGCCATTCTCGCGGGTTACGGTCGGGCAATCAGCGAGGTCGGGTCGATTCTTATCGTCGGGGGGAACATCGTCCTCTCCGACGGCACGTCGCTCACCCGAACGCTCACGACAGCCATCACCGTGGAGGCTCGACGCGGGCGCTTCGAGACGGGTATCGCCCTCGGTATCGTCCTCCTCGTCCTCGTCCTCGGCGTGAACGCGCTTGGGGCGTGGGTCCGCGACCGCGGACGGTGGGACGCATGATTCGAATCGAGAACCTCTCACACGGCTTCGACAACGGGCGGGTCCTCGCCGACGTTTCGCTCGCCGTCGAACCGGGCGAAGTCCTGGCTATCGTGGGTCCCTCTGGAACCGGGAAAACGACGCTGTTGCGCCTGCTCGCGCTGTTCGAACCGCCTCAGGAGGGGTCGGTTCGCGTAGACGACACGGACGTCTGGTCGCTCCCACGAGAGAACCGCCTCGCGCTCCGACGACGCATCGGCATGGTGTTCCAGGACCGAAGTCTGTTCAGTACGACCGTCGGCAAGAATGCGGCCTACGGCCTCGAAGTGCGTCGGTCGTGGACCGACCGCCTCGCCGGGCGACTGTCCCGAAACGGCACCCACGAGGCGGTCCTCGACGCCCTCGAAACGGTCGGCATGCGCGACCAGGTAGACCAACACGCCCTCGGGCTGTCGGCGGGTGAAGCCCAGCGCGTCGCGTTCGCCCGGGCACTCGCCGTCGAACCGGACGTGCTCCTCCTCGACGAACCGACCTCGAATCTGGACCCCCGGAACACCGCGTTGCTCGAACAGGCCGTAGACCGGGCGCGTGATCGTGGCATCGGCGTCGTCATCGCGACCCACGACATGCAGCAAGCACGCCGCGTGTCCGACCGCACGGCGGTGCTGTTGGCTGGTGAGTGTATCGAACGCGGGCCGACAGAACGAGTGTTCGAGCACCCACACGACGAGCGGGCGCGAAAGTTCATCACCGGCGAACTGGTGTACTAGCTGGCCGTCGCCTGTCGGTTCTCACCAAGCAGGACGTTTTTCACTTCGTCCATGTCACCAACCTCTGCGATGACCGAGACGCGATCTCCCGGCTGGACGACGGTCTGGGGTAGCGGGATAGTCTGGGCGTTGTGCGCCCGACCGTGGGCGTAGAGGACGGCCCGGTCTGGGAGTTCGATTTCGCTGATGTGCAGGTCGATGACCGGCGAGTCGTCGGGCAGCGAGAAACTCGCGAGCGAGAGGTCTGCGGTGAGGTCTGCGATGATGTTGAAGTCGCCGCCGAGCAGCGCGTTCTTCGCGCCGATAGCTCCGAGGCGCTCGGGATAGATGATTTCGTCTACCTCTGCCGCGTACTTCTGGTAAATTTCTTCGCGGTAGTCCTCGTCGATGCGCATGACCGTTCGACAGCCGTGGTTCGCGGCGACGATACAGGCCGCGTAGTTCACGTTCAGGTCGCCGGAGAGGCCGCCGAAGGCGTCCGCCGAATCGAGGTCTGCGTCGTTCAGTATCTGTTCGTCCATCGCGTCGCCTTCGATGACCGAGAACCCCTCGTCGCGGGCACGGTCACACTTTTTCGGGTCGATTTCGATGATGGTGACGTCGTGCCCCTCCTCTTTTAGAATTCGCGCGGTTCGGTGACCCACGCGCCCGAAGCCTACAATGACATACCTCATACGGCCTCCATACGACGGCGGGCGTAAAAACGTTAGTTACTGACTATCACGTCGCAAGCTTCAGGCTCATCCTCCGTCTTCGTGGTGTATGGCGCGACAGCGAACCGCCGTCCGGGGATTCGGTCTCGCGATGATCACCCTCGCGTGCGGTGGTCAGGTCTGGCTGTTCACCATGGTCGGAACGCCCGCGGTCGGCGAGTGGTTCCTCTACCTCTCGCCAGCCTTCGGACTGCTCGGATTCGTCGGCTTTGGCACCCTGCTCACCTCGTATATGGACCGGTAATCGCTCACTTCACGCCGCTCCCGTCAGTTAATTTCAGAACGTTGGACAGTAGATATAAGTTCGCGCGGCCCAATCGTCCATCCGGGGGTGGGACGCGGTGACTGTGCCACGAACCTCGTCAGTCCGGTTCGTCGCATACCGCCCTGAATGCCGTCGGATTGGGGTCCCGGCGGCGGTCCCCTTCGTTTCGACGCAGACGCGACAAGCCGTGCTCACGTCCGTCATCATCCACGGTTCGTGGCTCGACTGTCCACGCCGTCTCCTGCCCCTTTCGAAAAACGAGGAGTGACGACTATTCTTCGCCGTGTGGCGGCTGGAGCGCTGCGTTGCTCGGCCGCGACCCGCTGAACTTCGGCGCGGCGCGTTTGCCGCGGTCGTCGCTGAGGAACACGATTCCGCGACCGATGTCGCTCGCGATGGTCGTCCCGCGCTCGTAGACGGCCCCCCAGAACGAGGACCCATCGGGGTCGTAGCGAGACAGTTCCTCGGGATTCGCAGGGTCGATCACGTTGAACACCGTGAGGCCCCCGTCGTACCACGAGGTATAGAGGCGATTGCTCGTCACGTCGAAATTATGCGACGTGCGGAACGCCTCGACGTCAGGCGGACTGATGCGTGCCACCTGTTCGGGATTGTCGAAATCAGTCACGTCGAACACCTTGATGCCGCCGTAGTCGTCGTTGTCCGGTTTGTCGACGTATCCGCCGGGGAACGTCTCTGCGCCCACGAACACGTACTTGCCGTCGGGAGTTGGTTGGACGTAGTGGGAATTCCCCGGGAGGGTGAGGAGGCGTTCCCAGAGATTCCCGTTGGGAGCTTGGTCCGCGTTCGGAGCCATTCCGAACCCGCTTACAGCCTCGGGGTTTGCCGGGTCGCTCACATCGAGCACCCACGTCCCGGCGTCCCAGTAGGCGAGGTAGGCGTAGTCACCCTGAACGTACACGTCGTGGATGAAATTGGTCTCTCGGTCGAGTTCCGGTCGGTCGTCCTCGACGGCCCACCGCGAGAGCAGCGACGGGTTCGTCGGGTCGCTCACGTCCACGATTTGCAGTTCGCTGTCGTCGAACGGCGCTTCCTTCGCAATGTAACAGACGTCTCCGACGAGGTAGTGGTTGTGGACTCCCTCGGGAAGGACCTGCCACGTCCCCTGGAACTCGGGGTTCGCTGGGTCGCTGATGTCGTAAAAGTGCGTCCCGATTTCGTCTTCGGGAGCGCGGTCTTCGTCCCCATCGCCGTCGCCGTGGTCGTGTTCTTCGCTACCCTGACTGCTGATGGCGAGCAGGTCGCCGTCTACTTTCACGTCCCAGACGCCCGCGCCGGGGACTTCCATGTCTACGAGCAGTTCCGGGTCGTGGGGTTTACGCCAATCGACGACGGCGAGTCCATCGTTCGTCGCCGCGTAGGCGTAGGTTCCCTGCGTCGTCACCTCCGTGATTCCGCTCACGCCGACTTCGCCGAGCAGTGAGAGGGTTCGGTCGTCTTGTTTCGCACTCGCTACGCCCATACCGCCCGCCGCAACCGCGGAGGCGCCGAGCAACTTGAGCGCCTGCCGTCGTGTCGTGTGGTTGGAAGGCATAATCCATCCCTTCGGTCACGCCGGAATTAATTAAAATATTCTTACGTTAGGAATAATATTGACGTTGATAGTTTGACACGCTTGCGCAGCTGGTTTTGCGACGACGGCCACGCGAGACAGACGACCTAATCGTCTTCAAACGCCGCGTCAGAACGACTGGTCTTCTTCGTCTTCGGATTCGCTCGCCTCGTTTCCGCTCGTTCCCCTGTCCGTGTACCCCTCGCGTCCGACGTACTCAGCTGGCAGATTTGCCTGAATCGACTCGAACAGTTCCACTGGCGAGCCGTACTCCTCGTCTTCGATGTGCGAGAGCACCTCCGCGATGGTCAGCTCGTCGTCGGTGTTCGCCGATTCGAGTTTCGTCTCCCCAATCTCCTCGCGGACCGTCGCGATGTCTGCGGGAAAGTCGAGTTCGGATTCGAGGTAGTCCTGCAGTTCTTGAACGTCCATGCTCGGAGATTCGTGAGCCAGTGGTTTCGGTGTTGTGGCAGTCTTCACGGCAATCCAAACTCCCACGTCCTTCGCAGATGCCGTATGTGGACGCCTCACGGCTCCTGTCCGCACACGTTCATCTTCTCACGCGACGCTAGATACACCTGTGCCAACGATCCGAACGAACGACGTTCTCACCTACTACGAGGAGCGTGGCGACGGGCCACCTCTCGTGTTCATTCACGGGGCCATCGTGGACCACAACCAGTGGAACCCGCAGATAGACGCCCTCAGCGACGGCTACCGGACCATCGCCTACGACGTGCGCGGCCACGGCCGAACCGGCGGCTCCGACCGAGACGCCTACTCCATCGACCTCTTTGCGGACGACCTGGACGCGCTCATCGACGGCCTCGGCCTCGACCGGCCAGTCCTCTGTGGCACCTCGACGGGTGGCTGCATCGCGCAGGTGTACGCCGCCCGCCACCCCGAGAAGATTGCCGGCCTCGTGCTTGCGGACACGTTCACCCCCGCCCTCCTCACTCGCGGCGAGTGGCTCCAGCGGTCTACGATGCTCAAAGCGACAATTCCGTTCGTCCGCCTCGTCGGCTACGAGCGCGTCGAGAAGGTCCTTGTCAGGATTCAAGAACGCCTCTCCCGGGGCGCGAGCGGCGATTACGAGCACATCGAACGGCTCCGCGAGCAGGGACCAAAGATGACCACCGACGAGTTCGCGAAGGTGATTCGCGCCGTCGCAAGTTTCCACGAGACGACCGTCGAGTACGCGGCGATTACCGCCCCGACGCTCGTGCTCTACGGCGAAAACGAACCGCCGTTTCTCCGCCGCCACGCACCCCTCCTCGGCGCTCGAATCGACGGGGCCGTCGTCCGGACCGTCCCCGAGGGTGGCCACGCCTCGAACCTCGACAACCCCGCGTTCTTCAGCGATGCGATGCGGGCGTTTCTGGAGGCGAACGTCGTGACTGTGTAGGATTTGGATTGCTGAGACACGTGAGGCTGGGATTTGAACTCAGTCGCTAACGCTCCTTGCTCAAATCCCGCTGACGGCTCACTACTCACTCGAAACGACTCGCTATCGCTCGTTGTGTGAGTTCGTAAGAAGAGCCTAGGCCGGGATTTGAACCCGGGCTCTCGTCCTTACCAAGGACGCGCTTTACCGCTAAGCTACCCAGGCAGGCATTACCCACTTACGGCGGTTTGTTGTTAGACGTTTCGATTCGCATCAGGGGTCCGTCGCCGAGGTTCGGACCCCGTCGTCCAGTCCCTTGCCCGCGTCGTGGGCCGCGAGATGGCCCGCGAGCGACTTCGTGACGGCGTCCGTGTAGAGAATCGTCGCCGTGGGGAAGGCGACGGCCTCATAGGTCGTCGTCAGGTTGCGGACGAACGCCCGCAGGGCGGGTGAGATAGTCGCGCCGACGGCGGTGGTTCCCGCGACGAGCGCGAGGTCGAGGACATCGCGTTCTAAGTTGCGGTCTAAGTCGTCGGTGTCGGCGTCGGGTTCGCCTCGCAGCGTCTGGTCGCGGCCGAAGGCCTGGACCGTCGCGACGGCGTTGTTCGCGGCTTCGGTCCGGGCGAGAAGGTGAAATCCGCGGGAGACGAGCACGTCCGCGGCGAGTACGTCCAAATTCGCCTGTTCGACGTTGGTCTCCCACGAGGGGTTCTGTGTGAGGGTTCGCGTGAGGCGAAGGCCTTCGTAAATTAGCTGGACGCCCGCGGCCCGGGTTCGAATCGCGTGTGGTTCGGCACCGTCGATGGCCTGGGCACAAAGGAGCGTCAGGACCCCCGGGGCCATCGACCCTGTAGAGAGTATGGCCTCCAAGTCGCCACGGAGGCGCACTGGCTCGATTTCACGTATCGCGTCCAGCGCGGCGCGGCGGACCGCATCGGCTTCCTCCATTGCCCCAATTTAGCGGCGGGAAGGGCAAAGACCTTTGGAAACGGACGGTCACTTCCTGCCATGATTTCGACCACGGATACCGGGGCTTTGCGGGTGGTCACTCTGGACCGCCCCGCCCAGCGAAACGCCCTCACGGTCGACGGTCTCGAAGCCCTCTCCGAGGCCGTCACCGAGACGGACGCGACAGTCGTCTACATCCACGGCGCGGGCAGCGCCTTCTCCGCGGGGGCAGACCTCTCCGAAGTGCGGGACTTGGACGGCCAAGCAGCGAAGGAGTTCGCCGAACTCGGCCAGCGCGTCGCCGCGGACATCGAGAATGCGGAGGCCGTCACCGTCGCGGGTATCGACGGCGCGGCGCGCGGTGGCGGCGTCGAACTCGCGCTCGCCTGCGACGTTCGGGTGGCGACCCAGCGGGCGACGTTCGCGGAACCCGGCGTCGTGTTCGGCCTCTTCGGTGCGTGGGGCGGGACGGTTCGCCTGCCGAAAATCGTCGGCCAGGGCGAAGCACTCGACATCGGCCTCACCGGTCGCATTATCGACGCGGACGAGGCCCTTCGCGTGGGGCTCATCTCCCAGATCACCGAAAACCCGCAGGCGGTCGCAGAGCGCATCGCGTCGAACAACCCGGCTGCACTCCGAGTCGTGAAAGAACGCATCAGAGACGAGGCCACGACGGACGCTCAAGAGCGCGCCGAGGCCGAGGCGTTCGCCGACCTCGTCGAGACGGCGGTCGATTTTGACTCTCACCGAAAAGGTTGAGTCGCTTCCACGTGCAGGAGTTGCTAACCAATGCCCGAGTGTTCGTACTGTGATGCGTCGTTCGCAGACGAGGCGGCCTACCACCGTCACCTGCGCGACGAACACGCCGCAGAACTCGGGCCAATCGACCGCAGACGGGTGGGCGTAGACCGCGACCAGCCGACGGCCGTCGATGCCGCACCCTACGCGCTCGTGGTGGTCGTCGTCACCGTCGCGGCCATCATCGGCTACGTCACCTTCTTCGCGGGAAGCGACGAGATTCGCCCGACGAACTTCGGCGGCGCGCACTTCCACGGTCCAATCACAGTGACCATCGGCGGTGACCAGCTGGATTTCAGCCAGGACCGCTTCCAGCGTCAGGACGCCGCCTTCCACTTCGAGGGCGGTGACGGCACCACCTGGCACGGTCACGCGAATCAAATCACGCTCAAATACGCCATGGGGACACTCAACATCTCGGTGACGGAATCGACTGTCTCGTACGACGGCACGACCTACTCGGAAGCCGACGGCGACACGGTGCGCGTGCAGGTAAACGGCCGGTCTGTGACGCCGGGTGACTATCTGCTCGCTGAGGGTGACCGCATCGCCATCGTCGCGGAAAAAGGGTAGGTCCCGAAACGGAACGCCTCAGTGCCCCGAGAGCGGGTCGGGGCCCGGCGGGACGTGACGTTTGTGCTCGCTTTTCGTGTACAGTTCGTCTACCCGGTCGACGACGGACTCGTCTACGCCGAGGGTCGCCATCGTCTGTGCCTTCGTGAGCGGGCCGTCTACGTGCAGGGCGAGCACCTGGTCTAAGGTGTCGTAGGAGACGCCCATCTCTTCTTCGTCGGTCTGGCCGACCCACATCTCCGCGGTAGCGGTCTTCGCCGCGAGGTCTTCGGAGACGCCGACGTGGCGGGCCAGTTGCCGTACCTGCCCCTTATAGAGGTTCGCGATTGGGTGGCAATCGACCGCGCCGTCGCCGTACTTCGTGAAGTAGCCGACGAGCGCCTCAGACCGGTTGCCCGTCCCGAGGACGAGTCGGCTGTCGTGATTCGCGACGAGGTAGTTGAGCACGGCTCGCGTGCGGACGCGGACGTTCCCGGCGGCGAGCTGGTCGTCTGCGGCCTCCGGCACGGCGGCGAGGAACTCTTCGACGATGGGGTTGATTTCGATGACGTCGTACTCGATTTCGAGCAGCTGGGCGACGCGCTCTGCGTCGCTCATGTTGTCCGCCGCGTTGACCTCACTCGGGAGGACGAGGCCTCGGACGTGTTTCTTCCCGAGTGCTTCGACCGCGAGAAACGCTGTGAGCGTCGAGTCGATACCGCCCGAGAGACCGAGGACGGCCCCATCGACGCCCGCGGCGCGAACCTGGTCGCGGATGAACTGAGTGATGTGTTCGCGGTGGGCGTCGAGTTCGGCCTCTGTAAACGAGAGGTCGATTCGAGTTGCGACGTCGGCGGACTGAGTATCGGTCATTGGCGAAAGTAGGGGCGGGAGCGTCAAATAGCCTTGTTACCACGGCGAATTTGTGGACGTTCGTAGCGCGAACGGGGCCGTGGCTCGTCGATTCGAGGGTCTGAGAAGTGCGCCCGCCGGGAATTGAACCCGGATTGTAGCCTTGGGAAGGCTAAGTCATGCCATTAGACCACGGACGCGCTGTCTGCGTCTTTCCATTCTTCGGCGTCACACTTGAACGTAGCGCTTCTCGCGGGTCGTGACTGCGCGGCTGTACAGCGATTCGGTTCCGCAGCGGATGTACGTTCGCCCTCACGTCCCGTAGGTTCCGGGTACGGGCAACAGCGCGTAGACGATGGCCGAGACGACAGTCACGCCGCCGAGGACGAGGAACGTCGTCTCGAACCCGGAGAAATCGCTGAGGAGGCCGACGAGGGCCGGACCCGCCGCGCCGACGAGGAAGAACACGGTTCGGACGAGTCCCCACGATGCGCCCTGCACCTCGTCCGGGAGCAACCGGATGATGTAGGCGTTCGTGACCGGATAGGTCCCGAGTCGCACCCCGACTACGGCCGAGAGAATGGCGAACGGGACGACCCCGGAGACGAACGGGACGACGAACAGCGGGAGTGCGCCGATGGCCGCCGCGACGGCGAGGACGGCCCGGTCGCTGTACGTGTCGGCGAGGCCGCCCGCGAGCGGTTGGGCCACCGCTCCGGCGAGGAAAATGAGCCCATAGAGTCCCGCCGCTGTCCCCTGATTGAGTCCCTTCACTTCGGTCAGGTAGGTCGGAAAGAACGCGGCGAAGCCCTGAAAACTCGAGAGCAGGAGCGTAATCGCGACGACGGCGATGAGTACCGGACGCTTGAGCACACCCTCGACGATGCCGTCCATATCCTTGGCGACACTGCGCCCATCGTTGCCGACTGCTGCAGACCGGGCACGAGGGACGACGCGCCAGACGAACAGGGCGATGAGCGCGAACAGGGGGACGAGCAGGCCGAGGGTGGTGCGCCAGCCGATGCTGACCACCAGCACCCCGGCCAGAAAGGGGATCAGCGCCCCGCCGATGCTCCCCGCGGCGAACGTCACGCCGATTGCGGTTCCATCGCTTTTGTCGTACACTGCAGAGAGTATCGTCCCGCGTGCCGGGCCGTAGAGTCCCATCCCCAGGCCGAGCAACAGGCTACCGAGGACGAACGCGGCGAACAGCGGCGAGAGTGCGAGTCCGGCGACGGCAAGCGCGGTGAGGCCGAGACTCGCCACGAGGAGCGTCCGCTCGCCGAAGCGGTCGACGAGCAGCCCCGCCGGAAACTGCATGATGGCGTAGCCACTCCACAGCGCGGAGTAGGCGAGGCCGGCGGCGGCGTTGTCGAGGACGAACGCCGTCTTGATTTGCGGTAGAATCGCGGGCACCGCGGCTCTGAGTCCGTAGACGAGAAACCAGCCGAGCGCAATCGAAACGAGAATCGGGCCGCGGCCATCGCTCCAGAGTCCCCGAACGTTCGCTGCGAGTGAGGTTCGTTCGGGGGACTCTGTGGCCATGCACCGGGCGTTTCGGGCGAGCCCTCAAAACGGTATGTGAGCCGTCAGGGTCTGCCGGATTCTCAGGTTGCCTCGGTTAGAGGCCGCCCTGATTGACGCTGGTCGTCCAGCCTGTTCGTTCGCCCGACATGCTCGTTCCGCTTCTGAAGCGATTGCCCGTCACGATCCCGTTCTTGAGCGAGGCGCGACTGTACTGGTACAGCTTTCCGGCTTTGAAGTCGTTGTTCTGAAGCCGGATGTAGTCGGCACCGTCGTCGAGCAGCAGCGAGAGGCCGTCGTCTCCCTTCCCGTGATAGAACGTACAGCCACTGATGTCCACCCACGGCGCGTCGATGACGAGGCCGTGGCGCTTGCCGTCGGACGGCGGGTTCAACCGGACTTCCCAGTCCTTAATCTTCACGTTCGCGCGGCTGATGCGCCCGAGTTGCGCCCGGGTGCCGCTCCCGCCAGTGTCGTTGATGGTCCAGTTCGAACAGACGATCATCCCTTCGTCGTCGCCGCTGCCCCTGAACTCACAAATGTACTGGGAGTCGTCGGAGTTGACGTGAATGTTCGTCAGTTGGCAGTGTTTCGTGTCCTCGTTTACGCGAATGAGTTCGGAGGGCGTCCCCTGAATCGCATCGATGTAGATGCTGTTCGCGACGGCGTGGCGGGCTTTCGCGACCCAGAGGGCGGCATAGGAGTAGTCGCGGTCCTCCGCGTCGTCGTTTATCAGGTGGCACTTGTACGCGAAGTCACCGTCGCCGAGGCGAAGCATCCCGGCACCACAGTTTTTGATCTGGGTGTTTCGGACGCTCACCTGGCCGTTGTGTCCGGCGCTGTAGATGCCGTTGTTGATGAACCCCTCGATGAACGAGTTCTCGATGACGATGTGACCGAGGTGGTCACGTTCGAGCGAGATACCCATCGGATGTTCTTGCTCCCTTTGCTCCGGGTTGTAGTATCCGCCGTCGGGCATGGTGACGCTCACGTAGCCGCGACCGGTTTCCTTGAGCAGGGTCGGGTGGATGGAGTAGACCTGACCGTAGTCGCGGTCCATCTCGCCGATGATTTTGATGTTGTTGATGTAGAGGTATTCGTCTACGGCCGCCTGGATGGAGGAAGCCGCACACTGGGGCATGGTAATGTCGAACGTGATGTTCTCTGTGAGGAACATGTCCGCGTTGTCCTTCGCCCCGCTGCCCAACTTCAGGAAGTGGGTCATCTGCGGATCTCTGCATTTCACCCTCGCCTGTGGCTTCCCGATAATACCGAAGGCGTCGAACTTCTCGACGGTGACTGCGGTGTTCCAGGTGTACTCGCCCTCTGGGAGAACGTAGATGGTCGTGCTGTTGACGCCACCGTCGAAGTCGTCCTTGATGAACTTCCCGAGGTCGTCGTCCGTTCCCGGCTGGATGCCGCGCTCGGTGACGTCCACGACGTTCCAGCTCTTGACGGACATCGAATCGAGGATTGCGCCCTTGGTGATTTCCAGGCTTCCTGGATTTACGGCACCGGCATCATCCTCGTCTGCGCCCGAAATCGGCGACTGGAATTTGACCGGGCCGGGGGCGTCGCCGTCGCCCTCGTAGGCCCGCATCGACCACGTTTGGGCGGTCGAGTCACGGAGTTGGATGGTCCCGTTTCCGGAGCCGGAGGTGCTCCAGGACGAGAAATCATCCGACGTCGTGATGTCGTTCAGATTGAGGATGTTGTTCCCCTCCATGTTGAGGTTGCCGTCGATGGAGAGGGCGTCGTTCTCCGGGGTCAGATTTCGGAACGATGCGTTGGGGGATGGTCGGCCGTTGCCAACCACGCTCAGCCCTGTGAGCCCCGCCAGCGCGAGTAATCCCCGTCGAGTCGTATCGAACGTCTCGTCGTTGTCGTCCGGTTCGTCAGTATTTTCTTTCATGCTATAAATTGCCCCTCGGCAAGACAGTAACGTACTAACGACTGTTATTATAGAGTGACTAAACTATGACGAAACGAAAGGATGATGCTGCGTTAACAACTCGTTATCCAGCATAATTACGGGTTATTCCGGGTTTTACGGGCTCGTATTCCGGATGAAACGACATTTTCGAGATTGACATCTACAGTGGCTCACATTTTCGGCATCCGGCGGGTGTTTTTCCCGACAACCGTTATCGGAGCGGCCTTTCGACGTAGCAACCCCGTTATCAGGTAGGTAACAATACCCATGGCTCACTCATCACATACTGGGGGAAACGCGTGTACGGACAATCGGACAATTCGGCAACCGTGGGGGGTCGCCGATGAAAACAGTCTCAACAGGTATCGAAATTTTAGATCGCAAACTCGGTGGTGGCATTCCGGCCGGCAGTATCGTCGCGCTCGTGGCGAAGCCTGCGAGCCAGGCAGAACTGGTGCTCTTGGAATTGACTGCCGAGCACGAAACGCTGTATCTCACCACCCAGCGATCCGCACAGGCGGTCCGCGACGCGATAGACCGAACGTCTACGCGAGTGGGTGAACCGGTCGTCCAGGAAGTCGAAGCTGAAGCGCCAATCGACCACGCGCTGGCACTGATTCGGCAGCTGCCAGAGGGGGTCAACCTCATCGTAGACTCCGTCGACGTGCTCGAAGCAGATGGGGGCGTTCGGTATCGCAACTTCCTGAACGACCTCCAGACTCACATGGTGAACATCGGCGGCGTTGCCTACCTGCACTGCCTCGACGGGCGGGCCGTTCCGCCGATGCGAGATACCACCGAGTACATGGCGGACCTCGTCTTCACGCTCTCGACGGACGTGAAGGGCGAAACCATCGAGAATCGCCTGACGATTCCAAAGTATCGCGGCGGGGCCGCGATTCGAGACGCCATCAAGCTCCAGTTGGCAGACCGAGTCGCCATCGACACCAGCCGCGACATCGCCTAGTCCTGCGTTTTCTCCCCGAGTTCTGCCCGAAGTTTTTCAGTTGCAGATTCATCGAACCGCAGCGGTCGTCGCCACCACGGTCCCTTTCCAGAATCGCTGGACCACTCGGTGACGGCGTGATTCGCCGTCGCTCCCGCCTCCGGCGTGCTGAGCGGGAACGCCCGGTCGAACAGGCGCGACTCATTGGGGTCGCCGCGAAGCAACACTCGGGCGTCGAAGGGATCGCGTTTGAGGTGGGCGTTCGAGGCGAATGCCGCTTTCTCAGTCGCCGAAAGCTCGTCGAAATCGTCGCCCGAAACCGGGTCGCGGGCGAGTTCGAACTGCCCGATGATGTAACAGCCCCAGCGCGGGGCAATCCAGGGCGCGGGGTCGTCGCCCGCTGTCGAAAGGGTGGCGTAAAAGTACACGAAATCACCCGCTTCGAGCGATTGCAGCGGTCGGGCTTTGACGCCGAACGGGTCGCCGTAGGTGTAGTTTTCACACGGACCATAGTCGGCGAACTCCGGGTCCAAGTGGACCGGTGTCTCGCGGATTTCTGCTGGTATCTCCATCGAGAGACCGAGGTCTGCGTAGGTCGGGACCGGGTCGGTCGTGGACGCTTCTTCCGGTATCGGGACGTACTCGAAACTGCCGTCGTCGTAAATCGGGCCGCGAAAGCCGGGCGCGTTGGTGTTCGCGCCGATGTTGATGGCGACGCTTCGTGGCATAGTGGTCACTCGGGGCACGACGCTAAAACGTTAAACGGAGAGTGGCTGGATACACTCTTTGCAAAAGACGAACACCGGGTCTGCCTCGTTCTGGGTGCCACAATGTGGACACTGGCGGAACTCGCCCGGGACGTGCCCGCTCTGGGTTCCGTAGTCCGCAGTCGCGCTCGACCCCTCGTACCCGGAGGCGTCGCTCGGCGAGAATTGTTCGAATCGAGACTCATCGCTCGTGCGGAGGTATTGGTAGACCAACAGGTGGATGACGGTGAACCCGATGATGTAGGCGACAACCCACCCCCACGCGTCGAGCATACTTTGAGATACGGTGTCAAGGTACTTTGTCTCTTCGGCGTTACAGGCCCTTAGGCTGGTCTAAGCCGGATGACGCGATCGTCACCGTCCTTGGCAAGTCCGCGCCCGTCTCGATTGCTCGTCGTGACGTAGAGGTGGCCGCCCGGTCCCGAAAATGCCGTCCTGAGTCGGCCGAATTCATCGACTAACAACTGTTCTTGTTCGGTTACAGTCCGGTTATCGAACCGAATTCGCCGCAGATACGACCCTTTCAGCATCGGCACGAAGAGGTCACCCTGCCACTGGCTGATGGGGCCGTCGTAAAACGCCGCGCTCCCCGGGGCAATCGTGGGCGTGTAGGAGACGAGCGGGTCGGTGTACTCGCCACCGGAATCGCCCATCACGTCGGGCCAACCGTAGTTGTTCCCGGCTTCGAGGACGTTGATTTCGTCCGCGCGGTCCGGGCCGTGTTCACTCGAAAAGAGCACGCCGTCATCACGGAAGGCGAGGCCCTGTGGATTCCGGTGGCCGTAGGTGAACACCGCGTTGTCGAAGTGATTGTCCGGGTGTGGTTCCCCGTCGAGGGTCAGGCGTAGCACCTTCCCGTTTAACGTCTCTGTGTCCTGTGCGCCGTCGCGTTCGCGGGCGTCGCCCGCCGTCGCGTACAGTGCGCCCTCGGGACCGACCGCGAGGCGGCCGCCGTCGTGGGTGGTCGCGCCGGGGATGCCCGAAACGATTTCTTCGAATGCCCAGTCGTTCCCGACGTCGTGGCGGAGGATACGATTCAGCATTCGCGTGTTCGGGGTGTGCGTCTGGTAGGTGTAGGCCACGTCGGGGTCGTCGGGGTGGAACACGAGGCCGAGCAGGCCCGCCTCCCCCCTCGCTGCCGTCGCATCGGTCATGTCCCGGACCACCTCGCGCTCGCCGTCGCGAACGCGGACGATGCGGCCCGGGCGCTCGGTGAGATACAGGTCGCCATCGCGAAACGCTGCCCCCCACGGGACTTCGAGGCCGGTTGCGAAGGTTTCGACCACGACCTCCTGGTCACCGACTGTGGTCGTCGAATCGTCGGGGGCGGACCCGCCGAGGCCGGGGAGGGTACAGCCGGCGAGTCCGGCCGTGGCAGTGGCTGCGACGCCTGCGAGGTAGGCGCGTCGATTCATGCTCGCAGTTAGGGCTCACGGGCGGAAAAGCCCTCGTCTGCGAGCAATTCCGACGTTTCCGCGTGGCGCTTTGAAAGGGCGACGTACCGGTCGCCGGCGGCGAACCAGCCCGAGTCCTCCAGTTCGAACTTCACTTCGGCGGGCGACCCGGCCACGAGCACGCCGCCGGGGATTTCGGTGTCCTCGGTGACGACGCTGCCGGCCGCGACGATGGACTTCTCGCCAATTACCGCCCGGTCGAGGACGACGGCGTTCATGCCGACGAGACTTCGCTCGCGTACCGTCGCGTCGTGGACGATCGCGCCGTGGCCGACGGTGGCGTAGGGTTCGAGGACGGCGTCCTCGTGGAGCGTCGCGTTGTCCTGGACGTTCGCCCCTTCGCCGATTTCGATGGTTCCGACGTCCCCTCGGAGGACGGCGTTCGGCCAGACGCTGGCGTCGGGACCGATTCGCACGTCGCCGATGACCACGGCTGCGGGGTCGACGTAGGCACTGTCTGCGATTTGGGGTTCCTTCCCGTCGAACGAGCGGAGCATAGCCTCGCTTGGTGGGTCTGGGCCAAAAGTCCTCGTCTGGGTGGGAAAATCAGTTCGGCGGCTGTCGCGTGCGCCCGAATTCGTCGAACTCGTCTAACTCCTCGGGGAGTTCGTACGGAATCTTGCGCTCGTCGCGGTGGCTCTCGTAGCGTTCGTCGACCGGGTGGGCGACTGACTCCCAGCCGGGTTTGACGCGGACGCTCTTTGCGGGCTGGCCGACGACGACGTGGTGGGGTGGCACGTCGTGCTGGACGACCGACCGGGCACCGGCGACCGAGTTTTCGCCGACTTTGACCCCGGCGCGAACCATCACGTCGAACGTCAGGCGTGCGTCGTCTTCGACGATGGTGTGGAAGTTTTCGACGGCGGTCTGGTCGTTGATGTCGTGGTCGTGGCTGTAGATGTGGACGCCGTCGGAAATCGAACAGCGACGCCCGATGGTGAGCTTGCCGCGGTCGTCAAGGTGGACGTCGTCGTGGATGACGGTGTTGTCGCCGATGGAAATGTTGTGCCCGTAGGTCATCGTGACGCCCTTGAAGATGCGGAGGTTGTCGCCTGCATCCTCGAAGAGGTGGTTCGCGAGCATTTGCCGGAAGCGCAGGGCGAACTCGATGTTGTCCGCCATCGGCGTCGCGTCGAACTGCCGCCAGAGCCACTGGAGGTGTTTCGAGCGCTTGAACTTCTCCTCGTCTTTCTCCGCGTAGTACTCGCTTTCGAGGGTGGAGTTACACGGGTCGTAGCCCTGCAGGCGAACGCGCTCTGCGGTAGAGACCGACTCGCCGTTCTGCCAGCGTTCGTATGCGTCTCGGTCGCCGTAGAGGTCTACGAGAACGTCCTCTACGACCTCGCAGGTACTTTCTTCGTCACCCGAGAGTCGCTCATCGACCTCGTCGATGAACGCCCTGACGCCTGCCTCTGCGGCGTCAGGCAGGTGGACGTGTCGCTTCGTCATGGCAACTCGTTCACGCTGGTGACTGATAGGGGTTTCCGTTACGGCACTTCCGGAACCGCACTCCACAATAACTGTAACGGCCGGTCGGGGCAGAATGCACACGGATAAGTGCGTCTCGTCCCTACCCCCGCCCATGCACTACCGAACACTCGGCGACTCGGGCGTCGAGGTCAGCGAAGTCGGCTTCGGTGCGTGGGTCGTCGGCACCGACTGGTGGGGCGACAAATCGGAAGCCGAATCCATCGAGATGGTCCAGCACGCCCTCTCCGAGGGAATCACCTTCTTCGACACCGGTGACGTGTACGGCCACGGCCGCAGCGAGGAACTCATCGGCCAGGCACTCGCAGAACACCGCGACGAAGTCACCATCGGCACGAAAATCGGCTACGACTTCTACAACCACGCGCAGGCCGGCCACGGCGAGATTCCGAAGAACCTCGACCCCGACTGGATGCGCCAGTGCGTCGAAAAGAGCATCGACCGCCTCGGCGTCGAGCACATCGACTTCCTGCAACTGCACAACGCGAACGTAGACGAGGTCACGCCCGAGGTCATGGACGTGCTCTACGAACTGCGCGACGAGGGCCGCGTGGATGCCCTCGGCTGGGCGCTCGGCCCCTCGATTGGGTGGCTCGCAGAAGGCGACCGCGCCGTCGAACTCGACTTCGACGCCATCCAGACGGTGTACAACATGTTCGAGCAGGTGCCCGGCCAGCACTTCCTCGACACCATCCGTCGTGAGAACGCGGACACCTCCATCATCGCCCGCGTGCCCCACTCCTCGGGCCTCCTGAACGAGCAGGTCCGTCCGGAGACGGAACTCGAATCCGGTGACCACCGTGGGTTCCGCCCCGACGCCTGGTACGAAACCGGCTGGGATAAACTCGAAACCGTGCGCTTCCTCGAACGGGATGGCCAGCGCTCCATGGCCCAGGCCGCAATCCAGTGGCTCCTCAGCCACGACGAAGTCGCCTCCGTCACGCCGACGTTCCACTCCACCGACGACATCACCGAGTGGGCCGCTGCCTCCGAGACGCCGCCGCTCTCGCCGGAAGAACAGGAGCGCGTCGCCGCGCTCTACGAGACCAACTTCGAAATCGACCGCAACGACGGCATGGACAGCCTTCGCTCCTCTGTCGATGGCGAAGACATCGAAGCCGCCGGCCTGAAACTTAAGAACGCTGGCGCGTAATCGCAACCCCTCGGTTGCAACTCGAAAACCGAATGCAGGCTGGCGTCTGACGCTGATTTTCGTTCACTTTCACCACGGTTTACCTGTCAGCGACAGCGCGTAACTGAACTGCAAAGTCGAACCCCTTCGTTGCGAGTCGAGACCCGCTTACGGAACCTGTCTGACGGTCGAAGTGAAGTGGGCGAACCTGTTGACGGGCCAAGACTTACGCACCGACGGTGCGGAGGTCTTCACATGGTAGACGTGCTCCTCGTGAACCAGCGCATCGCGGACGGAAACGTAGACCGCGCGAAGGCTCT
This sequence comes from Haladaptatus sp. QDMS2, assembly GCF_029338295.1. Lineage (NCBI taxonomy): Archaea > Methanobacteriati > Methanobacteriota > Halobacteria > Halobacteriales > Haladaptataceae > Haladaptatus > Haladaptatus sp. QDMS2. The sequence goes on from NZ_CP119791.1 coordinate 160,801, forward strand.
CCTGTCGCAGCTGGACGACCCAGAAACGCTGGACGCCGCACTCGCTATCCTCGACGCGGAGGGCGTCCACACTGAATCGGCGTTCCTTCGGCACGACGACGAAGGCCCGTTCGTCACCTACTACATCGAAGCCGAAGACGGCGCGACGGTGTACGACGTGTTCAAACACGTCACCGAAAATCCCGAGGCGCAACCCGACGAGATGGCGGCCTTCATCGAAGAATTTAACGCCGTGATGGACGGCGACCCGTATCTCGTCGAATCAGAGGTGCTGTACCATCTGGTGAATCCCGAGCGGCCAGAAAAGGTGAACTGAACTTCTACGCCAAGAAGACGTGCCGCGGCCGGTCTGCAAGGATGTCGCGGCCCCACTGCACGGTGTCGCGGAAAGCTTCACTGCGGAAGAACGCCATCGCGTCCTCCTTGTCGCGCCACTGGCTGGCGATGAACATGTCGTTCTCGTCGTCCAGATTGGCGAGCAGCGCGGTCTCTAAGTGGCCGTCCATGTCGTCGAGCAGGCCGCCGACGACCTCGAACTTCTCGACGAAGTCCTCGCGGTGCTCCGGTTTCACGGTGTAGAACATTCCCATTGTCCCGAAGCCGGATTCTTCGCCGGCGCGGGCGACGATGCCGGGCAGGTCTGCGAGGAACCCGCCTGCGGTGTTGGCCGCGCTCTGGGTCTTCCAGATGCTGACGATGGCCGTCTTGTCGGCCATCTCGGCGTCGTAGACGGCCGTCTTGACGTGGGTGTCGTAGTGGTCGAACCGTTCGCGCATGCCGTCGACTTCGTCGTAGACTTCCTGCGGGTCGGCCTCCGAGTAGAGCACCATCGCGTAGACATCTTCGCCGTGTGGCTGGCCGGAGTAGATGTTCAGGTCCTCCAGTTCGGCGCGGAGGTCTGCGTCTTCGTCAGTGCCGTGTGAGGCGGTCTCGTCTGCTTCGTCGTCGCTCTCGGTGCCCCCTTCTTCGCCAATCTGTGCGCCCATCCCCGACTGGACGCCTTCTAAGTCGGAGAGGAAGCCGGATGCGGTGTCGGCGGCGCGCTTGTTCTTCCAGAGGCTGATGACGCCCGCGTGGCCGGCGTCGGCCCGCACCGCGGTCATGACGTGGGTGTCGTAGTGGTCGAAGTTTGTGCGCAGGCCGCTGACTTCGGCGGCGAGGTCCTCTGCGTCGGCGGTGGACTCGAAGATGAGGCCGTAGCCCGTTTCTGGATACTCGTCGAGTCGGACGCCGTACTTGCGCAGTTCCTGTTCGAACTGGTCGCGGTCGACTTCCTCGTGGGTGTCCTCTTCTGGAACCGGTGGCTTGCCGCCTGAACTGGCGCTGTCTGCGGATTTCTGCTCAACTGCGGGGGCCGTTCCGGTCGGGACGTGTTCGCCCGCGAGGTAGGCTTCCAGGTCAGCGGGCGGGAATCGGCGCCCGACGTAGAACTGGCCGAACTCCGCGAAGCGGGAGGTAGAGGGGTCGAAGCGCATCTCGTTGAGCAGTTGTTTTACGTCGGTCAGGTCGTCGGCGAACAGGGTGACGCCCCACTCCCAGTCGTCCATGCCGATGGAGCCGGTGATGACCTGTTTTACCTTCCCGGCGTACTGCTTGCCGATTTCGCCGTGGGCCGAGAGGTGGTCCGCCCGCTCGTCGAACGGCAGGTCGTACCAGTTGTCCTCGGGGCCGCGGCGCTTGCTCATCGGGTAGAAGGAGACGAACTCGGCGTCCGGGATGTCCGGCTTGATGCGCGACTGGATGTACCGGGCGATGCCGGTGTCCACGTCGCCGTCCTCCTCGAAGTACTCCTGGGACATGTACCCCGAAACCTCCGTCACGGAGACGTACGAGGAGGTCTGCTCTGTGAACTGGGCGAAGGCGGTCTGTTCGAACTGGCGCTCTGCGACGTCAAGGTGGGCCATCGTCGGGCGCAGGTGCAAGATGAGCAGGTCGGCCTTGTGCCCGAGAATCGAGAAGACGGCCGACGCACCCTCCTCCGCATCGGCGAGTGCCTCGTGGTCGGTGAGGAACTCGACGCCCTCTGCTGTGGCTCGCTCTCGGATGCGGGCGGGGGCCTCGCGCCAGGCGTCCCAGTCCACCGTCCGAAAGTCGTGCAGTGCGTACCAGCCCTCGTCGGTCTGTGGCGGTTCGCGTCGCTCCATGGATGGACGTTAGCGGGCAAAGATAAGGGCGTTTTGAGTTTCAGGCGAGCAGTTGCGGCCCGAAGATCATCACCACGAGGCCCGCGAGCATCGTGAGGCTAATCGAGGTCGTAATCGCTCTGGACAACTCACGGCCGTCCTGCACGGGAAGTCGCGAGACGATGGCTTCCGTGCTCGTCCGGAGAATGTGCCCGCCGTCGAGCGGGAACGCCGGAATGCAGTTGAAGAAGCCGAGCTGGAGGTTCACCCAGCCGCTCCAGAACAGGACGTTGGCGAGGGTGAACACGCCACCGCCGAGGAACGCGAGCGGGCCGCGAATCTCGTAGAAGTTCGTCACCATGTCCACGAACCCGGCGAAGTTGTAGCTGAGTCCGGGCGAGAGGACGCTCGCGAACGGCAGGAACAGGATGACGCCGATGCGCTGGATGAACGACACTGCGCCGAACCCGCCCTCGCCGTCGCCGCCGAGTGCCGCGAGGTACTCGTCTGCGGGGTACGGGTCCACGCCGAAGTCGTCAACCGTCACACCGGAGATGCCGGGCTGGGTGAACACGCCGAGCAGACCGCCACCCGTCCGTGGGTTCTCGTCGAGTTCCACGTCGTAGCTGACCTGTTCACCGTCGAGGACGCCTTCGATGGTCACCGTCTGGCCGGCCTGCGTGTTCGCGAGTGCTCGCTGGAGTGCCTGCTGGTCCACCGTCCGCGTGCCGTTTACGGACGTGATGACCATCGTCTCCTCTTCGGGTGCGCCAGCGTCGGTGAGCGGGCCGTCGGGGCTCACCTGTACGAGTGCCCCGGCGGCGAACGTCGCGCTCCCTTTGTCCGTCTGGATGGTCGAGACGGTGCGGTTCTGGAGGGCGTCACGGAGTTCTGCCTCCGTGCCGACTTGCGTACCGTTCACCGACTGAATCGTCGGCGGGTCGCCAGAGAGGTCGATGCCCTCGACTACGCGGGGGACGGCCCCGGTAATGATGAGCGACCGCTCTACGGTGCGTTGTTCGCCGCTTTTGAGCGACACGTCCACGGTTCGGCTCTCGTTCGCGAGGACGGCGTCGAGTTCGCTCGCGCTCGTCACGTCCTGGCCGTTTATCTGCGTGATGACGTCACCGGGTTGGAGGCCGGCAGCAGCGGCCGCAGAGCCGTCTGCGACGTTTCCGACCGGTGCGCCGGGCACGACGGCGATAGAGCCGACGACGGGACCGAACAGCAGCGCGAACGCCACGAGCGAGATGGCGAAGTTGTTGGTCACGCCGGCGGCGAACATCCGCGTCTGTCCGCCGCGGTCGGCCTTCTGTCTGCTCTCCTCGTCGGGTTCGACGAACGCGCCGACGGGAATCAGCGTGAGCAGGGCGAGGCCCATCGACTCGATTTTTATGTCTTCGACCCGGCAGAGCAGGCCGTGGCCGCCCTCGTGGACGACGAGGCCGATGAGGAGGCCGAGGACGATTTCGGGGGCCGCAGAGAGCGGGAGGAAGTCGTTGACCCCCGGAATCACGAGGACGTTTCGCGGTTCGGTGATGGCACTCGCCGTTGGCTGGGTGAGCGTGCTGTACGCAGAGAAGAGCACGGCGAGGAACGACCCGACCATGATAACGAGCGCGATGCCGATGCCGAGATTGCCCCACGCCCGCCAGAACCGACGGGGGCCCGCCAACCAGTCGAGAAATGCCTTGCCGCGTTGTGTATGAATCGTCGTGATGGGGCCCTGAATCCGCACGGACGGCGGGAGCAGGCCCCGTGCTCGCAGGCCCATTGCGACGACCGTATAGAAGGCCAGGCCAGCGAGTACCCACACGAGGGTGTCTACCATTACCCCAAATCAGGTGCCTAACCGCAAAGAGGGTTTTGGGGTACGACGAGGTGGGTCAGCCCTGTCGGCGCAGGCGGGTCACGACGAACTCCCGGTCGAGTTCGCCGAGGAAGGTGCCGAGTCGCGGCCCCTGTTCGGCGTCGAAAAATAACCGGTAGCCAGCGGTGAAGAAGTCGCCGACGCCGACGTCGTGGCGCTTTGCCGTCTCGTAGATTTCGCCCTGAATCGCCTCGCCGTCGTGGCCCGCTTCGACGAACTCAGCGAGGTCTTCGAGGGCGGCCTGTGTCGCCTCGTCGAAGTCCGTCTCCGGCAACTCAACTTGCAGGCGGTAGTTGTACTCGTTGTCCATGCGCTCGGCCCAGTTGCGCGCCTTCTCGACGCGCTTCAGGGCGTCTTCGACCGCCCACGCGGGCGTGTCGTCGGTGAAGTGCTCCTCGTTGCGCGCCATCTCTTCGCGCAGGTCCACGTCGTCGGTCATCCCGAGGACGGCCGCGAAGGTGTAGGGTAGGCGCACGCGGTCTTCGTTCACTTCGTCTACGAGGAACGGATAGACGCGGTCTGCGAGCGGTTTCAGGTCCTCGTCGTCGGTGCGGTCGAAGTAGATGGCCTCGAAGCGGTCGAAGTCGTCGACGAGCTGGTTCAGCCGCGAGACGTCGAAGTCGCGGGCCTTCTTCGGCGAGAGCGAGAAGAAGTACTTGAACACTTCCGGTTCGAGGAGTTCGAGCACTTCGTGGGCGGTCACGACGTTCCCGGCGGAGGAGGAGAGTGCCTCTCCATTGTAGGTGAACCACTCGTATACCATCGGGACGGGGGCCTCGTTGCCGAGGACGTTTTCTGCGATGTCCTTGCCGGAGGGCCACGACCCGGCGGCGTGGTCCTTGCCGAACGGTTCGTGGTCGACCTTGAGGACCTGCCACTGGGCGGGCCACTCGAAGCGCCACGGCAACTTGCCGTCGCGGAAGGTGGCCGTGCCTTTGTGCCCACAGCCCTCGATGACGTTGCCGCCGGCTTTCAGGTCGGTACACTCGTACTCGACGGTGCCCGCCTCGATGTCGTAGGAAAGCACCGTCTCGGTGAGTTTGCCGCAGTTCTCACAGATGGGATTGAACGGAATGTAGTCGGCATCGACCTTGTCCTGATACTTCGAGAGCACATCTGCGGCCTTCTCCTGATTTTCGAGCAGGTAGGCGACCACGTCGTCGAACTTGCCTTCGGCGTACAGTTCTGTGTTCGAGATAACCTCGATTGGGATGCCGAACGCTTCCGCATTCTTCGCGAGCAGTTTCGTCTGGTGTGCGCCAAAGGAGTCACAGCACCCGAACGGATCGGGCACCGAGGTCAGTGGCTTGCCGAGGTTGCGCCCGAGTGCGCCCGGATTCTCGAGCTCGCCGAGTTCCTTGATGTTGAAGTCCAGGTCGGCGAGTTTACGCGGAATCTTGCGCAGCGGGTCCTTGTCGTCGGAGGTGAACACCTGTCGGACCTCGTGGCCGCGCTCGCGGAGGACTTCGGCGACGAAGTAGCCGCGAATAATCTCGTTCAGGTGGCCGATGTGGGGGATGCCGGAGGGCGAGACGCCGCCCTTGATGATGATGGGGTCTTCGGGGTCGCGCGCTTCTATCTCGTCTGCCACCTCGTCCGCCCAGAAGACGCGGTGTTCGGGAGCGGCTGCTGTGTCGCTCATCTTACGGAACCCAGAACGTCGGTTCGTTGCCCACGCCCTCGGGGACGATGTCCGTACCCTCGTGTTCGCCGGTGCGGACGGCCTTCCCGATGCGCTCGGGGTCGGTGCCGTCTAAGACGATGGCGCGCATCGAGGAGCGCTCGATGAGTTTCGCAGCGAGCAGGTCGACCGGGGCACTCGACCCCGCGCTCATCTCGATGTTGGCGATGACGTCTACGAGTTCGCTCGCGGTCATCTCCTCGAAGCGCGTGGCGTCAGCTTCTGTGCGTGGGTCAGCCGAGTAGACACCGTCCACGCTCGTCGCGTAGACGAGCAAGTCGGCGTTCACGTACTCCGCGAGTGCGGCGCTTACGGCGTCGGTCGTCTGGCCGGGGGTGACGCCACCCATCACGGCGATGTCGCCGCGACGGAGGGCTTCGCCCGCTTCCTCGTAGGTGAGGGCGGGTTTCGGCGCGGCGCGCTCGCCGAGGGCGGTGAGCAGGAGGCGCGCGTTGAGCCGCGTCACGTCGATGCCCAGCTGGTCGAGCTGGATTTCGTTCGCGCCGTGGGCGCGGGCGGCCTTGATGTACTGGCGGGCGACGCCGCCCCCACCGACGACGATGCCGAGGTTGATTCCCTCTCCTGCGAGCGATTCGACGACGGCGGCGTGCTCTTCGACTCGCTCTGACCCAAGCGACGGTGCGAGCACGCTCCCACCGATAGAAACGACGACCTTCATGTCTGTTCGTGGTAGCCCAGAGTTCGCCTTAAGAGTTGCCAACTTGGCGGCGAAGCGTACAAGCGAGTCGCGCCCGTTTCGGCGGATATGCAGGTCTTCTCAGTTTGTGGCGACGGGGCCGACGCGCTGGCGGCACGACTCGCCGCGCGACTCGATTCGAACGGGCGGGTAGCGACGATTTCTCGGGTGGACGTCACACCCGAGGACCCGCGTCCAGCGGGCGTTTCGACAGCCTACACGCTCACTGACGCCGGCTGGTCGGGCGCGGGCGACGGGTCGCTTTCGGCCCTCATCGACCGCGTCGCGCCGGACCACGCCTACGCCATCGTCACGGGCGAGCCAGGTGCGCGACTGCCCCACGTCGTCTGTGGCGACGTCGAACACGCGGGCGAGACGCTCTACCGGGTCGAGGACGCTGAATCGGCAGCCGTTCCCGCAATCGTCGAAGCCGTAGCGGACCTCGAACCGTACGAGACGCTCGAATCGCTCGTCGCACAGGTCAAGGCTTCAGAACGGGCAGAACTGTCGGGCGCGATCGCCACGTTCACGGGTCGCGTGCGTGCGAAGGAGTCTACTAACGATGCGCCGACGGAGTACCTCCAGTTCGAGAAGTACGAGGGCATCGCAGAGGAGCGCATGGACACTATCTCGCGGGAACTCGAAGAACGCGACGGCGTCCTCGACGTGGTGATGCACCACCGGACGGGCGTCATCGAGTACGGCGAGGACATCGTCTTCGTGGTCGTGCTCGCCGCCCACCGTGGTGAGGCCTTCCAGACGGTCGAAGACGGCATCAATCGCCTCAAAGAAGAAGTTCCGCTGTTTAAAAAGGAAGTGACAGTTGACGAGGAGTTCTGGGTCCACGAACGCCAGTAGTCTGCGCGCCACTGAGCGCGCGCAATCCGAGGCAAACTGTGCTTGCGGAACAATTTGCCGCATTTGTGGACTCGAGACGCTCGAATTTCCCTCGAATATCGTGACTTACCAACTCTTGATTTTACGCCGTTAGCTCGGGCTTTAAAATGTTAAACGCCCGCAAAACACGTCGTAAAAGATTGTCTGACGGACGCTTCAGCGGTAAAACGACCCAAATCAATCCTAAGGTTCTGGCCCTTATATGCTCCCGAAGTTTGAATGAGCAGTCGAGGTGTTAGAGATGAGCGCTACAACGCAGCAGCCCTCCACTGTCAGCAAAGAAGATCGGCTCAAGAACTACCTGAAGCAACGCGCAATGGAGAAGGGTGAATTCTTCTTCAAAGGCAAGTTCATCGCCGACGACGTCGGTCTCTCCCCAAAGGAGATCGGCGGGCTGATGGTCAAGCTCAAGGAGTCAGCTACTGACATTACCATCGAAAAGTGGTCGTACACGAGCGCCACCACCTGGCGCGTTCAGCAGGCCACGGTCTAAGCGCCAAACTGCACCTACAGCGAAACCAGTCACCGCGTGCCACCACACGCACTGACATCCCAACAGACGGTCACCGCGTGCCACATTGGTGACCAACCAATCTGCGTGCCACCACACGCACACCACACCGTTCCACTTCTCGTCCCGTGATCCCCGTCACGGGATTTATCAACGCTCCACCCGTAGCGAGAGCCAATGGACCCCCCCGGTCCACCGGAAGACGGCCCACCGGTGGATGCATTTTCGACCGCGTTTCACGTCTACGAGACTCGGACTGACGGAACGCGCCTGTTCTACTACGGCGTGCCCCTCGACACGACCGAGTCGGTCGAGCGGCAGGTCTGGCCGCTGTTCAAAGAACACGGCTACGAAGTCGTCCTCACCCAGCAGACCGGCGAACACGTCCTCGTCGCCGAACCCCGGTCGAACGGCGGCAACGGCTTCCCGTGGACGAACGTGCTGATGGCGCTGCTCACGATTCTTTCGACGCTCTACGCGGGCACGGCGTGGTACTACATCGACCTCGCCGAGAACCCACTCGACATCGTTCAAGCCCTCCCCTTTACCCTCGCCATCCTGGGCGTACTCGGCGTTCACGAGTTCGGCCACTACATCATGAGCCGGTACCACGACGTGGACGCGAGTCTTCCGTACTTCATCCCGTTCCCGACGCTCATCGGGACCATGGGCGCAGTCATCCGGATGCGCGGGCGGATGCCAGACCGCAAGGCGCTGTTCGACATCGGCGTTGCTGGCCCGCTCGCTGGCCTCGTCGCTGCGGTCGTCGTTACCGTCATCGGCCTGTTCATGGACCCCGTCGTCGCCCCCGCCCACGTTCTGAACGACCCGGGCGCGGTGCAGGTGCGGTTCAACAACCCAATCCTCCTCGAGTGGATTGCCGCCGCCGTTGGCCAGCCACTGGAGTACGCGGACCCCGCGAAGTCCGTGAATCCCGTCGTGATGGGCGGGTGGGTCGGCTTCTTCGTCACCTTCTTGAACCTGCTCCCAGTTGGGCAACTGGACGGCGGCCACCTCGTGCGCTCGATGCTCGGTGAACGCCAGGAGACGCTCGCGGCGTTCGTCCCCGCAGTCCTCTTCGGCCTCGCGGGCTATCTCTACTACTTCCAGGACGCCTCGAACGCCGCCGGCATCTGGTTCTTCTGGGGGCTGTTCGCGATGGGAATTGCCTACGCCGGGCCGGCCCAGCCGGTCCACGACGACCCGATGGACGCAAAGCGCATCGCTGTCGGCATCCTGACCTTCGTGCTCGGCATCCTCTGTTTCACGCCGATTCCAATCGAGTTCCTGAGCTAATCCGGGCCGCCGTGGGTGTACCCCCGGTCAGGAAGCGAGTCTCCATCCATCTCGACGCCCTTTTCAGTGACTTCGCCGATGCGAGTCAGCGGGTCTGGACACGCGGCGACGGCCGCCTCCCACGACGCTTCGGGAACCGTCAGAAGTAACTCGAAATCTTCGCCGAAAAAGAGGCTCAGTTCGCGTCGGTCTGCCGCGTCCGCGGCGAGTTCGGAGACGGCGGCCGTGACGGGTATCGACGCCTCTTCGACGGTGAATCCACAGTCACTCGCTTCTGCGAGTTGGTGTAGCGAGCGTGCGAGGCCGTCGCTCACATCCATCATGGCCGACGCGTGAGGCGCGAGCGCGACGCCCGCGGCCACGCGCGGCGTGAACTGGAACAGGTCGTTCGCCCGCGTCACGTCGTCCTGTTCGAACAGCCTGAGTGCGGCGGCTGACTGACCGAGTGCGCCCGTGACGGCCACCACGTCGCCGGGTTCTGCACCCGACCGCAACACGGGTGTGTCCGTCTCGCCGAGCGCCGTCGTCGCCACGGTGAACTCGGTGTGGGTGTCGAGGTCGCCGCCGACGTACTCCGCGCCGACCGCCTCGCACACGTCGCTCGCGCCCGAGAGAAAGTCATCGAGTTCGGCCGCGTCGAAGGCGGGAGCGGCGTAGACCGCGACGGCGGCCGTCGCCTGTGCGCCCATCCCGGCAACGTCTGAGAGCGACGCGCCGACGGCGCGCCACCCGGCGGTGTAGCGGGTCGTCCCCTCGGGGAAGTCCGTCCGCTCGTGCAGCATGTCGGTGGTGATGACCTGTCCGTCCACGACCGCGGCGTCGTCGCCCGCGGCCGCGAGCGTCGCTTCGATGCGCGAAAGGGCGGCCCGCTCGTCCATACCGAGTGCTTTCCCGCGAACCGAGAAAAAGGCGCGTGGTCCGCGTGTAGTCGGAGGGTTGAAGCGCCCCACCGCCGTTCGTGTCACCACATGGGCCTCGACGCCGACGTTCGAACGATTGCACTCGGATTTTTGAGCGCCATCGTCGTCCTCGCCGTCGTGTTCTGGCTCGTCGGCATCGACGCCATCCTCGCTGCACTCTCGACGGCGAACCCGCCGATTCTCGTCGGCGTGCTCGTCTCCGGGGCCGTCTGGATCGTCGCGTGGGGACTCGCCCTCTGGACCGTCGTGACGGTGTTGAACGGCCCGATGAACGCGTTTCACGGCGTGATGCTCTACTCGGCGGCTATCTTCGCCAACAACATCACGCCCTTCGGACAGGCCGGTGGCGAACCGTTCAGCGCGCTCCTCATCTCGCGGACGACCAAGACGAACTACGAGACGGGTCTCGCGGCCATCGCCAGCGTAGACGCCCTCAATTTCGTCCCCTCCATCGGCCTCGGCCTCGTCGCCGTGGGCTACTTTCTGACCACGGCGACGGTCGGCGGTCGCCTCGAAATCGCCGTCACGGCCGTGGGCGTCCTCGCCGTCGCGGTCCCGGTGGCTGGCTTCCTCCTCTGGCAGAAGCGCGACGCAGTCAAGCGCCGGGCTGTGGGCGCGCTCACGCCGACGGCGCGGGTCATCGCTCGGGTGCTCCCTCGCGTCAAGCCGCCCGAACGCGAGAGCGTCATCCGGCGTATCGACACCTTCTTCGCCTCGCTCGAGCGCGTCGCCGCGAGTCGGCGGACGATGGCGCAGGCGCTTGGCTTCTCCGCGCTCGGCTGGCTCGCGCTCGCTACGTCGCTGTGGTTCGCGCTGCTCTCGCTCGGCCACGCCGTGCCCTATCCGGTCGTGTTGCTCGTCATTCCGCTCGGGAGCGTCGCGAGCATCACGCCGCTGCCTGGCGGCCTCGGCGGTGTGGAGGCGGTTCTCGTCGGTTTGCTCGTCCCGGTCACGAGCCTCGACCCGGCGACGGCGGGTGCGGCGGTCATCCTCCACCGCCTCGGGACGTACTGGCTGCCAACGGCGCTCGGCGGCGGGGTGGCGGCAGTCATCGCCAACCGGACGTGAAACAGTGAATTTAAACCTCGTGCGACGGAAGGCGTAGCCATGCCAACGCTCTATGACGTGCCGGCAGATGCGCTCATCGAGGCGCTCGCCGAACGTCTTGCCGACGAGATCGAGGAGCCCGAGTGGGCCGCCCTCGTGAAGACAGGTGCCGACCGAGAACTGCCACCAGAGCAGGACGACTTCTGGTACCTCCGCGCCGCGAGCCTCATGCGCAAGGTCGCCACGGACGGCCCCGTCGGCGTCGACCGCCTCAGCACGGCCTACGGCCAGTCGAAGAAGGGCTCGAACCGCTATCAGGTCGCTCCCGCGCACAAGGGATCGGGCAGCAAGAAGGTCATCCGCACCATCCTCCAGCAGTTAGAGGAGGCGGGCTACGTCGGCACCGAGGGTAGCGCCGGGCGCATCGTGACCGCAGAGGGTCGCAGCCTCCTCGACTCCGTCGCGGGCGACGTCATGGAAGAGTTAGACCGCCCCGACCTCGAACGCTACGCCTGAGACCGTCTGCCGGCGTTCTCCGGTCGAGCACGTGTGACGTGCCTCCGTAATTGTTTTGCCGACCAATCTGTAAGTGACAGCCATGAGTGGCGCACCGGACGAAGACGAACTCGAGGAACTTCGACGCAAGAAGATGCAGCAACTGCAGGAACAACAGGACCAGGGCGGGCAAAACGAAGCCGCCCAGGAGGCTCAGCGCCAGCAGGCTGAGGCCCAGAAGAACGCGATGCTCCGGCAGTACCTGACCGACGGCGCGCGAAAGCGCCTGAACTCCGTGCGGATGTCGAAGCCGGATTTCGCAGATCAGGTCGAACAACAGATTCTCGCGCTCGCCCAGAGTGGCCGCCTCGGCGGACGCATCGATGAAGACCAGATGAAGAACCTGCTGCGCGAACTCAAGCCGGACTCCAAAGACTTCAACATCCGCCGTCGGTGATGGAGGCTGGATTGTTGTTCAGCGGGGGGAAAGACTCCTCGCTCGCCGCGCTCATTTTAGACGAGTTCTACGACGTCACCCTCGTGAGTGCCCACTTCGAGGTGACAGACGCGTGGAAACACGCGCGCAAGACAGCCGAGGCGCTCGGCTTCGACTTCGAGCCCGTGGCCATAGACCAGGAGATCGCCAAGACTGCGGTGGCCCAGATGGTCGACGACGGCTTCCCGCGAAACGGCATCCAGCAGGTCCACAGCCACGCGCTGGAAACCGTCGCGGCGATGGAGTTCGACGCCATCGCGGACGGGACGCGCCGCGACGACCGCGTGCCGAGCGTCTCGCGCGCGCAGGCTCAGAGCCTCGAAGACCGCCACGATGTAGACTACCTCGCGCCGCTCACCGGCATCGGCCGCCGGGCGGTGGACAAGATGGTCGCCCAGACGCTCGAAATCGAGAGCGGGCCGAGCGAGGAGATTCGGAAGGGGGACTACGAGGAGGATTTGCGCGCGCTGATGGTCGAAGCCCACGGCGCGGAGATGGTCGGGAGGGTGTTCCCCGACCACACCCAGACGCGCGTCGTCGCCCGCCGCTGAATCACGCTTTTTCGAGTTTTACCCGGTAGTACGCGTCTCGCTCCCAGCACGTCCCGAGCTCCCACGGCGTCCCGATGAGCGTCTCGCGGAGGCGCGCTCGGCTGAGATAGCAAAAGTGGAGGGACCGCCCTACCAGTCGCTCAATCTCGCCGTCGTCGGTTTCTCGCTCGTACTCGACGTGGAAGACGCGCTGACAGACCCCTTCGCGGGGGTCGGGCCGGTAGCCAAAGCAGTCTTCGGGGGTGAGGTGGGTCGGGTCGTAACCGTCAACGACGGCGACTCCATCCTCGTCCGTCACCCGCGCGAGGTCGCCGAGGAAGGCTGAGACGCCGGCGGGCGACCCCGCGAGTCCGAGTTGCGTGCCGTTCACGAGCGCCGCGTCGAAGGCGTCGCGAGGGAACTCGAGGGCGAACATGTCCATGACACGGACGTCGCCGACGCCACGCTCGCGGGCCGTCTCGACCGCACCCAAACTCGCGTCGATTCCCACGACGTCGCGACCCCTCTCCTCCAACCACGTCGCGTACTGGCCGATGCCACAGCCTACGTCGAGGACGCTCCCCTGGAGCGCGGCGAGCGCCTCGCGCACGTCGTCGTCGAGGTCGTCCATCGGGTGGAAGTAGTTCTCGGCGATGTGCGCCGAGGCCACCTCGGGACCGTCTCGGTAGAGACAGTCACCCCTGAGGCCGCCGTGGTGGAAATCGAGCATCGCCTGGCCGAGCGCATCGCCAGAAGCCATACCGTGATAGAAGCAGCCATATGTAATAAATTCGCTACGATACGCTATCACGTCGCATGCTCCTCCCGCACGAACGAAAGGGTTCAAGCGACCCCTCCACCAACGGGCGGGCATGTACGACCGCATCAAGGGCTTTCGGGACTTCTATCCCGACGAGATGCAGGCCTATCGCGCCACCTTCGACACGCTCGAAGCCACGGCGCAGGGCTACGGCTTTCGTGAAATCGGCACCCCGGCACTCGAACGCACGCAGATGTACGTGGACAAGTCCGGCGAGGAAATCGTCGAGGAACTCTACAGCTTCGAAGACAAGGGCGGCCGTGACATCGCGCTCACCCCCGAACTGACGCCGACCGTCGCGCGGATGGTCGTCGCCAAACAGCAGGAACTCGCGAAGCCAATCAAATGGTTCTCGACCCGGCCGTTCTGGCGCTACGAGCAGGTCCAGCAGGGTCGCTTCCGCGAGTTCTACCAGACCAACATCGACATCTTTGGCTCCGCGGAACCGGAGGCCGACGCAGAGGTCATCGCCACCGCCGCGGACGCGCTCACCAACCTCGGCCTCGAAAACGAGGACTTCGAGTTCCGCGTCTCCCACCGCGACATCCTCGGCGGCCTGCTCGAATCGTTCGACACGGACGTTGACACCGAAGAAGCCATCCGCACGGTGGACAAGAGCGACAAAATCAGCCACGCCGAGTACATGGACCTCCTCGTCGCCGCTGGCCTCACCCGTGAACAGGCCGAGCAGTTCGACGACCTGCTCGCGGTCGACCCGGACGAACTGGACGACCTCATCGAGTTCGCCGGAACCGACCGCGTCGAGGAAGCCGTCACGAACCTCCAGAACGTCCTCGACGCCGCAGAAGACTTCGGCGCACGCCAGTACTGCACGCTCTCGCTCGAAACCGCCCGCGGCCTCGACTACTACACGGGCGTCGTCTTCGAGTGCTTCGACTCGACGGGCGAGGTCAGCCGTGCCGTCTTCGGCGGCGGGCGCTACGACGACCTCATCGAAGGCTTCGGCGGCCAGTCAACGCCCGCCGTCGGGTTCGCCGTCGGTGACGCCACGCTCTCGCTCCTGCTCCAGCGCGCCGGTGTCTGGCCGGACGAGGAACTCTCGACGGACTATTACATCCTGCAAGTCGGCGACACCCGCAAAGAGGCCGCCCGAATCGCCCGCGGCCTCCGCGAGCGGGGCCACGTCGTCGAATCCGACGTGTCCGGGCGCAGTTTCGGCGCACAGATGGGCTACGCCGACTCCATCAACGCGGAGACCGTCGTCATCGTCGGCGAACAGGACCTCGCGAACGACGAGGTCACGCTGAAGGACATGAAATCCGGCGACCAGGTGCAGGTCCCAGTAGATGGGTTTCCTGAGGAGTACGACCGACCGACGGTCGCCGACTTCGAATAACTCTCTCTGTCGTTCTCGCGGTTAGAAATCGACAGACAGCGGGCGTTCGCTGGAACAGCCACCACGAACATTTATGTAGGGAAGCGAAGAAGTCTCAGTCACATGTGTCGAACTGAACACACAGTGACGCTCAACCGTGAGCCCGGCGCGGCTCACGGCTGGGTTCCGCGAAAGCTGCATCGACGCTGATTCTACCGTAGTCTTGACTGTACACACGCCCGCATTCGAGCGGAGTGGCGACGCTCTCGGAGGTGAGTCCCGTGCGTCGGAGTAAGACACTCCTCTTCACGCGTAGAGACACTGACACCCGTGAGTGGGACAACGAGACGGTGCAACTCACACTCCGCGCTGGCCTCGTCCGGCAGTTCGGTGGCGGCCTGTACGGATTTACGCCTACCGGAGAACGAGTTCGCCAGCACCTCATCGACCGCATCCACGCGGCGATGACGGCAATTGGCGGACAGGCCATCTCACTGCCCCAACTCCAGTACCGAGACATCTGGGAGCGAAGCGGGCGCTGGGCGAACTTCGAGGACGAGATGTTCACGCTCCAGAACCGCGACGGGCAGGACATGTGCCTTGCACCTTCGCACGAGGAAGGTGTCGTCCACCTCTGTGAGGGGTTCGTCAGGTCGTACGAGGACCTGCCCCTGCTCCTCTATCAGATTTCGACCAAGCACCGGGACGACCACCCCCGAAACGGCCTGCTTCGGACGAAGGAGTTCACGATGAAGGACGCCTACAGCCTCCATGCCTCCCACGAGTCACTCGACGAGTGGTATGACCGCGTGCAGGCGGCCTACTGCTCGCTGTTCGAGGGCCTCGGCATCGATTTCGTCGTCGCCAGTGCCGACAACAGCGTGATGGGCGGGAACGATTCAGAGGAGTTCATCGCGCCTGTCGAGTCAGGAACCGTCGAACTCGTCTACTGTGAGACGACCGACTGTCGCTTCGGAATCACCGACGAATCTCCCCGGAACGACCTGACTGCTGGCAATTCGTGCCCTACCTGTGGGAACGAACTCATCGAGGGCGAAGGCATCGAAATCGGCCACGTGTTCAAACTGGGCACCCGCTACGCAGACGCGATGGATTTCACCATCGACGTGGCAAACGGGTCGAAGCAGTCGGTCGTCATGGGGAGCTATGGCATCGGCGTGGAGCGCCTCATCCACACGCTCCTCGCCCAGCGCAGCGACGAGGCTGGTTGTCGGTGGCCCGCTGAGACAATGGCTCCCTACGCTGTCTCGATAATCCCCCTCCAATACGAGGGAGAAATTCGAGAGGCCGCAGACCGGTTGCACGAGGAGTTGGGAGTCTCGGACACAATCCTGTTCGACGACGACCGGCAGTCCATCGGCGAGCGATTCACCGAGAGCGACCTACTTGGGATTCCCCTGAAGGTGGTCCTTGGAAACCACTTCCTCGAAACTGGGGAGGTCGAACTCGAAACGCGTGACGGTGACAAAGCGTTCGTCGAACTCGACGAGGTGACGGGGCTCCGTGGGTAACGCTCGCTCGTCGAAACTGACACGCTTTTACTTTTCTCGCCCAATGTGCGAGCAATGCGCGCGTTCCGGGTGGCCTACGACGGCAAGCAATACAGAGGCTTCCAGCGCCAGCCACACGGACAGACGGTCGAAGACACGATTATCGAGAGCCTCCGAAAAATCGGGGCGTTCCCTGAAGACGACCCACTCCCACCGCAGTTCACAGCCTCGGGGCGGACCGATAAGGGCGTCTCTGCGCTCGGCCAGACGGTCGCGCTCGAGTGTCCCGACTGGCTCACACCACGGGCGTTCAACGGCGAGTTGCCGGGATCGATTCGAGCGTGGGCGATGGCCAAAGCGCCCGAGGGCTTTCACGCTACCCACCACGCCAAACGCCGCCACTACACCTACCACCTCTATGAGCCGGTGGTGAGCCGCGAGGACGTCGCTGCGGTGCTCGACTCGCTCTCTGGAACCCACGACTACCACAACTTCACGCCCGATTCTCGCAACACAGAGCGCGTCGTGGACGCCGCCGTTTCCCGGGACGGGAACTACCTCGTCTTCGAGATATCCTCGGACGGGTTTCCCCGTCATTTCGTCCGACGATTCGTCTCGCTGGCGCACGAAGTCGTGACGGGACGGCGACCGCGGTCGTTCGTCGACCGAGCACTTTCAGACGAGGTGCTGTCGGGTGGTGACGGCCTCCGCCCCGCGCCGCCCGAACCACTCGTGTTGCGCCACGTCGAGTATCCTCAGTTCGACTTTTCGGTAGACGAGGAGGCGCGAGAGAGTGCCTACCGTGTGTTTTCCGAGCGGTCGCGGTACCATCAGACGGCAACGCGGGTTGCAGACCAACTCCGCCACGGCATGGATGGCTAGCGAAAAACGTCCGAAGGCTTACTTCCCTCTCCGTGTAAGGGGAAGCCATGAGTTCGGTTCCCGAACGAAGCGAAATTTCTGCAGAGCATAAGTGGGACCTCGACAGTCTCTACGCCTCGGTCGACGAGTGGGAGACGGCCTACGAGGAAGCCGAATCCCAAATCGAGGACTTAGAAGAGTACGAAGGACAGGTCACCGACGACGCCGAAACGCTACTCTCGATTCTCCAGCTAGAGGAGGCGGTGATGCGCCGGGTTTCGAACGTCGCCTCCTACGCCCGAATGCGCCGGGACGAGGACACCCGCGACCAAGATGCACAGGCGCTCCTTGGAAAGGCTCAAACGCTCGTCTCGAAGGCGTCAAGCGCCTCAAGTTACATCGAACCTGAACTCCAGCAGTCCACTCGCGACCAGCTCCAGGCGTTCGTTGAGACCGAACCCGAGCTCGCGACCTACGAGCACTACTTCGACGAAGTGCTGCGGATGAAACCCCACACCCGGTCTGCGGAAGTCGAGAACCTGCTCGCCGAACTCGGCGAGGTGACCGGCGCGTCCGGTGAAATCTACAACATGCTCACCAACGCGGACCTCACCTTCCCGTCGGTCGACCACGACGGCGAGGAGGTCACCATCACCCAGAGCAACTTCACCAAACTCCAGCAAGAGCAGGACCGCGACCTGCGCCGGAAGGTGTACGAGACGTTCTACGGCGAGTGGGAGACCATCCGGAACGCGGTGGGGTCCTCGTACAAGAACAGCGTGAAGGCGGACGTGAAGCTCTCTCGGGCACGCAACTACGACTCCGCGCGCGAGGCCGCCCTCGACTCCGCGAACATCCCGGTCGACGTTTACGACAACCTCCTCTCTGTCGTCCGCGACAACCTCGACTTGCTCCACCAGCACGCAGAACTCAAGCGCGACAGCCTCGGCGTGGACGACCTCCAGATGTGGGACATCTACATGCCGATGGTCAACTCAGAATCCCCGGAGATCCCGTACGAGGACGCCCGCGAGTACATCGTCGAGGCGGTGGCTCCGCTCGGTGAGGACTACCAGAACCGCCTCGCGCGCGGACTAGATTCGCGCTGGGTCGACGTCTACGAGAACAAGGGCAAGCAGTCGGGTGCGTACTCCGGCGGAACCTACGACTCCCAGCCGTTCATCCTGATGAACTATCAGGACGACCTGTCGAGCCTGTTCACGCTCGCTCACGAACTCGGCCACTCGCTGCACTCAGAGTACACGAGCGACACCCAGCCGTACGTCTACAGCGGCTACGAAATCTTCGTCGCGGAGGTGGCGAGTACGGTCAACGAATCGCTACTCACCCACCACCTGCTGGAGACGGTCGAAGACGAGAACCTCCGGCGACACATCCTGAACGAGTACTTAGAACGGTTCCGCTCGACGCTGTATCGCCAGACGATGTTCGCGGACTTCGAACACCAGACCCACCAGTTGGTCGAGAACGGCGAACCGCTCACGCCGGACCGACTGGACGGCCTCTATCGCGACCTGAAAAAGGAGTTTTACGAACCGGCCGTCGTGGACGACCACATCGCCCGCGAGTGGATGCGCATCCCCCACTTCTATCGCGCGTTCTACGTCTACCAGTACTCGACGGGCATCAGCGCGGCCGTCGCGCTCACCGAGGACATCTTAGAGCGGGGCGAACCCGCCGCGAATGACTACATCGAGTTCTTGCGCGGTGGCTCTTCGACGTACCCACTCGAACTCCTCCGTGGGGCGGGCGTGGACATGGCCTCGCCGGAACCAGTCGAATCTGCCCTGTCCGTGTACGGTCAGTATCTCGACGAGTTCGCGCAGTTGCAGTAGCTGGCGCTCGAATTTTTATTCTCACCTATTACCAGTATCCTTTCACAGCAAGTGTTGCCGAAATCGACCGCGACCCAAAAGCACTTCTAAGGGTGGGTACTTAGTCGGCGTTGTCTGATGTCACGCAGCCCCTCTCTCCCTGACAGGCCGCGGCTCGACCTGGACAGCGATCTGTCCGATGACGAGCGCCTCGCGGTCTTAGAAGAACACTTCGCGGAGATCCTGCAGGTGAACCGCGAGCTCGGCAACCAACTCGAAAAGACCCAGAACCACGGTGAGAAACTTCGCGAGGACGTTTCGCGACTCGAACGGGAAAACGAGACGCTCAAGACGGCCTCGCTGTACCTCGCCACCATCGAGGACCTTACCGACGAGGGCGTCGTCATCAAACAGCACGGCAACAACCAGGAGGTGTTCGTGGAGGTCTCCCAGCAACTGAAAGACCGCCTCGAAGCCGGTGACCGCGTCGCGATAAACGACTCCTTCGGAATCCAGACGCGCCTCGAACAGGAGACCGACGCCCGCGCACAGGCGATGGAGGTCACGGCCAACCCACAGGTGTCCTATGAGGACATCGGCGGCATCGATGACCAAATTCGCGAGGTGCGCGAGACGGTCGAACTGCCGCTGCTCGACCCCGGCCAGTTCGAAGAAGTCGGCATCCAGCCACCCGGCGGCGTCCTGCTCTACGGCCCACCAGGCACGGGCAAGACGATGCTCGCGAAGGCCGTCGCGAACCAGACCGACGCTACCTTCATCAAGATGGCTGGCTCCGAACTCGTCCAGAAGTTCATCGGCGAGGGCTCCCGGCTCGTCCGCGACCTATTCAAACTCGCAGAGGAAAAAGAGCCAGCGGTCATCTTCATCGACGAAATCGACGCCGTCGCGAGCAAGCGCACCGACTCGAAGACGTCGGGTGACGCTGAAGTTCAGCGGACCATGATGCAGTTGCTCTCTGAGATGGACGGCTTCGACGACCGCGGGGACATCCGCATCATCGCGGCGACCAACCGCTACGACATGCTCGACAGCGCTATCTTGCGCCCGGGCCGGTTCGACCGCCTCATCGAAGTGCCCGAACCGAACGAGGAGGGTCGCCTGCAAATCCTCCAGATTCACACGCGCCGGATGAATCTCGTAGAGGAAATCGACTTCGAGACGCTCGCCGCCGAAACTGAGGGATTCAGCGGCGCGGAGATAGAGAGCCTCTCGACGGAGGCCGGCATGTTCGCGCTGCGTGACGAGCGAACGGAAGTTCGGATGGCCGACTTCGTGGACGCCCTCGACAAACTCACGTCTGACGACGACCCCGTCGGCCAGCCAGTCGCGTTCTACTGAAGCGGAATCGTAACCGCTTACCCCGGTTCGCTGTTTTCCACACCTATGAGCACCATCCGCGTCGTCTGGGGGAGCGGGCGCGCGCCAACGCCCATGGCCTCGTTCGACGCCGCCCTCAAGGCGGCGAATATCCACAACTACAACCTCGTCACCGTCTCTTCAGTGATTCCAGACGACGTGACGGTCGAAGCCGTCGGTACGGCCCCCGACCTCGGTCCCGTCGGCAACCGCCTGACCGTTGTCGAGGGGATGGCAACCGTCTCCCCTGGCGCAGACGAATCCGCGGCGGCCGCCCTCGCGTGGGCGCAGACCCTCTCCGGAAAAGGCATTTTCTACGAAGCGTCGGGAACCGACCCCGAAGACGTTCGCGCCCGCGTCGAGACCGGACTCGAGGCTGGAAAAGCGCTTCGCGACTGGGACTTTGGCGAGTCGCACGTCCGTGTCGAGGCGGCCGAAGCGGACCCCGAGGAGTACGTCACGGCGCTCGTCGTGGCCGCCTACGGCCAGAGCGACCCCATCGTGTGAGAAACTCGCAAGCCGTCGGAGGGTTTTTACCTGCGTAGTCGTAACTGCTGGTAGCTTTTATGTATGGAAACACCCCGTATGCGGGCAACGACAGCACCGACCGGGCGGCGCAACCCCCAGCGCTCACGCCCGACCAGCGCCGGGAACTCAGGCGGGGCGTCGTCGGTGTCGCCGCGCGAACGCGGGAGTTCCTCCCAGACGAGTACGTCATCGGCACGGAACTGACCGCGGGCATGGATGGGACCCCCCACGCCTTCGTTGCGGTTCACCCGCCGATTGGCTCGCCCGTGAGCGCCGGCATCGCCCCCGACGACGGTGACTTCGAGCGCGAAGAGGGCATTATCAGCGCCGAAGACCGCGAGGAAGTCGCTCGCAGTCTCGCCGCACAGGCGGCGCTGCAGGTAAAGCAGTCACTCGATTCCGACGTCGACGCCACCGCCCGCTAGGTCACGGGGTCGGGCGGATTGTAGAACAGTACGTAGCCCATCGCCGCGAGCACGGGCAGCGAGCCGAGAACGACCGAGAAGTGCATCGGGACGGCGAACGCCCAGCCGGCGACGAACCCGACGAGGAGACCGACCGGTATCACCACGAACACGGCGTCGTAAGCCGTCTTGCCCGGCCAGTGGGCCACCACCAACTGGAGGAGGCGGTGAACCGGTCGCTTCAGTACCATCGTATTGGCGAAAACGAACGTATTCCCTTTAACGGTGGTGGCCTGTCGCGGCGTTATTTGCCCCAGAACGGGTCGCGCTTTCGGTGCTTCTGCAGGTACATGCTGAGCGCCTCGCGTTCGTCGGCTGGAATGTCTTCCTTCAGTTCCTGCTCTAAAATCTTCGCGTGCTTCTCGGGGAGCTCGGCCCAGAGCGTGTCGCCTTCGTCGATTTGGCGGCCAACGGTCGGGCCGTCGATGGCGACGCTCACGCGGGTTCCGGCGCGGGCTTCGTCCACGTCCTCACCCTGTTCTTGAATCCCTTTGACCATGCCGACGCGCTTGGGTTCTGCACCCTCGAAATCCACGACGGGCGTGTTGCGCTTGAGCGTTCCAGAGAGGACTTCGACGCCCACCACCGCGGGGTTCGACTGGCGGAAGACGTGGTCCTGGAGAATCTGGAAGCGGGCGGGGCGACGAATCTTGTCGAGCACCGCGGTCTGCTGGGCGCGTTTGATTTCGTCTACGTGTTCCTCGTAGTCGTCGATGAGCTGGTAGATGACGTCGGATTCGAAGATTTTCACGCCGGATTCCTCGGCGCGGCGCTCGGCGTCGTCTAAGACGCCAACGTTGAACGCGAGGACGACCTGATTTAGTTCCTCGTCGGCGGTGGAGGCGACGGAGATGTCGCGGGGAGCCACATCGCCGACTTCGGCGCGCATGATTGGCACTTCGGCTTCCTTCAGCGCGCTCGCAATCGCTTCGAGGCTGCCGAGGGTGTCCGCCTTCACGACCACGCCGTCGTCCGCGGTGTGGACGTCGATTTCGGAGAGTTCGGCCTCGACTTCCTCGATGACCTCCGCGACCGGGCGGTCGCGGACGACGCGCACGGGCGCGCCGGCCATCGCGTCGTCTAAGTCGGGGGCGGCGATTTTGATACCCGCCGCCGCCGTCACTTCGTCGAAACGGTCGAAGCGTTTCTCCGTACGAATCTCTGCGAGCGGACGCGGCTTGAGCAGCGCGCGCACGTCGGTCACGATAGGGTCGTTCTTCCCGCCGACGACGATGGTGTCGCCCTCGCGGACAGAGCCGTTGTAGAGCACCACGTCGAGGGTTGCGCCGAAGCCGCGTTCCTCTTTGACTTCGAGAACCGTCCCTGCGCCGGGGCCGGTCACGTCGATTTCCATGGCCTCCTTCATGTACCGCTGGGAGAGGCCCATGAGGACGGTCAGGAGGTCCGCCATCCCCTCGCCGGTGAGCGCGGAGACGGGGACGACGCCGATGTTCTTCTGGAAGTTCTGGACGCGCCAGTAGAAGTCGGCGGAGAAGCCGGCGTCGCTCATGTTGCCGATGACCTCGTAGAGTTTCTCTTCGAGTTTCCGGCGCGCGCGGTCGGATTGCTTGTCGAAGGTTTCCTGGACGGCGGTGTCCGGTTGGGGGTTCCAGCCGGGGGTTGTGTCGATTTTGTTCGCAGCGACGATGAACGGCGTCTGCGTGCGTTTGAGGATGTCGATAGCTTCGAGCGTCTGTGGCTGGAAGCCGTCGTTTACGTCTACGACGAGGACGGCGATGTCAGCGAGTGCCCCGCCCCGCGAGCGCAGGGTCGAAAACGAGTGGTGACCGGGCGTGTCGATGAACAGCAGGCCCGGCAGGTCGAAGTCGTCTGGGTCGACGAGGTCGCCAGCGATTTCGGAGATGACGTCGAGGGGGACGGCCGTCGCCCCGATGTGCTGAGTAATTGCGCCGGCTTCGCCCTCGATGACGGCGGAGCCGCGAATCTTGTCGAGCAGACTGGTCTTGCCGTGGTCGACGTGGCCGAGGACGGCGACGATGGGGGTCCGCAGTGAGTGTGTATCTGGTGTGTTATTGTCCGACATGAAATCCACCCGTAACAAAGGTTCTTACCTAGACCAGCAATTCTCGGCTTAAAAGTCTTTCAAAAGGCTCTATTGGCTATTCGACCACTTCGAGGATCGCTTCCATGCCGAAACTGCGGTGGGGCGCACAGTAGTACTCGTACGTGCCGGGCACGTCGAACGTGAACGTGAACTCGTCGCCCGACTGATACGTGGTTCCGTTGCCGCCGGGGGTCCCCTCCCAACTCGCCCCATCTGGCTGGGAATTCGGCCGTACGTTGTGACCCGACGAATCGAATGTGAAGGTCACCTCGCCACCGGCCTGCACGGATGCCCGCGTCGGCGAAAAGCGAAGGTTGCCGCCCGGCCCGACGGTGATTGTGATGGCCGACTGAACCGGCGTCGTCTGCTGGGTCGTGGTCTCCGCTGCCGTGGTGGTCGCCTGAGTCGTCTGTTGAGTCGTCGTTTCCGCTGCCGTGGTGGTCGTCTGCGTCGTGGCTTGGGTTGTCGTTTCCGCCGCGGTGGTGGTGTCCTGTGTCGTCGTCCCATCGTCGCCACCGCCCGTACAACCGGTCAGCAGTCCGAGTGTTCCGACCGCGAGGCCATGTTTCAGTAGCGTTCGTCTGTCCATAGGGTGAAATACGTGATGGCGAGGTATCAATTTTCGCTGGTCATGCGGCCGACGGATGTCAGACATCCCCGTGCCGTTTATATGAGTTGACTCAGAACTGGTGGGTATGCCCGAAATACTCGCCGAGAATCTCTCGGGGAAGGCCGTCATGGGGTCAGACGGTGCTGAAATCGGGATGCTTTACAACATCACGATGGACCTCAAGACGGGGTCGCTGAACGACCTCATCGTCGAACCGACCGAACAGACCAACACGCGAAACGTCGACTTCAGCGTAGACGACAGCGGGCGGTTCAAAGTGCCCGTAAACCGCGTTCAGGCAGTGAAAGACCACATCGTCATCCGTCGGTAATGCACGTTCTCGACACGTCGGCCTTTATCAACGAGTACCACACGCAAGCCAAGAAAGCGTCCATCCCCCTCGTCCGCGAGGAACTGGAGGGCGAACACGCGTTCCGTTTCGACGCGATGGAAGGCGCCGGGATGTACATCCACATCCCCGACGACCAATCGGTCGAAACCGTCGAACGCGCCGCCCGCCAGTCGGGTGACTTAGCGGAACTCTCCGCTACTGACATACGCCTCATCGCGGCGGCCTACGAACTGGAAGGCACGCTCGTCACAGACGACTACGCGATGCAGAACGTCGCAGAGCGTCTCGAAGTCACCGTCGAGGTCATCGCTCAGGACGGCATCGAAGAGCAGCGAAACTGGAAGTTCCAGTGTCAGGGCTGTGGGCGCGTCTTCGACGAGAACAAAGAGCGCTGTCCCATCTGCGGGACGGGACTCACACGGAAGAACCCAGGCCGGGCCTAATCGAGCGACTGTAGGCCCGCTTCTACCAACTGCCGGAGCACCTCTGCTTCTGTGAGCCCGTACTCAGCAGACAGTTCCGACACCCGCGCTGCCTGCTGGTCCTCACAGAGAAACGAGTAACGGTGCATGCGCAATGCTACCGCGCTCGAATATTTATACTTCAGTCAGACGGCCGTCACACCGGACTGCCGGCGAGTTGGACGTACAACTGGGCGAACTGAACGGCGTTGAACGTGCCGTGGATGAGGATGGGGACGACGAGGTTCTTCGTCCGGCGGTAGGTCTCTCCGAGCAACAACGAGAGGATGAAGATGACCGCGAGGGTCGTGACCGTCGAAGCGGGGTTCGTCGCGCTGTAGTACTGGGGGATGTGGATGAGGGCGAAGATGATGCTCGCGACGATGACGGCCGCTTTCTCCGAGAAACTGTCGTAGAGCGACTTCTGGACGATGTTTCGGAACACGAGTTCCTCACCCGGGCCGATGACGAGCCACGAGAGCGGAATCAGGACGAGCAACAGCGTCGGGTTCCCCTCTCTGGCTTGCTGTTCGATGCTGCTCTCTGCCCCGGAGAGACCGACCGACTCGAGGATGAGACCGATGACGATGGCCGCCCCGTAGAGGGCGACGATGCCGCCCACCGCGTACGCGAGGTCGCGGCGAGAGGGCCGCCGAATGTCGATGTAGTCGAGGCCGATGTCGCGAATCTTCAGGTAGGCAATCGCCGAGAGGGCGAGTCCGAGGCCGAAGAAGGTGGTGAACACGCCAAACTGGATGGCGAAGCCTGCATCCGCGACGATGGATGCCGGAATGACCGAGAGCGCCATCCCGACGAGGAAGCTGATGAGACCGACCGCCGCGGCCGTCGAGACGTCCTGGACCATTCGCACGAGGTGTTTGGTGGAGACGCCCGCGCCGTCTGCCGCGGCCGCGCCGACCGAGACGAGACCCGCAATCGCCGCGATGGGGAGGCCGCGGCCCACGTCCGGGGTCGGCACGCCGGCCGTCGCTGGCGCGAGGAGGGCGTAGGCGGCTACGCCGACCACGGCGAAACTGGCGGTGCCGGCGAGGGGAGCGCCCCACGACCGGGGAATCACGTCGTGGCGGCGAAGGAGGAAGGCGAGCAACGCAAGCCCGGCGAGGGCTGCACCGGCGACGCTGCCGACGGTCAGACTGGCGACGGAGACGCCGCTTCCCGTCCACGGGAGGAACGCGGCGGCGAGCGCGACGCCAGCGAGCGCGAGGCCCACGCTGGCCGCAGGGCTCTTTGACATACCGGGAGGTAGGCGGGGACGGCTAAAATCGCTACGGTCTCAGCGAATCCACTTGGTCTCTTTGTCGGCGACGGCCTGCGCTTCTGCGAAGTCGCCACCGCCGAGCAGTCCGCGTGCGGCGCGCTTGCCCCACTCGACGGCAGGTTGGGTGAACGTCTCGACGGAGTAGAGTTCCCCCGCGAGGATGCACGCCGCTTCCATGCTGTAGAGCAGGTCGCCGATGCCCACGGCGTCGACGCGGCCGATTTCGATGCGGACGTTCGGCTGACTCGCGGCGGCGAGGGAGGCTTCCGTCGCGCGAAACTCTGCATCCAGCAGTTCACCGAGCGAATTCCCACTCAGGTAGGCGAGTTCCTCCGCACCGGTCTCTGGAATCTCTCGGTCGTCGCGCTCCTGTGAGCGCACGAGCGTGACGAGTTTGTCGTTCGGGCCGGCCCGATAGAGCTGCAACTGCGAGTGCTGGTCGGTCGCGCCGAGGGCGCGCACCGGCGTCTGGCCCATGCCGTCCTTGCCGAGGCTCTCGGCCCAGAGCTGGGCGAACCACTCGGCGAACGGTTCGAGTGCCTCGGCGTAGGGCACCATCGCGTTGATGTGTGCGCCCCGGAGGTCGAGGGCGTAGGCAATCGCGCCGTAGGCGTAGGCCGGGGAGTCGAACAGCGACCCGGAGAGCGACTCCATCGCTCGCTCGCCGCCTTCGAGAACCGCTTCGATGTCGCCGCCAAGGATGGCCGCGGGCACGAGACCGACCGCAGAAAGCGCAGAGAAGCGACCCGGCACGCCGTCCGGAACCGTGAGCGTCGGCAGGTGGTGGGTGTCCGCGAGGTCACGGAGGGGGCCGGACTCGCCGGTGGTGACAATGGTCTGGTCAGTCCAATCGACGCCCGCGGCCTTCATCGCGTCGCGAACGACGAGGAACGTGGCGAGCGTCTCGGCCGTCGTGCCAGAGCGCGAGACGACGTTCACGGCGGTGGTCGCCAGGTCGAGTTCGTCGAGGACGGCGCTCGTGTGCTCTGGGTCCACGTTATCGAGGACGTAGGCGTTCTCGATGCCGAGTGCCCGGGAGATGGTCGCCGCCCCGAGGGCGCTGCCGCCGATGCCGACGGTGAGCACCGACTCGGCGTCGGTGAGCGGAGCGATGGCATCACGAATCTCCGCGGCGTCCGTCTGCGCGGGGAGGTTGAGCGCCTCATACCCGTGTTCGTGCGTCTCTCTGCCGCGTTCGATTCGCTGGTGGGCGCTCTCGACGCGCTCGTCGAGGCGTTCCAGGGCCACTTCGGTCACGCCCGGTTTCGCGACCGAGGCGAGTGCGTTGCCGACGTCCAGTTGCATAGATGGACGCTCGGGTGGAGGGGTAAAATGATTGGTGTAACGCCGTCGTGCGCTGCAGGTTACAACTTCCGGCAGCCCGACGTGCGAAATTTGGCGCGGACTGTCCGCAGGACCGATATCGCGTCGTTTAATCGGCTCCGCTCCCAACTCCCCGATAATGACAGCCAGTGGGACGACCGACGGTGACGACGCCTACAAGGGCGTGTTCGGCGCGATTCCCTACGCGCTTCGCGCAAGCGATTCACTCCTGTTTCGAACCTACGTCGTCGTCGGGTCGCTCGCCGGGTTGTTGGTGACTATCACCATCACGCTCGCGCTGGTCGTCCTCATCGCCGCGACGTCGAACGTTCCCGGTGGGTCGCTCACCCTCTCGCGGGCGTTCTACGTCGTCATCGGCATTCTGGTGCTCGGACCGCTGCTCGCGCCCATCCTGTTCGTCGCCCGCCGCCACCGCCGTCGCTTGCCGGTGAGTGCCCGCTACGACACGCTACTCGCTGCCGCCGGCTACCTGTTCCTCCTGTCGTTGTACGTCGGCCTCGTCATCTCCATTCCGGAGTGTTTCGTCCTCGACGGCGAGACGACCTGCCGTAACTCGCCAACGGGCGTGTTCGGTCCGGTCATCAGCGTCCTCTACGCGCTTCCGGCCATCACGAGTCCACTCCCGCCGCTGTTTGCGGCGTTGCTCATCTTTGCTATCCACCGCAAACTCCGGTAAATTTTGTCGAAAACTTAAGTGTGGCCCTCTCTAGCATCCAGCTATGGGCACTGCATTCGACGATCTCGCGTTCCTCGCTGGATCAGCGAATCGGGCCACCGTCCTCCTCTCGTTGTCGAATCAGCCACGCGACCGTCACGAACTCGAAGCCGAGACGGGTGCGTCGCGGGTCACGCTGGGACGCATCCTCGCCGACCTTACAGACAAGGGGTGGGTTCGAAAGCAGGGCCACACGTACGAGGTGACGGGCGTTGGCAAACTCGTCGCCACGGCGTTCGGCACCTTTCTCGAAACGATGGAGACCATCTCGCAGTTGGGACCGATGGCCCCGTGGCTACCGGTTGAGAACTTCGGCTTCGACATCGAGCGCCTCGACGACGCCCTGGTCACCGTTCCAACGACGGCGGACCCGCTCGCCCCCTATCGGCGGGCGGCTCACACGCAGCGAAACGCGTCGTCGCTTTCGGTCCTCACGAACGCCACCGCCCCGCAGAACATCGAGGTCATTTGGCGGCGAACCACCGCTGGCGACCTGAAAATCGAAGCAATCCTCACCGGCGACGTCATCGACACCATCCGCAGCGACGAACAGATGGCCGCCCAGTTTCGCGACATTCTGGCCTCTGGACAGGCAGAGATCCGTCGCTACTCCGGCGACATCCCGTTCATCGTGTCCATCGCCGACGAGACGGTGGACATCGCCATCGCCGACGAAACCGGGATGCCTCGGGGCCTCATTCAGGTCACAGACGACGCAGTTCGGTCGTGGGCCGAACAGACCATCGCCCGATATCGCGACCAATCGGACCCGCTCACGTGCGACGCTTTCTCTGCCTGACCGGCACACGAAACGCAGAAAACGCACCCGCACCTAGCCACGGGCATGAAAAAGACGGGCACGTTTCTCTGCACCCACGCAGAGGCCGACTCGGCAATTCTTCGAGACGTCACCGACGGCCAGGTTCACACGCTCGGGTCAAATCCCGGCGTCGAAGAGGGCGACGCCATCGAGGGTACCCTCGCGCCCGAACCGCCGATGGAGGTTTCGTGGCAACTCGTCTCCGTCGAGCGCCGTTGGCAAATCCCCGTCGAGCGAAGCGACGAATCGCCGACGAAGTTAGAACGCGACCTCGCCGCAGACCAGGAGGTGGGTGGCCTCACGACCCGCGAACGGGCCGGTATTGGCGAGATTCACGTCCTCACGGTCGAACCGGACATGACCGACTCGGTGGTCGAAGATGTCCTCGAAGACGGCGCAACACTCGAACGCGCCGCTCGTCTCGGCGTCAACCGGGTCGAAATTCGCGCCGCATCCGGCGTCGTCGCGGTGCGCTATCTCCCCTGAGGTGCGCCCTCGCTCTGGACGAGCCAGCCACCTTCGATGCCACAGGCCTCGCGCTCCGTGTACTCGATTGTGGTCGTCTCGCCGACGCGCGTGCCGCCGTCTATCGCCTCGATTCTGAGCGGCACGTCGAGTGAACTCCCACAGCACCCCACGTCCACGAACTCCTCGAAAACGTCGCCGACTGCGGGTTCGCCGAGCGTTTTCTTCAGGTAGGCGCGAAACCACGGCGTGTCGAGTTGGTCGCGGCCCCACCCGCTCAGGTCGGCCGGATACGAGATGTTGACCCGCGTTGCGTCGCTCATAGCATCCCCTTTGGGTGCCATTGCCAAGCAACTTGTGGGTTCCCTGCCGTTTCGTTCTCTCACGACAGAAGGATAAGAAGGCTTATTCGACGGGGATTAGGACCCACAGGTATGGTCGAGTTCGAGGTACCGAAGGTCGATTACACCCGGTACTCCAACCGCCAGTTGGCCGCGGTGCCCCTCGGAGTGCTCGCCGTTGCACTCCTCATCATCGCTGGCTGGTTCGTGATGACGGGTGCGCCGGTCACCCCGGGCATCGCGTTCACTGGCGGCACCGAGTTACAGATACAGACTACTGATTCACCCGCCCAGATCGAGGCGACGTTCGACACGCCGGTCGAATCGATTCAGCCGATTCGGTCGAGTGACAACAGCTACATCGTGACGTTCCAGGCGTCCGGCGAGGACACGTCAGCTGGGGCCATCGAGCAACAGGCCCGCGACGCTGGCTACACCGTCCAGTCCTCACAGAGTCGCTCGCCAAGCTTCGGCGCGGAGACCCAGCGCCTCGCGCTCATCGGCATCCTCATCGCGTTTGGTGGCATGAGCGCCATCGTCTTCCTGCTGTTTCGGTCGTTCGTCCCCTCCATCGCCGTCGTTCTCTCTGCATTTTCCGACATCGTCATTCCCATCGCGCTGATGAACATCTTCGGCATCAAACTCTCACTCGGGACGGTCGCCGCGCTGTTGATGCTCATCGGTTACAGCGTGGACTCAGACCTCCTGCTCAACAACCACATCCTGCGCCGCAGCGGTGACTTCTATGAGTCCACCTACCGGGCGATGCGCACGGGTGTGACCATGACGCTCACGTCGCTCGCGGCGATGACCGTCATGACGATTACGGCGTTCCTCTTCGGGATTCCACTGCTCCCGTCTATCGGTATCGTCCTCGTCTTCGGGCTGACCGCTGACCTGATGAACACCTACATGTTAAATCTGAGCCTGCTTCGCTGGTACAAGTTCGAGGGGGTCGCCCGATGAGCGCCCTCCGCGAAAACTGGCGCATCGTCCTGTTGGTCATCTTCGTCGTGCTCTCTGGGGTGGCGCTGTTCGCGCCGACCGGGAGCGCAGACGACGGCGGCCAGGCCGGCACCGCAGACACGGGGCCGACGAACCTCAAGTACGGCCTCGAACTCTCTGGCGGGACGCGGATTCGCGCCCCGCTCGTCGGCATGACCGCAGAGGATGTCGACGTGACGCCCGACAACGATCGCGAGGTGGAAATCGCCGTCGCGAATCAGCTGAACATCTCGCGAACCGACGTTCGCGCCACGCCCCAGACCCGCACCGTTGAGGTGTTCACGGAGAACGTGACCCAAGCACAGTTCGCCCAGGCACTCCAGGCCGCAGGTCTCTCCGCGAGCGAGGAGAACATCCGCGACGGCGTCACCGACGAGACGCGCCAGACGGCTGTCTCTGTCCTCACGGAGAAAATCAACCGCATCGGCCTCTCTGGAGGGTCGGTCCAGCAGGTCCAGACCACCCAGGAGACGTTCATCCTCATCGAGGTGCCAAACCAGAATCGCACCGAGGTGTTGAACCTCATCGGTGACCGCGGGAAGGTCGAAATCGTCGCCGAGTTCCCCACCGACGCGAACGGCACCACCGAGTATCGACAGGTGTCGATGCTGACGCAGGGTGACTTCGCCGAGATCGGCGCGCCACAGGCGGGCCAGGGCAACCAGCCGTCGTACGTCCCCGTGACGCTCACCGACGAAGCGGCGCAGAACTTCTCACAGGGGATGCAGAACTTCGGCTTCACCAGCCAGCAGGGCGTCCAGAGCTGCCGATACAGCGACACGCCTGACGACCCCGGCTACTGTCTCCACACCGTCGTTGACGGCGAAATCGTTTACTCGGCGTCGATGTCCACGGGCCTCGCGGGCACCATCGCGAACGGCGACTTCGTGAAGGACCCCGGCTTCCGGATGACGACGACGAACGCCTCCGACGCCCGCGCGCTGCAGGTCAACCTGCAGGCCGGCGCGCTCCCAACTTCCCTCGACATCGAGGGCGAGGGGACGACGTACTTCCTCGAACCGGCGCTCGCGTCTGAGTTCAAGCTGTTCAGCCTCATCACGGGCATCATCGCCGTGCTCGCCGTCGCCGGGATGACGTATCTGCGCTACGGCGAGGCGAAAATCGCCGCCCCGATGGTCGTGACCGCACTCTCCGAGGTCGTCATCCTGCTCGGGTTCGCCGCGGCGGTCAACCTCGCGCTCGACCTCTCGCACATCGCGGGGCTCATCGCCGTCATCGGTACCGGGGTGGACGACCTGGTCATCATCGCAGACGAGATTAGCCAGTCAGGCGTGACGACGAGTCGCGTCTTCCGCGACCGCTTCCGCAAGGCGTTCTGGGTCATCGGCGCGGCCGCCGTGACCACCATCATCGCCATGAGTCCGCTCGCGGTGCTCAGCCTCGGCGACCTGCAAGGGTTCGCCATCATCACCATCGTCGGCGTGCTCATCGGGGTGCTCGTCACCCGGCCGGCCTACGGTGACGTGCTCCGGAACCTGATGGACATCGACTGATTGGGCGACCGCTTTTTTCGATTCTTACTCGATGCGCTCGTGTTCGAACGCAACACCAGCCGCGAGGCCGAACGACGCGAGGCCAAAGCCGAGTGCCGCTGCGCCGAACGTGGTCACGCCAGCGAACGCGCCGACGCCGTACACTACCGCGATTGCCAGTAGGACAAACCACGAGGTGGTTGGCGGCGGGGAGACGAGAAACACGACTGCAGGAACGAGTGTGGCAACGAGGACGGAGAGGACGGCGTACGCGGACCGATTCATGTCGAACCGTTCACCGCAGCGTCACTTAATTCACCGCAGTCAGTGGCCGCCGGAGACGAGATTCAGACCGACGATACCCACCACAATCAGGCCGATGAAGCCGAGTCGCGCGACGGTCGCGGGCTCGTCGAACAGGTACATCCCGAGAATCGCCGTCCCCACCGCACCGATGCCGGTCCAGACGGCGTAGGCGGTGCCAACGGGGAGGGTTTCGACGGCTTTCGCGAGGAGGACCATGCTGATGACGAGTGCGACGACGGTTCCGGCAGTTGGGAGTGGCTTCGTCAGCCCTTCAGAATAGCCGAGTCCGATGGCCCATGCGACTTCGAAGAGGCCGGCGACGAACAGCAGATTCCAAGACATCGTCTCTGCGTTGGGAGTGCAGACGGCTATAGCTGCTGGAATCAGCGCGTCGTGCCCTGTGAGGGCGACAGCTTCTGTACGGCTTTGAGGCCGCTGTACACCACTGGCGGGGCGACGACCAGCAACACCAGGAGCAGCGCGAAGAACCCCTCGGCACCTGCCTGAAGCGGAATCATACCAGCAAATTCCCGTTCCAGTATGAGTGTCTTGTGGGCGGTTCAGAACTCGGTGAGTCCTGACTGCTCGCGGGCAGCGAGGACATCCTTGCTCGTCTGCCACGAGGCTCGAGCGCACGCGGGGAGTTCGCCATGCTGCGCAACGTATCCTTCGAGGAACGATTTGGTCGTCGGATCGCTTGGATAGCCGCTGCCGACCTCGCCGTACTCTGCAGCAAGTGTCGCGACGTGAGCGTCGCGGGCGACCTTGGCGACGATGCTGGCCGCGCCCACGACGGGGTGATTTTCGTCTGCATTGTGCTCCGCCCGCAGGGTGACATTCTTGTCCAACTTTCCGGCCACCCGACGGGCGAACCGCGCTTCGTCGGTGTCACAGGCGTCCACGATGCCTTCCATATCGTCTTCGAGGATTTGTCGGAGGGCTTGCGCCTGGGCGCGGACGGTAAGGGTGTTCAGGTCCGTCTCGGGGTCGTCAATCTCGTCGACGCGCACCTCCGCGAGGCCAATACTGACTTTTGGCGACGCTCTGAGGGCTTCGTCCAGTTCCTCGCGGCGACCCGGCGTGAGGAACTTCGAGTCTCTGATTCCGGCCGGGAGGTCGCTCTCGTCGGGCACGCTCACGGCGGCGGCGAACATCGAACCGAGGACGGGACCGCGCCCAGCCTCGTCTGCACCAAAGTGCATCGCATGGCCATCAACGCCAGATGGTATAGTATTTTTCGCCGCGATGTCGCGTCAATCCCAAAAAAACCCAGCCACTGCTGCTCACAGGTCGAGGAACGTCCGCGAGAAGGTACCCTCGATGGATTCCGTTCCCGCCTCCGGTTCACTGACGGCGACGTTCGTGTAGGTGACCTCAGCAAGCACGTGGCGCTGGCCGGGTGGGCATTCGAGTGTCGATTCGGGCGGCGAGAGCGTCAACGAGCCGGTGATTTGGCCGTTCCTCCCGGACGTGAACTCACCGGACGCCTCGACCCTGCCGGTCTCCTCGCGCTTGTTCGCCGCACTCGGGTTCTTCCCGCCGCCGTTGATGCAGGCGTACAGTGCCGACGCGTCGGCACTCGCGGTGACCGTCGTCGTCACGTTCTGGCCCAGTCCGGCTATTTTGAAACTCACACGCAGGTCGCCCCGGTTGTCTGGACCGCTCGCGGACGCGCGGATGAAGTGCGGATTGGCGGCCGCGCCGGTCGTCGCGAAGGCGACGCTCGCGAGGAGCGTCGAACCGGTTACTTTGAGCACGGTGCGTCGTGTTGGTGTCACTCGATCTACGGGTGACGTGCTGGCTGTCATACTTCTTCCCCCGCTGGATTCGCCCCTCGGCAGAGCGGGCCCCTCCAGCACTAGTCCGGTTTCGTCCCCACCCGAAAAGTAATGCCTCACCTTTCGTGTCACTGACCGTCGGTGACGCGACTAATTTCAAATTAACCCGATGGTATTCGTTCGGAGGTAGTACTAATTCGACGATACGTTCTGTCCGCCGCTGAATACTGTTCGAATTTGCTGAATTGGCATCGTGCCACGACTTGCGCGTCGGAGGCGGAGAGTGTCACTTCAACCGGTCCGTTAGCACGGACTTATCGGGTGGCTCAGGCGGACGTTCAGTCGAGGAAGAACTCCTCGCGTTCGAATGGTTCGTCCTCGCCTTCGACGGCGACCACATCGAGCGCCGTCACGACGGCGTTCACGCCGAGCAACTCGGTCAGGCTGGGTTCGGTGCGGCCGTCGTCACCGCTCACGAGTTCTTTGATGTAGAGGCCGCCCGCGCCGTGAATGGTGAGGTCGGCGTGGTACTCGTCTACCAGTTCGCCCTCGATGTCGTACACCGTGCGCTCGCGGGTCAGGTTCGCCCGGCGGTGGTCGACGCGTTTTGGGGTGTACTGTTCGATGGTCGCACCTTCGAGTTTCGAAATCGCCGCCTGCAAGTCCTCCACCGTCACGGGATGGGCGAATTTCACGTCCATGCGGTAGGTCTTCGAGGCGTCGTGTTCTTTGACGCGCTCGACCATCTCGTAGGTGCACGCTCGCAGGCCCTCGACTTCGATTTTCCCGTCGGCTTGCTCGTTGATTTCTGCCTCGAGTGCGGCCATGTCCACGTGGCGCACCTTCGGGTTCGAGATTTCCATCACGAACGGGCGGCCCGTCCCGAGCATCAGGGCGTCTACGTCTTCTCGGCCCGCGCCGTGGAAGGTCGTTTCCTCGCCCTCCATCGCCGCGAGGAGGGGCGGGGCGGCGAGTTGTTCGACGCTCTCGGGATAGCGATAGCCCGACCCGGCACAGACGTGACACGGGTCGCCGCGGATGTAGCCCGTCTCGTTGCACTCAGAGCAGGGCCACTTCGTCTGCGGGATGTCGCGTTCGAGTTTGCGATAGCGCCCGTAGACGAACGTCGAGTGGTTGCGCATCTCGACTGCGTCGCCTTCCAAATCGAGCGTGAACATCACGTGCGGGCGGCCGAAATCGACCTCCGTCTCGGTCAGTCGGCCAATACGCTTGCCCACCTCGCGGTTGAACTCGGATTTGAACTGCTCGCCCGCGTCCTCGGGTAGGCCCGCGCTCTCGCGCAGGAGCAGTTCGTTCTCTTCGATGAGTGGTGGGGTGTGCGTGCCGACCTGGTAGGTGTCGAACTCGATGCCTGCGACCGTCTCGGCGGCGCGCTCGGCCCACTCGTCGAACGTCGCACAGAGCCCCTCACACACCCAGCACTCGGAGACAGCGGTCGGTTCGTAGGGTTCGTCGGCTGCCAATGCCACGGCGGTCCGCAGCGCGTTCCCGCGCTGGTCGTTGGTGAGGCCGAAACTCCGGTCGGCGAACACTCGGCCCAGGCAGGAATCGCAGACGGGGCCGTTCTCGATGACCGCTCGCGCATCGTCGAGAATCGTCATTACACCTCCTGGGTCCCCCTCGAATTAACAGTCTTGGTTTTCCCCTCGGCGCGGACCTGCTGGCTGGACAAAGTATTTACCGATCATGTCGAAACGTCAACTATGGCCCTCGCAGACCGCTCCCTCCCGACCACTGCCGCCGTCTGGCTTGGTGCAGTACTCCTGTTCACCGTCCCAGTCGCCTTCGTGCTGGTGCAGAGTGCGCTGCTCATCACCGACGCGTTCGGTGCGCGAGAGGTGCTCGCCGGACCACTCTGGCTCGCCCTTCTCGCGTTCGCCTTCGTGAGCGGGGCGCAGGTCGCGTCGAACATCGCTGGCGTCCAACTCCACGGCACTGCTCACCTCGACCGCGGGAGTCGCGCCCGTCGCCTCGCACGCCACGGACTGTTCGTCCTCGTCGGCCTCGCGACGCTGCTCGTCGTCGGGTCGCTGTTGCTCGGTATCACCACGTGGAGTCTCGCCACCGGTCGCGCCGTCTCGCTCGCGCTGGTCGGCGCAGTCGCGCTCGCATTGCTCTGGGCGCTTCGCCGGAGCCTCTCGGCGTTCACGAAGGGGCTCCGTGAGCCAGTCGGCAAGGATGGCGACTTGCTGCTCTCAACGACGAAAAAATAGGGAGTTCGGGGTCAGACTGTCGAGAGTCTGATTGTCTCGGTGTCGCGCTTGCCTGCTTCGTCTGTCACCCGAAGAGTCAACTCCAGAATGCCACAGTAATCCAGTTCGACGGCTACTGACTCGCCAGTCTTCTCGTACTCGCCATCGCCGTCGATGTCCCACTCGAATGTGGTAATCGCGCCGTTCTCAGACGTTGACTGCTCTCCACTGAGTGTGACCGTTGTCCCCGAGTCAAAGTCCTTGTTCTCTGCATCCTGCGGGTCACTCGTAATCGTCGCAGTAATGTCCTCCTTCTCGGAGAAGTGGTCGACTGGGATGTGTGCCGCGTCTGGTGTCGTCTGGCTCGATTTGAAGACTTCTACCCAGCCTTTGGAGTCGGCGAGGCGGCCGTTTGAAAAGTCGGTGAGCGTCACGTACAGCCGGTCGTCGACGGGCACACAGCGCCCTGCATTCAGGTTGCCGTGGCCTTCAGACACAGCGTAACTCCACTGCTCTTCGCCAGACTCGGCATCGAGGGCGTAGACGGTCGGTATCGCATTCGTCGAGGCAGACGGGTCTTTCGTCTCCTGTTTGGTTCCGACGTATACCGTGTCTTCGGTCGCCGACACCCGCATCGTCGGCCGAGGTGGGATGAAATTTTCGACGTGCGTACTGAACGTCCACTGTTGCTCCCCTGTCTTCGCGTCGAAGGCGTTGAGCGTGTTGTACTCGCCGCCGTTGTTGTACGCACTCACGAAGACCAACCCATCCCCGACAGTCGGGTCGGTATTCGCCGTTGGCTGGCCGCTCTCGCTTTCGACGGTCGTCTCCGCCTCCCAGACGACCGACCCGTCCTCGGGCGAGAGCGCCCACACTTTGTCAGCATCTGCCGTCTCGGCAAACACTTCCGAGATGTACAGCAAGTCTTCTGTGGCGACGATTCCGCCCGATGCTCCGTCTGGTCTGTCGACGGTCCACTGTACGGTTCCATCCGGACTGAGTGCCATGACCTCGTCTCGCGTCGTCGTGTAGAGGGTGTCTCCCGCGAGGACTGGGCTATCGATTCCGGCGTCCTCGCTTGACTTCTTCCATCGCTCGGTGCCAGTTTCCGCGTCGACGGCGTACAGGGAATCCTCCGTGTCTGTGACGGCGTAAACGGCGCCGTCGTGGACGAGCGCTCTTCCATCCCAGTACGCGCCCATCTTGAACTGCCAGTTGATTTCGCCCGTCTCCGCGTCGAGGGCGAACAGTCCACCGACTTCTGGGTCGGGACCCATCTCGTAGGTCGCCTGCTCTGCACACGCAGTCGGGATGTAGAGCGTCCCGTCGTGGAACGTCGGAGCTGCGAACACCTCGCCAATCTCGTCTTCGTGGTCGCGCTTCCACAGTTGCTCGCCGGAGTCGGTGTCGTACGCGGCGATTGCGCCCTTCGAGTTGTTCGGTTCGCTCGTGGACATCGCGAGATACATCGTCCCGTCGACGACAGTCACTCCCGCGGGGTCTCGTGGGAGCCTGTCGGTCCGCCACGCACGATCCGCGTACGGGCTGGGGCCGGCTCCCGTCGTGAAGTTGGTTCCGCCTACAGTGCCATCGCTGATTGGCCAATCGCTTTCACCGTCGTCTGCCGATTCAGCAGCCATCGCGTTCGTGCCGATGAGGCCTGCTGCGCTTGCCGCGCCGATACCTTTGATGAACGTTCGTCTGGAGGGTCGTCGCATGCGACGAACACAACAAACTTCTAACTACTTACTATGCGGAGAATAATATCACAGTTTACGACGCTTCATCCGATTTCATTCCAGAGAAACCGGAAGAAATCGAAGTCGTGTGGGGGGTTTAGCTCACCAGGAGATCGACGCCGTCGGTCGCCGTTTTCCCGGCTTCGTCGGTGACCCGGAGGAAGACGGTGAGTCTCCCACAGTAGTCAAGCGTGATGTCGGTGCTCTCGCCGGTGCGCTCGTACTCGCCATCACCGTCGATGTCCCACTCGAATGTGGAAATCTCGCCGTTCACGGACGTGGATTCTGTGCCGTGGAGCGTGACTGTCGTCCCGGATTCGTGTTCCGTCTCGTTTGCGTCCTCCGGCGTGGTCGTAATCTTCGCGTGTGGTTTGGCTCGCTTTGGACTGTCATCGGCAAGTCGGTGCTCGTCGTCCGGTCTGGACTCACTCGATTCGAGGACTGCGACTGTGCCTTCTTCGCCGTCGGAAACCTGAACGTAGAGTCGGTCGTGGGCGGGGACTGCGGTCCTCACTAGTCGGCCATTCCGCTGTTCGAAGAATCCGTAGCTCCATTTTTCCTCACCCGATTCTGCATCGAGGGCGTATAAGGCGGCTGGACGGGTGTAGGCGACGTCGTCCTTCGTGCGGACGGTGTCGTGGCGACCGCCTGCGTAAACAGTCTCCGCAGTGACCGACGGCGTTCCTACGAGATGGGCTTCGGTCGTGGACTGCCACTGCTCTTCACCTGACTCGGCGGAGAGTGCGTGAATCGCGCTGACCTCGTTATCTCGGTCGTATGACGAGACGTAGACCAGGTCTTCACTCACTGCGGGACTGCTGAGATGGGTCGGTCTGCTGCCGTCGAAGTTGGCTGCTATCTCCGAATCGATTACAACGTCTCCGTCATCGGCTGAGACGCCAAAGACAGATTCTGTTGGCCCACTCCCCCTCTCTTCCTCTGAGAAGAAGAGCATGTCCTCTGTTGCGGCGATGGTACGGGCATCGGCGCTGATTGGGAGTTTTTCGCTCCATATCTCTGTCCCATCAGTTCCCACTTTCGTGAGAATGCCTGGACCTACTGTCCCGCGATAACGGCCGACATACAATGAATCGCCCACCCGTGCGAGTGCGCCTCCATCAACCCCCAATCGCCACTTGACCGTCCCATCAGGATTGAGCGCGTAGAGGCCGCCCGTGTCCTGATAGACGTCGCTCACAGCGTAGATGGTCCCGTCGTGGACGACAGGGCTGCCTTCCCATCGGTAGGTCTTCTCAAATTCCCACTTCGTCTCGCCGGTTTTAGCGTCAATGGCGAGGAAACCACCCTTCTTTGGCTCCATCGTCTCGTCGTCGCCATACTCGTTGTCTGCGGCTTGCGTGTTCACGTAGAGCGTCCCGTCGGCCACGGTCGGTGCACCGCGAATCGAGCCGAGTTTCTCATTTTTGAACCAGATCTGGTCCCCAGTGTTCGCATCGTAGGCGGCGATTTCTCCGTTCGTCTGCGCGGTTGTATCGTCATACGAACCAGCGACGAACAGCATCCCGTCCGCGACGACAGCTGGATGCGGTGCTTCGGAGATACGAGTTGCATCCTCGCCGTAGAAATCGTCGTCACCCGTGGCGTACGGACCGGGACCGCTCCCCGTCGTGAAACTCGTCCGCCCGTCTGTCCCGTAGGCGGTTGGCCAGTCCGTGCCTGTCTCTTCAGGCTCGGCCGCGATCGCGTTAGTTCCGACGAATGCTGCTGCACTTGCAACACCGATACCTTTTATGAACGTCCGTCTGGAGGGTCGTCGCATGTGTTCTTACGCACATTGTCTTATCCCCTTACTATTGAGCGAATAACATCACAATTGTTAACTTTTCATTTCAATTCAGGACTGTTCAACCGGCTACGCAGTCGATTTCGAGAAAAAGGGAGCGTACCTGTGGAGGGAGGGCCTGCGTCAGCGGGGACTTGCTTAGACCGTAGAGAGAGGGATGCTCTTAGTTGCGGTTTGGCCGGCCTCGTCGGTCACCTTCAGCGTCACGTCGAGAACGCCACAGAAGTCGAGTTCGACGTCGATGGTTTCACCACGCTTTTCGAATTCACCATCGGCGTCGATATCCCACTCGAATTCCTCGATTGCACCATTCTTGGAGGTGGACTCAGACCCGTGAAGCGTCACCGTCGCGCCCGAATCGAAGTTTTTCTCTTCTGCATTCGGTGGCTCCGATGTAATCTTCGGCTCCGGTTTCGGGGCTTCTGGCTTCTGTGGCGTGTCGTCGGCCACGCGGTGGCGCTTGCCGGGTTCTGTGTCGCTCGGCTTGAGGACGCCAACGCTCCCTCGGGAGCCCCACGGTGGAATACCCTCGGTCGAAAGCGTGACGTAGAGTCGACCGTCGGCTTGCGCCGCGGCCAGTGCTTTGAGATTATCGAATTGCGGTGCGAACGCGAAGGCCCACTGCTTCTCACCGGATTCAGCATCGAGGGCGAACTGTGTGGCGTTTCTACCCGTTCCGCCCTGTTTCTCTTGGACGGAGATGAAGCGCCCGCCGACGTACACAGTGTCGTCAGTTACCGTCGGTCGGCTAATGTTGTTGGTCGCAGACGGTCGGCTCACGAGTTCGGCTTCGGTGACGTACTGCCACTGCTCCTCACCCGTCGCTACATTGAGTGCGTGGGCTGCACTCACGGTGTTCTCTTCGTCGTAGGAGGTCACGATCACCAGTCCGTTGCCCGTCGCTGGAGCGCTAATTCGATTCGCCGTACTGTCCGCCATGTCCGGAGCGACCTGCGCTTCCCACGCCACGGAGCCGTCGTCCGTCGAGATGGCCCAGACCGTATCTTTGTCACCCGTCAGGTACAGGTGGTCTTCGGTGGCGACGAGTGTGTCTGCGCGAGCGCCCTCTGCGTCGTAGTCGAAGGTCTGTTTGACGGTTCCGTCCGTCCCGACAGCAGCACCTGCGGTGTAGAGCGTCTCTCCGACACGGGCGAGGGTGGACCCTCCACCGCTGATTTGCCATTTTTCAGTGCCGTCTGGATTGAGTGCATAGAGGCTTCCCTCATGGCGATATCCGCCCGACACGGCGTAGACGGTTCCGTCGTGGACGACGGGGCTTCCCTGCCAGTGTTCGCGCTTTTTGAAGGTCCACTTGCGCTCGCCCGTCTTCTTGTCGAAAGCGAGGAGACCGCCCTTGTTCGGTTCGTAATACGACCCGTCGCTCTGTGGTTCGGCCAGCGCAGACTGCGTCGTGACGTACACGGTGTCGTCGGTCACCGTTGGCGGACCGGTGACCCAGCCGATGTCTTCGGTCTCGTACCAGACCATTCCCTCACCGGTCGCGTCGAACGCCACGACTTCTCCGTGGGTTTCGAATGTGTCCTTGTACTGGGTCGTCACGAACACCGCGCCGTCTTTGACGACGGGTG
This sequence comes from Haladaptatus sp. QDMS2, assembly GCF_029338295.1. Classification (NCBI taxonomy): domain Archaea; kingdom Methanobacteriati; phylum Methanobacteriota; class Halobacteria; order Halobacteriales; family Haladaptataceae; genus Haladaptatus; species Haladaptatus sp. QDMS2. The sequence goes on from NZ_CP119791.1 coordinate 202,475, forward strand.
GGTGGGGGTCGTACTGAAGGGACCCGTCTTGGTTCTCGTTGTGGATGTGGAAGTCGAGGGCAGCGTATGGGCCGAGTCCGCTCTCGCTCGTGTAACTCGTCCGGCCGTCGTCGCTGAACGCGGTTGGCCAGTCTGTCCCGCCCGCTGCCGTCTCGGTAGCCATCGCATTGGTCCCGATGAGACCTGCTGCACCTGCTACGCCGATGCCTTTGAGGAGCGTCCGTCTGGAGGTTCGTCGCATACGACCCTACCCACAATTTATCAGCTACTAACTATTGAGCAAATAATATCACAAATGCCGACTTTTTATCTCAGTTCAGGACTGTTCATCCGTCTAATCAGTCGGTTTCGAGAAAAAGAACGTACGAGTGGAGGGAGGGCCGGAGTCAGCGGGGACTTGCTTAGACCGTAGAGAGGGGGATGCTTTCGGTAGCTGTCTGTCCGGCTTCGTCGGTGACGCGGAGCGTCACGTCGAGCACACCACAGTAGTCCAGTTCGACGTCGATGGATTCGCCGGTCTTTTCGAACTCACCGTCGGCGTCGATGTCCCATTCGTAGGACGAAATTGGACCGTTCTCAGAGGTGGATTCAGACCCGTGGAGCGTCACCGTCGCGCCGGAGTCGAAGTCGCGCTCTTCTGCGTTAGGCGGCTGGGTCGTGATTTTTGGTTCCGGTTTCGGCTTCTCCGGTTTCTCGGGTGTGTCGTCTGCGAGTTTGTGTTCACCGGCAGGTGGGGTCTCGCTTGGTTTGACGACACGAACGACTCCGGCTTCGGACCCGTGTGGCGGGTACCCCTCTCCCGAAAGTTGTATGTAGAGACGATCGTTCGCCTGCGCTGCCGTATTGACCGGAGAATAGCCGTATCCTTCTCGGAATCCGAAGCCCCACCGTTTCTCACCGGATTCAGCATCGAACGCGTATTGAGCAGCACCGGGAATCGGGTCTTTGACGCTCGTAATGTGCGTGCCGCCGGCGTACACGGTGTCTTCGGTGACTGTTGGTCTGCTCACCAGTTCTGCTCCAGAAGTGTACTGCCACACCTCTTCACCGTCCTCTACTGAGAGTGCGTGAAGCGCAGATGCGTTATTCCCAATCGAGGTGACGTACACCTTTTTGCCGTCTGTGGCTGGGGCACTGATTCGGTTCGCTCTACTGTCGCCGTTGTCGGGCGCAACCTGTGTCTTCCACACTACAGACCCATCATCGGGAGAGAGCGCCCACACTGTGTCGGAGAACTCGTTGCCTTTGTCGTAATGCGTTACGAAGAGATGCGTTCCGGTCGCGACAAGTGACTCATTATCCGTGTTTTCTGGAAGGGTTTTCGTCCATTTCTTCGTACCGTCAGTGCTGATAGCTGAGAGCGTCTTGTAGTCGAATGTGTAGAGTGTTTCTCCGACGCGGGCGAGAGTATACCCTCCATTCTCGGTACGCCACTTCACCGTACCATCGGGAGTGAGCGCGTAGAGGTGTTCTTTGCTTACCGCGTAAAGGGTGTCGTCATGGAAGATGGGACTTCCCTCCCACCGCGTGCGCTTTTTGAACTTCCACAAGAGGTCGCCAGTTTCGGCGTCGTAGGCACGAAGTCCACCTTTGTTCGGTTCTCGAACTGTATCGTCGCCAGCCTTCGGTCCATCCGGGTTCGTGCAGACGTACAGCGTACCCGCTGCGACAGTTGGCGGTCCTTCGACGAAGCCAATATCTTCGCCCCGATACCAGACCAAACCATCTCCGGTTGCATCGTACGCGGCAATCTCGCCGTGAGTTTCAAACGAAGTCCAATACTGGGTCGTCACGAATAGTGTACCATCATTCACGACGAGCGGAAGCGGGTCGTTTTCCAGCGGTGGACTGGAGCCCCCATCGTCGATCTCGAAATCGAGGGCTGCGTGTGGGCCAAGTCCAGTCGTCGGAGCGTAACTCGTCCGGCCGTCGTCGTGGAACGCCGTCGGCCACTCCACGTCGTTTGCTTCACCTTCGGCAGCGAGCGCGTTCGAACCGAGGAGGGTTGCAGTGCCTGCAATACCGATGCCTTTGAGTAACGTTCGTCTGGAGGGGCGTCGCATACGACCTGATCCACAATATCTCACCTACTTACTATTGAGCAAATAACATCACGTATGTTAACTATTCACCTGAATTTAGGACCGTTCAATCGGCTCTCGTCTGTTGCTTTCGAAAAAGAGAAGAATATGCGAAGGCGGAGGGAGGGCCTGCGTCAGCGGGGACGGGCTTAGACCGTAGAGAGGGAGATGGAGGTCGTCTGTGTCCTGTCGGAGTCGTCGGTCACGCGCAGGGTCATCTCCAGAATCCCACAGTAGTCCAGTTCGACCTCGATGGATTCGCCGGATTTCTCGAATTCACCGTCGGCGTCGATGTCCCATTCGTATGAGACGATTTCACCAGTGGGCGAACTGGAATCTCCGCCTGAGAGGGTGACTGTCGCGCCGGAGTCGAAGTCCAGTTCTTCGGCATTTTCAGGGTCGGAGGTGATGACTGCGCGTACGGGTTCTTCCTCCTTGTACGGCGTGTCGTCGACGAGCGTGTGCGTGGGACCGGGTTCGCTTTCGCTCGATTCGAGAACGTACACCCCACCAATGTATCCGTATGGGGGGAGCTCCGGTTCCATCACCTGAACGTAGAGGTGGCCGTCTGCCACCGTCGTCGTGTTGACGTAGGTGTCGCTTGCAGTCTCGTCGATGCCGTAACTCCACTGCTCGCTCCCGTCTGCGCGGTTCAGCGCGTAAATCGCGGGCCGAGCGTAGACGGTGCCGACGTACGTAGAGCCGTGTTCGAAGTAGCCAGCATCTCGCTCGTACTTCACGGCATCCTCGGTCGGGTACGTACCGCCGACGTAGACCGTGTTGTCGGTGACTGCGGGGGTGCTCATGAGCTGGGCGGCCGTCGTGAACTGCCACTGTTCCTCGCCAGTTTCGGCGGAGAGGGCGTGGAGGGCGCCAACCCGCTCGTCGTCGTCGTTCTGATAATCGTTATCCGGCGGGGCGGTCGAATCCTCGGAGGCGACGTACACCGTGCCGTCGGCGACGGCGGGTGCGCTCAGGTGGTTTGGCTCGCTGTCAGCGAAGTCGGCAGCGACCTGCGTCTCCCAGACCACGGAGCCGTCATCGGGCGAGAGCGCCCACACCGTGTCCGAGCGTGGATAGCTGTCCTCGGTCAGGTAGAGGTGGTCTCCGTCGGTGGCGAGTGAGGTGGCGTTGATGCCGTCCGGTGGGTCTGCCTTCCACTGGACCGTGCCATCGAGACTGATTTCGGCGACCGTCTCGCTCGTTGCGACGTAGATGGAATCCGCGCCGAGTGCCTGTGATTCGACGGCGACGTCGTCGTCGATAGCGACGCGCCATTGTTCGTCGCCTGTTTCGAGGTCGACGGCGACCGGGCCGAGGTAGACTGTTCCGTCGCGGACGAGCGCGGCGTCGTTCGTCCCGACGTCTTTGTTCACCCAGAGGGTGTCGCCGGTCTCGGCGTCGAGCGCCATGAGGCCGCCGTTCGGTGGAGTTTCGTCCTGGCTATCGCCAGCCGTGTACGCGACTGCGGGGGAGGTCGAGACGAGCACTCGCCCATCCGCTACCGTGACGGGGCCATCGACCGCGCCGATGCTGTCGTCGTTGCGAATCCAGCGTACGCCTTCGCCGGTGGCGTCGTAGGCGGCGACCTCGCCGCTGCTGTCGCCGTAATCGTAGTAGACGACGGTTCCAATGTACGCGGTGCCGTCTGCGACCGTCACCTCGGTCGGGTCCCCGGAGAGATCGTTGCCCGGAGACCAGCTCGGTGCGGCGTACGGACCGGGGCCACTCCCCTGCGTGTAGCCGGTGCGGGCGTCAGTTCCGCGACTCACTGGCCAGCCAGTCCCTTCGTCGGCTGGTGTTGCGGCCATCGCGTTCGAACCGATGAGGCCTGCGGCTCCGGCGATGCCGATGCCTTTCAAAAACGTCCGTCTGGAGGGTCGGACCATGTATTCGACCAGAGATGTGTCGGCATACTAACTATCGGGTGACTAATATCGAATTGGTTAACTTTTTCACATTCATGCTACCGTTTTATTCGAACTACAATGTGGGGTATTTATTGCGTTTGTCTGTGCACAATTCAGCATTTTTCGACGCGGTAGGCCGGATTTTCCGGCAATTAAAATGGCGAAAAGTGTACGCAAGTTATACCGTCGAAAGCGAGATACTGGTCGTTTGGGTAACCTCGGTTTCATCGGTCACTCGCAGGGTCACTTCGAGGATGCCACAGTACTCGAGTTCCACGTCGATGGATTCGCCGGTTTCTTCGTAGTTACCGTCGCCATCGATGTCCCACTCATAGGAAACAATCTCGCCGTTTGGCGAACTCGATTCACTCCCGGAGAGGGTCACCACCGCGCCCGAGTCGAAATCGAGATTCTCTGCATTTTCCGGGTCAGTCGTAATTACTGCCTCGACGGGTGCGGTTTCCTGATACGGTGTATCGTCTACGAGCGTGTGTTCCGGGCCGGGGGCACTGTCGCTTGCGGCGAGCGCGTGGATGCTTCCGACCTCGCCGTTCGGTGGCACTCCTGGACCAGTCACCTGCACGTAGAGGTGGTCGTTCGCCGGGACGGCGGTTCGCACGTAGCTGTCGTCTGCGTTCTCGTCTACGCCGTAGCTCCACTGCTCTGCGCCATCTTCGGTGTTGAGTGCGAACACCACCGGGCGGGCGTAACTCGACCCGACGTATGTCGAACCGTGCTCGAAGTAGCCCAGCTCTTTTTCGTCTTCGACGGATGCTTCGGTCGGGTAGGTTCCTCCGACGTACACCGTTCCGTTGCTGACCGACGGAATGCTTCGCAACTCGGCGGCCGTCGTGAACTGCCACCGCTCCTCGCCCGAGTCTGCGGAGAGCGCGTGGAGTGCGCCGACTCGCTCGTTGTCTTCCGGCGCGTCCGGCCCGTTTGCGGCGCGTTCGGTGCTGTCGTCGCTTGCGACGTACACCGTCCCGTCTGCCACGGCGGGTGCGCTCAGCCGATTTGGGACGCTGTCTTGGAACTCGGCGGCAACCTGTGTCTCCCAGACGACCGACCCATCCTCGACAGCCAGTGCCCAGACCGTGTCAGTGGTTGGTGCCGCGCCGTCGCTCATCGTCAGATAGAGGTGGGTTTCGGTCGCCACGAGGGATGCTGCGTCCGCGCCGTCTGGCATCGGCGTTTCCCACTGGACGGTGCCGTCGACGCCAACTGCGCCAATCGTCTGTGGCGTGGCGACGTAGAGTGCGGCCCCACTCGCCGCTTGGGCACGAATGCTGTTGTCGGTAGCTATCTCCGCCGTCCACTGCACGTCGCCCGTTTCCGTGTCGAGGGCGTAGATTGTCGCCTCTGAGACGGCGTAGGCCATCCCGTCGTGGACGAGCACCGCATCCTCTGGCTCTCGCGGTTCCATGCTCGTCCACAGCGTCTCGCCGGTCTCTGCTGAGAGCGCCATGACGCCGCCGTTCGGCGGAGTTTCGTCCTGTCGGTCGCCGCCCGTGTAGACGACTGCTGGTTTTGCGGCGACGAACACGCGGCCGTCAGCCACGGTCGGGGCCGCCATCACCGCGCCAATCGAGTCGTCAGAGCGAATCCAGCGGACGCCGCCGCTGGTGGCATTGTACGCCGCGACCTCGCCGTGACTCTCGTCGATGTCGTAGGATGCGACCGTGCCGATGTAGGTGGTTCCGGAGGCCACCGTCACTTCGGTCGGGTCTCCGGAGAGGTCGTCGCCGGGTGACCAGCCGGGGGCTGCATACGGGTGTGGCCCCTGTCCTGTGGTGTATCCCGTCCGCCCGGCTGTGCCGCGGCTCACAGGCCAGTCAAGCTCCTCACCGGCCGGAGCGACTGCGAGTGCGTTCGTGCCAAGCAGGCCGGTTGCGGCGGTGATGCCGATACCTTTCAGGAACGTCCGTCTGGAGGGCCGGGACATGTGTTTGACAAAAGACGAATCTCACACCTAACTATAGGTTAGCTAATATCAACTGGGCTGACTGTTTATCTGCGTTTCCGGTGTTTCAGCGCTCCCAGACGGCGAATTTCGGGTTATTATTCTGAACTATTCCATCGCAGTCGCATACGTCTCTCGGGAGGAAAAACAGCGGTCTCATCCGATTGGTGGCGCGTCGTGGCAGTATCCGTGCATGGTTAGGTGGCGATTTCGTCTCCAATTGACTGTACTCGCTCCATCTGTTCGACCATCAACACGCCGTAGATGCCGCGCTTGCTCTCGTCGAGTCGATGCGTCTTGAGATGGTTTCGAGCAAGTTCTTTCAACGTCGTTCGGTCTATTGCCTCCACCCCACTCCGGACGTAGCGTTGGTTACAAACTGGACAGGTGATAATTCCGTACTCCCCCATAGCTTCCGTTTCCCCCGCCACAGCAAGAACCTTGCGGACATTATCGAACGGTGTCATATGGAGAACGCTATAGGGGCGAGTATATTGTCACGAATATCTCGAAAATCTGAGTTACCAGTGTCGACTCATTCGCCGCCGTCACCGACGACGCTGTCGGGGGTGACGAATGCTGGCTGGTTTGCGTCGTCGGCCACGGTGACCACGCGCTGTGGGAACGGGATTTCGATGCCCTCACGCGCGAAGGCGTTGTAGATGCGCTTGTTCATCTCGTGGGTCGCTCGTCCCCGGAGGACGGGGTCGCCAATCCAGCAGAGCAACTCGAAGTCGAGCGCCGAGTCTCCGAAATTGCGAAACCGCACTCGCGGGTGGGGGTCTGCGAGGACGAGTTGTTCGGCTTTCGCCTCCGCCAGCAACACCGCCTCGACCTGGTCTACGTCGGAACCGTAGGCTACCCCCACGGGCAGACGAATCCGGCGTTCGCGCTCGGGCGTCGATTCGTTCACGATGCGCGCCGAATTCAACACGGCGTTCGGGACGGTGACGAGCATGTCGTCGCGCGTGCGGATGACGGTACTCCGAATCGAGATGTCCTCGACGCGCCCGCGTTCGCCCGATTCGAGGACGATGTAGTCGCCGACGGCGTACGTGCCGTCGAAGTAGAGCGCGATGCCGCCGAAGAAGTTCGCGATGGTGTCGCGGGCGGCGAGACCCACGACGATGCCGATGATACCAGCGGAGGCGAGAAACGGCGTGATGTCGATGGCCCAGACGGTGAGCAGGAGGAAGATGGTCGCCCCGAGGATGAGGAAGGTCCAGACGTTCTGGAAGATGGGGACGACGGTCTGGTCGAACTCCCTGCCCGCGGTGACCTCCTTCGAAACCTTGCGCCCGAGACGGGTGAGCGTGAACGCCCAGAGGACCGTAATCACCGAGAGCGTGCCCGCGAGCAGTGGGGCGTCGGTTTCGGGGCCGAACCCGAGTGGAATCGTCGCGATGTACGCCCCGACGAGAACCACGGTGACGTAGAGGGGGGCGTGAATCGTCCGAACGATTACGTCGTCGACTTCGCCCTCGATGCTCCGGGTGAGTCGTGGAATGGCGACTTTCCCACCGAGCTCGACGAGTTTCGCGACGACGAGCGAGAGGGCGACGGTGAGGAGGACACCTTGCCACGGTGGCACCGTGAGGAGCACCTCACGCAGCAACATCCAATATTCCGTCACCGTTGGCATAGCTGACAGTTGGAGAGCGTCGGGATAAAACGTGGTGTCGCCGTCACTCCATCTCGATGAAGATACGGGCGATGTCTTCGAGATTCCCGACGGGCGTAACGTGCGCCGTGTGGTCGGTCAGCAATGGTGGTCCGAGAAACGCAGAAACGGCCCCAAAGTCGTCTGCCTCAATGACGAAGTAGAAGGTGTGTTCGTTGGTCGCGACGTACGCGCCGTGGAGGTGGATGCCCTGTTCCTCTGCGCGGGTGTGCATCGTCGAAATCCAGTCGCGGGCGTCGTCGGCCCGGTCTTCGCGTGCCCAGCAATGGTCTGGGCTGTGTGTGAGTGTTGCAATGAATTGCATGATCGTATTCACGGTTGTCATCATTCGATTCACCCCCTTCCTTCCATTCCCTCTCCCATTTCACCTCTCTGTAGAGGTACGGTTCGCTGGGCGATAATCTCCCGCTCAGGAAATCCGAACCACCTTTGTACTCACGCGAATCTGTCAGGATATGGATTCCTGGCTCCTCGCGCTCGTCGTCGGCATCCTCCAGGGTATCTTCGAGTGGTTGCCCATCTCGAGTGAGGGGAACATCACCCTCTTTCTCACGGCGTTTCAGGGCGTCTCCCCGCACGTCGCCGTCCAGTTCTCGCTGTTCTTACACGCGGGTACGGCCTTCTCCGCACTCGCCTACTATCGCGGTGAAGTCGTCGCTGTGCTCGCCTCGCTTCCGCAGTGGCGACCTGGCGACGCTTTCGACAGCGAGACCGCAGACCTCTCCTTTCTCGTCCTCGCGACGCTCGCCTCCGGCGTCGTCGGCCTCGTCGCTTACGCAGGCCTCATGGACCTCGCGTCTGCGCTCACGGGGAGTGCGTTCGTCGCGCTCATCGGCGTCCTGCTCGTGGTGACGGGCCTCGTCCTGCGCGGGGCAGACCGCCTCTCGCTCGGCGACCGCGAACAACCGTCTCTGCTGGACGCCGTGCTCGTCGGCAGCCTCCAGGGCCTCGCCATCCTGCCCGGTGTCTCGCGCTCTGGTACCACCGCGAGCGCACTCCTCCTGCGGGGCCACGACGGTCCCTCCGCGCTCAGACTCTCGTTTCTGCTCTCCATCCCGGCCGCGTTCGCCGCCGGGGCGCTCACGGTGCTCACGGAGGGCGTTCCCGCCATCGACCCGGGACCGGCGCTGTTCGCCCTCGCCGTCGCCGCCGTCGTCGGTTATCTGACCATCGACGCGCTGATGCGACTGGTCCACCGGGTAGCGTTCTGGGCGGTTTGTGTCGGCCTCGGCGGACTCGCAATAATTGGCGGAATTTTTACACTGGCGTGACCTGTCGCAATATTGTTCTTAGGACAGAACGTTCTTACTCTCTGATGTCAATGGTATGTACATGGGTGTTAGGACAGCCGTCGTGCTGGCGGCAGGGGAGGGGACGCGATTACATCCGTTGACGCGAAACCGTCCCAAGCCAATGCTTCCGGCGGCGAACCGTCCGGTGTTAGCCTACGTCTTTGACGCGCTCATTGACGCAGGAATCGAACAGATTCACGTGGTCGTCGGCTACAAACGCGACCGCGTCCAGGAGTACTTCGGTCACTCCTACCGGAACGTGCCACTATCGTACCACGTTCAGGAGAAACAACTCGGTAGTGGCCACGCCCTCCTTCAAGTTCAAGAGGCGGTCACGGAGTCGATGATCGTCGTAAACGGCGACCGGGCAATCGAACCCGGCATCGTCAAAGACGTCATGGACGCCTACGAGCAGTACGGCACGGCGACGCTCGCCGTCCTCGAACGCGACCACCCGAACCGCTACGGGACGGTCGTCTTAGACGGTGGACGCATTCAGCAACTCGTCGAGAAACCGGATGTGGCCATGTCTCGGCTCATCAACGCCGGCGTGTACGCGTTTGACGCCTCGATTTTCGACGCTATCGACCAGACGCCTCGCGAAGACGGCGAACTCGCGCTCACCGCGACCATCTCCCGCCTCATCGACGAGGGGACGGTGGTTCGCGGCGTGCGCACCGAGGGCATGTGGGTCGACGCGACGTTCCCGTGGGACTTACTCCACATGAACCGCGAACTCCTCTCGCGTGGACGCGTCGAGGAACCCAACCGCAACGGTGAGGTCTGGATCGCAGAGAGCGCGCTCGTCCACGAGGACGCGACGCTCGTCGGGCCCGTCGTCATCGGGCCGGACTGCGTCATCGGGCCGGGGTCGGTCATCGGGCCGAACGTCGCGCTCGGGCGCAACGTCACGATTGGCGCGAACGCGACCATCGAACAGTCGGTCATCGACGCGGACACCCGGGTCGGTCCGGGGAGCATCCTCATCGATACCGTAACTGGACAGGACGTCCACCTCGGGGCGAGCACGATCGTCCCCGGTGGGCCGGCAGACGTGCGCATCAACGCACAGATCTACCAGGACGAAGATCTCGGTGCGGTGTTCGCAGACCGCGTCCGGGCAGAGGGAGCGGTGAGCGTCGCGCCCGGGACGCTCGTCGGCCCGAAAGCCCACCTCCACACGGGGGTGCGGATTTCTGGCTACATCGTCGAAGGGGCAGAGGTGATGAGATAATGTGTGGAATTATCGGCTGCGTTGGCCGTGAGGGGGAAACGTTAGACGTACTGATGAACGGGCTCTCGAAGCTCGAATACCGTGGCTACGACTCGGCAGGTGTCGCGCTCGTGAGCGACGACATCTCCGTCGTCAAGCGCCAGGGCGAACTCGTCAACTTAGAGAACGCCCTACAGGGGACGGACTTGGGCGGGATGATTGGCATCGGCCACACCCGCTGGTCGACCCACGGGCCGCCAAACGACCGCAACGCCCACCCACACCAGGACTGCACGGGCGACGTCGCGGTGATTCATAACGGCATCATCGAGAACTACCAGCCACTGCGCGACGAACTCGTCGAACAGGGCCACGAGTTCAACAGTGACACCGACACGGAAGTCGTCGCTCACCTCATCGAGCGCAACCTGGACGCCGGCATGGCACAGAAGGAGGCGTTCTACGACGCCATCAAGACCATCGAGGGGAGCTACGCAATCCTCGCCGTGTTCGCCGGCCACGACACCATCTACGCCGCGCGCCAGGACTCGCCGCTCGTCCTCGGCATTGCAGAGGACGCGACGTACTTCGGCAGCGACGTGCCCGCGTTCCGCGACCACACGGACAAGGTGGTCTACTTAGAAGACGGTGAAATCGCCGTCATCAACGAACGCGAATGGTACGTCACCGACCACTCGGGGACGCGCCACGAGAAGGAGATTCACACCGTCGAGTGGAACGCAGAGGAGACGGGCAAGAGTGGCTACGACCACTTCATGATAAAGGAGATTCACGAACAGCCCCGCGCCCTGCGCCAGTGTCTCCGCGGCCGGATGAACGAACTCACCGGCGAGATTACCATCGAGGAACTCGGCGAGTTACAGCCCACGGGCGTCCAGTTCGTCGCCTGTGGGACCTCGTATCACGCGGCGATGTACGGCGCGGAACTGTTCCGCGAAGCCGGTATCCCGGCCCAGGCGTTCCTCGCGAGCGAGTTCACCACGTCGCCGCCGCCGACGGGCACCGACCTCGTCATCGGCGTGACGCAGAGTGGTGAGACGGCCGACACGCTCTCTGCGCTGCGCGAGGCGAAACGCCGCGGCGCGACCACGCTCGGGGTTACGAACGTCATCGGGAGCACGGTCTCGCGTGAGTGCGACCACGTCTTCTACATCCGCGCCGGCCCCGAAATCGGGGTCGCCGCCTCGAAGACGTTCGCCTCGCAACTGGCCGCGCTGACGCTGCTGGTCATGGCAACCGCGCCGATGAAATCGACCGAGAAGCGCGACGTCATCGCCGCGCTACGCGACCTGCCAAGCGCCGTCCAGGCAATCCTCGACGAAGCGCCGCTCACCGAGGACATCGCAGCGGAGTACCTCGATGCGGATGCGTACTTCTTCATCGGGCGGGGGCTCAACTACCCCGTCGCGCTCGAAGGCGCGCTCAAGATGAAGGAAATCACGTACAAGCACGCGGAGGGCTTCGCGGCGGGCGAACTCAAACACGGCCCGCTCGCGCTCGTCTCCAGCCAGACGCCGGTCATCGCCGTCGTCACCGGCGACGACGAGATCGCGCGAAAGACCATCGGCAACGTCAAAGAGGTCGAGGCGCGCGACGCACCCGTCATCGCGGTTACCGACGGCCAGTCTGACGTCGAACGCTACGCAGACCACGTCATCCGCATCCCAGAGAGTCACGCGCGCACCGCGCCGATTCTCGCGAACGTCCCACTACAGTTGCTCGCCTACTACACGGCCGCCCAACTCGGGCGCTCTATCGACAAGCCGCGCAACTTAGCGAAGAGTGTGACCGTCGAATAGTCAGTCGCGCTCGTCGTACGCGGGCGGCTCGAACGCCGCGACAACTGCTTTTCCGATTTTCGTCTCACCGAGCTCTCGCCACGTCAGGTCCACCCGCGAGGTGGCGAGCGCGAGCGAGACGACGAGTCCGTAGCCGACGAACCCCGCGGCTGTGAGCGTCCCTGCGAGCGCCGTGGCGAGCAGGCTCGCCGCGAACGCTGTCGCCACCGCGATGCCGCCCAGGCGCAACGGCGCGCGCACGACGGCTTTGTGGGCGGCCTCGATGCCCGTCCGAAGTCCAGAGGACGCAACCGCTGGTGCGAGGCGCTCGGTCAGCCAGTCGAGCGCGGCGATAGCGGGCCCGACAGTCCACGTCTCGCGCAGGTCGATGACGATAACTTCTGGGTCCGGCTCCGCGGTGAGCCAGCGATACAGGGACGACTTGCGGACCGTCTTCTCAATGCCTCGACCTGCGCGAGCGACGAGCGAGTCGTCCAAGGCGCGACCGGTTCGTGTGGCGACCCGAACCAATCGCGACTGCTCGCTCGCGACACGCAATCGTTCGGTCATCGAGTTCTCCTCCAGTAACGATTCAGAATTCATGAATATTTGCCATATTGGGGTGTGTCCTGTTCGTGCGCTATGTCATCTTTACGCGGTCAAAAGAACTTTGGTGTCGCTTATCGAACCAATTCGTATGTGTCATTTGTTAGCGGAGGCAATCATGTTTATAGACTGATTTTTTTACATTAATTTAATGCTAGATATATTAGAATACTTATATATTCTAGTCGCGCTATTAGAAGGTTGTAATGTCCGAAAGCTCAATCAAAGCATACCTGGCAGAGAACCCAAAGATGACCGGCGCGCTGTTCATGCTGATGCTCCTGCTCAGCTCGGTTGGTAACGCGGCAGCGGGTGTCGCGGGCTCGGTTGCTGGCCCCTGAAAACGAAAGTTACAGTTCGCTGTGCGTGATGTCGCTGGACCACCGAAGTTGACCGTCTATTCTAACCGGGAAATCCTCGAGCAAGAAGAGTTGCAAGAGCTCAGACCGGTGGACCTCGAACGGGTCGATTCGCCCAGAGCCGAGGAAGTACTGACCGTTCTCCTGAATGTATGGAACGACGAGACTTCCCATCCCACGGTCCGTCGTCGGGAAGGTCTTCATCGTGACCGTGTAGGTCTCATCGTCGACCCGCTCCAGGTCCCAGAGGAGTGGAATTCCACTCTCAGCCTGCGCAACTGCGAGACTCCCGTCACCCACGACAGCGTACTGGCCACCGACGATGCTCTCGCCTTTGGCGACTTCGAGTGCGGAGGCGAGCGGGAACCCGCCGTTGAGCAGGCGGGCGACCGTCCCACCGATCTTCACCGCGCCGCTGTTGATGACGTCAGAGAGCGTGACGATACCGCCGATGGCTCCCTTCTCGATGAGCGCCATTCCTTGTTCGTAGGACGAACAGGCGTTGAGGAAGAAGGCGTCTACGCCCACCTCGTCGAGGGTGGTCACGTCGAGTTTACCGTCTACGCACTCGAAGCCCTCGGAATCGATGTGGCCGATGTAGTGGAGGAACTCCGTCGGCGTCTGGAGGACGGCTGCGAGTTCCTCGGTCGTGAGGTTGTGCTTGATTTCGATGTCGAACAGTAACTCAGAGCGAGAGCCGTAGACGCGGTCGACGATGTCCCGCTCTTCGTCCATTTGCGGGTCGTTACAGACGACGGTGATGTCGATATCGCCGTCTGAGAGGTCCCGCGCGAGGCGGTTGTGGAACGCCTGCGTGGTGGTCTTGCTCGCACCGAGCGGTGCGCCTTCGCCAATCCAGGCCTGTTCGAGCGACCTGGCTGTCTGTGGCTTTACGTACGACGACGGCGCGGCAGAGGCCGCGGTCCCGCTGCGCATGAAGTTACCGTCGCGCAGGAACTCGTCTACGAGCGCCATTTGCGCCGCGTCCTGTTCGACGCGCTCTGCCTGAGGTGTGCGGACGATTGCGAGGTCGTCGACGAGGAACGGGAGCGTCTCGATGCTCGTCGCTGAGAGCGAGACGTGCGAGGTGAGTTTCCACTCGGGCAAGAACGGGTCGAGCGTCTCGAACGGGATCGAAAGGTACGCTTCGAGTTGGACGGCGAGTGGCTGGTCGTACAACGCCGCGAAGTCGATATCGACGACTGACTCCACTTCGTGGCGCTCGTGGAGGTTCAGTTTGTAGAACCCCTCCGTGCGCGTGATGCAGTCGAGGAAGAACACGTGCTGGAGGAGCGCCTCCACCGTGTTCTCGAAGTCGAAGAGCGTGTCTCCGAGTGGGTACTCGAAGCCGGTGTCCGTGAGGATGCGCGCCGCTACGTCGGGGACGAGTTCAGCACCGAGGTAGTACGCCAGCGGTGCGGCCACGAAGATGTAGCCGGGCTCGGGTGGAATTTCGATGGAGATGCCCGTGTCCGGACGGACGAGTCCCTCTGGAATGTGAAGTTCGTCGCCGAGTTCGACGAGTGGTGGGTGGCCGCGGAGCGTTGGGTACGAGCGTTCCGCGCTCGTCGTTTTGAGCGCAGAGCCGAACGCGGAGATGGCGGCCATCATGTCGAACGGGTCTTCGGTGGTGGTGATGGTCGCAGCGGGGTGCTTGTGGTGTGAGCGCGCGCCGACGAGCACCTCGGTCGGCTGGGCGAAGGAGATGTGGAGTTGTTGGGCGTCGCCGGTGATGGTGAGCGGACCGGTCGTGCGCAGGTAGATTTTCATCGGCGCGCACAGTTCGAGGCTGTAGTCGCCCGCGGGCAGGTCCTCGTTTGCGAAGTGTTCGGCTTCCGCGAGCATCTGGCCGGCTGCATCGCGGACGTATACCGGAATGACAGTCGGCAGGGTGACCTGTGTGGTCGTAATCGAGACGGCCTCGTCGACCGGGAACAGAAACTGCTCTGCGTCCGTCGCGCGCGGCGTGACTGGCGTATCCGTCAACAACGAATAGTGTCGCCGCTCGATGGTGTCTGAAATCTCCAGGCCCGTCCCGCCATCCGTTTTCCGATACGTTATGTACACGTGCGCTCACCTGTCCGATTGCCGGATAGTCCCACACTCCTGACAGTCGTTGTTACCATACTGTTGTATAAAGGTAAAAGTGTATCTACTAACATAGAAACCACGAGAAGCCTCGCTACCCCTCCTCCACAGCATCGAGCGTTAGCCAATCTGTTGTCACGTTTTCGTCCCGGAGATGCCACCGCTGTTGAAAGGTTCCGGCCCGATCGCGGAGTTCGATATGTGCGTCGAACAACTCGGTGTAGAGTTCCACCTCGGTCGGGTCGTCCGTCTGGAGGTAGGCGTGTCCGAGCGCCCGTGCGTGACGGACCCGCCAGCACAGGGCGTGGAGTGCGGCGAAGGTCGCTTTCCGGCCGTGGTACTCGACGAGGGGCGTGAGCGAGTCGATGCAGACGCGCAACTCTGCCGGTTCCGCACCCACTTCGAGGTCGGCGATTGCCTCGAAGGTGGCTGAGATGAGGTCTGCGAGGTCATCACTGTAGACGTACTGGTGGGTCCCGTCAGTAGTGTTCGCCGTCGCGGTTGCTCCTCGCAGGAACGTACAGTGTTCGATGATTCGTGTTTGTCCCGGGTCTGCTGCAACCGGCAGGCGAGCGTCGACGCTCTCTGCGGTGGCGTCGGTCAGGACGAACAATCGTCGCCGCGACAATCCCGGGTCCCCGAGCATCTGACGAGAGACAGCAGTAAAGGCAGCTCGAGGGACACTCCCAGTCACGAGAACCGTGCTTCCCGACTGTTTCAGTCGCGAGAGCGCCCGCCCGAACGCCAGTACGTCCGTCTCCGTTAGCGCACTGGGGTTCATGTATGATACGCACTTTCTGACACCATAATTGTTTCTAAAATTATGATTGTCCGACGAGTGGCTGACATTCCTGTGTCATGTTACCGTTGCACACTCTTTCAACGGGAAAGTATTTAGTGACATGTATAGTTACTCAGAAGTAGAGTAACACATGTCCATTCTCATCACTGGTGGCGACGGCTATCTTGGCTGGCCAACTGCACTCCGCATCGCAGACCGCACCGACGAACGCGTCATTCTCGTCGACAACTTCGCCCGGCGCGGCTGGGTCGAAGAGGTTGGCGCGACGAGCGCCGTGCCCATCATGGGTATCGACCAGCGCCTCGCTGCGGCAGAAGAATCGCTCGGCATCTCGAACCTCTCGTTCGTCGAGGGCGACCTCACGGAGAAGTCGTTCGTCGACCAGCTCCTGTCGGTCCACGAACCGCGCGTCGTCGTCCACACGGCGGCCCAGCCCTCCGCGCCGTATTCGCAAATCAACGGCGAGCGGGCGAACTATACCCAGCACAACAACATGCAGGCGACCCGGAACCTCGTCTGGGGCCTGAAAGAGAACGACCTCACGGACACCCACTTCATCGAGACGACGACGACGGGCGTCTACGGCGCACCGAAGTTCCCCATCCCCGAAGGGTTCGCGACGATGGAGAACGAAGGCGAGCGTGACGAGGTTCCATTCCCGGCGATGGCGGGCAGTTGGTACCACCTCACCAAGGCCCACGACGCGGCCAACCTGCGCCTCGCGAACAAGCAGTTCGGCATCCCCGTCTCTGACGTGCGCACGGCCATCGTTTACGGGACCGAAACCGACGAAACCCGCGAAGACGGCCGTCTCAAGACGCGCTTTGACTTCGATTACTACTTCGGCGTCGTCGCCCACCGCTTCGCCGCCCAGGCAGTTGCCGGCTACCCGCTCACGGTCTATGGCAAGGGCGAACAGCGAAAGCCGTTCATCAGCTTAGAGGACGCCGTCGAAGGTCTCGCACAGCTCGCGCTCACCGACGTCGACGAGCGCCCCGACGACCTTTCCGTCTACAACCAGGTCACGCGCGCAATCAGCATCGTCGAGATGGCAAACACCATCTCCGACGTCGCCCAGGACTTCGGCCACGACGCCGCAGTCGAGCACTTCGAGAACCCGCGCGACGAAGACGAGACCCACCAGATGGAGATTCAGAACGCGAACTACATGGCCCTCATCGGCGAGCAGGCCCAGGACTTCGAGAGCGGCACGCGCGACATCTTCACTTCGCTCACCCGCTACGAGGACACGGTCAAAGCCTACCAAGACCGCTTCCTCCCGAGCGTCTTAGAGGACTGAGCCATGAACGTGCTCGTCACGGGCGGTTGTGGCTACATCGGCAGCGCCCTCATCCCGCTGTTACAGCAACACGACGACATCGAGGAAATCGTCATCCTCGACAACTACTCGCTCGGGTCGCCTCGCAACCTCATGGGCGCACGGCTAGACGAGTCCATCGACTTCCGGCGTGGCGACGTCCGCGAATACGGCGACGTCGAGAGCGCCATGCGCGACGTGGAGACGGTGATTCACCTCGCCGCCATCACGGGCGCAGACAGCACCCACGACCGCCGCGCGGAGACCTTCGACGTGAACTTAGAGGGGACGAAGAACGTCCTCACTGCGGCGCGCAAACTCGCCGTCGAGAACGTCGTGTTCGCCTCCTCGTGTAACAACTACGGACGGGCGACGAGCATGGACTTAGACGAGGAGACGAAGACCGACCCGCTCAATCCCTACGCCGAGTCCAAACAGGCCGCAGAGGAACTGCTGAAGCGAACCATCGAGCAGTCAGACCTTCAGGGCACGGCCCTCCGGATGAGCACGAACTACGGCTACGCGCCCGGCGTCCGATTCAACCTCGTCGTGAATCACTTCGTCTTCCGCGCGCTCACGCGCCGACCGCTCACCGTCTACGGCGACGGCAGCAACTGGCGGCCGTTCATTCACGTCAAAGACGCCGCCCGCGCCTACCTCCACGCCGCGCTCAACCCCGACGACTGGGACCAGTTCGTCTACAACGTCGGGTCGAACGACCAGAACTTCCGCATCGCGGAGGTTGCAGAGGTCGTGAGCGAGGAGGTCGGCGAAGTGGACATCACCTATCTCGAGGACAAACACCCCGGCCCGTCGTACCACGTCAACTTCGACCGGCTCGCGGGCACGGGATTCGAGACCGAGTGGACGCTCCGCGAGGGCGTCCGCGAACTCGCAGACAAATTCAGACAATCATGAGTACGGAATCGCCGCGCGTCGCCATCACCGGTGCCGCGGGCTATATCGGCAGTCGCGTCGTCTCCAAACTACAGGAAGAACACCCAGACTGGGACATCGTCGCACTCGACAACTTCTACCTCGGGCAGGTTCGGGAAGTTGGCGACGTGCGCGTCTCCCACCTCGACATCAGGCATCGCGACCGGCTCGAGGAGAAACTCGAGGGCGCAGACGTGGTCATCCACCTCGCCGCGGTTTCGGGGGTCAAAGACTGCGACCAGAATTCGGATTTAGCCTTCGAAGTAAACGTCCACGGCACGAACAACGTCGCGTGGTTCTGCAAGAAAACGGGCGCGGCGCTCGTCTTCCCGTTCAGCATGGCCGTCCTCGGCGACCCGCAGGCGTTCCCCATCACGGTCGACCAGCCACGCGCCCCGCTCAACTGGTACGGGCGGACGAAACTCCTCGGCGAACGCGCTATCGAGACGCTCGCTGAGGGGGCGTTCCCCGCCCATCTGTTCATGATCTCGAACGTCTACGGCGAACACGACATCGCGGGGACGACCATCTCGAAGAACACGGTCATCAACTTCTTCGTCAATCGCGCGCTCGCCGGCGAGGACCTGACGGTGTACAAGCCGGGGACGCAGGCGCGAAACTACGTCCACGTAAAGGACGTGGCGAACGCCTACCTCCGCAGCGCAGAGCGGCTGGTCGAACTGCGCGAGCGCGGCGAGACGGGCACAGAGAAGTTCGAAATCGCGAGCGACGAGGACCCGAGCGTCCTCGACGTCGCCGAACTGGTCCAAGCGGAGGCCGCCGAGCTGCTCGGGACAGACCTCGACATCAAACTGCTCGACAATCCACGCAGCGAGACGCTCGTCGAATCGTTCACCGTGGATACCACCCAGGCCCACGACGTGCTCGGCTGGGAAGTCCAGCACTCGACCGAAGAGAGCGTGCGCGACTTGTTGTCGGAAGCCGCACACTGACCAGACACTACAGTCGGATTCTCTCCGACACATCAATCTCCGTGTGTGTCTAGTATTTTATCAACTAGTGTTGTAGGTGTCGCTATGACGTTCCACCAGTTCACTCGGAGACAGTTTCTGAGCACCGGAGCAGCGTCACTGTTTGCCGGGTGTGTGGGTGGTGCTGAGCTGACTGCCGAGAAGACTGAAACCGAGACGCCACTGACAATCGCCGTTGGCGACCTCGTCGAAACGCCCTCGTTCAGTTTCGTAGTGAGAGCCGTAACGAAGACGAAGGCACTCACCGACTCCACTCGGGCAGACCGTGGCAACACGTTCGTCGTCATTCGGCTTGCCGCAAAGAACACGGACGACGAGGTCGTCCACTGGCTCCCGAGTAAAGAGCCATACATCGCCGACAGTAACGGCAACGAGTACTATCTGACCGACTCGACGACGACGAACGCCCTCCCGAAAAATCACGATCTTCTCCCGGGTGAGGTTTCTCGGGGCGACGTCGTGTACGAGGTTCCAATGGACGCGGCGGGCCTCACCTACTCTCTCGATTTCACCAACCGTTCGGAGGTAGCGCTTTCAAATGTTACAATCGACCTCGAATCAACGGTAGCATCCGTCACTGATCTCGAACAGTCCCTGGAGACGGTTCATCCCCTGGGCGAACCGGTGTCCAACAATGACGTGCGCGTGACTGTCACAGAGGTTCGTACTGCAACCGAACTCGGTGACGGTATCACGGCAACCGAGGGCCACGAGTTCGTGCTTCCAACCCTCGAAATCACGAACGACCGAACTGACTCGATTCCCATCTCGTCGTTCTGGAACATGCGACTGAAACGTGAGACGGGATTGGTGTACACCGCAGACCTCTGGGCGTGGGAGTCGCTCAGCAATGGATTCGAAGTGGGGAGTCTCGACGTAGGCGAGACCGAACGGGGTGAACTCGCCTTTCACATCTCAATCGACAGCAAAGCGCGTTATTTCATGTTTGACTGGTACAACCTCGATGCCGACTACGCCAAAGCGTTCTGGGCACTCTGACGCGGCTCCTCGTTACGATTCATCGGCGTGCTTGCTTCCCGAGGCAACCGTCTCCACGCCTGGACTGTAGAGATACACCGGGTCGCTCGTCGGGGAGGCAAACCCGTTCGCTCGAAACAGACTGTTCGCACTCCATTCGACGGCCGCTTCCGTGAGCGGCCAGCGTTCGTGACTCACCGCCGCATACCGGAGCGTTCCGTCGATGGCTTCCGTGTAGTAGCGATAGCGTTCGGTCAGGAATGCTTCAAGTGAACCCGGAACAGCGTGGAACTGCTCGCCTCTCGGGCCGTATGTCGCGTGGAAACGTACCGGACGCGCACCCGGATGGACGCGCCGACTCGAAAACTCGACGCGGTCGTTTTTCGCTGAGAGGGAAATCCGGGCGTAATAGTAGGGGAGGTGATGAAACAGGCGCGCCCCGACAACGCCGAGGACGCCCTGTGCGTCGAGGCTGAAAAAGTAGACGCCCGGTTCCCCGTCGTGGGTGACGTAGGTGCGCAAATTGAGCTCTGGGAGTCGAAATCCTGCGAAGTGCGGCGTGCCCGCCGGGCGCACCGCGACGTTCGTAAACGGAACCGCAGAGAGCCACGCCTGTCCGTCGAACGTGTCCACTGAGAGCGAGTCAGGGAGATGGGCCGCGACGAGTTCAGGCCCTACCGGCCAGTTTACGAACAGCACGTGTCGCCACCCCATCGAGACAGGAAGCTGGAGGCGAGAGCGCAGGGCCGTCATCTGTCGAATGATACAGCGGCCGAGGGGATAGCCCTTGGCGCGCGCTCGTGGCACGGGAAGGTGCCGTCACAATGTGGGGACGGTTGGTTGTTTCACAACGATTTAATCGCTGGTTCACAATGCTCCCGTATGACCAGGAGTGGCCATGGTGCTCGCTGACGAATTTATCCGCCTTTTTGGGTCGAATCCCGTCGTCCACGGCCTCGTCGGCGGCCTCGTCATCGCCACGCTCAATCTCTTTGGCGCGTCGCTCGTGCTCGTCTGGCGCAACCCCTCAGAGCGCGCGCTCGACGCCGCACTCGGGTTCGCCGCGGGCGTGATGCTCGCGGCGAGTTTCACGAGCCTTATTCTCCCCGGTATCGAGCAGTACTCGGGAGGCAATCCCATCCCTGTGCTCGTCGGCCTCGCGCTCGGCGCGCTGTTTTTAGATCGCGCAGACGTGCTCGTCCCGCACGCCCACTACCTGCTTTCGGGCCGGTCGCGCCCGGACGCGGCCCACCCTTCGGACAAACTCCCCGTCACGGACGAGCGACTGACGGGCGTCGTGTTGTTCATCCTCGCGATTACGCTCCACAACATGCCAGAAGGCCTCGCCGTCGGCGTCGGCTTCGGGAGCGGGAACGTGGACACGGCCATTCCACTGATGCTCGCCATCGGCATTCAGAACATCCCCGAGGGCCTCGCCGTCTCCGTCGCGGCCATCAACGCAGGCCTCGACCGGCGATTCTACGCGGCGTTCGCGGGGGTTCGCTCTGGAGTGGTCGAGATTCCACTCGCCGTCATCGGGGCGTACGCCGTCCAGACCGTCGCCGAGTTGCTCCCCTACGCGATGGGCTTCGCCGCGGGCGCGATGCTGTTCGTCATCAGCGACGAAATTATCCCCGAGACGCACACGGGCGGAAACGAGCGCATCGCGACGCTTGGCGTAATCGTCGGCGTCATCGTGATGCTCTACCTCGACATCTCGCTTGCGTAATCGTTCTGTGCGACGCGGTCAGTCTGCGTGCCTGACGATGTGCACGTCGTAGCGGGGGTCTGCGGAGACTGGCGCGCCGACGCTCGAAAGCGGCTGTGACACCCGGCCTGCGTTCTCGCTGCCGATGAAGATGATGTCCGCGTCGACTTCTGTGGCCACCTTTCTGACGGTGCGGACGATGTTCATCGTCACCGACGAGTAGGGTTCGTCATCGGGGTCACTCGCGTGTTCGACCCGGAACTTCGCCTCTGGCGCGATGGCTTCGACCCGCTCACGGAGCGTCTCTGCGAACTGTGCTTTATCGAAGCCGTCACCGTTCGCCCACCCGCGTTCCTGGGCGTACGCCTCGTCATCGGGGAGGACGACCAGCGCGACGAGGTCGCGGTCGAGTACCCGGGCGAACTGGGCGCCACGGCGCAACGCAGTCTCTGCGAGCGCAGACCCGTCGAAGGGAACCAGTAGTACCATGTGTTAATCGATGGACGGGTCTGTAATGATTCTTGTTGTGGATTGTTCGCAGATGGTGGGAGTCGATGCCGGGTGATTCTTCAGTCAAGCGTGATGTTCCCTACCTAAAAACGATTCAGCCAGCGTTCAATCCTGGCTTTATCGCGCTGAAATCACCATCAGGCGGCAGTGTCAGACGCCGCTGTGCGCAGGGAGCGCAGACCCTCCTGAAACGGTCGGTAACGAACGTCGAAGGTTATTATAGCCGCCGAGAGAGGGCCTGTTGCGGAGACTCAGGACAATGAATGTATCCAAAGCCGCACTGTTCGGCATGTTGGTCGTTGCGAGCGTCCTCGTCGCGGGGACGACGGGCGTCGCCGCCCAGTCGAACAGCCCTGAAGACAGCACCACAGACGCTTCGGTCGTCGAACTCGGCAGCCACGACATCGTAATTCAAGATCTCACCGTCACGATTCGCGATACCCACGTCCGCGGCACGGGCCTGCCGAGTGAGTCCGTAGACGACGCAACCTACACGATTCAGGAGTCACACGTCTCGACCGACGGCTTCCTCGTGACCGTCGACGGAACGACCTACCGCATCTGCGCGATCGACGTCACCATCGACGACGTCGGCGTCGAACTGCAGAACGTCTCGGTCGGCGAGGCATAAGCTGTCGTTCTCGAAGGTCGTTTTTTGGTGGGCAACGGCGCTGACTACCCGGCCCACCCACCCGTGATGTCCTCGTTGATGCAGTCGCGCCACGTCTCGAAGGCGGACTCGCAGTCCGGCGTTTCGTCGATGTGGGTGATGAATCCCTCGCCGGGCGAGGCGAGTTGCGCTCTACAGAACGGGCATACATATGGGTCGGTCCACGTTTCACTGGCTGCCATGACTGGTCGTGCTCGAAGTGAGTGTATAAGGTTTTCCGGTAAATAATTAATTTGTACTAGTGGTATAAAATGTGCCTAAAATATCGGTCGTAGGTTGATGTTGAATCTCCACACTCGGGTGAAATCCCCGGAAGAGACGTGGTTGTGGAGATTCGAATCTGAGTGTGGAGAGTGGGGACTGCGTAGCATTTTGAGAGTAGTTTATTTCTGAAACTGGCGTATTTCGGTGTTTGCGGTGGGTTACACCCACAAATCTGAGTGTGGAAATCCACCTGAAACACGGCCTTTCAGACCGAAATCGGGGTGTTTTTCCGCTATAGAAACTCCACAATCGGTTTGCGTCTGGCGGTTTTCGATTTGCGGTGTTTTCTGGCACTGATGGCCACCTGTTCTCACTGAACCCCTGATTCGCGCAATCCTGCTTATCAGGGGATAGACGGCACAGAGCGCACTATCTGTGATTCCAATTCGCTTCGCGAAACTCACACCTGTCCCCTCCACACTCAGATTCACAAACACAATAGACGCGTTCTTCCGGGGAAGCAACCCGATTGTGGAGATTCAGTCTCTGATTCTAGAGAGGTGTGGTTAGTGTTGGTGGGGCGTTGGGTGTTTCACGCCGCGTCAAGGGTGGGAGTCAAAATTCGAAATCGTTCGATAGAGCTGCTCAAACCCGAGATGGGCCTGGATTCAGGAGTCAGGTTCTTTCTCCACGTTGGCGCGGAGCTATGTGGTCGTGTCCATCGTAATGAGGTCGACAGAGTGGATTCTAAATCGGTCTCGTAGAGAATATTCCACACACGTCTTCTGTATGCGGGTTTTGCCGACAGGAGGGTTGTTCAATACGCCCAGGACGGTGTCCCTCGGATTGGACCAGCACGACTCAGATTGCTTCTGCGGGGGCACAGGCAGCCATTTTGCATCGATCTTCAGGAATGACGGTTCGGTAATCGTGGTCGATGCGGTCTGTTTCGCCCACAATCAGAATATCGCCCGCGGCGTCGATGTCGACGCAGTCGGGTCACCGTCTGTCATACACAACGAGAAGGTCTGCGGTGTCTCGCTCGATTCGTGAGGCGAGTAGGTCGAGTTCTGCGCCCCCGTTTACGACCGAGGGTATTCTATCATCACCGCTTCTCCTCTCGTGAGAATAATTCTATTGATTATCTAAATCGTGATTTTACTATTTGGGCGTTTATTGGCCCCAAAGGGATGTGGGGCCACCCACCGATTCCACTGAATCCCAATGTCGACACATCTCCTCGACCGACTATAGTACACGAATCGGTCACTGAAACGCGCCCAGTACGAAGCCTTCGAATTCTCGCTCACTGAATGCGATGTCCTCGTTCGTAATGGGGCGACCTCTCTTCGGGTGACCCCGACTTCGAAGGCCTCGAAGCAGTCGAGACGGGTGTCCGCTACCTCGTTTCGACTTGTTGTGCCCCACACTCCGGGCACTGGTCGTGATCGGTGTGGAATCGCGCGCCACACGCCCGACATTCGTAGTCTGCGTCCTCCTCGGCTGCCTGCGTGGCGGTTTGCTTGAACTCCTCTACCGTCCGTCCGACCCGTTTGAAGAAACCCATGTGTTCTCCTCATAGAGGGAAACGGGAAGGATAAGAGTTTATCCGCGAGAGTATGACTTATCTTTAAACAGTGAGAGAATCCCGCCGTTTACGGCGGGGAGGATGTCACGTAGCCCCTGTATCAGTGGAACGCGACCCGCCTCATCACGACTTGGCAGACCACGTCAGTTCGTCGAGCACTCACTCGCTCCGACATCGAAGAACCTCCTCAAGGCGTTCCAGACTCTCCCACAGCACTCGCACAGGCTGGATGCTCCCGAACGATATTCCCTCGTACGTGTACTCCTCACTTGGCGACTCCCGCTCCTGGTAGTGTGCCCAGCTATCGACATGTGGATTCGGCTCATGGTGCCATCCGCAGTCAAACCCAGATTCGTCGCTATAATGTATCGCAAATTCCGGTCGAGCTTCACGAGTTTCGCCCGCAAACCACCGAATCGTTACTGTCCCCGTGCTCGTTGATCCACCAAACACTGTCGGGGTACAGTCAGCTCGCACCCGAGTAAACAGCCCGGGTGGGTACCCTTGTGCCTCATTTACGCCAGGATGTCGCTCCGCGGTTCGCCGTAACTCAAGTAACACCGCATGCGACGCTTCGCCAGCATTATACCCGCTATCAGAGTCGAACACAACTACGCAGGTGCAGGTGCTGGCCCGGAGTATTCCGAGTAGTGTTCGATAGCATCCTCAACCAGACTGAGACGGTAGCAAACAAGCTCCCAATCACTCGCAACTTCCCGATACGCTCGAGTTTCCGCAGCCGAGCCCGTCTGTGCGGCCTGCTCCCATAGCTCACTCGACGACGAGACACCATACTGCTCACGCCACGTCTCTACTTGTTCCTGCAGATCAGCACGTAATGCAACCAGGTCATCGCGGTCACGCCCATCAAGCAAGTCCCTGAGCACTCGCATTCGCGTGTAGAGTGGATCAGGCCGATACACCGTTGCCTGCCCCCTCGAAATGGATTGGAGGGCGTTCATCTCGACGAGCCGTGCGAGGTGACCGCGAGCAGTATTCCCGGCGACGAGCGCTTGGTCTGCTATCCAGTCCGCAGTGCGAGGTTGGTCGAGTGTAACGGCTACCGAGCGGACACGGTCGAACGCGCTGGTATGCTTTTTCCACGCGGTTGCTCCGGGCGCGTCGCCAGTCATACGCATTACTTGCTGGCAAGCTGTAATAATCCTATCGGAGATTCAATTATTTGCACACCCTTGTGCTGAGGTGGAGGTTCTGACAATACCGGTGCGCTCCGTTACCTGGACTGCGTCCGCTCTCGATTGGATCGAATCCACTGACGGCTGGTAGGCTGACTACGCTGTTCTTGAAAACGAATCTTCGTCGAGAAGGCGCTTGCTGGAGCGGCTGTGACAGTGCACACGCCGGGGACGCAGGCTCGAAATTTTGTACACGTGACAGACTGGCGCGAGCGTCTATTCTGCGTGCGGAGTGACTCCTAGAGATACTCAAAGCCAACGAGACGGGAGTCTCAACGGTCGAGCTCATTGGGACCGAACCCTCCTCAGTTGCTGAGATTGCAAACCTCGTTCAACAGCACGCTGAGGCCCTCTTAGGCAAAAACTGTCTCGTCGCTTGCTCGAAACCCCCGAACCAAGACGCTCGTTGCGCGCTTCGACGTCGATACAGCCCGGACTGCCGAGGTACGTAGCTGGGAACAGCCACCACTCAGTCGAAGAGGCAATCAGAGACGGGCTCCGCCGAACTGACAGGCACGAATTGCCGACGTCGCAGTAACTCGAATTTTGCCGTCAGTCTATTTTTCAAAAAACGGTGTGTCAGTCAGAGTGACACGGCATCGCAATGCCAGCCAGGGTCGTGGCCGGTGTCGGCGATGAGCTCTGCTCGACACGCCGGACAGTAGTCGGGGACGGTCGCTTCGGCTCGGGGAACGTACACTCCACCGCCGCACGCTACGCACGCATCAGCCACGATGACCACACAGTCCGCACAGATGTTGAAATCGTCTACGGTGAGGTCACGGAGGGGTTCGAGTTGTTTGTCCAAGTAGTACTCGTCGATGACCGACTGACAACTGTGGCACGGTTTCATAGCGGTACATGCTGGCGGATGTGACCATGGCACAAATAGTTATTCCCCATGATTGGACGTCCCTCACCATCTATTGGTTGCCAGAATCGTGCAAAAGCAAGTATTGACATCTTCAATGAGTGCCCTTGCCTCTTGCAACTCAGTACCTCGCGGAAAATCCCATCCGATCGTGGCAGCGTCGGATTGCAATAGAAACTCACTAAGAACCTCGGGCGATTGGCTTCGCGATACGTTCTTTCGTCAGTAAACTCGTCCCGAAGCAGGACCAATTAAATCTGGCTCTTAGCACCGGTAGTGCTTCTGACACTCACAATTTGGTTATTTCATCTACTTTTCACCTTCTCGCGTAACCACGAAACAGAATACACCTGCGCCAACCTATGTGTCTCTAACCGGA
This sequence comes from Haladaptatus sp. QDMS2, assembly GCF_029338295.1. NCBI lineage: Archaea > Methanobacteriati > Methanobacteriota > Halobacteria > Halobacteriales > Haladaptataceae > Haladaptatus > Haladaptatus sp. QDMS2. The sequence goes on from NZ_CP119791.1 coordinate 229,616, forward strand.
ACTGATTCGACGATTTAGATTCCACATGCGTCTCTTGTATGCAGGTTTTGCCGTCAGGAGGGGTTGTTCAAGACGTCGAGGACGGTGTGGCCTCCGGCTTGGGCCATCACGACCCAAATTGCCTCTGCAGGGTCACAGGCGGCCATTTTGGTTCACTTCAATCTTCTAAACGAGTGAAGAACCTTGTATGGGGTGTCTCGTTAGATATGTCCGTAGCTGACCATGTCTGTGTTGAGAAACCTGGATTCGAGAACTTCTTCAAAGGTGGCTTCTATCAGCACAAACTTCCTGAAGAAGTGAGGAAACTCTCTAACTTCCTACGAGGATTTATTTAATAATTATTATAAAGGGGGTTCGAATTCTCTCATCGTAACTCCAACCCTTAATGCGTCTCATCAGTAAGTGAGAAGCAGAACCAATGGCTGCTCTCTCCGTGTTGCTCCCTGTCGCCGCTGACACTGCCTCTTCAGATTTCTCACGAGCCTTCAAGAGCATTCAGGAGCAAACTATCGAGCCTGCGGAGATATTACTCGTCACCAACCAGTCGCTTCCTCGTCCCCTCGAGGCGAGCATTAAGGAAGTGGTCGATGCCAACAATCCAGTCCGTCACGAACATTTTCCCAATGCTCCTGGGCTTGGAGGGGTACTCCAAGCTGGCCTCAAGGTGTGTTCAGAACCGATCGTTGCTAGGATGGATGCGGACGATATTTGTCAGCCGACGCGCTTCGAAGTCCAACTGGAGGTACTTTCGACCACCGACGTGGACGTCGTCGGGTCACACCTAGCGGAGTTCGAAACTGACCCTAACCACCCAATGCGAACTCGAACGGTTCCGCTTACCCATGAGGGGGTCGCGGAGTGGATGCCCTGGCGGTGTCCGCTCAACCATCCCACCGTGATGTTCGACCGGGAGGCCGTCTTGGGGGCGGGTGGATATCGTGACTTTCCGATGATGGAAGACTGGGACATCTGGGCACGGTGTCTCGCGGCGGGGCTTCACTTCTGGAATCTCGATCAGGCACTCGTGCGCGCACAGGTGAGTGACCTCAGCGGCCGTCGCGGCGGACTTGACTATGCGCTCTCGGAGGTGCGGATGGCTCGCCAGCTTCGCGAATTAGGCATCGCCAAGCGTCGAGACACGCTCAAGCACCTGTCCCTCAGAGTCCCTCCTCGGCTCTTCCCCGCGAGCGTGCGCGGAGCGATTTACGCTCGATTCGCTCGCTAGTCAGGACGCGGCTTCCTGTTATTCAACCCGAAAGTAGTAAACGAAGGTTGGCCAATCAATTTGTATGTTGAGCCACCTCGATGACGTCATCACGAAACATCGATCGCTCCTTCAGCGGATGCCGTTCACCCAGGTGGTTGACAAGGCGCGCTATCGGGTACTGGTCGATGAGACAACCGTCATCGATACGGTTCACGGCTATCAGATGTACGTCGATCCCGAGGACACGAGTGTGTCACGCCGCCTATGGAGAGATGGTGACTTCCAGCCTACCCTGACCGAGTATTTCAAGTCGGTCATCGAACCCGGGATGACCGTTGTTGACGTCGGGGCACATATCGGTTACTTCTCGCTTCTGTTCGGTAAACTGGTCGGAACCGGGGGGTGGGTTCGGTCGTTCGAACCGATGCCGCGTAATTTCAGCCTACTTTCTCGCAACATCACGCTGAACGAGTACGACCACATCACTGCAGATCGGCTCGCCATTGCCACAGACATCGGTGAGCAACACCTAGCAGTGAAACGTGGCAACACGGGTGGCCACTCCATCGTTGAGCAGAAACAACAGGACTCAGATACGGTGAGTCAGATTACAGTTGAGACGAAACCACTTGACAGCGTGGTTGATGCCGTGGACGTACTCAAGGTGGATGTCGAAGGAGCCGAAGACCAAGTGCTTCGAGGGGGGATCGCCGTCATCGAAGCTCATCGACCGCTCATAGTCATTGAGTGGAATCCGGACGACTGGCACGTAGATGCCAAGACGACACTTGCTCCACTGTTCGACCTGGGATATGGGATGTACGACCCGGCGACGAACCGCGAACTCACAATACGAGATGCTAACACGAAGGCAGTGAGTGACGTCGTCTTGAACTGTAAGTAGTCACACTCAAACCACGCGGACTCCACTCGACCCGCTTCCTCGCGAATCAATCTGAATTCCAGCCTCTTTGTTAACGAAAGAGTCCGACGAAACCAATAAAGTAAGGTATCTGACTGCGGTAATATAAATCAACATATGTTCATCTCGGAGATGCTGTCCTCTCTCCGGCGCACCGATGGGTCGGTTGACCCGCTTCGACTTGCGCTCTCACTCCTCGTTGCGCTTACGGTGTTTGTCCCGGCCATCGGGATTGGCTTGCAAACAGCACTGGCGGTGCCGTATCCACTGTTACTTCTCACAGGTCTCGTCGGTGCGAGCTACACGGTGGTGGTGTGGTACAAGGGTGAACTCGTGGTTGGGAGTGCTGTCGCCGTCGTCATCCTCTCTATGTTCAACGCAGAAGTACCATTGACGCGACCAGCGGCGCTCTATCCGGGGAACGTTGTCGGTGACGTCGTCCTCGTGCAAGTGCCACTCGCTCTCCTCACGTGCCTCATCCTCTGGAAGGGCACTTCGCGATCCATGCTCGTCGCTCCCACGCTCACGTTTGGCGCGTTCACAGTTTGGAGCCTAATGAGTGCGCTGCTGGGTGCGGGTCCGAACACCGCTATCGCGCTTTCGTTCGCGCTCTACCTCTCGTTCGGTGTCGCGACGCTGGTTACGTTCTCGTGGGTCGTCCGCGATGGACAGCTACCGTTTCGAACTCTATTAATCATCTTTGTCGGGAGCGTAATGGCCCACGTCGGTGTCGCCATCGCCCAACTACTAAATCAGGGCACGTTCGGTCTCACCCGCCTTGGCGAGGGGGCTGATGCCATCATCGCTACCGCAACCGTCCCGCTCGTCGGCGAGGTTGGCTTCGGCACGTTCGTGAGCGGCTTCACTGGCATGTCGTTCCATCTTGCGAACCTCATCGTCCTCATGGTTCCGATGTTCATTGCGCTGGCCTACCGGACGTTCGGCTTCCGGCTGAGCCTCGGAGTTTTCGTCTTAGTCGCGTTCGGGCTGGTTCGCGCCACCACCACAGACGCTGGACGTGGCGGGCTGATGGTCGCCGTCGTCGGCTTCACACTGTTCGTCGCGTGGGCGTATTTCGACGTCATCAAACAGCATGCCCGAGCGCCTGCGTCCAAACACCTGGTGAAGCCAGTATTCGGGTGGGTGGGAGCGATACTCGCGAGCATCCCACTGCTGGTATATCCCTCGTCTGCGACGAGCCAATCATCACACACCAAGGTTGAGAACCCCGTAAAAGGGAACCCGAGCAATGGTGGGGTGGGTGGCGAGACGACTCGCCTCGACGTGCTGTTAGAGCAACTATCTTCGATGTCGATTCCGTTCTTCGATCTTTCGAACCTCGGGGTTCGCGTCCAGCAGTATCTCGTGGGTTTCGACCTGTTCTTTCAATATCCGTTGTTCGGAATTGGCGGCATGAACTACGTCTTGATGGCGAACGAATATGGAGTCCCATCGCGACCAGGGGCGGATCTCCCCTACCCGATTCACAATATCTATATCACCGTTCTGGTCGAGACTGGCTTCATTGGCTTCGCCTTCTACACGCTCACTATTGGCCTCGTCATGCTGTATGGACTTAGACTGTTGCGTGACCCAGCCACTGACCGCCTGCTGGTCGCAGGTGTGATGGGAGGCCTGCTCGGGTCGCTCGGTTTCGCCTTTTGGGACATCTTCCAGTTGTATTCAGTCGTCGGCTTCATCCCGTTCTGGCTGCTCGCAGGCGGATTAGTTGGAGAATACCTGCGAGTTCAGCCCTCAAGCTCGGTTTCAACGAGCTGATCTACCGTCTGTTTGAAGCGTTCCTTACCGAACGCATCTTCGACGTTGGTGAGATCCTTCCTGAGTCGCGCTTGTTCTTTGTCATTGCTGAGAACGCGGTCTATCTTGTTGACTGCGTCGGACACTGAGGTGTAACGAAGCAATTCCTCTTGTCCAACAATCTCTCGTTGGCCACCGCTATCATGGACGAACGGGATTGCCCCGCCTGCGACGAATTCGGCGACTGCGATGCCGAAGTGCTCGTTTCGCATCCCATGGATGCCATACCGGTAGGTGCAGACGAACTCAATGAGTTGCTCGCGACTGACGGAGCCTTCGAGAATCACACAGTTAGTTTCCGCGACGCGCTCGCGTATTTGTTCGTAGTATTCCTCGTCTTCAGGTGGGCCGAGGATGTGGAGGGGGACGTCGTGACCCATCTCGTTGAGCCGCGCGACGATTTCGATGATGACCTTGATGCGCTTGCTTGCGTCGATGCGCCCGATTGCAACGAAGCCAGCCTCGCGCTCGTCCCACGGGTGAGGGTCGAAACCGGTCGTATCCACAGGCGGGTAAACGGGGGTTGGTTTGATTCCGTGGACGATCTCTGTTAGATTCGCCGTCCACTCTGAGTTCGCAAGCAGCGTCGCGTTCTCGGGCGTGTGTCGGTAGTGGCCACTCACGATGTCGGAGATGTCGTCGTAGACCCGGCGAAAGAAACCGCGCGATTCGATGTCGTCGGGGATGGCCCGTCGGTTGAACATCGGGTAGTGAATGTACTGGAGCGAGCAAGTCCCGAAGTTGAACTCGCCGAAGGTACTCACGACAAGGTCGTATTCGGCGAACTCATCACGTAAGGTGGCTCCGAAGATGCTGGCGTGCAATCGCCCGAGACCGCTTTCTGTGATAGCGTCCCAGAACTGGTATGATTTCTTGAGGGCTGTGCCAGCGAGCCCACCATCAGTGATTGCGAGTGGGATTCGAACTGTGGTGTTGAAGTACTGGTTAAGGAAGTCGACGTCGACGTCCGAGAGGGTGTAGAGTGTGAGGTCGTGGTTGTCCTGGAGGGCTTCTATGACGTTCATGCAAACGGCTTCGCCGCCACCAGTTCTGATGATTGGATGGTAAATCGCGATGTTCGCCATCTATCCGAAGTACTCCAGTGTCGCTTTAAGCGTTTTCCGCTCTTGGTGAGAGAATTCTCCGATAGCGAATAGCGAGAGCAGGTAGGCCGTGCCCGCGAGGACTCCCGCGGTGAGTAACCCGACGAGTGAATAACCAATCACGTGATACACGAAGATGGCGACTCCACTAAGTATTGCTGTCCCCACGCACACGTTTCGAATCGTGTCGATTGGCGGTCGCCACGGGATGTGCCGCTCGGTCACGGCGGTCGCGAACATTAAGTAGAAGCCGAAACTGACTAGCGTCGCACCCGCAGCCCCCTCAAAGCCGTATCGGGGAATCGCAAGGAAGTTGAGACCGACGTTCAATAGCGTGGCAACCAACACACCAAAGAACATAGTCCCCGTCTTTTCTTTGACCTCGAGACCCTTGTGGGCGAGCATCGCGAGGTGGAAGAGAAACACGCTGATGGCGATGATCGGAATGATGGTGTGGCCCTCGAAGTAGGCTTTATCGAGCAAGATTCCACTTAGTGCGCGACTCGAAACGGCTACAAGGGCGGTCACTGGAACGCCGACGATGAGGAGATAGCGCGTCATCTCACTCACGGCCGATTGGACCGAGGAAGGGTTGTTACCTTCCCACGTGTTCATGATGATGGAGTGTGATGCCTGGATGACCGGTGCGAGCGCGAGTGGGAGTGCCTTGTTCGCGAGTTCGTAGTTCGAAGCGTACAGTCCAACGGCGCGGCTGTTCATTAGAAACTGGAGGAGGACACGGTCGATGAACGATAGCAGCGTAAATCCCAGCAACCAGCCAATCATCGGGAATCCAAAGGTAACCATCCGCTTCAGGACGGTGCGTTGGACGGCGAAACGGGGGCGTTCGAGCCCCCAATTCCAGATGAGCGAAACGCTCACGACCGTTCCAATCGCCGCGCCAACCATCCACCCGACGGGGTGGTCAAAGACGAGGATTGCGAGTGGGAGGCCGAGCAACAAGTGGCTCCCCGAGTTGCACATCTTGAGGAGTGCCGCGCGCTTGGAGTCAAGGCGTGCCTGCAGGAGCGATTTCGTGACGCTGAAAAGCGACTGGGCGATGACGAGCATCAAGCCACCGGCGAATAGCCAGCGGAATGTCTCATCATCGAACGGTCGGGCGAGATACACCAAGATGCCGACCATGAGTGCCACACCGATTACACTAGCAAGTGAAACGAGTGCGTTCGCTATCAATGGGGCCGTCTCAAGTTCGGGTTCAAGACGGAGGATAGACTGGCCGATCCAGCCTGCGGCGATGGTTGAGGCAACCATCACGAACACCATCGCAAGGGCGTACTGTCCGTATAGGTCGGGTGAGAACGCCCGCGTCAACACGACGATAGCGGCGGTGCCAACCATCGCTGGGAGGATAGCGCCAACGGCGTAGTGGCCGAAATCTTGGAAGAACTGGGTCGTGAGGTTGTCGATTCTTCGATTCACTTAGTCTCTCACCATGTTTATGTTAACTCCGATACTCATACGATCACTTTAGGGCACCTCACACTGGACGGTCGAATATACTTCTCGACTATCCACCAACATCTTAGTACCGCTTTCAGTCGTGACTTCTGGACCAATCGGGTTTTGTGTAGCTACTCGTGATAGCCAAGCGCACGGAGGCGGTTGGTGACGGCTTCGTGGTTCACCTGCTGGGTGCTGTCGTATTCTGTAGGAGTATACGTATCTTTATCTTCGGCTGCGGTTCGAATCCAAGGGACGTGCTTGACCGACTTGAGCGGGACGTTGCCGTGGCCGTAGTAACCACCTTCCCCGAATGCGTTGCCATGGTCTGCGGAGATGACGACAGTCTCTGCGTCTATGTTCGAGAGGAGAACGTCCTCTAAGTGATTCAGTACGTATTTGAGGTTGCTCTTGTAGGCGGCCCACAACTCCGCCTTCGATGCGTCTAGGTCGCCATCGCGATAGCGTTCCCAGAGATCCTTCGGTTGCTCTTCGGTTCCCCAGGAGCCAGCGTTTGGGTCGAATCCTTCGTGCCAGTCACCGCGAATCTCGCCGACGAACGGGATGTGAGGCTGCATGTAGTGGACGATCATGCGTTCTGTGTCGCTTTCCCGCCAAGTCTGAATCGCCCGGTCAGAAATGATTTCCGGGTGAATCGTTCCTTCGGTGTCGTCCCAGCCGTATTTCCAAACCTCATCGAGCGTTATGAAGGGATGGTCGTCGCTGAACACGGTGTCCGTGAACGGATTACCCGTGATATACGCTGTCGATTCGATGTCGTCACGATGTTGGGAAAGTTGTTCACCCGTGAAGTTGCGCACCAACCATTCTTTCGAGTAGCCAGCAAGCGATGGGAACGAGGGAATGCAACTGGGAAGGAAGTCGTAGTCGGCTTTGACCTCGTCCATCAAGTCCACGCGACAGGCGTCGAGAATCAAAAGAACGTCCCAGTCCTCAGTATATATCGACCGTCCCTGTGGGCCGAATCGCTCGAATTTCGGTAGCAGACCCGCCCAGAACTGCCGACCGAACGTCGTCGTGCCTCCCACTTTGCCGCGTCGACGAACCTCGCTCGCGAATTGCGCTCCCCAATACCGGATGTCGACCATTATTGCGGATATTCTTTGAAAAGCCGTTTAGTGTTTGTGTTCAGCAATCGACGTGTCACGTACAGAACCGTGGGCTGATTATTTCGCGTCCACAATTGACTCGATGACAACCCAGAACTGACGGACGACAATTTTCATATCGAACCAAAACGACTGCTTTTGAATATATTCCATATCATACCTTAGCTTAGCCCTTGGTGACGTACTCGAAACCCCATTTATTTGAGCGAGCCCAGTCAACCCCGGCTTCACAAACCATCGCTTACGCCACGCTCCCATCCCATCCTCCAAGTGCAACTCCTCGTTTGTCCAGACAGCTCGTGGTCCGATCACGCTCATATCTCCCTTCAGTATCGACCAGAGTTGTGGAATCTCATCAAGATGCGTGATACGAAGTATTCGACCAATTCGTGTAATTCGCGTATTTTCAGCATCACTGATGGGCGTTGAATCCTCACTTTCCGGGAGCATTGTCCGGAACTTATACACTTGAAATGTCTCCCCGCGCTCTGCAGTCCGCTCTTGACTGTAGAAAATTGGCCCCTTACTATCCAGTTTCACTGCGAGAGCAAGCAATACCATCACTGGCGCTAACACCACCAATCCAACCAGCGAAAACACCACGTCAAACGCCCGTTTGACCATGTAGTCCTGCCAGTCCCAGGGCTCGATATCCACCGCTCGAATCGTTTCGTGGTTCGATCCTTTGGTCAGCACGCCGTCTGCGTGGCGTTCGTGAATCTTTGCGTTCACACCCGTCGCATGGCACGTTTCAAGCGTCCCAAAGAACTCAGCTCTGTCCGTACTCGAAAACGCCAACAAGACAGTATCCACGTCGTACTCGACGAGAATACTCTCCAACCGAGACAATCCTCCGAGACACGGTAGTTCCTCAAAGCTCATACCACCGTCTGCCATCGCCCCGCCCGGTATCCCCGACTGCTTTCGTGCATGATCAATCCCGCGGTCGGGCATCGGCGGCGCGACGTATCCCAACACTGGGAGCTCCGTCTCCTCGAACATCTCCATCATGCCGTGCAGGTCGTCTCCCACCAGAATTGCCTGCTCTCCGACATCCGGAGATTTCCGTATCCCGACGAACCATGCGGGGAGCAGCCCGAACAGCAAACCGACCACCAACAGTAGCGTCGTCCGCGGCAGCCGATAGGTGTAGTCAAAGTAGCCAATCGCCGCGAGCGCCAGCCCAGCGATCAGGACGCGCTTGTGGGTCGTCGCAATCACGTCGAGAATACGCCGTGGCTGGGGCTTGAACAGGGGAAACATCGCGCCGAGCACGACGGCGGTCGTCGTGAGCACTGCCAACGCGAGCGCGCCGCCCGTCAACGTCGTCGCTGGCAGGCGCTCTACCACGGGGAGCATCGTCAGCCCGCGCTGGGCGAGTGGATGGTTGGCCACTTGTACGGCTAACACGGTCAGCAGCGACGTCCCCACGACGCTCGCGATGCGATACGCCCACCCAGAGACCATTGAGAAAATAACTGCACGGAACCAGCATAAATTCTGTGTATGTGACCTAACCGCCAGATGGACAGATGATTGCGGTGACAAAACGCCATCCAGCGTAGGATGACTTCCTGCCTGCAGCCGCCAGACCGTCCTTGACGAACTGTCTCCGTCGCTCGGTCTCACCAAGTGAGACTCAGCGAACCCCTCTATCCACCCTCTCAGCGTCTGTTTACTCGATGACAATCGACGAACTCACAGACGCGGGCATGGCGCAGATGACCGACGACGAGATTCGCGGATTCCTGTCGAGCCAGCACGTGGGCGTGCTTGCGTTGCCGACCGACGGCGCGCCGAGCATGCGACCGTTGTCGTTCTGGTACGACGGAGACCACGGGCTCTACTTCCTGTACATCCTCGGGGACTCGAGCCGTAAGGCGTTGTTGAGCGACGAGGCAGCAGCCGCCCGCTTCCTCGTCTACCGTGCGGAGGCGCTGTTCAACTGGCGCAGCGTGTTGCTCACGGGGACCATCGACGCGGTTCCCGAAACAGAACGCGCCGCATTGGACGCGAAGACAGCCAGCCAGCGCCGTCCCGACCTGTTCAAGCAAGCGCTCGCCACGGCGGAGACGGCGCTCTACCGGTTCGACATCACGGAGTGGACGGGCGTCGAGCACCTCGGGCTCCCGGCTGGGTTTGAAGAACCCACGTCTACCGACTGAGGGGGTCACTCCGAACTACTCGCTTCGAGAGTATTGCGGAATTTCACGTAGAGTGGTCGAGCACAGTACCACCCCGTATCGATCATCGAATCGAAGATTAGTCGTGCTTTTTCGGGGTAAAGTCGTCCTCGCTTCACCAATACTACGAGGAGATACGCTGTTCCTCGTGTTTGCATACCTTCTGTCTCTGCGACGTCTCTCCCATACCGTTCGTCCATTACCGCGATACCGTTTTTCCGACTCGGCTATGTCGAGGACGGCGGTGTCGGCGGCACGTAAATTCGAATTCTGTTGTAATCGTTCGATAAACGGTGTTTGAGTAGCCGAAGAAGCCTCAAAAATGCCCGATTCGATACATTGTTCGACACGTCGAGCATCTTGGTAACCGTTCGGCGCGGCTGAATCGCTATGCTGCACTCGGGTTGGAACATCGGTGGGTCTCTCGGCGGCGTCTCAATTCGGGAGGCGGGTGACGCGGAAGACGTAGTCATCGTAGGCGGCATCGAGGTTCGTTGGGCTCTCCTCGTCGGTGTGAGCTTCGCAGAGATACGCAACGGCTTCGACTGGCCCGTGTCCGGTCTCTTCTAAGTAGCGTTCGAGGACGAGAAACGTGGCGCGTTCAGTGCATCCACGGCGGTGGCACTCGCGAGGCGAATCCGAATACTCGAACACGTCGCCGTTGGCTTCCGTGTACTCTTCGCGGACGACGTCGGGCGGTTCTGATTCGTCCCTGCGAGCCTGTGCCTCTGCGAGGTCTCGCTCGCGCTGTCGTCGCTCCTGGTTGTCGGCCTGCTTCTCACGCCCCTCTTTGGTATCTGCCATCGTTCAACAAATGACCGCTCGGGGGATAACGTTGCGGACGTGCTGCATCGCGGTCGACGAATAACGCCACGACCGCGGTAGCTGGGAGGCGTTCACAACGATACCAAGAAAACGCCCACGGCCGTACGTGGAAACGTGAGGGAGTTCAGCCTTCCCTATCTACGAAGTCACGCATCAATTCCACGCACAGGTCTGGCTTTTCGCGTGGCAGCCAGTGGGCGACGTCGTCGATGACCTGGCACTCCCCGTTCGGCAATCGCACGGCGGCGCGTTCGCTCCATTTCGGGGGGAAGAGTTCGTCCTCTGCGCCGTGTAAGAGGAGCGTCGGCGTCTCGACGTCGCCAAGCCTGTCTGTGTAGACAGTTCGATACCCGGCGCGCGTCACCTCGTGTTTGCGCCAGCTTCGAAATGCCGTCGCGACGCCCGGGCGCTGCAGTTGGTCGTAGAAGGCGTCGACCACGTCCTCGGTGATGGTGTCCATGTCGTGGACGATGCTTCCGAGGCTGGCGCGGGCGAGCGACCGACTGCGCTTCAGCAGGCCAATCGAGACGCGGTTGAACACGGGGGCCTGTGCGAGGACGTAGGTAAGCAGTCCGTTTGGCAACTCTCGGCCGAGGCCGTAGCTGTCGACGAGCACGAGTCGGTCCACGCGGTCCGGGTCACGGAGTGTAAAGCCGAGTGCCACCCCACCCCCGAGCGAGATGCCCGCGAGGGTCGTGTGGTCGAGGCCGACGGCGTCGAGGAAGCCACCGAGCAACTCGACGTGACGGTCGGTCGTGTACTCGATGTCTGGAATATCACTCCGGCCGTAGCCGAGCATATCGAGGGCGTAGACGTGATGCGTCTCCGCGAGCGGTTCGATGACGGCTCCCCACGAGAGGTGTGCGGCGTCTACGATGCCGCCGTGAAGCAGAACGACGGGTGGGCCGCTGTCGCCGGCTTCGAGGTAGTGGAGGTCGTGGCCGGCGACCGAGATGGTGTGACTCTGGACGGCGGTGCTCATGTCGATTTACTTGTCCTTCAGTGTGAAAGGTTCTTGCCCGCTTCGATGCCGGACAATGCTAACTGTTAACGATTCTCGCATCGATGTGCTCTCCATGGCCCAGTCGAATCGGGCCTGTCACGGGGAGGGGGCTATGACATCATCAAGCGACCTAGAGACGATTGCATCGGCGGACGGAACGCAAATCGCATACAAGCGCACGGGACGGGGGCCGCCGCTCGTCCTCGTTCACGGAACGAGTGCGGACCACACGAGTTGGAACGCAATCACGCCCCACCTCGCAGACCACGTCACCCTGTACGCGATGGTTCGACGTGGTCGTGGCAAGAGCGGTGACACAGACGAATACGCTCTCGACCGAGAGGCAGAAGACGTCGCCTCGCTCGTCGAAACTATCGGCGAGACGGTAGTGCTGTTCGGTCACTCCTTTGGGGCGCTTTGTGCACTGGAGGCCGCCTTGCGAACGAACACTCTTCGGGGCCTCGTTCTCTACGAACCGGTGATTCCGGTCGATGGTCACGACCTCTACGACGACCACGTGCTCGCTGAGATGCAATCCCTACTCGACGAGGGAGAGACCGAAGCAATGTTGCTTCTGTTCTTACGCGAGGTCGTGGACCTCTCAGCCGACCAAATCGACGCGCTCCGCGCCTCACCTGCGTGGCCGTCTCGCGTGAACGCGGCCCACACGGTACTGCGCGAGGCGGCGGTAGAGGAGGGGTATGTGTTCGACCCGCGACGGTTTGCCGAGTTGACGACGCCGACGCTCTTGCTCACGGGGAGCGAGAGTGCGGCGTCGATTACCGACGCGACGACGGCAATCGCGAAAGCGCTTCCGAACAGTCGAATCGTCACGCTAGAGGGTCAGGAGCACGTCGCCTACTACACTGCGCCAGAACTGTTTGCCGAGACGGTGCTCGAATTCGCTCGCGAGGTTTCGTAGCGAATATCGGCACGTAGGTGTCCCCTCGTCGAATCAAAAATCTGCGTCTGACAACGCAAACCGATTCGCGTGCGTGAGCGTCGTCCACCCGAGAATCCGCCGGTCGTTCACGGGTCGGCCCACCGACTCGATGGCGTCGAGATACGCGTCGTCGGCCCACTGCGAGTAGGCGAGTTCGTACACCGACGCCCCCTCCTCTCGTTCGGTGTCGGTGTAGCCGTCCTCGCCGAGGCCCCACGCCCAGCCGTCGCTGCTCGCGACGAAGCGTGCGTAGAAGGCAAACGCCTGTCGGAGTGCGCTTTCTGTGCCGCCTTTCGTCCGGAACTCATAGAGGTTCTCGTCGTAGTGGCGGGCGAGTTCTGCGGTCAGGGCGAGGGCTTTCAGGCCGTACAGTGAGTACGAGAGGCCGTCGTCGCGCTGGCGTTCGTATTCGAGGATGCCGTTCGCCTGGAGTTGTTCTACGGCGTACTCGCGCCAGTCGCGGAAGGCAATGCGAAGGGTATTCTGGTCGCCGAGGTACGCGGCGGCGACGGCGCGGGCGAGAATCCACCAGGCGTAGATGTTGTTGCGGATGACGCCCGTATAGCGGTCGAGGCCGCGCCCGGCGTTCATGTCGTCGAGGTACGCCCGCACCCATTCGCGGAAGGTAGCTTCACCGCCGTCGACGGCCTCCCACGCGAGGTGACCCGACACGAAGGAAGCGCCGTAAATCATCGCCGGGATGGTGATGTGGAGTTCGATGGAGAAGTACGCCTCCCCGTTGTTTCGCCCGGAGGGAACCATCCCCGTGCGCGAGTCGAGACACCAGTGGTCGAGCAGCGCGACGGCCTGCTCCGCGTAGCGGTCGTCCTCGGTGAAGGCGTAGGCCAGTCCGAGGTCGCGAATCGCGTGGCTCGTCGTCATCGCGAGGAGGTAGTCGCCGCGGTCTACGCCGCTGGTGGCGAACTGGCGGGCATCGACGCCGGGGGGTGCACCGTTCTCGACGACGCTTCGCGGAGCCACGTCGAGCGCCCGGTCTGCGTCCCGCATGAGCGCGAGGAAGCCGGCGTACCAGGGGTCAGCGCGCGCGGTGACTTTCTCTCTGATACTGGCGAGTTCCCCGATGTCGAGCAACCCGGCATAGAGGACGCGATTCACGTCTGGGGCGGGCGTCGTCGGTGAGGGCGTCTGCGTCGGGGTTTCGTCGTCAGTCGGTGGCTGTGGCGACGGGTCGGGTACGGTGCTCGGCTCTGTTGGCGGCGTGTCACACCCGGCGAGGGCGAGTGCGCCTGCGCCAAGCGCGGTTCGTAACACGTTCCGGCGGGTCCACGGAGCGGGCGCTCGTCGCGCGTCCGTCCTCGGCCGCCCGGGGGAGGTACGTTCCCGTGTGTTCACTCCTGCCACCTCGTTCCTTGCGTGAGTTACCTCACTCGTGTGAGAGAAGGGCAGCCACGAATTTATCTTGAACGCAGGCGCAAAAACCCCGTCCTCAACGAGCGAAGCGCGTATGGTGGGGTAGTCACCAAATTAGGCGAGAAAACCACTGAACTCGTGGGACGAATCGTCGCACAGTGTGTGACCAACTACGATTCGCGTGCCTCAGCTACCAGCTCGCCGTCCGTCTCTGTGCCTTCGTCCCCCGCACTTCGTCGTTCGCTCAGCCGTTCCCAAATCTCGACACATCCTGCACCGGGTTCGATATCCTGTAGGTGCGCTCGGTCAGTCTCCCGAGACTTTTTTATGTTACTCACAATCCTAGTAACGCCGTCTCCGTGATGGATGATAAACGTTTCTCAAAACCCCAATGACTGTTACGGAACGCGACAGATGGTACACAATGATCGACGACGATGCCACGCGGTTGCTCAATCGGCTCGATTTGAAGGAGTATGAACTGACGTCGCTCTACCACCTGCTGTCGCTCGGCCGGACGACCGCGCCGAACCTCGCCGAGGCGACCGGCATTCCCCGGGCGAGAATCTACAGCGTCTTAGAGGAACTCGGTGACAAGGGGTTCATCAAAATCATCCCGGGTCATCCAAAACAGTATCAACCGAAGTCACCACAGGAAATCCTCGCACGGGCAGAAGAGAACGAACGTCAGCGGTTCGAGTCGTATCGAACCTCCCTCGACGAAATTCGTGACGAATTTCTCGAAACATTCGAGCCACGCTATGAGCGTTCCAGTCAGGACATCCGACCTACTGAGGAACTGTTCTGGGCCGTCGACGTGGGCGACCCGAGCGAGACGGAAACACGGTTGCTCTATCAGGATGCCCGCGAAACGGTTTCTGTCCTGACGAAGAGTTTTGAGTACTTCCCCAGTATCGAACCCGCGTTCACCGCTGCTCTCGACCGTGGCGTCACCATCCGCGTACTGTTCTTGCATCCGGACCACCTTACCGACGAGAACAAGCTGGTTCAGCAAGAACGCGTTTCCACGCTAAAGGAGTCGTACCCGGAGGTCTCGGTCCGCTTCAGCAGTGAAAAGCTTCCGTGGCGCGGGACGTTCATCGACCCGAGCATGGCGTACGACTCGGGGCGCGCAATCTTGCTCGTCGAAGAAGTCGACGTCCCCCTCCACATGCGACAGGCTGCCGTCACCGAGAACGCCTCGTTCGTCGCTGGTCTCGACCGCTACTTCGAGCTTATCTGGACCCACGACAGCGTCGACGACCCTGTGCGTCACTAACCGCATGTGTCCCCTCGTTTACGGCGAGGAGGATGTCATTGCGTTTCCACCCGTCAGTCCGTTCGAACCCGATTGTACACCGTGTGGCCACACCGAGAACACTGCCGTGGAGCCGTTCGATACTCCTTTTGGCAGTTCGCACATTCCCAATTCGCCCCGAAGAGTTTGGTGAGAAGACTCATTGGGCAGTGCTTAGCGCACATCACTTATCCACATTTCGGCGCCAAAGATTTTTTACCGTCCCTGTTTTAGGCTTACCTAAAATGGGTGTCCGAAACCTGCTCACATCGCTCCAACCGAAATATCGGCGTGCAGATATTTCTGTCGCGTTGTACGTTGCGGCCTTCGAATCTGCGTCGGCTGACGACGAGGTAGCCTGAGCGGTGGGCTGTGAGCGGCGATGGTGTCTCTCTGGCTCCTCACAGTATGTGTCGAATACGTGACTGTTACGGTATTAGGACGTTCATTCTTAATTCAATATCTGACGAAGAGCAGGTGTATGTCGACACACAGGGGGTTGGAATTTGCAGACCAACCGAGGGAGGATTACACCATTCGATGGTACGACGAATCTGACCGGTCTGCAGTTATCGAGTTGTGCAATCTCGTCTCAAGTAACTGCAGTGAGGCGTGGTTTTCGTGGAAATACGAACAGCTCCCGTATGCAACGCATGTTCCCATTATCGTTGCCGAGAAAGCGGGTGAAATTGCCGCCATTCGCCCGTACATTTCACTGCCCCTCCAGTTGGGTGAGCAGACCGTCCCTGTAGCACAGCTCGTCGACTTAATCGTTCACCCGGACCACCGCCGACAGGGGCTGATGACGACCCTTTCTCGCTCGCTCAAAACCAGTTGCTGGAATGAGTTCGCAGCGACGTTCACGTTCGCGACATCGGCCGCGCGTGACGGCATTCTCAAGATGCAAAACGAACGCTGGACCGACCACGACCTCGGCTCGTTCGTGAAATACGAGCGCATCAACAACATGGCTGCGTTCACCGGGTCCGACACCTCGCCCTCCGTTCGCCTCGGGGCAGCGGTTGCGACGCCAGTCATCAAATTATCACACCATCTCCAAGAGCACTTTTTCACCGTTGACCCAACGATTCGCGTCGACCGCTACGAGTTCGTCCCGGTTTCAACCCTTTCGAGTCTCTATGCGCAGGCACCACCTGCTGGCGCCCACATTCGGCGCGATGACGACTTCTATCGGTGGCGGTTCATGGAACCTGGACAAGAGTTCATCACCTACGTCGCCTCCCGTGAGGAGACGCCGCTCGCAGCCATTGTCGTCGGCACAAAGCGGTCCCCAGACACGCCATCAACTGCCACCCTCGTCGAAGTGCTTCCATCGACGGGTGAGACCGCACTGGATGGGGCGTTTTCTTCGCTCCTTTCGCACATCACCAGCGACTTCGCGACGTACGACCATCTTTGTGCGACCGGTGGCGCGCTTTCCCACCAACTGCTCTCTACGTACGGATTCACACGAAGCGATATCTTCCCCCTCTCTAAATTCACTCACTCAGCGTATCTCCTCGTCTGTCCACTCGGCAGACTCGCATCCGACTCAGCCGCGATAGAACGCCTCACTCACGAAGCGGGATGGGCGACAACGCTCTGTGTCAGATCGCTTGGCTAGCGCGAGAGCGAGGAAATGGCGCGAGCTCGATGGACGCAACGCTGAAATCTCTTCCTACTCAGCCTGGACGCTATCTGACGTGAACTGTCTCCCGTGTTCCGTTAAGAAGCACTTTAATCCCCTTCTCTGCGTATATCGTTGGATCTGCAATGGGGGTATCGAACCCCGACTCCCGACCCAACGGTATCTGAAAGCCGAAGTACTGGGATTCGAACGTGTTCACGCCATTAAAATTCTCACTGACATGGGTTAACTACGTGTAACTCGCGAATACTTATTGAGTATAGTCCCGAGTTGCTGCGTATGAAAGGGGGGAAAGTGCTTGTTCTCGATAGCCAGGGGCCGAATTCGTTAGCCCTGTGTCGAACACTTGGTAAAAAAGGATTGTCCGTGACCGCAGGGGGGTACACACGGTATCTACCTGGAATGCTCTCTAAGTACACTGATGGATGGTACGTCCACCCGGACGTCACGTCAGACCAGACCGCGTTTGTGAACCATCTCTACGACCATCTCGAACAAAACGAGTATGCGGCGGTGTTTCCGGTCATCGACTCGACGACGACGGTTCTGTCGCGGCACAAAACGATGCTCGAGGAGACGGGGACGAAAGTTGGGACCGAAGACTGGGAGACGCACCTCAATGCGAACGACAAAAAACGGTTGTTCGAGTTGGCCGACGGAATTGACGTGCCGAGCCCAGAGACGTTCTCACCACAATCGATTGACGATGTCGCACAAATCGACGAAGCACGAACGTACACCGTCGTTATCAAACCTCGTCGGACGACGTACACGGACGTACGCGGACAGAGTTCCACAAATCGACTTTCGGGCCCAAATTACGTTCGTCCAGACGAGAATCTCGTCGAACGATTCGAGTCGATTATCGGGAAAAAACCGGCGCTCCAGTCTGAGTTCCCACTCATCCAGGAGTATATCGACGGGGTAGAGACGATGGCGACGGTCGGCCTCGCTGATAAGGGGAAACTCCTCACGTTCTTCCAGCACAAGAAATTCCGTGTGTATCCACCGTCTGGCGGCATCGGAGCGGTCCGACAAGGCACCTGGGAGCCACGGATGAAAGAGTACACAGAACGGGTGGTCGAAGCACTCGAGTGGAGCGGTCCGGTGCACGTAGAGTTCATGAAGATGCCGGACGGCGATTTCTACCTCATGGAGGTGAACGGACGGTACTGGGGGTCGCTTGCGTTGACGATCAATAGCGGTGTCGACATCCCATGGCTCCATTATAACCAACTCATCGAGAACCTCTCTATCAAGCGCCGAACACCGATTCGAACCCCAGCGCTTGATGGAGGTGTAGATATCACCAGAACCCAGCCGGTTGCGCCGAACTATCGGACCGATATCAAACAGCGAAAGCTGTTCTATACAGACATCCTCTGGCTTCAAGAACAGCTGTCACGCAATCAATACCAGGCGCTCGTCCCGTTCACCGCCTCGTTTTTCACGACGAAAGAAGAGTTCCTCAATCTAGACGACCCGCTCCCCTTCCTCGGTCTCATCCCTCGTTCGAGGAAGGTCCGGTCTAATCGGAAAAAAGGAATCTCTATGTACTGAGGCACATCGATGAGTTCTCTCTGGCAATTCATTAACGCGGTTGGCCTCGCGCCTCTCGTTCGGAAAAGTTACCTGCTGGTGCGAGCAGCCCCTAAGGGATGGCGCCACCGCGGTCGAATCGGGGACGTCACCGCCGAGTTTGCGACGACCTCGCTGCTCGAATATCAACGGGTGACGACCCTGTTTGGCGAGGAGCGAATCATCGAAGCGCTCTTAGACGACCTGGACGGGAGTGAAATCGTGTGGGACGTCGGCGCGAATGTGGGAATCTACGCCTGTTTCATCGCGAAAAAACTCACGTCGGGGGTTGTCATCGGATTTGAGCCGGAACCGGTTAACGAAACTCGGCTGCAACGCAATCTACAGGCAAACGCACCGCCCGAGAGATGGCAAACGGCCGCGATTGCCCTCTCGAACGTCGATGGGCCCGGCATGTTAGCCTCCGCAGATGACCGAGCGAGGGAAACCGAAGCAGGCGCGGGTCATCACTATCTCTCTGCGACCGATGGCTGGCTCCCTGTTGCGTGTAAACGCGGGGAGACTGTCATCGACGAGGGCCTGCCAGCGCCAACGATCTTGAAAATCGACGTGCAGGGTGCAGAGTTACAGGTCTTAGAGGGGATGGGAGACGCGCTGTCAACCGTCGAGCGCATCTACGCCGAACTCCACACAGAAAAGTGCCCACAACGGTACGGGACGTCCGTCGCGGAAGTCGAACAGTTCCTCCGCGATGCAGGGTTCACGCTTGAAAATCTCGGCACGCCGACCGGGGACCGACATGGCGTCTATTACATTCGTGCCAGCCGTCACACACCGTCTACCGTGTCCTAATGCGTGCTTGCGCTGGCGTTTGCGGACATCGCCGTCACCGTGACCCACCGATGAACAGTGCATGGCTCGAAGCGAGTAGCCGACGTATAACGAAGTCTCGAATTGGCGTGTATCACTCATACAACGCATCGCACTACGCCACCACTGTTGCAATCGATACTCGATTGCGAGACGCTGGAACGATAGTGTTGCACCTGTTCACATATGTCTGCACGCAACGATAACCTCCTCGCACTCCTTGCAAGCTCTGCGCTCGTCTTCCTCGGAGTTGGGCTCTCCTCTGTGTCTCGGTTCGCAGAACGCATCATCATCGCCCGCGCATTTACTCCCGCGGTGTACGGTGAGGTGACCCTCGGCCTCGCCATCATGTCTATCGGTATTACTATTGCGCTCGTTGGCCTGAACCATGGGATGCCGCGGTTCGTCTCGCGCTACGACGACGACCGTGACATCCGGGGTGTCTGGCTCGTTGGCTTTTGTTTTTCGTTGCTTACCAGTTTGGTTTTGGCTGGTCTCATCTTCCTGAACCTCGATTTCATCACCACGTACCTTTTCGACGACGCTGTGTCGACCGACCTGCTCACCATCTTCATCTTGCTTATTCCGGTGAACGTCGCGGTAAACATCGGGGTTGGCTTCCTGCGTGGGATGGAGAACACGAAGTACAAATTCTACGCAGAAGACCTCATCCGCCCTGGCGTTCGGTTGCTATTGCTCATCGTCATTCTTGGTGCGGGGTTCTCTATCATCGCCGTTGGCTACGCCTACGCCATCGCCTCGGTGCTCGGACTGTTCGTCGTCCACTACTTCGCAAACCGTCTCGTCCCCCTGTTCGGGCCGGTCAAAACGCATACACGAGAGATCGTTGTCTATTCACTCCCGCTCACGCTCGCGATGTTCCTCACCGTGTTGCTCACGCAGATGGACACGCTCATGGTGGGCTTTTTCCGCTCTTCGACCGAGGTCGGCCTCTACAACGCCGCCTACCCGCTCGCCAGCAGCCTCCTGCTGTTTATCTCCGCGTTTGGCTACCTGTATCTCCCTATCGTCTCCCGACTCGACGCCGATGGAAACTATGCGGAAATCTCCTCGATTTACCAAGTCACGACGAAATGGGGCTTTATCGCGTCCTTTCCGCCGTTTCTGGCTGTCTTCATCTTTTCAGACGACATCTTGTCGATGCTCTTCTCCCCGGAATACGCCCCTGCTGGGCTTGCCCTTACTATTCTCTCGCTTGGCTTCTTGACGGACGCGGCAATGGGTCACAATCGGACGACGCTCGCGGCACTTGGCTACACGACCCACATGCTGTTTGCCGACATCATCACGCTCACACTCAATCTCGTGTTGAACATTTTCTTGATTCCACGCTACGGGTTTGCGGGTGCGGCCGTCGCCACCTCTGCGGCGTACGTCGCGCGGAATCTGGTCGTGTATCTCGTGTTACGGCTGAAGTTCGGCATCACGCCGTTTTCGCGCATCACCACGACGACGTATCTCGTCGTCCCGCTTGTTCTCGTGCCGATTTCGTATCTCCTCTCGACGGTCATGACGATGACGCCAGTCTCGTTCGTCGCCTTCGTCATCGGAATTGGCCTCGCAGAACTCGTCATCATCACGGTCGCTGGCTGCCTCCAGCCAGAGGACGCCGTCTTCATCGAATTCCTCGAAAAACGGACTGGTAAAGAACTCACGTTCGTTCGCAACCATCTTCCACGAATACCCGAAGAGTGACGGCCTTCGCTGCAAGACCCGCGTGGATACTCACACCCAGTTTCGAGTCCTGTCCCGGTCGGCCACATTGCGCACTCGGATACCGTTCCTATTTTCGGTAGCAATTGGTAGTGGCCCGTGCAAAACGAGTCTCACCACGCATCGCTGGGCTTGGTGCGGAAGGGTTGCTACTGTTGGTTTTCGTCTGTGTCGGGGTGACAGCGGGCGCTATCAAGTACCACCTGCCACCAGCAATCACCTCACTCGACTGTCCGGTAACCGCGATTGGCGCAGTACCGAACGCGAGACGCGAGCCACCGGCAGCATCGAACGCTGCCGAGGATCGCGAAGCGCAGCTTCGCTCACCAGCAGAACGGCTTGCTGGCACGATTTCAAAGTCCCCGATATACGAGGACGTGAAATCGTAGTCCAGCGAAGCCGAATCACTGAAGAACACGCGAGCCACGTTCACCGCACCAACGTCGTCTCGGTCGGCTTGATAGCCACATCGAGCATTGTCACAGGAGAAGTGTCCGCCCCACCACACTTCGTGAGAGTGGTCTGGCGACTTCGTGGTGTGTTCCGTAGAGCCACATCGAGGGCACGAGCGAGACGTGTTAGGCTACCCTGCTTCAACTCACGGCGTGGCCCAGAAACGGATGTTCACAAACCGAACTGCTGGAAACTCACCCTGCTCCCGTAGTTCGTGAAACTTCCCGTGTACGGACAGTCACGTAGAGCGCAGTAGGTAGACGCGCACGTCACCATTCGAATGAACTTGTCCGATACCAGGAGTCGTGTTGAGCGCATCGAACCCCGCTTCTGGGAAGCGGACTCCTTGGTACAGTTGGATCTCTCGTTGGGGGGTCGCCTCTGAGAAAATGATGTACCGGTCTATCGAGTAGTATTCCGTCAGATTACCCGCTGCGAATGCCGATTTCGGGACTTCTGCGTTCGCGCCGGGTACCGATTTCCCTTCGTCTGTCGCGGACGTCCCATAGATGGCCTGGACGTATCGTTCCCGTCCATTGTTGATTCCGGTAATCGGAATTGACGAATCCTGATAGTCGAAGGCGGTTTTGTACCCGTGGAACGCACTCTCGCTTACGTGCGACGTCGGCTGATAGATGAACGGTGAGGAGAACAACGTCACCGTACCTAACGGCAACATGAGGACGAACGCGACGACGACAACCGTTCGCAAGACACGAGCTGACGTTCGCTGCGTGAGCCACTCGAAGCCCCACGCGAGCATGACCGCTCCGAGAATCGTGAGCAATACCATGACAAAGCCGAGATAGCGGAAGCGCTGGGTCGACCCCTGTAGCAACGAGAACAGCAGGAACATCCCGAAAAGCGGCACCATCGAGAGCGTGAAATACCGGATAATGCTATCACCAACGGGATACGAGCCCTGGAATCGCCGACCGAGGCTCAACAGCATGACGAGACCGGCGAGGACGGCAAAGACGAAGCTGAGCAAGAACAGCTTTGCGAACAACTCGGGAAGGCTGCCACCGATTGCAGCAAGTGTCGACTCGCGCTGGGCGATTGCACTGCTCGAGGACACGCCGTAGAACACTGCGTTGATAATTGTCTCGACCGTGCCAGTCGTACGTGGATACCGCGGTGCCCAGAGTAAGAAGATAGTGATGAAGTACACCGTGTGTGCGTAGAGCGGGCGGTGGTTGCTGATGGCGTGTTCGCTGCGCAGCTGCCGGAATACGAGCTGTAAGAACGCAATCGAGACGTAGATGAGGATGACGTTGCCAGCCACCTGCGGGTGGATGAGCAAGATCGCCGCGAGCGCCACCACGAGCAGCACTCCAGACGGATTTATCGAAAGTCGCCATACAGAGACCGACGGTTCTTGTTGCGTGAGATAGCGAACGGTGAGGTAGAGCACGAGTGGGAGGTAGAGAATCGCCTCCGTGCTCGGGTGTGCCATCAGATGAACGCTGATGTTGTTGATGGGCAGTGCGAGCAGTGCGGAGAACACGCCGAACAGGAGGGCGTGTTTGGTTTTGGCGATGAGGTGGACGGTCAGCCCCGTAAAGAGGACAAACGAGACGAAGTAGGCAAGCACGAGGAACTCCGTCGCTCGTTCGAGGGACATCCCGGCGACCTGCGCGATGAACAACATCGCGGTGTGGATGCCCGGATACAGGAAATTGAGGGGGCTGAGCGCGCCACTTTCGATGTCGCGCATCCACCCAAGGTGAGTGAGCGAGTCGCCCGCGCCGACGAAGAAGTAGCCGCGAATGATCGGGAGCGCCGCAACCGCGACGATGGCACTTGCCACGAGGAGTATCGCGAGGGTTCGAATCCGGTTCGTTGGTGTGACAAACCAGGCAACGAGCAGTCCACAAACGACGGCGATACCGATACCTGCCCAGAACCCATCTGGCGTGGCGGCGTAAATCGAGACTTCGTAGGCTGTTGCGGGCGATTGATAGGCGCTCACAATTGCGAGATAGAGTGCGACGAACCCCACAATGAGCGCGAATTTACTGGCTCGTATCTGAGTCGAATGATCCTGAGAAATATCTCTGGCCAATCGCTCTCGAGTGCTATGAGTCATAAGTGTGTGTCTTGGTTCGTATTGCCCTCCTTCGAGTTTTGTTATGGATAGCTTACTCTTGTGTGCACGTACCCTTCGCACAGAGCGGTTGCGAGAGTTCCGGCAACCCAGTCGGTCGGTGATTGATTCGAGGAGAACGCCCACGACTTTAGTCGTGGGAGGATGTCAACAAGAATTGCTCAGCGCTTCGAGAGAACGTGTTCATACACCTCATGAATGCGCTTTCCCATCCGTTCTGCACTCATCTCGTGGATAACCTTCTCTCTGCTCTCGGGTCGTTTGCCTGATTCGATAATCGAGAGCAACCCGTCGATGAGTTCTTCGTCGGTCTCGCCTACCGTGGATGGCGAGATACCTTGCAGCTGGTCTCTAAGGTCTCCAACTGCCGCAGCGACGACGGGGAGGTTGCAGGCGAGGGCTTCTTTCGTTGCGTTTGGCGACCCCTCGCGTTTTGAGGTGAGCAACAGCACATCTGCTGCGTTCATGTAGAGGGGCATTTGCTCATGTGGAACGCGGTACACCGTTTGCAGATTGAGTGTTCCGTCGAACTGTTCACGGGCAGCGCCAACGATGCGTTCTGCTCGTGGAAAATTCTTGACTTCCTTCGATGCCGCGTAGGGAAAGAGTACGTAGGTCGCGTCCTGGTCCCAGCCGAGTGCCTCTCGTGCCTCGCCACGGTCTATCGGCTTGAATCGCGTCGTGTCGACGCCGTGTGGGATAATGTGACAGTCCCGTCCGAGTTCGTCGGCCATCTCCTGGGACATGACGATAACGGCGTCTGCATATCTCGCGCAGAGTTTGCTGATTGGGCCGAACGTCCCCATCAGGTCGGACCCCCACAGCGACAACACCACCGGGAGGTTCGGCTGGAACACGGCGCCTGGTGCGGTCAGCCCGGAGTTGGCGTGAATGAGGTCGTAATCGCCGAACGATTCCTTCGTTGCACTGCTGAAAAAGCGAATATAGTCGGTCACTGGGCGCGTTTCCGCCTTCTCGTTGGTCTTCGGACGCTTTGGAGAGACAGCGAGGGTTGTACACGCGATGCCACGCTGTTCAAGAGAGCGAACTTGCTGTCTGAAGAACGTCGATTCGCGACTCGTCACGAGGTTCAGAACCCGGAGCTGTTCGTCGTGTCCTTCAGTTACCATGCGTGCCGGTCGGGTTTGATGCGCCATTAGTTATGTACTCTCCACAGCTGTGGCTTGGTCGCCAATCGTTTGCGGACTGTGTTTGATTTTAGGTCCACATCGGGTGTTTGAACTGACTACGGCTGACTGAATGGTGGCAGCGTCGGCAGTTATCGACGACGTGCTTCCTGTCATGACCGCTGGTGGCGGCTGACTCTCTCACAGCCTGTGCAAACCTCTCTAAACCGCTGGTGGCGACACGTGACTGACATACTGACAGTCTGCCGTTCACGGTGGCATTACACCTCATTATTGTTTTGTTATGAGTCGCCTGACGAGAGCCGTGAAAGGTAGTGTCGGATTCATCCCCGCGCTAAAGCACGGGGCTTTCTCCTTGAACTTCCGTAATCTCAGACTAACAATTGCGTGGGTCACCCACCAATCGCGTCTCTCGGAGCGTTCTGTCTCCGTGCGGATTCCTTCGCTATGGAGCCATCTCTGTGTTTACCGCTCTGTGTCGTACTCGCGTCGCGAGTGCCTCATCTCGAAGCGAAAACCGGTCAGCACCGATTAATTCCATCCGTCAACCGTTAAGATATTCATTCTTAACCTACTGTATCACCACCTTACTATCATATGGCAATACATGAGAGGAACGCACCGCTTGAACCGATGGGTGGGGAGTACACCATCCGTTGGTACGAAGATGGAGATGAAGCCGCGTTCGTTGACCTCTACAATATCGCATTCAGTGGGTGCAGCCCCGAATGGTTTGACTGGAAATATAAACAGCTCCCGTACGCTGACTTTGTCCCAGTCATTGTCGCCGAAAAAGACGGAGAGATCGGGGGGTTTCGCCCGGTGTTGCCGCTCCCGATAACAATCGGTGACCGCACCGTCATGTCCATCCAGCTCGTCGACCTGATGGTCCACCCGGACCACCGCCGACAGGGGCTCATGACGAAGATGTACGACTGGATGAAATTCGAGTGTTACGACGATTACGCAGTCACGTTCACCTACGCGAACGAAGCGTCTCAGCGTGGTATGCTGAAGATGAACGATGACATGATAACCTACCACGATCTCGGGCCGTTCATCAATTACAAACGTCTCCAGAATTTGCGGGCACTTACCTCGCCAGCACAGCCTGCTGTCCTCCGGATTGGCGCACGGGTTGCAAATCCCATTTACCGCCTCAAAAACCGCCTCCAGGACCGACTGAAACTCATCGACAAGAGCATCACGGTCACACGCCACGATACAGTCCGCCCCGACATTCTCGTCGAGATTTATGAATCTATTACGACAGATCAACCACACCTGAAGCGTGACGAAACCCTCTACGAGTGGCGATTCGATGAACCAGACAAGGAGTTCGTGATGTACTCTTCGAGCCGAAATGGCGTCAGAGATGCGGCTATCGTTGTCGGTGTCAATACGGATTCGGCTGGAATCAAAAGCGCACACCTTACCGAAGTGCTGCCGCTCGCGGGAGGAGAGGTCCTCGGCGCGTCCTTCTCGAGTCTTCTCGCACGTATCATGAAGGATTTCGACGATGTGGATATTATCTCTGCAACGGCGAGCACTATCCCACACCGCGTCCTCTCGGCCTATGGATTCCTCCGCTCTGATTCGGTCTTCCTCTCGCCGTTCACCGACGGTGCGTGGTTCCTCGTTGGCCTCCTCGGCGCGCCCGAGGCGGCAGACCCGGAAATCGCACGCACGCTCATCGCAGAGACCGGCTGGAACACGACCTTCTGTGAACGACTGCTCGGCTGAGCTGCCATCGTCGCTCCTCGCAGCTGTTTTCTGTTGCTGTGGGGTCCACATAACGCTGTGTTCTGAGCCGGTTCCAATCGGTAGTCGACCCATAACGAAGCCCCGATTCGACCTGTAGAAGAGTAGATCGCGACGATACGGGACCACCCAGTCGTCGCCCCTTTGAGTATGTCTACACGCAATGATAACCTCCTGGCGCTGCTCGCAAGCTCTGCACTCGTCTTCGTGGGCGTCATCCTCGCCTCCGTTTCCCGACTGGCAGAACGCGTCGTCATCGCGCGCATGTTCGACCCGGCCGTCTACGGCGAGGTGACTATTGGCCTCTCGATTATGGTCATCGGCTCTACGCTCGCGCTCGTCGGCCTGAACCACGGGATGCCGCGCTACGTCTCTCGGTACGACGACGACCGTGACATCCGCGGCGTGTGGTTGGTTGGCTTCGTCTTCTCGTTGCTGACGAGTCTCGTCGTCGTCGGCGCGCTGTTGGTGAACATCGACGTGCTCACGCGCTACTTCTACGACGACGCGGTCTCGACCGACCTCCTTCGGCTGTTCATCCTCATCATCCCGCTCAACGTCGGCTTCACGATTGGCATTGGCTTCCTGCGTGGGATGGAGAACACGAAGTACAAATTCTACGCAGAAGACCTCATCCACCCCGGGATTCGGCTGGTCTTGCTCGTCACGATTCTGGCGGCGGGCTTTTCGATTCTCGCCGTTGGCTACGCCTACGCCATCGCCGTCGTCATTGGCTTGCTCGTCGTTCACTACTTCGCAAACCGTCTCGTGCCCCTCGTCGGCCCCGTGAGAACGCACTCTCGCGAACTGGTCTCCTACTCCGCGCCGCTCATCCTCGCGATGTTCCTCACCGTGTTGCTCACGCAGATGGACACGCTCATGGTGGGCTTTTTCCGCTCTTCGACCGAGGTCGGCCTCTACAACGCCGCCTACCCACTCGCGAGTAGTCTTTTGCTGTTCGTCTCCGCGTTTGGCTATCTCTACTTGCCCATCATCTCGCGGCTCGACGCAGCGGGGCTTCGCCACGAAATCTCGGCCATCTACAGTGTGACGACCAAGTGGGGCTTCGTCGCCACCTTCCCTGCGTTCCTCGCGGTGCTCGTGTTCGCAGACGACATCCTCACAATGTTCTTCTCCACCGAGTACGCCCCTGCGGGCATCGCGCTCGCCATCCTCTCACTTGGCTTCTTCACGAGCGCGACGATGGGTCACAATCGGACGACGCTCGCCGCACTTGGCTACACGACCCACATGCTGTTTGCCGACATCATCACGCTCGCGGTCAACCTCGTGTTGAACGTCGTCCTCATCCCTATCTACGGGTTTGCGGGTGCGGCCGTCGCCACCTCTGCGGCGTACATCGCGCGGAATCTGGTCGTGTATCTCGTGTTACGGCTGAAGTTCGGCATCACGCCGTTTTCGCGCATCACCACGACGACGTACGTACTCATCCCGCTTGTGCTCGCCCCGCTTGGCTACCTCGTTTCCACCGTCGTGACGTTCTCTGTGCCCCTGTTGGTCGCATTCGTCGTCGCAATTGGCCTCGCAGAACTCGTCATCATCACGGTCGCTGGCTGCCTCCAGCCAGAGGATGCCGTCTTCATCGAATTCCTCGAAAAGTCCATCGGCAAGGAACTCACCTTCGTCCGCAACTACCTGCCAGCGGCAGTCGAGGAGTAGCGTCGTACAACGAGCGGTCTGGGCAGTCGATTTCTACAGAGAAAACAAGGCGAGTGCCTCGGGGTCGTCCGAAACGGCGCAGCCGCTTCGTGATAACGAGAGACCGGAGGTCGCTCGACTACTTGCCCTCGAGGTACTTCACACGCTATCCATTCGCGTTAGAGCAACCACGAACTCGAGCCACAGAACTGTTGTTGAAACCGAATGTAGAGGGCTTCATCTGCGTTGACTCGATCTCGAGGAACAGTTCGTCGTTCGGCTCACCGGGACAATCCAGACAGAACAAATAGTATCGCAGCGTGTACTTGTGTCTGACCTGCTATCTCAATATCCGTCACACCAGTTGAAAACCGTCCGCTCAGCGCGGGAGGCTGATGGTCACGTTTTCGCTCACGAACTCAGATTGGTCGACGACCACCGGGATTTTCGTCACGGCAATCTCGACGTTTCGCAACAGCGTGTTGTTCGCTCGCAGCAGGTGGAAGCCGTCGCGGTTCGCCCCCGACTGGACGATGCTCACGTCTTCGAACACGCAGTTATCGCGGTCGACGATGCGGATGGCGGCGTCGCCCCTCGCGTCGCCTCGTATCCTGACTGACTCACAGTGGATACTTCCATCACTGTTGTTGCTATCGAGGGTCTTCGCGTGAATCCCGGGGACGCCGTCTGCGGAAGTGATGATCTGCGTGTTGCGAATCGTCGCAGATTCCATGAGTGATTCGATGACGATTGCGCCCTCGCTGTAGGTCACGTCGAAAATCTCGATGGTGCAATCTTCGACGAGGACGGACGCCCCGTTGCGCAGCCGAATTCCGCGCATATTCTGAAATCCTGGAGGCGATGCATCGCACAGAATGTACACGCCTCTGACCACGGCTGGACTGCTCACGCGGACGTTTGCAATCCCGTTGTTCTGGTAGAACCCACCGATGACGTTAATCGGCCCGACCGAACTCGAGGCGTAGAGTCCATTGTTTGGGAATCCAATGATGTGGCAGTCTTTGAAGGTGAGCTCCCCGTGGTTATCTGGTCCCACGAAACAGCCTGCCGGGAACGCGTCCATATCACCGTCGTTGTGCAGTTGGAGGCGCTCTACGAGTCCCGACCCCGACGGATCGGTCACACTGAAGCGCGCTGTTCCACTGGAGCCAATTGCAATAATGTCCTTGATGAGGAGCCCGTCGGTGACTGCGACTTGGAGCGGACGGGGTGACGTGTTCGGCTCGCTGAAATCGAATCGAATACCGGCGAACAGAAACGACGTTGCCACAGGCTCTCGGATGGAGCCGATATTGAACAAGTATCTGTCGTATCCGGCTGGTGGAACGATAATGGCACTGTTGCCGACGATACCGAAATTCTCGAAGGCACGCAGTTCCCAGATGTCGTCCATCAGGTATCGCCCATGTGGGAAGTACAGGGCCGTGTTTGAGCCAGCGTGCTCGGTGAGCAAGGGAAGGATCGATTCGGTTCCAGTTGGGTCAGCGCCGACGTCGACCATGTTCACGACCGTTTCGAACTGACTCAAATCGTAGGGCAGTGGCCGTGGTGTGGGTTCGGGTGGCTGTTGGGTAGGTGTCGTGTCTGGGGTTTCGGTCACCTGCGGTGGCGTCCGATTGAACGAACACCCTGCAAGCGCCCCCGCGACGGCGAGCGACCCGAGTCGCAGGACATCGCGGCGGCTGGGTCGAATCCCAGACTGTTCTGTCATGCTCATAGATTCGCGAGAATTCGTTTTGTTATAGCGCGGCTAACGCTGCAAAAGGCCACAGACACCCAGTGTAGCCTACATCTTAGAGCGCAGTCGGCGCTGGTGACAGTCTCGTATTTCCCTCACGACCAACCGAAAAAACGTGCCTTATTCGATGTAACCGAGTCCACGCAGACGGTTCTCGACGTCGGTGAAGTCGTCGCTGACCGTGGCGACGGCCGCGTTCCTCGCGTACGTCCCCGTTCTGACGGCCGTCTTTCCGGGTGTCGAATCGGGCGTGAAGATCTCTGCGAGCACCCGTCCGTCGGTGTGCTCTGGGATTGACTCTCCGAGGCCGTGGAGGACTGTCGGTGCGACGTCGTATACGGTTGCCTCACGCGTCCGCGCACCGGCTTGCACGTCGGCTCCCCACGCGAAGAAGATACCTTCAGGAAGGTGGTTGGCTGCCATCTTGGTCGGCGAGATGATGTCGCCGCTGAGCGCCGCAGAGATATCGTAGCCGGGCCGGGGTTCGACGACGAGGTCCGGCGAGTCGGGGTCGGTGGGGAACAGGTCGTCCCCGTCGAACACCTCAACCATCTGGTCGCCGGTTTCGGGGTCAGTGACCGCCTCGAACAGCGCCTTGACCTGCCGTTTGACGGCGGGCACTTCGACGGGGTCTACGACACCTTCGAGGAACCTGTGTGTGTCGTTTACGTACACCTCGCCGAGCGCGTAAACGAACGCCGTCGTCTGTGAGTAATCAACGTCGAACAGCGGGTGGTCGCCCGGAATCTGCTTTGCCACCTGCGTCGTGAACGACTGGGGCAGGTAATCGACGACCATCTCCTCGTCGATGCCGACTTTCCCGAGCGCGCCCATCACGCCGTCTTTGGTGACGCCAAGGCGAGAGAGTGCGCCGCGAACGCCGCGCTGTTTGCGGGGTTCAAGGAGCCCCTCTTGTTCCAGCAACACGTTCAGGGCGACCCGCTTGTGAACCGGACCGAAGCCGTGGTCGGAGACAACGTAGAGCGTTGCGTCTCGTTCTTTGGTGTACGCCATGACCTCGCCGAGGATGTCGTCTAAGGTCTGGTAGTGGGCGAGCAACACGTCGTCGTCCCAGATGAGGTGCTGGAGGCGGTCGGGGGCGGTGTAGACGAAGAAGAACAGCCGCCAATCCTCTCGCTCCATGAGCAGGCGCATCAGCTCGCGACGGTTGTGAACGAGCGTCCCGAGGTCCGTGAGGAACTGCTCTTTCGCGTTGTAGTACTGACTCCAGTTGAGCGCGATGCGGTACTCGGGAATCCGGGCGACGAGCTCGTCACAGAACGCTGGTGGATAGGTGAATCCGGGGCCAATCTGTGGCGTCATCATCCCGGCGACGATGATGCCGTCTATCTCGCGAGCCGGGTACGTCATCGGGACGTTGCCAACGAGTGCCGGCGAAACCATATCCCAGAGTGCCGGGTACTGCAGGTCGTTGCCCGTGTACACCTGATGGGTGTAGTTTTCGGTGAGCCGTCGGAACCCGTAGATGCTGTGTTTGTCCGGGCGAACGCCCGTCGCGATCGAAGGCCACGCGAGCGGCGTCGTCGCAGGGGTGGTGCTGTCGAGCGAACCTGCCGCGCCGTCTGCCATAAGCGTCGCGAAATGTTCGAGCTCTCCTGCTTCGACCCACTGTTCGATAAGATACCACGGAACGCCGTCTAAGCCGAGGACGAACGCTCTCGTTTGAGTTTGTTGGTTCATGATATATGACTGCTTGAAAGTCGCCGTTCGCGTCGTCTCATAGACGGAGCGAAGCGGTTCTCCCGCGTGTTCGTGATTGCAATTCAGCCGGATTTCATTTTGTTATGCGCGAATTACGCACTCATCGTCGAATTCTGACTCTGGTTAGCCTCCGTATTCTGGTGGAGTAAGTAGACGCGAACGTCACCGTTCGTGTGCACCTGTGCGATGTCTGGCGTCGAATCCAGGTGGTTGAATCCGGCTTCCGAGTAGCGCACCCCTTTGTACACGTCGAGTTCGAGTTGCGTGTTGACGTCACTGAAGATGATGTACCGACTCTCGTCGTAGTAGTTCAACAGCGTGCCGCCGTCGAACGCATTCTTTTCCACCACCGCGGACGACCCGGGAACGAAGTCGTCTTCGTTCACGAACGGCGTCCCGTAGTACGCGTGAACGAACCGCTCTGGGCCGGCCTGAATACCAGTGTACGGAACGTTCATCGCCTGATAGTCGAAGGCGGTCTCGTAGCCGTGCATCTGCATCTCCGTGACCTGTTGTGACGGCTGGTAGATATACGGCGATGCAAACACCGTCATCGTGCTCAGCGGTAACAGGACCACGAACACGAGGACTGCGACCGTTCCGAGCGTGCGCGTAGAGGTGCGCTGTGAGAGTCGGTCGAACGCCCACGACAGCATGACTGCCCCGAGGATGGTGATGAGCACCATGATGAAGCCAAGATAGCGGAAGCGCTGGGTCGACCCCTGTAGCAACGAGAACAGCAGGAACATCCCGCCGAGTGGAATCATCGAGAGCGTGAGATACTTGATGATGCCGTCACTGGACGGGAACGACCGCTCGAACGTCTTTCTTAAGTTCAGCCCCATGAGCAGCGCGGCGAGCGCAAGGAAGACGGCGCTCACGAAGAACAGCTTTACGAACAGCTCTCCGAGGCTGCCACCGATTGCCGCGAGTGAGGCACCGCGCTGGTCGATGGCGCCGGTCTCCGTGACGCCGAACAGGATGGCGTTGACGATGGTGTCGAGCGTCTGGGTGGTGCGCGGGTTGCGCGGTGCCCAGAGTAAGAAGATGGTGATGAGATACACCGTGTGTGCGTAGAGCGGGCGGTGGTTGCTGATGGCGTGTTCGCTGCGCAGCTGCCGGAACACCAGTTGTAAGAACGCAATCGAGGCGTAGATGAGGATGACGTTGCCAGCCACCTGCGGGTGGATGAGCAAGATCGCCGCGAGCGCCACCGCCAGGAGAATCGCAGACGGCGTAATTGAGAGCCGCCCGACCGAGATAGCCCCCTCTGTGTTCGTCAGATAGCGAACGGTGAGGTAAAGCACGAGTGGGAGGTAGAGAATCGCCTCCGTGCTCGGGTGTGGCTGTAAGTGGACGCTGATGTTGTTAATTGGTAACACGAGCAGGGCGGAGAACACACCGAACAGGAGGGCGTGTTTGGTTTTGGCGATGAGGTGGACAGTCAGTCCCGTAAAGAGGACAAACGAGACGAAGTAGGCGAGCACGAGGAACTCTGTCGCTCGTTCGAGGGACATTCCAGTGACCTGCTTGATGAACAACGTAGCGGTGTGAATCCCTGGGTAGAGGAAGTAGACGGGATTGAGGACGCCGTTTTGGATATCTTTCATCCACCCGAGGTGAGTGAGCGCATCGCCCGCGCCGACGAAGAAGTAGCCCCGAATGATCGGGAGCGCCGCAATCGCGACGAGCACCACGACAGCGAGCGCGAGCGCGAGCTTTCGCAGGTGATTCTCGGGGGATACCCACCACGAAACGGTGAGTGCCACGAGCATCGCGATGGCCATACCGGCCCAGAAGGCGAGCGGCGTCGCGTCGTAAATCGAGATTTCGTAGGCTGTTGCGGGTGCATTGTACGCTGACACGAGGCCGACGTAGAGTGCGACGAACCCCACAATGAGCGCGAATTTGCTCGTGCGCCCCCTCGATTGGGCGTGCTCTGCGGGGTAGTCAGTAGTCTGTGGCTGGCGGATGGATCGAGTCATAGCTGTGCGTTACCTGTCATAGCCTCGCAGTCAGTTTTGTTATGGGTCTCTTACCACACCTCTCGGGCGAGCGACTGGCTCGGGAGTCGGATTCGGTGGAAGAGCGGACCCGTATCGATTCTTGGGGTGGGAACGCTGTCTATAACAATACGACTGGCACGCGGAGATATGCCAACGAATGCTACAGTTAACCTCACAGGGGACCACGCCAGTAGGCGGCGCAGAACGGGTGGTGTCTGCGGGCGAATCGTCCTCGACCGACCCCACGTTCTGGCTGTGTCTCACCCACGACGTAGACCGGCCGTACAAGGGCTACCAGTCGCTCTACTACGCGCTCAAACAGCGCGACCCGTACCACCTGCAAACGCTCCTGCCGAACGTCAACCCGTACTGGCAGTTTGAGAACATCATGGCCCTAGAGGAGTCGCTCGGGGTCCGCTCTGCGTTCTACTTCCTGAACGAGAAACGCCTGTTCCGGGACAAACCGCCCCGTGAGTGGCTCAACCCGAAGAGCTGGCAGCTCTACGCCGGGCGCTATGACATCCACGACCCGGCCATCGTCAACGTCATCCGACGGCTCGACGAGGGGGGCTGGGAGGTCGGCCTCCACGGCTCGTACGACTCGTACAACGACTTCGAACGTCTCAAATTCGAAAAGGAGACGCTCGAAGCCATCCTCGGCCACGAAATCGTCGGCGGCCGCCAACACTACCTGAACCTAGAGATTCCAACGACGTGGGAGTACCACCGGGAACTCGGCCTCAAATACGACGCCTCGCTCGGGTCGAGCAGCGAGTACGGGTTCGACCACGGCTACGACGTCCACCGCCCGTTCGACGACGACTTCGTCGTGTTCCCGCTCGCCTACATGGAAAACGCGATTCCCGATCCCGGCGTGGACTTCGAGTTCGCCTGGCAGGAGTGCAAGCGCGTCCTCGACGAAGCGTACGAAAACCGCGCCGTCATGACCATCCTCTGGCACCCGATGAAGTTTGCAGCGCGCGACTTCCCCGGCCAGCGAGAACTCTACCAGCGCATCATCGAGTACGCCCAGGCGCTCGGCGCGTGGGTCGGCCCACCGGGGGAGCTTTATGCGCAGCGCTCGGCGCGATTTGAAGCCGAGGTTGCACCTGACCGGGCGCGGTCATAGGCGACGCATTTTCCAGTCGAATGGCTCTGCTGAACGTTAGACGGGAAGTCCCTTTTTGTAGACTATCCAGTACGAGAGAGGAATCGTTATCAGCAGAATTACTGGAATGGTACGAACCTGAGTGAACGGGTCCGGAGGAGTCAGCATGGCACCAACGCCAAAACCGAGGCTGACCAGCAACACAGAGACGATTAGAAACTGCGTCCACAACCGTTGGTTCATATGTAGAATATGTTGTTTGATATATATTACTCTGTCCCACACGCTGCTGAAAACTCACTCTCTGTCAAACACCTCAACTGAAACCGCTGGTCACAATTCCACCGACGAAGAAACCTCAGTTCGCTTCGAGCACTTGCTCGTAGACGGCGTGGATGCGTTCGGCCATCGACTCGAGGCTCATCGTCTCGATTGCCCACTGTCTGCTCTCCGGGAGGTGGTCTGCGGTCAACAGCGCCAGGAGGCCCTCGGTGAGTTCCTCGTCCGTGTTGGCGATGACGGCTGAGCCAACACCGCCGAGTTGCTGCTGGATGTCGCCGACGTCCACCGAGACGACGGGCAGGTTGCAGGCGAGGGCTTCTTTCGTCGCGTTCGGTGACCCCTCGCGCTTGGAGGTGAGCAACATCACATCTGCTGCGTTCATGTACAGTGGCATATTCTCGTGTTCGACTTTGAACACGGTTTGCAGGTGGATGTCTCTGCCGAGGCGCTCTTGCGCGGCCGTCACGACGCGCTTTGCCCGCGGGTAGTCTTTGATTTCCCGGGAGGCTGGATAGGGAAAGAGTACGTACGTCGCGTCCTGGTCCCAGCCGAGTTGTTCGCGGGCGACCGCTTTGTCCATCGGGCGAAACAGCTCGGTGTTGACGCCGTGGGGGATGACATGACAGTCCATCCCGAGTTCGTCGGCCATCTCCTGGGACATGACGATGACAGCATCGGCTCGCCGTGCGCAGAGTTTGCTGATCGGGCCGAACGTCCCCATCAGGTCTGACCCCCACAGCGACAACACCACCGGGAGGTTCGGCTGGAACACCGCGCCTGGTGCGGTCAGCCCGGAGTTGGCGTGAATGAGGTCGTAATCGCCGAACGATTCCTTTATCGCGCTGCCGTAGAACCGAACGTAGTCGGTCGGAGGGCGGGTCTCTTTGATATCGTCTGTCATCAAGCGCATCTCTGAGACGCCGAAGTCCGTACAGTCGACGCCCCGTTGTTCTAATGCGTGAACCTGCTGTTTGAAAAACGACGCCGATGGGCTCGTCACGAGGTTCAGGACGCGAAGTGGCCGATTTCTCTTTTCGATGGACAGCGACTGTGCCGACGTGTGTTTAATCATTGTGGTTCTGTAACTTCTCCGGACGGTGATTCCACGACAATTTGTCGGGGACGTTTCTGCCCGCTTGCTTTCCAGATGAGTTCAACGAGCTGGGCGGTCACGTCGCCTTTCTCGGCGAGCAGTACGTCGCGCTTTTCGCGCCACAGTGTTTTCGTTTCTGGTTGTTCGACGATAGCTTTCACCTTAGCCAGTGCGGCCACCTCGTCCGCGTACGCGAACATGAGACCGTAGTGGTGTTCGAGTTCGTAGAAGATGCTCTCTGAGTCCTTGCTCACCATCGAACTCACGCGAACGGCGGGTGTCCCGAGGATGGCAGCTTCAGAAGACATCGTTCCCGAGTCACCCACGTAGAGGTCCGCATAGTAGAGCAGGTGGTGGACGAGATGCGAGGGGATGGGGAGTTGATACTCGGCGAACTCCTCTGGGAGCGGACTCTCGCTCGTGATGTACACTTTCCCGTGGGCCGAGAGGTACTCGACGAGTTCGCGCTTGCCGTCGGGAGAGAGACCCGTAAAGCCCACGTCGTGGAAGGCGTCCCAACCGGCGAATCGGAGGACGAAGTAGGTCTCCTCCGGGTCCACGCCGAACTGTTCTAACGCCGCCGGGTCGGGCGTGAAGTAGTTCGGGTGCAGGTAGGCCAGCTCTTGGAAGTCCATCAGGTGGTGGTCGACGCCGTCGTGTGGCGGTTCGATGCTCGGTGGCGTGCAGTACACGTCGATGAACGGGTGGGTGAGCACGGCGTAGGCGCGGTCGATAGCCGGCGACTTGATTTCCGTGTCCATGACGATGACGTTTGGCGCGCGAAGGAGCTTCGAGACGTGGACGAGCGGCGGGTTCAGCCGGCCGACGACGACGTCGGGGTTGAACTTTCGAGCTGTGTTGAGCATCCGCACCTCGCGGACGGCCCACTCCGCGAACAGGCCAAGCGTTCCGGGTCGCCGACCCGAGAGGGGGATGTGCTTGATGTCGTAGGCGTCCAGTAGTTCCGTGGTCATCTCCTTAGTGCGCGAGGTGACGAGCACGTTGACGCCATCGGCTTCGAGTTCCCAGATGGCGTGCTTGAACAGGTGTACGTGGGCGGGGTGATTGATGTCGAAGAGGACGTTCATCGGTCAGTCTCCTGTCCACTGGCGAGCTGGTAGCGCGAAGCTTCACTCGAATTCCACGTCCACTGTTGCTGACATCGTGACTGCCAGACTGTCAGTATGATACTCATGTTGGTGATGCTACGCCGGATTTTTGTTTTGTTATGTGTGGCCTGACGAGGCACGAAAGCCGGGTTTAACGTTCTTTTTATCGCGACTGTCGTCAATCAAAGCCGATTTCCATCACTCACACGCGCGTGAAAAGTAGCATACAGTGACCGTCACCACTGCAGATATCGGTCCGCAACACGGCCAATTCGACTGTTTTACCGGCGAGTGGTCATCAATCCTACCGCTTTGAAACGCACTGCACGGGCGGGTGTTGACACAAAAGTTATTCCAAATCGCAAATGCCAGTATTTCCCGAAATTCTGCAAATAGAGGCTATGAGGCGGTTGATTACGGGTTGGAATTCATGTATCTGGTCGTGAAAAAATGGTAGTTCGCACGGGGTTGGTTGTAGTTGGTAGTAATTATGCCCGAACTCACTTTAGGTGGACGCAGATTCCTCAAACATGGAACGACGCAGTGGTGAGAAACTCGGTAGAAATAAGCAATTAATCAACCGTCGCAACTACCTCCGCGCAGTCGGAGTCGGTGCGATGTCTCTCGGTGCGCTGGGCGCTGCAAGTGGCACTGCAGCGGCCGCGGAGTATGAGACGATTAATGTCGGTGCGGGCGAGGACAAAACGCTCAACGTTGGGAGCGGTGAGACCTTAGAAAACGTGCTCATTGACGTGAGCGCATCCGGTGCGGATTTGCTGATTAAAGCAGAAGGTAACGACTGGACCATCCGGAATGTTGGTATCAAAGGACAGTTCGACGTCGGTGAAGATGGTGGTCACGGGTACGTCATCCGTTTTGACGGGAACGGCGTCATCGAGAACGTCTACCTCGGCGACGGGTTTACGTTCGGGAAATCCTCAAAGGGCGCGATGCTCTCTGGTCCGGAACACGCCGGTCACGTCACGATTCGTAATTGCTATGTCGCTGGGTGGAGCGACAACGCGATCTACGCGGCCGGGTCCGGTCGCGTCACTGGCCCCGGGCAGACGGACGGGCAGGGCGGCAATTACACGTTCGAGAACTGTTATTTCCGCGACAACAACATCTCCCACCTCCGCCTTGCGGCGGACGGGACCACGGTCAAGGGGTGTGTGTTCCACAACACCAACCGCGTGCGCCCCGAGATGAACACGTCGGCGGGAGATTCCGACGTCGTGAACAGTCGTGGCATCTACACCGGGTATGGCGACCCCTCCCAGGTCATCACGGTCGAGGACTGCGACTTCAACATTACCGGCCAGAACACGTGTAACTCGGACGAGTGGGACTACAGCGCCTGTGGCGCATCCGTGGCCCACTCGGGCACGCACA
The DNA here is from genome assembly GCF_029338295.1 of Haladaptatus sp. QDMS2. NCBI lineage: Archaea > Methanobacteriati > Methanobacteriota > Halobacteria > Halobacteriales > Haladaptataceae > Haladaptatus > Haladaptatus sp. QDMS2. Next base: position 268,272 of record NZ_CP119791.1, read on the forward strand.
GCACGTACGGCGAGTGTAGTACCGTTCGATTCGTTGAGTCTCGCATCAACGGCCAGACTCACGGCGACCATGTCGAGGTTCGCTCTTCGACCGAGACGGGGGCAGATGCGCCGAACATTTCGGTTCCTGCGGGCGTCCCCCAGTCCGCAGAGGAAGCAGCAGGCGGGAGTGCAGCAAGCACCCAGAGCGAACCCGAGACGCAGACGGCAGACGACACCGGTTCGAGCGACCAGTCGAACGTCCTCTCCATCCGCGGCGTGAAAGGTGAGGTCACGAATTACGAACTCGTCGTCTCTGGCAGTCTTTCCCAGAGCGAAGCTAACGACGCGACCATCGACGAAGAAGAGCGCGTTAAGGAATCCAGTGCGACCGGTGCGGTCGCGGGTGGTACCGACAGCTACGAGTTTGGCGGAGAGCTCGAGACGCTCTCGCTCGATGGCGAAGCGACGATCACGCTGAACGGCGAAGAAATCGACCCCGAAGATTACTAAGCGCTCTCGCAATCTGCGCGAACCGTTTTTTCGCACTCACGGTGACCTGGTGAGCAATACTTCGACGCGAGTACCTTCGGCTCACGCTGAGAGGATGTCATCGAGGCGTGTCTGCTGGCTCTACTCGAGGCGTTTCTTCATGAAGTGAAAGCGTACGCACCCACCGCAGGTGCGCGCACACCGTGTACACCCTCGAACAGTCATCAGTCGTGAGGTCACGAAAGCCATACATAGCCCGTTAATCCGCTCCTAACCTATCTTCTTTCCCGACTCGTTTGCGGTCGGGACTCAGCGATTTGTGATATTCAGAAACGCGTGAATATTAATTGAAATCCAGCCTTTCAGTCGTGAAAATATGTAAACTGGTACGTACCTGTTGGTATCTGGTATCGAAGTCGGCGGAAATCTCTTTTATAGGACGTAAATTCCTCAAACATGGAACGACGCAGTGGTGAGAAACTCGGCAAAAATGATAAATTAATCGACAGACGGGACTACCTCAAGGTTCTTGGCTCATCCGTTGTGGCGGCGAGTGCCGTGAGCGCTGCAAGTGGCACTGCAGCGGCCGCGGAGTACGACACGATTACTGTCGGCCAAAACGAGCGCCGAAGTATTTCGGTTGGAAGCGGTGAGACCTTAGAAAACGTGCTCATTGACGTGAGCGCATCCGGTGCGGACCTGCTGATTAGAGCAGAAGGCGACAATTGGACCATCCGGAATGTTGGTATCAAAGGACAGTTCGACGTCGGTGAAGACAACGGCTATGGCTACGTATTCCGTTTCGACGGGAACGGCCTCATCGAGAACGTCTACCTCGGCGACGGCTTCAAATGGGGTATCTCGAGTAAAGGTGCGATGCTCTCTGGTCCGGAACACGCCGGTCACGTCACGATTCGTAATTGCTATGTCGCTGGGTGGAGCGACAACGCGATCTACGCCGCGGGTTCGGGCCGTGTGAGCGGTCCTGGTCAGACGGACGGGCAGGGCGGGAATTACACGTTCGAGAACTGTTATTTCCGCGACAACAACATCTCTCACCTTCGCCTTGCGGCGGACGGGACCACGGTCAGAGGGTGTGTGTTCCACAACACGGGCAACGTTCGGCCAGAGATGAACACGTCGGCGGGAGATTCCGACGTCGTGAACAGTCGCGGTATCTACACCGGGTACGGCGACCCCTCCCAGGTCATCACGGTCGAGGACTGCGACTTCAACCTCACTGGGACAAACACCTGTAGCACCGACGAATGGGACTACAGTATCTGTAGTTCCTCGGTCGCCCAGTCGAGTACGCACAGCACGTACGGCGACTGCAGTACGGTAAGCATCGAGAACTCCCGCATCAATGGACGTACTATCGGTGAGTTCGTCGAGGTTCGCTCTTCGACCGAGACCGGGCCAGACGCGCCGAACATTTCGGTTCCTGCGGGCGTCCCCCAGTCCGCAGAGGAAGCAGCAGGCGACAGCGCGTCGTCGACTGACAGCACGACCACTACCTCTGACAGCATTACGGATACAACGGACACCTCTACGGGGAGTGTCCTCTCTATCACGGGCGCAGATGGGCAGGTTACGAACTACGAGTTCGCTGTCACGGGCTCACTCGAAAAGAGCGACGCGAACAACGCAACGATTGACTCTGGTGATGAACTCTCAGGGTCGAGTGCGACCGGTGCGGTCGCAGGCGGCACCGACAGCTACGTGTTCGAGGGTGATTTTACCACGTTCACCCTCGACGGTGCGGCCACGGTTACGGTTGATGGGACGGAGGTCGACCCTGCGGACTTAGTTACTGCAGAGTCGACCGATGAACCAGACGTTCTGAGTATCACTGGTGACCAGTCTTCCAGTGTCGTCAGATACGAAGTCACCGTGAGCGACGAGATTACGAAAACCACGGCCAACGACGCGACGAAAGACCCAAGCGACGACATCTCGGGAACGACAGCCGAGGGAGCCGTTGGTGGCGGGACTGACAGCTACGAAATTGTCGGTGACATCCTCAACCTTACTCTCGATGGACCGGCGACGGTGACACTCAACGGCACGGAAATTGATCCCAGCGATTTCGGTTTCGATAACGTCATCACTATCTCTGGTGGCAGTCCGCAGAACCAACTCGAATACGAGTTCTCGGTCAGTGATGGCCTTCAAAAAAGCGACGCCAACAATGCGACCATCGATTCTGAGGACCAGATCTCTGGTACCACTGCTGCCGGGAAAGTTGCAGGTGGTTCCGACAGCTACACGTTCGCCGGTGAAATCACGAGCTTCGATGGGGCTGCCGACCTGACGGTCACAGTGAATGGTTCGGCGGTAGATCCAAGCTCCCTCTAAGCACCGTTAAACGACGGTTAAACCACTACGTGCCAGTCTATTTTTTTCAAGCGTAACTTCACGAACGATACAGTGCCCACAGCGCGCGGAAGCCTGCCCATAACAAGGTACCAATCCGTCTTATTGCTATCCAGAACGGGAGCGTGTGCAGCCGTTCGGGAATGAATTTACAATGACTGATGAATCGACGTGGGGACATGACTCCTCATATATGCAAATTCCAGGGATGGACCTGGGGGTGGGTCTCGTGTACCTTCTGCTCAGCATCTCTTTCGTGATGTACGTAAACGATACGGTGATTCGGACGCTCATTGGGTTGCCGCTCATCCTATTCGTCCCCGGATACACGCTCTTGTTGGCGTTGTACCCACACCGACACGTAGTTAAAGAACAGGTGGACGGCTGGACACTTGACGACGACCTCGAAGGGTCGGTCCCGGTAAACAGGTTCGTCAGCGAACGTGGTCTCAGTCTCGGAACGAGACTGGCGCTTTCATTTGGGCTCAGCCTCGGATTGCTCGCTCCACTCGCAATAGTGTTGTCAGTGCTTGGCTTTGCGTTTACACTCGAAACGCTACTTGGCAGTATTAGCGTCTTCATCCTGATTACACTCGTCGTCGGGTCGATTCGCCGAAGAGCAGTCGCTCCCGAGGACCGATTTGTGTTGCCGATCGAAGCGTGGTTCTCCCACGTTTCTTCGGCGCTGTTCAACGCCGATACCAAAGTTGATTCCGCATTAAACCTCGCGCTCGCCATCGTCGTCATCATTTCGATGGTCGGCTTTGCCTACGCCCTTGCCGTGCCCAACTACGGCGAACAGTACACCGAATTCTCGCTCGGAACGCAGACAGCTGCTGGTCAGTTTAAGTTCACCGGCTACCCAACCCAGTTCGAACAGGGCGTTCCCCAGGAGTTGGTCGTCGCCGTTTCCAACCAAGAAGGTGAGAACACCAAATACACCGTCGTCGTTGAACTCCAGCGGGTCGAAACGGGTGACGGTTCAGTACAGGTCATAGAACGCGAGGAACTCACCCGCTTTACGGGTTCCGTAGAAGACGGCCAGACCTGGTATCAGGACCATGAACTTACGCCCACGATGACGGGCGAAGACCTCCGACTGAGCTATATGCTATATAAGGGGGATGCACCAGCTGCGCCATCGACTGAGAACGCCTACCGGAACCTGTTCATCTGGGTGACGGTTGACGAATCTACCTAACCGGTTGCCTTCCGCTCCGCTTTTCTGTGGTACTCTTCCTTTCCAGTCACGACTCGATTTGTTGGCGCCGCTCGCAGATTGCTCGCCTGGAAACGCAGCACACGACTCGTCGCGTGATGGTGTTCAACTTCTCGCACATTTAGTCAGTGCCCCGAGAGCCGCTAACAGAGCGACCCACGAAGCAGCCCGCCAACGATCGGCAGGTTACAAAAAAACGACTCGACGGTCCGTGTGACCTGGTCGAAGGCCGCGTTCTCGAACGTCAGCACCTCGACCGCGTCGGAGTAGACAAAGCCCGGTTCGGGGCCGCCCGCGGCGGCGAAAATGCGGTTGCCGAGCGTCGCGACGCCAAGGCCGTGGCGCGGCGTGGGCATGTCCGGGAGCGCGGACCAGGTATCTTCTGCCGGGTTGTACACTTCGACCTGTGAATTCGTTCCGTTTGGACTTTCCCCGCCCATGACGACGATGACACCGTTTACGGTCGTCGCCCCGAAACCGCTTCGGGCGGTGGGCATGGCGGCGACGGCCTGCCACTCGTTCGTCGTCGGGTCGTACCGTTCGGTCGTCCGAAGGTTCGAAAACAAGTTCCCCGTCCGACCGCCGATGGCGTAGAAGTTTCCATCGACGACGGCGGCGGTCAGATGTTCTCGCGCGGTGGGCATGGCCGGACCACTTGACCACGTATCTGCCTCTATGTCATAGATTTCGAACGCGTTGGTGACGTCGTCGATTCCCACGCCGCCGGTGGCGTAGATGCGCCCGTCGTGAACCGCTGCGGCGAGCGCGCCACGGACCGTTGGCATTGGCTTGCGCTCTGTCCAGGTCGAACCGTCGAATTGATAGACTGTGTTCACCGGGTCCCACTGGTTCTGGTAGCCTCCGACGACGTAGATGTTCCCGTCGTGCGCTACCGCCGTCGTGTGGTGGAGACCAACGGGCAGTGGTGGCCCCACCTCCCAGGATCCGACGTTCGGGTCGAAAATCGCGACCGTCGTGCTGGCGACGCGACCGGGCTCAATGCCCCCGATGACGTAGAGTTTGTTGTCGAGAACGGTGGCGATAACCTCGGTTCGCTCGGTGGCCATAGGGACCCCTGGTTCCCATGCAGTTTCCGCTTCGTACGGCGGTGGCGAGATGACCGACGAACAGCCAGCTACCGAGGTCATCGCACCGAGAATAAATCCGGTCGTGGCGAGGAAGTTTCTCCGCGTGGTGCGATATTGAGGCGATGTACAGTCGTGGTTTCCGTTGCGATAGTATGTCGTGTCCATTACCTAATCTGATGCCGATTGTGCGGGTGACTCTCCGTTGTTTACCTGAACTGCAGACTGGATGCATCCTTCCTGCGTGCTGGCCTGGTTACCATTTGTCGGCGTGTTCGCCGATTTGACGATGTAGCCGCTGCTCCCCGGGCACGCGTAGTTCCCGCGTGGGTTGTAGTGCCAGGTCATGAGCCCGTAATCTTGTGAGTGCTCTTTGACGAACGTCTCGAAGGCATCGTTCCAGCCGATGTGATTAGACACCATGATACCGCCTGGACGCAGGTACTGCCAGGCGAGTTCGAACTCGAATATCATACTCGAGACAGCGTGAGAGGAGTCGTGGTGGAAGAAGTCAATCTCCTCCAGCCGAGCAAGCAGCGGCGGCAACTCTAGCTGTGGCTTCCCGGAGATGAGTTCCCACCGGTTGCGCAGGTGGTCGGGGATTATCCAGCCAGGTTCCTTCCCGGCCGGGACGATGTGCGTCCCCTCTTCTGCACACGAGGGTCGCCCGCGGTAGTAGCCTCTCTGCGTGAACTGGTCGATGTCGGCGGTTCCATCGCTCAGATATTCTGAGTAATCGATCGAGTAGAGTCGCCCCGACCCGTTTGCTTCGAGCGCAGCGAGAATCGAAAGCGTCGAGACGCCGCTGTACACGCCGGTTTCGACGATAACTTCGGGTTTGTACTCGCGGATGAGGGCGTACATCCGAATACACTCGTCTTTGTGCGCGTCGAACATCGAGACGCCCTGTGGGAGTTGTTTTATCCCTTCAAATATCGATGGACCGATGAGACTTTCGTTGAATTCTGCCTCGTAGGCTTTCATCGGTGCTTCGGACCCGAAAAAGCGTGTCGAGAACGCTTCGGTAGTGTCGAGCGTCTTTTTGCGATCTTTCCACGAGAATTTCGGGTTGAGTACGTAGTACCACTTCCGAAGCGCGGACTGGTATACTTCTGGTGTCTGCAAATACATCTGGTTGATTTTGTCCTGGAACACGTGGAATCACCCTCTGGCCGTCCCCTAAGGGGGTACAGCAATCAGTTTGAATCACTAATTACTTCGGAAACATAGTGTATAGTTAACGACACACTATGTACCGATGGGAGTTCCTACCGGGCGACCGCTCGCGCTAATTCACTGTTAAAATAGGCGGGAAAACGTGCGGAAACCGACCGTGAGGGCTGGTAGGTTCTGCGTTACAAAGTGTATCTCCCACATAGACAGGGTGAACGCACATGCGTATTGAGCAATTGAACCTGTCTGAGTGGGGGGATGCCCTCCCCTCTACGGGCTTTGAGGTGTTTCACACACAGGAAGCGTTGGGTGTGATGGCAGACCACGCGTCGGGCGAACTGCAGCTGTACGGTGGATTCAACGGCGAGGAACCGGTAGCCTTGCTTCCAGTGTTCGTCCAGGAGCGACCCTTCGGTCGTGCCATCGTGTCGCCACCTCCCGCGATGGGCGTGCCCCATCTCGGCCCTCTTCTGATGCCGAACAGCCCGAAACGACGAAAACACGAGCAACTGAACCAGGAGTTCACCGAAGGCGTGTTGGAGGAACTTGATGCGGACAACTCGCGGACGCTATTTCGCATGATCTGCTCGCCGGACTACCACGACCCGCGGCCCTACCGCTGGGGTGATTTCCGTGTCTCGTCTGATTTCACGTATCACCTGCCCATCGAAGGCGAGTCGCTCGATTCGATCCAGAGTTCGTTCAGTCGCAGCCTCCGGACGGAGATTCGCCGCATCGACGACCTCGACATGACCCTCAGCGTAGAGGGTATCGAAACGGCAAAGCAGATTTACGAAGACCAAGTCGCTCGCTACGCAGAGCAAGGTGAGACGTTCACGCTCACGTGGGAGTACGTCCGCGACCTGCTTCTCGCCCTCGGCGACAGAAGCCGCGTGTACGTCGCTCGCGACGGCGATGGCAACTACCTGAACGGCATCATCGCGCTCTACTCGAACGACAAAGTGTACTACTGGCTGGGCGGCATGCGCGCCACCTACGAGAACGTCAGCGTGAACACGTTGCTCCACTGGGCGATCATCAGCGACGTCGCTTCTGACCCGGCTTTAGCGAGCGTAACGACCTACGATATGGTCGGCGCGAACACCAAACGCCTCTGTGCGTACAAATCGAAGTTTGGCGCACAGCTCGTCCCCTACTACGTCGTCGAGACGAACAGCCCGTTGATGGACGTTGCGAAGACGGCCTACAATGTCGTCAAACGGTAACGATTGCACTGTGTTTTAGCCCCCTCTTTCTTCTGAAATCCGCTCTTACTGAGGGTGTTGCAGACGTATTTTGTGAGCGTAAAATCGCATTCCAGCAGAGGGATACCAACGTTTCACCATCGTTCTGCTCGCCTATCATGCCAACGCGAACCCAAACGTGTCCGATTAATCTGGTTTTATAGATTCAAGCCATGCCTGCTGATTTCTAACTCGGATATAACAATCAGTACACTCTTCGCTTTTAGACTATGATGTTTCGCATAGCAATCAGCGGGGACCAACGGCTGGTCTACGCTGTTCTCGATTCATTCGGGGGGACGCGATGAGCGACCCGCTCATCTCCGGCCAGACCGTGCTCGTCACGGGTGGGGCGGGGTTCATCGGGAGCCATCTCGTCGATGCGCTCGTCTCGACGAACGCCGTACGCGTACTCGATGACTTCTCTACGGGGTCGCGGGCGAACCTGCCGTCCGAAGTCACCGTCTTCGAAGGCGATGTTCGCGACGTGTCGATGCTCAGAGACGCGATGGACGGGGTTGACCTCGTCTTCCACGAAGCCGGGTTCGTGAGCGTGAAAGGCTCCATCGAAGCCCCGTACTTCAGTAATCTCGTGAACGCCAACGCCACGGTCGCGGTCCTTGAACTCGCCCGCGAGTACGACGCCCGCGTGGTGACGGCATCGAGTGCGGCAATCTACGGCGCGCCCGAAGTCGTCCCCATCGGGGAGGACGCACGGACCGCGCCTGATTCGCCCTACGGTATCGACAAACTCGCGTCTGACCACTACGCGAGAGCTTACAACCGACTCTACGGGCTCGACACGGTTGCGCTGCGCTACTTCAACGTCTACGGCCCGCGCCAGACGGCTGGCGACTACAGCGGCGTCATCAGTACCTTCGTCAAGCAAGCCACGAACGGCGGTCCGATTACGGTCCACGGCGACGGGTCGCAAACGCGCGATTTCGTTCACGTCTCGGACGTAGTCCAGGCGAATCTGCTCGCCGCAACCACCGACCATACAGGACAGGCGTTCAACGTGGGGACGGGCCAGGCGCTCTCGATTATCGAACTCGCAGAACTGATTCGCAACCTCGCAGACTCGGGGGTCAAGATTCAGTTCACCGAACCGCGAACCGGCGATATCAAACACAGTTGTGCAGATATCACGCGCGTTCGCGACGACCTCGGCTTCACCGCTCAAGTGCCACTCGACGTTGGCCTTCGAGGGCTCGTCGAGGGGGCACAGAACGTACAGACGATCAACTAATCTCGCTCGGACTGCGGTTGTCTGGGGGAACTACCAGAGGGGAACATACAGATGTATAACGGAAAATCAATTGGCGTCGTAATCCCGGCCTACAACGAACAGGGATTTGTAGGGGATGTAATCGAATCAGTGCCAGACTTCGTCGACCGAGTGTACGTTATCGACGACGGCTCGACTGACAATACGTGGGCGGAGATTCAGGAGGCGGTCGAAACGAGCCGAACCCTCTCGCTCAAACGGGTGACAGATGGCGGCTCGAACGCGGATCGCGTCGTTGCGATTCAACACGCGGTAAACCGCGGTGTCGGTGGGGCCATCAAAACGGGGTATCTTCGCGCGCGCGACGACAACGTCGATATCGTCACCGTCCTCGGCGGGGACGGGCAGATGGACCCGGACCTACTAACGCTGGTCATCGACCCGATTGCGGACGGCGACGCAGCGTACGTGAAAACGAACCGACTGCTCAGACCCGCCCACCGCAAATCGATGCCGAAGTTCCGCTACGTCGGGAACGTCGTTCTCACTTACCTCACGCGTATCGCGAGTGGTTACTGGGGAATTGGCGACCCGCAAAGTGGGTACACGGCCATCTCTCACGAGGCGCTCGACACCGTCGATATCGAGAACATGTACGAGTTCTATGGCTACTGCAACGACTTGCTGGTCCGGCTCAACGTCTACGGACTTCGTGTCGTTGACGTGCCGATGCCCGCTATCTACGGCGACGAAGTGAGCCACATTCGCTATTCGACGTACATTCCGAACGTTTCGAAGATGCTGTTCAGAAATTTCCTCTGGCGCCTCAACGCGAAGTACCTCCAAAATGGTCTGTACTCCGTCGTTGGCTGCTACACGCTCGCCGTCGTCGTCGGACTCATCGCGCTACTCGCTACGCTCGTCGGGGGTGTGGGGATTTCGCGGCTGTCCACTGCGGTTGGGGGCCTCGTGGCTGTGGCGACCCTTCTGTTGCTGGCGATGGCCAGCGACAAACGTGCAAATGCCCACCTCAACGGGGCGCGTTTTCCAATCGAAGACAGTGGTGTAGACGCTGTCACAGGACGGTCACAATCGAACTGACCTCCTGTCTTTCATCGAGTTCTTTTTCCCATACAAATCGGGCTGTTAATGCCCATTCGGCCATAAAATCAATCAAAATCGTTCGTACATGAAAGACAGTCGCGAATAGTTGAATATTTTCAGACGGAAGATTTATGTAATTTTCGGTAGCTTACCCCACGTAATGGCACGCGAACTGGGACGAAACCGATACATCGTGAGAGCGGCGGCACCGGGGAGACCCGCGTCGTCGGCTTTCAGCACCCTGCAGTACAGGAGAAGACTCACCCGCGACTGGGCAGCGGACCGCAAGTGGGTCAAAACGCAGTCCGCAGTCGACTATCATCGATGAGCCGGACTATGGAGACACAGACCGTGGACGATTGGGATGACGTGAGCTACATCATCAGCTCACAGTATCGAGTCGTCGTCTTGGGACAACTCGCAGAGGGCCCATCAACACCCTCGCGACTGGCGAGCGACTCTGATAACGCGATTTCACACATTTCGCGGGCGCTCGGAGAGCTTCGTCGCCGGTCGCTCATCGAACTGCTGGTTTCAGAACAGCAGAAAAAAGGCCGCGTCTACGGCATCACGGAGGACGGCGAGAAACTCTGGGACATCATCGACTCGAAGGGCCTCGTCTAAAGACAGGAACCCTCGTGGCCACTGCTGGTCAGCGTGAGTACGATAGAACGCCCCACCCCGGGGTCTCGTTTAAACCGTCGAGAGTGTAATCTCGGTCGTGTCCGTCATCCCTGCCTCGTCTGTCGCGGTGAGGATAATCGTGAATTTGCGACAGGCGTCGAGCATCAGTCGCGTCTTCGTACCGGTCGCGTCAGTGGTACCGTCACCCGTGAGGTCCCACGCAAACTTCACGATGTCACTGTCACCGGCTTCAGAGCCAGTGGCGTCGAGTTCGACAACGGTTCCCTTCTCCAAATTCGCGTCCATCGCGTCTGCTGGGTCGGTCGAAATCGTCGCCGTTGGGGGTTCTTTCGGTTCGGGTTCTGGCGTGTCTTCTGGCGTGTCTTCTGGCGTGTCTTCTGGCGTGTCTTCTGGCGTGTCTTCTGGCGTGTCTTCTGGCGTGTCTTCTGGCGTTGACGTCGTGGTCTGTTTTGTGCCGTCGAACAGTTCTTCACCCGTAACTCGTCGGGTTATCACCGAGTGCCACTTGATGCGCGTCGAGAGGTCGATATCGGTGGAGACGGTTTCGACGAGAAACCCGTCTGCACCGGCGTCGCGCGATGCTTTGTGGACGAGGAGGCCCGTCGGCTCCGTGTCAGGGCTCGAGAAGCCACCGAGTTTGAAGTGGTAATTCGAGTTGTCGATCCAGCGGTTGTTGATGAAGTTCACGGCGTCTTCAGCGTCGCGCGTTGCCGTCTCTCCGTCCGAGTGGAAGACGGTTTGCCCTACGCCGTCGATATCGTCGCCGTCGTAGCGTTCCTGTGATTCGTGGAGGTCGAGGACGGTGCTTGGTTCGTACTCCTCTACAACGCCCCAGATAGCCTTTGCAAGCTCTGTCTCCGGCTCATCGCCGGTCGGGAACTGTCGATTGAGGTCGCCATTTTCGCCCGTTCGAGTGCTTCGTTCGATTGCCACTTCGTTTGCGCGTGGAATTACGACGAGTGTTCCAGATTCGATGTCCCACTCTGCGATCTGTGCGGCAGCTTCGTAGCCGGCCGTTTCGTTCCCGTGGAGTCCACCAACTACGAGAACGGTCTGGCCGTCGCTTGCGCCGTGGGTCACGAACACTTCAGTCTCGTGTTCGGTGCCTTCGAGCAGTAAAAACGAGTCGCGGGTTGCCTTCGCGCTGGACGTCGCCTGAACGAGGCCTGCGCCACCAAGCGCAGCACCTGCCAGCGCAAGAACGGTTCTTCGGGGGTAGTTTATATCTGACATCCCATGCGTGTGTTCGTGCTACCCACTGATTATTATCGAGTGTATAATATGGATATTCTTTCACTTTTGTATCTCAAAAGCAAATAAATCTATTTGACAAGAACGTTTGACAGAAAATTTGTATAGTATTTTCTGGAATAATCTATATTTTCTATTGTTTTTTCGCTGGTAGTTTCACCTTTAGGTCTAGTTCGCTTACTCCTCAGCTATAAACTTTTGAGATGTTGGGGTGTACGTCGTCTCACTTACATCCGACAGGCAGCCATCCCAGGGCTGTAATTCATCTCACTGCTGGATGCGCACACGACCAAGGTTTCGATTATGTGCCCGACTAGATTGTTCAGCTCTGAAAGATACTCTGATTATGACGGAGTTCACATTCGTTGATAAAATACAAATCTCTGACTAATTTCTCTCAGTGATAGTCTTCTACGAAGAGGAGTAGGATTTAATTAAATGGCGTGCAGGGAACTGAATTCTCGCTCGACCAGATTATATATTTATGTTGGGATTTATTTTGAGAAAAAAAATCGAGAGCACAGAAAACGTCAGCACATGCGGATGCAGAGAGATCCGTTGGGCTGCTACGGCGGTAGGTCCACCTGTTAGACGTGTGATTCGAGTGCACTCAGGAATGGGCCTGTCCTGTGATGCTGAACGTTACCTTGACCTCCTCCCGCACCTAAAGACGCGGGAATCACCTTCACCGTTACGTCACTCTCGTCGCGTTCGGCCCCTCCAGTTAACACGTTGATCCGAGAACTGTCGCCAATGACTGCTACCGGAGTCGAATCCAGTCTTCTCTCACTGCTCGCCGTGTTCATCCTCGCGGCGGGCGTCGGCATCTTCGTCGCCAAGGTGGGACGATTCCCGTACACAATCGCGCTCTTGCTCGCGGGACTCGCCGTCTCGATCCTCGGTGTCGAAGTCGGCCTCGAACTCTCACACGACCTCATCTTGCTCGTCCTCCTCCCGCCGTTGCTGTTCGAGGGCGCGGCGACCACCGACTTAGAACGGTTCAGAGCGAACATTGTGCCGATTCTCGTCCTCGCGATCCCCGGGCTCATCGTCTCGGTGCTCATCCTCGGGTACATCGGGCAGTTCGCCTTCGGCTTTCCGTTGCTCATCGCGCTCCTGTTCGCCGCCACTATCCTCCCGACCGACCCTGTTTCCGTGCTCGCGTTGTTCGAGGAGCTGGGTGCGCCTCGCCGACTCTCCATCCTCGTCGAGGGTGAAAGTCTATTGAACGACGGGGTTGGCGTCGTCGTTTTCTCCGCCTTGCTCGCCATCATCCTGGAGTCGGGAACCGACCCCTCGGCGCTGTTCACTCCAGAGAAACTCGGCACCGTGGGCGTAGATATCGTCGTCGCCAGCCTCGGCGGCCTCGTCGTCGGTCTCACTGCGGGCTACGCCGTGTTCCGCGTGATGGCGAATCTAGACGAGCACATGACCGAAATCGTTCTCACGCTGATTCTCGCCTACGGATCGTTCCTGCTGGCGGAGCACTATCTGCATGTAAGTGGCGTCATCGCCACCGTCGCAGCGGGCCTGTTCATCGGGAACCGAGGCGCAGAGTACGCGATGAGCCCGCAGACGAAGATTGCGGTGTTCAACACCTGGGAGACGGCCGCATTCCTGGTGAACACGCTCATCTTCCTGCTCATCGGCGCAAAAACGCCCGTGACGCAGTTGCTAGAGCACCTCCCGCTCATCGCCGCCGCAATCGTCCTCGTCGTTGCGGTTCGCGCGACCATCGTCTACCCCTTCGTCTCGCTCACGAATTGGCGGCTCGAAACCACCGTGCCCCGCTCGTACCAACACGTCATGGTTTGGGGTGGCCTGCACGCCTCCATCCCCATCGCGCTCGTGTTGGGGCTGCCGCCGAGTATCCCGTTCCGCGAGGAGCTTCGGGCGATGGTGTTCGGCGTTGCTGCGTTCAGCCTGGTCGTTCAGGGCCTGTCGATGAAGCGCCTCCTCGATGCCCTCGACATCGTCACTCGGTCTGAAGAAGAGGAACTCTACGAACTGCTCGTCGGGCGTGCCCGAGCGGTGGACAACGCCCTCGACGCGGCGGAGGACCTGCGCCGGACGGGTGCGATTCCGCCGGACGTGTACGAACAGTTCACCGGTGAGTACGAGAAGGAAAAAGAGGACCTCAACCGGACCATCTCCTCGTTGCTGTCCTCGTATCCCGAAATCCACCGCGAAGAACTGCTCATCGGGGAGCGACAGGTGCTGAAACGCGAGAAGAGCGCCATCATGGACGCTATGCGCACCGGGACGCTGAGCGACGACGTGGGCGAGCAACTCTTAGAGGAAGTCGACGTCAAACTCAGCCGCGTGAACGCCGGTGAGAGCACGGTCACCGCCTCACCGGAGGAAGAAGGCTACGAGGAGTTCTGGCGGACGAAAGTCGAGGAGTTCGGCCTCGACGCGAACCCGCGTGGCTCCCCCGAGTGAGCGCGGAACTGGCCGCGAACAAAACCCGTAAACCCTGGGGTCACAGAGCCTCGATAGATGCGCTGGCCCTACCGTCGCTCGGTCCTCGTCCTCTGTACGCTGGCGTTCTTCGGCACGATGGTCGCCCGCCTCGTCATCAGCCCCGTCGTGCCCGCGATAACGGCCAGTTTCGACGTCACCAACAGCGCCGTCGGTGCAGCACTCACGGGGATGTGGATGGCCTACGCCCTCTCGCAGTTCCCGAGTGGCGTGGTCGCAGACCGCTACGGTGAGCGCAAGGTCATTTTAACTGCCGTCGGCCTCACCGCCGCCGCGAGCCTACTGCTCGCCTTCTCGCCTTCGTTTCTCACGTTCGTCGTGTTCGTCGTCCTGCTCGGGGCTGGAGCCGGTCTCCACTACAGTCCCGCGACGATGCTGCTCACTCGGCAGTTCGACACCATCGGGCGGGCCATTGGCTTCCACGGTGCTGGTGCACCCGCTGCCGGCCTGCTCGCCCCGGTCGCCGCCGCCTACGTCGGGTCCATCTACGGGTGGCGTTACGCACTCGCCCTCGGTGCGCTGGTCGCCTTGCCGGTGTTCGCGGTGTTCGCCTGGCGCGTGCGCCCGACGGCACCGGCGAACCCAGACACGTCGATGCGCGACCAGTTCTCGCTCGGCCCGGTGGTCTCGCTGCTGTTCCGCCCGCACATCGCGTTCATGGTCGCCCTCGCCGTCCTCGGGGCGTTCTCGTGGCAGGCGACGGCGTCGTTTCTCTCTGCGTTTTTCGAGCAGTATCAGGGAACCTCACGGACGACCGCTGGCCTTGTGTTCTCGGGATACTTCGTCGTTCAAGGATTCGCCCAGCCGATGATGGGCAGTCTCTCTGACCGCATTCCACGTGACATCGCGGTCGCGGTGTGCATGGGTGCGGCGCTGGTCGGCTACGGATTGCTCGTCGTGGGCGAGTCGTGGCTCACCCTTGGCGGCGCAATCGTCTGCATCGGCATCGGGATGAGTTGGGGCGCGCCCTTGCAGGCGCGACTCATGGACGCGCTCGCCGCCACAGAGCAGGGGGCGGGATTTGGCTTCATGCGCACCATCTACATCCTCATCGGCGCACTCGGTAGCGTCGTCGTTGGCACCCTCTCTGACGTGGCTGGCTGGGCACTCGCGTTCACCGTCCTCGCCGGCGTGATGGGCCTTGGCGTGGTAGGCATCCTCACGAATCGAGCGTTCAATCTTGGACTCTGACAAAAAGACGAGAAAAATCCGTGACTGGGGAACGCTTGGAAACAGATATAAACACGATACGTTCTGGTAAATAACCAATTATCTGTCATACTTATCCGCCGCGTAATAATGGTGGTAAGGGGGGTAGCCCCGAGTATGCGCGGTCTCTCGACTGTAAAGTCCCTCGTGACGGGTAAGCGAGGCAAAGCCAACCTGATACTGATGTTGCTCGGTGCTGCCCTCTTCGGTGCGACGGCGACCATCGTGCTCGCATCGCTCGGCCCCTCTGCCCCGGTCGAAAACCCGGTCGCCGACGAAACGGAAACGGCGACGATTAGCCAGACTGCCACGGCGGAAGCGACCACGTCCACCCCTGCGCCAACGGCGACCACCACCACGACTACGACGACACCTACGACTACGACTGCGACGACCACTGACGACCCGTTTGCGACGACCACGACTGAGGACCCGTTCGCCACCACGACGACCGAAGATCCGTTCGCGACCACCACGACGCCGAGCGAAGACGCCCAAAAGGAACACGAGGAGTTTCAGCAGACGCGTGAAGAACTCCAGGCCGAACACGACGAGCTCGTAGAGCGCCACGAAGAACTCAAGGAGGAACACGAGTTCCTGAACCGCACGAACGCTTCAGACGAGGAGTGGGAAGACCACGAGCAGGCCTACGAGGAACACATCCAGGATTATGAAGACCACCGGAAGAAGTTCGAAGACCACCGCACTGAATTCGAGGACCACGTAGCCGAGTACGACGACGCGGCGTTCCACGAGGACGACTTCCAGTTCTACGACGACCGCGAGGCGGAACACGACACCCTCGAAGACGAACACGAAGAGCAAGAAGAGAAACACGACGACGGCTTCTTTTTCGACGTGGCAATGGCGCGTCCCGCGCTGGGCTAACCCCGCTGGCTGACGGGTTGCTTATAATTCTGCGCTCGTCCCATACGATATGGGACTCGACGAGGACGCACTCGACTACCACCGCACCGACCCCCCCGGTAAACTCGAGATTTCGACGACAAAGCCAACGAACACCCAACGCGACCTGAGCCTCGCGTACTCGCCCGGGGTGGCCGCACCGTGTCTCGAAATCGAGAAAAATCCCGACGACGCCTACACCTACACCGCCAAAGGAAACCTCGTCGGCGTCGTCTCCAATGGCTCTGCGGTGCTTGGCCTTGGGGACATCGGCGCACAGGCCTCGAAACCGGTGATGGAGGGCAAGGGCGTCCTGTTCAAGCGGTTCGCCGACATCGACGTCTTCGACGTGGAACTGGACACCGACGACCCGGCGAAGATGATCGACTCGGTGGCGATGATGGAACCGACGTTCGGGGGCATCAACTTAGAGGACATCAGGGCCCCCGAGTGCTTCGAAATCGAGTCAAAACTCAGAGCGCGAATGTCGATTCCCGTGTTCCACGACGACCAGCACGGGACGGCCATCATCTCCGGAGCCGCCCTCTTGAATGCCCTCGAAATCGCGGAGAAGGATATCGAGGACGTGAACATCGTCTTCTCGGGTGCGGGTGCAGCAGCCACCGCCACGGCCAAGTTCTACGTCTCCCTCGGCGCGAAACGCGAGAACATTACGATGGTCGATATCGGCGGCATCCTCACCGAGAAACGCGCGGAAGCGGGGGAGTTGAACGAGCACAACGAACCGTTCGCAAAGGACCTGCCAGACGGCGGGCTTGAAGACGCAATCGAGGGCGCAGACGTGCTCGTTGGCCTCTCAGTAGGCGGTATCGTGAGCCAGGAGATGGTACGGTCGATGGCCGCAGACCCCATCATCTTCGCGATGGCGAACCCCGACCCAGAAATCACCTACGAAGCGGCGAAATCGGCCCGCGACGACCACGTCATCATGGCGACGGGGCGCTCTGACTACCCGAATCAGGTAAACAACGTTCTCGGGTTCCCCTTCATCTTCCGGGGCGCACTCGACGTTCGGGCGACCGAAATCAACGAGGAGATGAAAGTCGCCGCCGCCGCTGCCCTCGCCGACCTCGCGAAGGAAGACGTCCCCGACGCCGTGGTGAAGGCGTACGGTGACGACCCACTCCAGTTCGGCCCCGACTACATCATCCCGAAACCGCTCGACTCTCGTGTCCTGTTCGAGGTCTCGTCTGCGGTCGCCGAGGCCGCGATGGAAAGCGGCGTGGCGAGAACGCACATCGACCTCGACGCCTATCGCGAGCGCCTCGAAGCGCGCCTTGGGAAGTCTCGCGAGATGATGCGCGTCGTCCTCAACAAAGCCCAGAGCGACCCGAAACGCGTCGTCTTCGCGGAAGGAGGCGACGACAAGGTCATTCGGGCGGGGGCACAGCTCGTCGAACAGGGTATCGCGGAGCCAATTCTCATCGGCGACCAACGCCACATCTGGGCGCGGATGGCCGAACTCGGCCTCGACTACGAGCCAGAAATCGTCGACCCGGACGATGATTCCCTCGACGCCTACGCAGACCGTCTGCACCAGCTTCGCGCCAGAAAGGGCGTCACTCGGCGTGAGGCGGACGAACTCATCACGGACGGCAACTACCTCGGCAGCGTGATGGTCGAAATGGGCGACGCCGACGCGATGCTCACCGGCCTCACCCACCACTATCCCTCCGCGCTCCGACCGCCCCTGCAAGTTGTCGGCACGGCAGAAGATGCGAACTTCGCCGCCGGGGTGTACATGCTCACGTTCAAAGACCGGGTCGTCTTCTGCGTGGACACGACCGTCAATCTGGACCCCGACGAGGCCGTCCTCGCCGAGATTACGAAGCACACGGCGACGCTCGCCCGGAAGTTCAACGTCGAACCGCGCGCGGCGCTGCTCTCGTACTCCGATTTCGGCTCGGTGGACAACGACGGGACGCGAAAACCCCGGCGGGCCGCCCAACTCCTCCGCGCCGACCCGACGGTCGATTTCCCGGTCGATGGGGAGATGCAGGCAGACACCGCCGTCGTCGAGGAGATGCTGAACGGCACCTACGACTTCGCGAACCTCGACGAACCGGCGAACATTCTGGTGTTCCCAAATCTGGAGGCGGGGAACATCGCGTACAAACTACTGCAGCGCCTCGGCGGCGCGGAGGCCATCGGGCCGATGCTCGTCGGCATGAACAAACCCGTCCACGTCCTCCAGCGCGGCGACGAGGTCAAGGATGTGGTGAACCTCGCCTCGGTTGCTGTCGTGGACGCACAGGAGGACGCGTAACCTTCTCGACAGACTGTTTCACCACTTTGTATTCCGGTAGGTTGTCATAAACGCGGCATCGTCGTGCGGTTTCTCGCCCAATCGTTCTGTTGATGGTGTTGATTGTAATCGGAATCTAACAGTCGTGTTAATTGGTGTATCCGGTCTGTAACAATGTCCGTTAGTCGCGAAAATCTGGTCATGGCGATTCCAATTCGACCATCTGGCGCCGTGGTGGGAGCCGTCGTGCTCCTCATCATCGTCAGTTTCACCGTCGGCCTCACCGGTTTCGGTGGTCCAGATGCCACGCCGGACCAGGACCTCGTGTTCGACGACGTTGACACCCAGACGCCCACGCCAGTACCGACGACCAGACCGCAGACCACAACGGAAACCACCACGTCGACCCAGACGACCACGGAACGGCCGACTGAGACGGTGACGCCGGTGGAGACCGAACGCCCGCCGGAACCGACCACCACGCAGACGTGGACGAAGACCGTCAAGAAGAACCCGGCGCGCGACACCACGACCGAACCGCCCGTGACGACGGCAGAACCGACGCCAACGCCAACGCCGACCCCGACGCCGACGCCTGAGGAGCCACGCTACGACGAGGATACCTCGTCTGGCCACTACCAGGCGTACCTCGTGACGGGTCGCCAGTACCAGTCTTTCAACGAGACCCGTGACTGGTCCTACATCGACAACGACCGCGTCATCTACATGCTCTACGGCAACACCCACACGGGTGACACGCAGGGTGCGCAGTCGACTGCCTGGCAGAGCGAATTCATCCAGGAGTGCATCGTGTTCAAGAGCGCCGAAGTGAACGAGACGACGGTGCGCATGGACTTCTACGTCGAAGAGGGCTGTCAACCCGACCACAGCTGGTACGCGCTCGCCGTCTACCAGCTGCCGTCCGGTGCGTACAGTTCTCCCGAGAACCCAGAAATGGTCATCGTGAGCGCGAAAGCGCGCTACTTCAGCGCCGGCCACCACTACATCGTCGTGGACCTGCCCGAGAACTGACCGAATCGCCACCATCGTTTTCACCTTTTTCACGCCTCAGAGCAGGCGCTCCGCCACACTCTGCCGGTTTGTGCATAGTTGCACTCTCGAACCGTCTGCAGTGTGTGACTGTAACTCATAACTAACCGTCACGACTCGTGATTCATCCGGTCTGTAACAATATCTGTCATTGACGAGCGTCATACTATGGCGATTCCAATTCGACCATCTGGCGCCGTGGTGGGAGCCGTCGTGCTCCTCATCATCGTCAGTTTCACCGTCGGCCTCACCGGTTTCGGTGGTCCAGATGCCACGCCGGACCAGGACCTCGTGTTCGACGACGTGGACATCCAGACGCCCACGCCAGTACCGACTACGACCGAACCGAGAACGACGCAACCAGCCCCCACGACGACGACCGTCGAGTCGCACACGACGACGTCCGTGGAGACCGAACGCCCGCCGGAACCGACCACCACGCAGACGTGGACGAAGACCGTCAAGAAGAATCCAGCGCGCAAGACGACCACCGAGACGCCGGCGACGACGACTCCGGTCGCCACACCGCCGGAGCTGACGACTGAACGACCGACCGTCACTGAAACGCCGCCTGCCGTCACACCGACACCGGACGAATCCGTATTCCCTTACCAGGTGTACCTCGCAACCGGCCGCGGAATTCAACAGTTCGACCACGACCGAGGACACACGTTCACCGACCAGCGTCGATTGGTCGCGGCATACCGGGGGAACACCCACGACGGTGTCACCCAGGCCGAATCTGACCCCGCCTGGCAGAGCGAGCACATTCGCGAGTGCGTGGTCGTAGACCGCGTCGAACAGGAGCGGAGAGATGGTCAGGAGTACGTTACCGTACGATTCCACATCGAACCCGGCTGTGAGCGAGTGTACTACTCGCTCACGCTGTATCAGTGGCCACACCTCGAAGCATTGCCAATGGAGTCTGAGGAACTGGAATTCAAAGACACCGACTACCGCAAATTCGGCCCGGGGCATCACATTCTCTCGGTGAAGGTGGACAAGCGTGTTCCACCTCGCCCACCCGAAGAAGAACCTGTGACTCACTGGCAGGTGTACGTGGCCACTGGCCCTGAGATCGAGCAGTTCGACCCAGATAACGGGGTGACGTACAGTGACCAGCGGAGAGTGATACAGTCCTTCCGCGGACAATCGCAGGAGGGGCTTGCACTCGACATCGACCCGATTCCCACTGAACCGGAGTGGCAGAGTGACTACATTCGCGAGTGCATCGTCATCGACAGAATCGTAGACGAAGGGCTCCCCGAAGAAGTCAACCTGTTCGTCTTCTTCACTATCCAAGACGGCTGTGCCCCGACAACCATCTCAATCTCCTACTACGAGATGCCTGACGGTGGTCCGGGACCGATGGAAGACGAAGAATTAGTGCTCGTTCGGGCCAATCCCACTGGTGGACTGGTGCTCGGACCCGGAAAACAAATCGTCCTCATTACCGTGGCAGAAACCTAGTTGGTTTCCGCCTTCTGCCCTTCTTCATCGAGAATCCGTGCTTCCGTGGCGTCCCGGTCTTCGGGATAGCCGATGTCCGCGCGCCAGCCCTCCATTCGAATGGCGTCGATGGTTCGCCCCGAGTGGATGAGCAGGTCGATAGCCTCGCTCAGTTCGTACTCGCCGCGATTCGAGGGTTGGACGAGGTGGCAGGCGTGGAAGATGGCCGGCGTGAACGTATAGAAGCCCGTCATGACCAGGTTCGACTCTGGCTCTTCGGGCTTCTCGACGACGGAAACGATTTCGCCGTAGGCGTTGGTCCGACAGACCCCGTAGCGGGAGGCTTCCTCCCACGGGACCTCTTCGATCAAGAAGGCGGCGTCTGCGCGCTCCTCTCGCTGGCGGGCGACGACGTCCCGGAGGTTCGCGCGGAAGATGTTGTCTCCGAGGATGAGCATGAAGTCGTCGGTGATGTACTCCTCCACCGTCAAGAGCGCGTGTGCCAGTCCGAGCGTCTCTCGCTGGTGGGCGTACGTTATTGGAATCCCCTGGAAATCGTCCCCGTAGTGGCGGATGATGTCCTCTTTCTTGTAGCCGACGACGACGTAGAACTCGGTCGCCCCGAGTTCGACGAGCTGTTCGAAACAGTGTGTGAGTATCGGTTTGCCCGCCACCTCCACCATCCCTTTGGGCCGGTCTTCTGTGAGTGGCCGCAACCGCTTGCCCTCCCCAGCCGCAAGCACAACTGCCTGCATCGCGTAGAACTTCGCTCTCGCAGATTAAATATCCCACTCCAAACATAACCGTGCCAGTGAGATACGTTGAAGGGTTTCGCTGTGATATTTTAGTAAAATGAGAGTTAGCATCGTGGGGAGTGGGTACGTGGGGACGACCATCGCCGCGTGTTTCGCGGAACTCGGACACGACGTGACGGCCATCGACATCGACGAATCGGTCGTCGCCAAACTGAACGCGGGCGAACCGCCGATTCACGAACCGGGGCTCGCCGACCGTCTCGCCGAGTACGCCGGGTCGTCACTGCGCGCGACGACCGACTACACCGCCGTTCTCGACACGGACGTGACGTTTCTCGCGCTCACGACGCCCTCGAATCCCGACGGCTCTATCGACCTCTCGATCATGAAAGCCGGGACGGAATCGCTTGGTGAGGTGCTCGCCGAAAAAGACGGCTACCACCTCGTCGTCGTGAAGAGCACGGTCATTCCCGGTACGACGGGCGACGTGATTCGTCCGCTACTCGAAGCCGCCTCCGGGAAGACGGCCGGCGAGGACTTCGGCGTCGCGATGAATCCTGAGTTCCTCCGCGAGGGCTCTGCGGTGTCCGACTTTCTGAACCCGGACAAAATCGTCTTCGGCGCGGAGTCAGACCGCGACCGCGCGCTGCTCGCCGACCTCTACGACCCGCTCGTGGCACGGACGGACGCGCCAATCGTGGAGACGGGCCTGCGCGAAGCGGAGATGATAAAGTACGCCAACAACGCCTTCCTCGCGGCGAAGGTGAGCCTCATCAACGAACTCGGGAACATCTGCAAGGAGTACGGCGTCGATGCCTACGAAGTCGCAGACGCCATCGGCTTGGACGAGCGCATCGGCCCGCATTTCCTACGCAGTGGAGTCGGCTGGGGCGGTTCGTGTTTCCCGAAGGACGTGGCCGCGCTCATCGCCGCCGCGCGGGAGACGGGCTACGAACCGCAACTACTCCAGGCGGCGGTTGACGTAAACGACCGTCAGCCCGGTCGAATGCTCGCGTTGCTCGACGACCACGTCGACGTTTCAGGAAAGCGGGTCGCCGTACTCGGCCTCGCGTTCAAGCCCGGCACGGACGACGTTCGCGAGTCGCGGGCAATTCCCGCAATCGAAGGGCTGCTCGAACGCGGAGCCGACGTCGTCGCCTACGACCCGGTGGCCACAGAGAATATGCGCGAGCGGTTTCCAGACATCGAGTACGCCGCGTCTGCCGCGGACGCGCTCTCAGGCGCGCACGGAGCACTCGTCGTCACCGACTGGGACGAATTCGCCGCCCTCGACACAGAGTTCGACGCGATGGCCACGCCCGTTGTCATCGACGGTCGGCGTATCGTCTCTCCGCGCGAGGGCATCACCTACGAAGGGTTGACCTGGTAGCGAGGCGACAGAAATCCGTCTCCGTCCATTCAGGCAGCAACCGTTTCGCCCTGTTCTACTGCCGATTCTGAGACTGTCACCGTGGTTCCGTTCACCGAATAGTCACCCGCGTAGGGGACCGTGACGCGGTAGGACCCGTCCGCTGCAGTTTCGACGGTTCGTTCGTACTCGAACGTCGCGCCGGGTATCGAGACGGATGTGGTGACCGTAACTTGCGAATCGGACGCTGCACCGCCCGTTATCGTCGCGCCCGGCACGAGTCTGAACGCTTTCGTGTCGCCGCTTTCGGTACTGAAAATCGCCTGATAGTGGGCAACACCGGGGGCGGCCTCAGTCTGGGAGCCAAAGTGGTCGTGAAGCCGGCTCTGCATCGTTCCCGGCGGATAGTCCCGGTCTTCGGTCACGACGAACCCGACGCGGTTGCTGAGTTTGCCGTACCACTCGCTGGCGTTCGACCCGCGCACGAACGGCGTGTAGGTGGACTGGGCGTAGCCGTAGGAGCGCGACTCGCCGTTCACGAAGTAGTTGTACGCCCGATTCGTGCCCCACCGGGACAACACGAAGTTCTGTGGATACGCCATTCCCTCTTCTTCGGCGTAGGTGTCGATAGCCTGGGCCGTCTCGAACAGGTCTCCGTCTGCGGTTACCTGGTTCATCTTCACCGGCACCTGGACGAGGCTCAGGCTGGCGACGATGAGAAAGAGCGCGACCAACGAGGCGACGCCCCGCGAGTCCGGAATCTCGACTGACTCGGGGACGCTCGGTTTCGAGTCGCGGAAGGGGACGGGACGGCGCGCCAGGTCGACGCGCTCTGCGAGGTGGACGAAGCCGAGTCCGGCGAACACGGCGGTCACCGCCGCCATCTCGCCGACGAACCGAATCTGGAAGCCGGCGAGCACGAAGAAGTAGCCTGCGTACACGGCGGGGGCGACCCACTCTGGGCGATGCTTTCGATAACTCGCGAGCGCGGCCCACCCGACGTACGGGAGGGCGAGTGCAAGGATGAAGCCGAACAACAGGAGAAAGCCCATCGAGTCGCCGCTGAACAGCGATTCGGTCTCGACGATGTCCCGCGGGGCGACGAACAGGGCCAGCTCACTCACGAGTTTCGCCCAGTAATCGGGCAGTAGCGCCCGGAAGGCGAGGACGCCGACCACGCCGCCGACCGCTTCGAGACCGGCGAGAGCCGTCGCTGGCAGGTCGGCGCGGAAGGTGAGTTCGGCGACGCTCAGGACGAAGAGGACGGCGACGAACAGGAGGGCGGGAGCGAAGGCTACCTGTTCAGAGTGCCAGCCGAAACTCGCGTGACCGGCAGCGGCAAGGAGCGCCCCGACCAGCAGGCCGACGACGAGACCGAGATTCGACGCGAGGGGCGACTGACCGGCGCGAACGTCAGAGAGCACCCGAAACGCAACGTACAGGCCGAGTGGGACGATGAGCAGCGGGCCGGCCTCCCACGCGAGCGTCTGGCCCGCGAGTGCGACGCCGAGGGCGAGCGTTGCGGCCCACGACTTCGGGGTTGATTTCAGGTCCGCGAGGCTTCCCCGGCGGGCGAGGACGACGACGGCGAGTATGGTGAGCGCCAGCCATGGGTAGTCGAAGGCGTGGTGGTCTGCGAATCCGAGGGCCGTCCGCAGAGCGTGGCCGGGGATGAGCGCGAGCAGGAGGACGCTCGCGAGGCCGACGCGCCGGTCGTCGGTCAGTTCGACGGCGAGCAGGTAGACGAGCGCGCCGGTGACGACGGCGCTGACGACGGGGTACCACGCCATGACGGGGCCGACGGCGTCCATCCCGCCGAACAGCGACGAGAGCCACCAGAGGGTGGCGACGAACAGCGGTTCCCCCATCGCGACGGTATCCGGCATTGCCGACAGCGCGGCGAAATCGAACAGACCGCCTGCATCGACGACCAGTTTCTCTACCCAGTAGCGGTAGAAGTAGGGGTCGTTCGCGCCGAGGACGACGTGGCCGTCGCGAAATACACGGGTGACAAACAACGAGCGAACGAGCGCGAGAAAACCGAGCGCCCCGACGAGCATGCCAACAGCGCGGCGTTCGACTGTCGGGAGCGAAAGTGAGATCGCAGGCGTCGTAGATGCGGGCGTCGATTCGCCGCGCAGGGCGGCTTCGACGGCCGTCGGGTCGGCGAGGCGGTACTCGCCGTCGTGTTTCTCGACGATGTTGCGGGAGACGACTTCGCCGAACGTGCCCGAGTCGAGGGGGATGTCCGCGAACGTCCACGTCTCGTGCTGTCTGTCGATAGCCAGCAGCTGCTCCAGTGACTCGGCCACCTCCGGCCGTGAGTCGAGGAGGTCGGCAGTCGCCTCGCGCACGTCGGTCATTAGCTCGAAAATACCGGGTAACTCGAATAAATGTGCCGGGAACGTTCGACGCACGTATGACGGTTCACGGACTTGTGTCCAGTAATGCGCCAGTTCATCATCCTCGGCCACGACGCGCCGACGACCCCTGATTTCTCGCTCGACGACCTCGCCGGCGGCGCGGGCCGCCTCGACGTGCTCTGTCGGTGCGTCAACTCGGCGTTCTTCCTGTCTCACGACATTCGAAAGGACGTCCGCGTCTACCTCGTCTTGCAGGACGAACTGACGATTCGCTTCGAGGGGAGCGAACTGCGCCGACTCAACCCCGACGAACGTTCGACAGCCGCACTCATCCGCAACGCCCTCGAAGAGAAGGAGAACGCCATCGGACACATGGAAGCCGAAGCCTCTCCCGGCGTCTATCTCTCGCGACGGGGCTTCGAGCCGATTCTCGAAACCGCCGCCCGCGACGGCACCGTGGTCGAACTACACGAAGCCGGCGACCCAATCGCCGACGCCGCCGTCCCCGAGAATCCCGTGTTCGTCCTCTCTGACCACCACGACTTCACCGACGAGGAGGCCGCTTTGCTCTCGGAAGCTGCAGCCCAGCGCGTTCGCATCGGCCCGGCGGTGCTCCACGCCGACCACACCATCACCGTCGTCCACAATTTCCTCGACACCGACGGCTACTCGAAATACTAATTTCCGGAAGGATTAACAACAGCGGCGGCTATTGAAATAGCAGCGGGCCAGTGGGGTAGCCTGGTATCCTTCGGCCTTCGGGTGGCCGTAACCGCAGTTCGAATCTGCGCTGGCCCATTTTCCAGTCGCGCCGCTCACTTTCGAGCGGCGCGTCTGAAACTGACGCCGAGCAGATTCGAATCAGGGAGCGAGCGCAGCGAGCGACCGTGGTTTGGAATCTACGATTCCAAAGCAGACCAGACGTGCTCGCTTCGCTGTGCACGTCTGGGCGTGGTTCGAATCTGCGCTGAGCGACCGGGGGGTGGAAGCGTACGCTTCCGAGCAACGAGTTGCGCGGGAATTCGAAGCTGCGCTGTCACCCAATCCAGACCCCTTTACTTCCACTCCACCCTTACCAATCCCTTTTACGCGAAAGCGCCCAACGCACACTCCATGGATGGAATCGACGAGGAAATCGCCAGTGCAGACGAGAGTGCGGTCCAGCGGGACGAACTCGTCGAGGCGGTGACCGAACACGCGGGGCGGATTGCGCGGGAACTCGCGCTGCTCAAGGGTGGCGATTACGGGCAAGAGACGTTCGAGACGAGCAGCGGGGACTGGACGGTGAAGTTCGAGGCGGGGGCGCTCGACTACCTGCGATTCTCGGGGAAGAAGGGCGACATCTACGTCGTTTCGACGAAGCAGCCGCCGTCGCCGGACGACCTGCGCCTGGCGATGGAGGACTACGGGGCGTTCGTCCGGGCGTTCAACGACCACGTCGCCTCGTTCGAGGGCATGCTGGACGACGTGCCGACGGACTTTCCCGAGGTCGCTTCGACGGCGACGGTCGTCGAGGAGCGAGACAGAGTCGTTGCGCGGATTCGAGAGACGGCGAACGCGATTGCGGCCCAACTCCACCGGTTCAACGGGACGGACTACGGGTCGTGGACGGCGCGCGTCGCCGGGAAACGCTGGGAGCTGAAGTGGGAGGGCGACCGGGCGTCGTACCTCCGCGTCGGCGGCGAGGGTGGGACGTATCTGGTGTCTCAGTACGAGCCGCCGTCGGCCCCGGACGTGAAGCGTCACGCGAAGGGCTTTCGTGAGTTCGTCGAGGCCTTCAACGACCACGTGGATGAACTCGACGCGAGCCTTTCGCACGTCGAACTGTAACGAACGAGCGTGGCAGAAAATCGCACGATAATGCGGGGTTGACGCATCACGATTCTGTCCTTACGTCGCCCATAATAATGGGTGTAGCCGGACTGCTCACAGGCAATGACTGCGTTCGCTCCGAGAGGGTCCCGTCTCTCCCCCCTGTCCCCCCTGCTGTCTTCGGTGCCGGCCCGAATCGAGGTGGCGCGATAGCCCATGTCGACGCCGCCCCGCTCGCGGACCCGTGATTCGCTGCTGCCGAGCTTTCGCCAGCACACGGTGACGTGGACCGACGTGAGGTGGCTCTCGCTCGCGGTGCTCGCCGCGGCGACCATCTACGCGTCCTACCTCGCGACCCACCAGTACCCGGCGTACGTCGGGGGCCTGTACATCGCGATTTCTGACCAAATCATCGCTCACGGCTACGCGCTGCCAGAGCGCATTCCCGGCTACACCGCCGATGGCGTCCCGTTCGCGTATCCGCCGTTCATGTTCTACGTCTACGCGGTGATTCGCGACCTGTTCGGCGTCGATGCCATCACGCTCACCCGCCTCATCCCCGGAGCCGTATTGACGTTCATGATCGTGCCGTACTACTTCCTCGCACGCCATCTGCTCGACTCGAAACGGCAGGCGGGGCTCGCTTCGGTCATCTTTGCGGGTGCGCCAGCCGTGCTTCGCTGGCACCTGTCGGCCGGTGGCATCGTCCGCGCTCCCGCGGTCACCATCGCGCTGCTCGGTGCGTACACCGGGATTCGGCTGTTCCAGACGGGCGACCGTCGCTGGATCGTTCCCGGGATGGCGCTGTTCGGTATCGAAGTGCTCACGCACCCGACCTACACCGTCTTTTTCGCCTTCACCTACCTGCTCGCCTACGCCGCCTTCGACCGGTCGATTCAGGGCCTCGTCTACGGCGCAATCGTCGCCGGCGGTGGTATCCTACTGGCCGCGCCGTGGTGGCTCCAGATTTTCGCCACGCACGGACCGGACATCTTCCTGCAGGCGTCGGGAACCCACACCGGTCTCTTCGGCGGGTGGCACCGCATCTATTGGCAGTTCGTCATCCCGCTCAAGGAGAAAGACATCACGTCGGTGTTCTACCTCGCCGTCTTCATCGCCTCGGCGTACGCGCTCTACCGGAAACGCTACTTCCTCGCCGTCTGGGCGATTGGCGCGAGTTATCTCCTCGGCAAAGACCGATTCCTGTTCATCGGCGGCGCGATGCTCATCGCGTTCCTCGTCTACGACGGCGTCCTGCCCGCTATCCAGACGTTCCTCAGCGAGCGTACGTCCCGGCCTGACCTGTATCGGGTCGTCTCGGTCGCCGTCGTCGCGCTCGTCATGCTCACCGCGGTCGGCACGGGCGTCGCCTTCGCGACGAGTACGCTGCAGACCGAGTACGACCACAGCGCGGCCCAGCCAGCGACGATGGACACCTACGACCGCGAGGCGATGGCGTGGATGGAGGCGAACACCGCGTCCGACTCGACGTTCGTCGTGATGGGTGACACCGCAGAGTGGGTGCCCTTATTCACCGACCGGACGATACTCATCGGGCCATGGGGGGTGGAGTGGACTACCTCCGCGAACTACTACTGGGAAGTGGAGTACTACAAGGCCATCTCCAACTGCGGGAGCGCGAGCTGCGTGACCCAGCTGCTCGCCTTCGGCGACCGCCACCCGGACTACATCTACGTGCCGAAAGACGACTACACCGTCCGAGGCAAGGAGCGCGAGACGACGACAAATATGGAGCACTCCCTGCTGGAGTCCCCGCGCTACGACCTGGCCTACGAGAACGAGGGCGTCCTCATCTTCGAGGTGTCTCGGTCTGCGACCCAGTCCTCCGGTGACGAGACCGACGCGACATCCTCGCCGGACGGCCCCGGCCGATAGTCAGATGCGTTTTTAGGGGTGGCTGTTGTCCACTGTGACGTGACAGCTACGTCTCCTGACGCCGACCGGGCACTGTCGGTCGCTCGCGAGGCGGCGATGGCGGGCGGAAACGTCGCACTTTCCGCCTTCCGGACGCCGCTTCGGATAACGCCGAAAGCGAGCAAAATGGACCCGGTGACGCAAGCCGATATCGACGCCCAGTCTCGTGTCGTCGAAGTTATCCACGACGCCTTCCCCGACCACACCATCGTCGGCGAGGAGGGCGACCAGTTGAAAGCCATCCCCGAGACGGGCCACGCCTGGGTAATCGACCCCATCGACGGGACGAACAACTTCACCCACGGCAACCGCATCTGGGCGACGTGTCTCGCCTACGTGGTGGATGGGACCCCACAGGTCGCCGTGACCCGCCTTCCCGCTTTCGGTGACGAGTACGTCGCGGCCTCGGAAACGCTCCGCGACAACGACCCCGTGCGCGTGAGCACCCGCGACGACCCCGAGTTCTGTACCGTCTCGCTCACGTTCGGTCTCCAGCGCGAGCACCGCCCCCTGTTCGGGGACGTCTCGCGTAATCTGCTCGAAACGTTCGGCGACCTCCGGCGGTTTGGCACCGGGCAGGTTTCGCTCGCGATGGTCGCGGCGGGCGAACTCGATGGGGCCGTCTCCGCGGTTCACCTCTCGCCATGGGACACCGTCGCCGGCGTCCATCTCGTCGAACAGGCGGGCGGGAAAGTGACCGACATCAACGGCAATCCGTGGCGCTGGGACGCAGACGGCCTCGTCGCCTCGAATGGCGAGATTCACGACGACCTGCTCTCGATTATCCCCTGATTTTTCACCCCGCTCGTCTTACTCCCGACGATGACCGACGACCCGCTCGAATGGGAAACGCTCGCCTCCGAAACGGCCTACACCTGTCCCGGCTTCGACGTCACCCACGAGGACGTCCGCTTGCCAGACGGCACGGAGACGGATTTCGATTTTCTCTCAGAACCGCCCGCCGTCGTTATTCTCCCGTTTACGCCGGAGGGCGACGTGGTGCTCATCGAGGAGTGGCGACAAGCCGTAAAGCGCGTGAACAGAGGGATTCCGGCGGGCACGATGGAGCCAGCAGACGACGACCCGGCGATGGCCGCCCACCGCGAACTCGAAGAGGAGACGGGCCACGAGGCAGCCCGCGTCGAACACCTCACGACGGTCGAACCGGCCAATGGTATCGCGAACGCGGTGCATCACTACTTCGTCGCGTACGACTGTCACCCCGCGAGCGAGCAGAAGCTGGACTTCAACGAATCGATTCGCGTCGTCACCGAATCCTACGACGACCTCCTCGCCGCGGTTGGCGCAGGTGAGATTCGAGACGGGCGGGCCGTCCTCGGGACGCTCTACTACGAGCAGTTCGCCTGACCGCCATCTCCGGAACGGAATTTGTATCCCTGCTCCGTCGAAGTTTCGGACAATGCGCGATATCTTCGAGGTCCGCGACACCGACGCCGCGGGCCGCATTGGGCGACTTTCGGTTCCCCGGGCGGGCGTCACGGTGGAGACACCGGCGCTCCTTCCGGTGGTGAATCCGAACCGCCAGACGGTCGCTCCGTCTCGACTCGAATCTGAGTTCGGTGCGGAGATTCTCATCACGAACAGCTACATCATCTACAAGAGCGACCCCGTCCGCGAGCAGGCCCTCGACGTTGGCCTCCACGAACTGCTCGATTTCGACGGTGCCATCATGACCGACTCTGGCTCGTTCCAACTCGCGGAATACGGCGAGATTAGCGTCGATACCGAGGAAATCCTCCAGTTCCAGCACGACATCGGCTCGGATATCGGGACACCCGTAGACATCCCCACGCCACCGGATGTAGCCCGCGAGCAGGCAGCAGAGGAACTCGCCATCACACAGGAACGCCTCGAATTCGCCGAAACCGTCGAAGTTGGCGACATGCTCGTGAACGCGCCGGTGCAGGGGTCTACGTACCCGGACCTGCGCAAAGCGGCCGCAGAACACGCCTACGGCACCTCTCTCGACGTGTTCCCGGTCGGGGCCGTCGTGCCGCTGATGAACGCCTACCGCTTCGACGACATGGTTGACGCCATCGCCGCCGCGAAGGAAGGACTCGGCGCTGACGCACCGGTTCACCTGTTCGGCGCGGGTCACCCGATGATGTTCGCCCTCGCCGTGGCGATGGGTTGTGACCTGTTCGACTCCGCCGCATACGCTCTCTACGCCCGCGACGGGCGCTATCTCACGGTTCGCGGGACCAAGCACTTCGACGAACTCGACTACTTCCCGTGTTCGTGTCCCGTCTGCACCGAGTACACGCCCGCAGACCTCGAACAGGTGTCGAACAAGGAACGCGAACGCCTGCTCGCCGAACACAACCTCCACGTCTCCTTCGAGGAGATTCGCACCATCAAACAGGCCATCCGCCGCGGGTCGCTCATGGAACTGGTCGAGATGCGTGCGCGCTCCCACCCGGCGATGCTCGACGGCTACCGGGCGATGCTCGCCCACGCAGACCTGCTCGAAGCGTCCGACCCGGCCACAAAGGACGCCTTCTTCTATCTCTCCTCGGAGAGCGCGTACCGGCCGGAGGTCGTGCGTCACCACAAGCGGCTCGCCCGACTATCACCAGAGGGCCACGTCCTGCTCACGGAAGCAGGCTCGTCCGACAACTACGACGAGTCGTGGCGACTGCTCCCGCCGTTCGGCCCGTTCCCGCTCGCCCTGCGCGAGACGTACCCGGTCACCGCTGAGGTGCCAGACCGCATCGACGACGAGGCCTACCGACAGGCCGTCGTCGGCATCCAGAAACTCGTCGCGGCGAACCCCAACACCGAGTTCACGGTCGCCCACAAGGGCTGGCCCGCAGACATCGTTGCGGGCGTCCCTCCGGGCGTCGACGTCGTAGACTTAGAATCGATGGACAAAAGCGGTGAGGAGACGGAGGATGACCAATGACCGAGTACTTCGAGGTCCACCACCGGGACGGCGCGGCCCGCATCGGTGAACTTCGTCTCGCCGAGTCGGTGACGACGCCGGCGCTCGCAGACGACGTCGTCGTCGATGCCGGGAGTCTCTGGCCCGAGACGCGCGACCTGCCCGAGGGCGACCCGTCGAAGGTGACGATTTTACCTCACCGCGGGCTTCCGGGCGGCACGGCGGACGAAGTCGCAGACTCCTTCGCGCCTGACTACCCCGACGTGGACTTCCCGAGCGCCGCCGTCGTCTCTCAGCGCTCCGTAGACGACTTCGGGGCAGATGTGTACATTCTCTCCGAGGCCCAGCGGGTCGTCGGCCACGCCGCGGCGTTCGTGGACGCCATCGTCGCGATGAAGGAAGCCACGCCGGGCGACACCGCACTCATGCTCTCGGGCGTCGCCACCCCCGCCAACGTCGCCACGCTCGTCTACGCCGGGGTGGACCTCGTGGACGCGACGCAGGCACGCATCAAGGGAACCCAGGGGTTCTACCTCACGACCGACGGCCAGCACTTCCTGGAGGATTTAGACGAACTCCCGTGTGCGTGTGCCGCCTGCCAGCAACCGCGTGAGGAGTTCACCCGTGCCGACTGCGCGGAACACAACGTGAACGCCCTGCACGCCCAACTCGGCATCGTCCGCCAGCGCATCCGCCGGGGTCGGCTCCGCGATTACATCGAGGGGCAGGCGCGCCACGAGGCGTGGCTCACCGCCGCTTTCCGCCGGTTCGACCAGGAGTACGCCTACATGGAAGAGCACACGCCGCTGTTCCGCCGGACGGAACTGCTCGCCGCCACCGAAGACTCACTCAAGCGCGTCGAGATTCAGCGATTCGCCGACCGCGTCACCTCGCGGTACACAAACCGGTTCGACAACCCGCTCGTCCTCGTTCCCTGCTCGGCCCGCAAGCCCTACAGCGAGTCCCAGAGCCACGGCCAGTACCACGACGCGATTCAGTTCCGCGCCCACCTCGTCTCGATGACCTCGCCGATTGGCGTGGTTCCACAGGAACTCGAAACGACGTATCCCGCCCAGCACTACGATTCGGTGGTCACGGGCAACTGGTCCGAAGACGAGAAGCAGTTTGTCGCCGAGGTCCTGAAACGATATCTCCAGCGCAACGAGTACCCGCGCATCATCGCCCACGTCCCGCCCGAGGGCTACCGCGACATCGTCGAGCGCGTCGAGGCGGATCTCGGATTGGACATCGAGTATACCGTAGAGGACCACCCGACGACGCCCGAATCCATCGGGAACCTCATGCAGACGCTCGACGGTGAGTCGAAGTACCTCAAAAGCGAGCGCCAGCACAACACGCTCCGGGCGCTCGCAGACTACCAGTTCGGCGACGGCGCGGGCGACGAACTGTTCCCCGAACTCTCGATTCAGGGTCGGTATCCGAAACTCCGCGCCCACAAGAAAGACGGGACCCAACTCGCGGCGATGGTTCCCCTCTACGGGACGCTCTCCTTTACGCTCGCTGGCGCACGCCACTGGCTCGAAAGCGACGTGCCGACAAAGACCGTCGAAATCGACAACTTCGTCCCGCAAGGCTCGGTGCTCGCCCCGGGCGTCGTCACCGCGAGCGAGGACATCCGCGTCGGAGACGACGTTGTGGTCCAGGGGCCACGCGCCTTCGCCGTCGGCGTCGCGGAGATGAGCGGCCGCGAGATGGAAACGAGCACGCGCGGCATCGCGGTGCAGATTCGCCACGTCGAAGAAGTCTAACCAACCCACTTTTCACTCGTCCGTGCTACCTTCAGGCATGGACGAGGTTTCACTCACGCTGCCAGCATCTATCGTCGAGTCGCTTCCAGAAGACGGGCAGACGGCCGCACAGGATATGCAGCGGGCCGTCGAGGGCTGGGAATCCAACATCAACCGGGCCATCGCGGAGGCAGAAGACGACGCCGAGGCCGCCCGGTTCGTCCTCGAAGCCATCGATCGAATGGAGGACCGACTGGAGAAGTACGACGACTTCGTCCCCGAACTCCGGGCGTGGGGCCAGTCGCCGATTTACGCCATCGCGTGGCGCAACCTGCAGGCGTCGCTCATCACGCAGTTGTACGAACACGAGGACCTCGCCGCGGAACTCGACCGCGAGCGCAACGCCCGACTGGTCGAAGACGGTATCAGATTCGGTGGCCGGTAGGTCGGGATTTATTGCCTTCGCGCCTCTGTCTCAGGATAATGCAGGTCGAATGCCGATTTTTCGCCAATTTCCGGGAGGCAGTGGGGTCGAAAACCATCGAACGCGAATTCGACAGCAACGTGACCGTCGGGGGCGTCCTCGAAGCACTCGAAGCCGAGTTCGAGGGCCTCCAGGGAAGCATCCTCGACGACGCAGGTGACATCCTGCCACAGCTAAGCGTTCTCAAGAACGGCCGGGAAGTCCTTCACATGGCGGGGACGGCCACTGAACTCGAAGACGGTGACCGAATCTCCGTGTTCCCGCCGGTGGCGGGTGGCTGATGCGCGTCGAAAAATCGTTCCGCGGCATCTCAGAACGACTCGCGAAACACTATCTCCAGAACCTCGGCGGGGAAGTCGAAGACGAGGAGGCAAACGAAGTGGTTGGCGACGACTGGACGGCCTCGGTCTCGAGTGAGAAGGTCAGCATCGGGCCGACGGTGGAGCTGACCGAGGTCACCGTCGTCTTCGAGGGCGAGGAGGAGACGCTCGACGAACTGGTCGAGCGTTTCTCCCAGAAGGCGATGCGGGCGGGTGGGTAGATGGCCAACGGCGACCCGATAGACGGGCAGGTGTTGCTGCTCGCGGGAGCCAAAGCCAGCGTCCCCGCGCCAAACCTCGCGCCGCTCGTCGACCGCGTGCAGGCCCAAATCGGGCCGAAACTCGACGAGTTCCGCGAACGCTTCGAACTCATCTTCGAGACCGACGAGGCGGCCTACTTCTTCGTCGGCCACGAGCAGTGGGCGGTCATCGCCCACCGCGTCGACTTGAACGACCGGGAGATGGATGCCGTCCGCCGGGCGCACAACGAGCAACTCCTGCGCATGGGTCGTCGCGAAGACCGCCAGTTCGAGTTCGACGCGGCCCTCGACATCCGCGACTGCATCGTCATCGGGAAAGCCGCCGAATCCTGACGGCGACCGGGACGGCGGGACGGAAAGAATTTTACTGCCCACATCTGTCAATCAGCTATGAAGCAGTCGACGATTAATTTCGCCCTCCTCTTCGTCGGTGCCTGCGTCGCGTTGGCCGGTGTTGGCATGTTCTTCCCGTTTGCGGACATGAACTACAACGTCGATCTCATTGATGTGAGCGAATCGCCGCCAGCCCACAAATCGACGGCGTACTACGAAGAGATGGATGCCGAAGAGAAGGAGATATTCGAGAAAGTAAAAGACGGAGGGGTGGTCACGAAAAAGGAATCCTTCGGCTATCCTGAAGTGGTTAAATACCAGGGCCAGTACTACCACATACGTTACTTCTCGACGTTCGACTGGTTGAATCCGTCTACGTTCGGTCCAGCGCTAATCGCGCTCGTCGGCTCTGCCATGGCAATCATGGCAATTCGCCGGGATATGCGAGAGCGAGTCGTCTACTGAACGCTCCAGAGCAGTCGCTCAGCGGGCGAAAAATTGGAGAAGCTTGGTTGCTCAGTCGTCTGCCGGGGCCGACCCGCCAGACGAACTGACGCCCGTGCCGGGGCCGATGTCGATGCCGAGGTCGTCGAGTTTCTCGTCTGGCACCACCCCGTCGACCCAGCCGCGAGCGGTGTAGTACTCGTCTTTCATCTGGTCGAGTTCGCAAAGTTCGCCTTCGGAGGCACCCTGGCCGGGGATGGCGTCGGGGCCTTCGACGAAGCGTCCGGGCAGCGAGTCGTCTTCGCCCTTGAAGCCTGCGAGGTTGTTGTAGTAGCGCTCTAAGTTGTAGATGCGCTCGCCGGTTTCGAGCAGTTCGTCTTCGGTCACGTCGAAGCCGGTCATGCCGTTGTACTGCAGGACGTACTCTTCGATGCCCTCTGCGAAGGCGTTGAACTTGCAGATGTCGAAGGAGTCGGAGATGGCGTGGAGGTCCTGGAACGCCATCGTCAGTTCACCCTTGCCCTCCCACGCGTACGGGTCTACCTTCTCGGGCAGGCCGAGAATTTCGGCAGACGGCGTGTACGCGCGCAGGTGGCAGGCCCCGCGGTTCGAAGTAGCGTAGGCGATGCCCATGCCCTTCATGCAGCGTGGGTCGTAGGCTGGAATCGTCTGACCCTTGACCGCGAGAGAGTTTTTGTGGGCGTCCATCTCCTCTGCGATGTGGTTTGCGCCGCCGGCGAGCAGGTCCGCGAGTTTCCCCTCGCGGCGGGCGATGGCCTCGATGAGGTCGATCATCTCGTCTGCGTCGCCCCATTCGATGCCGCCGAACTCGTCGTCGAACTTGCCTTCCTCGGTCATCTCCATCGCCATGGCAATCATGTTGCCAGTCTCGATGGTGTCCAAGCCGAGGTTGTTACACTGGTCGATCATGACGGCGACTTTGTCGCGGTCGTCGTTCATGGAGTTCGGGCCGAGCGTGAACGCCGATTCGTACTCGAAGGACTCCATGCGGACGTTCATCTCGTCGCCCTTGTGCATGACCTGCACCTCGACTTCCTTCTTACAGGCGACCGGACAGGAGTGACAGGTCGGTTCGTCGACGAGGATGTTCTCGCGGACGTTCTCGCCAGAAACCTTCTCGGCGTCGATGTTCGGTTCGTCGGGACTCTCGCGCGCTTCGCTCGCCGTACTCGTGTACTTCGCGTTGCGCGTCGGAAGTCCGTCCATCTCCTCTGTGAGGTTCATCAGGACGTTCGTCCCGTAGAGCGAGAGGCCCCCCTCGTTCGGGGCGGTCACGTCGGACTCCTGAATCACCTGCATGGCCTGCTGGTGGCCCTTCTTGAACGTGTCCGGGTCCTTCGCCTTCGGCATCTTCGTCGTGGATTTGACGACGATTGCCTTCAGGTTCTTCGAGCCCATGACGGCGCCCGTGCCACCGCGGCCGCTTGCCCGGTCGTCTTCGTTGACGATGCAGGCGTAGCGAACTTGGTTCTCGCCGCCGGGACCGATGGCCATGCAACTGAAGTTTTTGCCGCGCTGGCCGTCTACCTCCTCTTCGAGTTCGTCGATGGTGTCGTGGACGCCCCAGCCCCAGAGGTGCGAGGCGTCTTTGAGCGTCACTTCACCGTCTTCGACGACGGCGTAGACTGGGTCTTCTGCTTTCCCCTCGAACAGCAGGCCGTCGAAGCCGGCCCACTTCAGGCGTGCGCCGCTCCAGCCACCGTGGTGTGAGTCGGTGACCGTGTTCGTGAGCGGTGATTTCGTGACGACCGCGATGCGGCCACTCATCACGGTCTGTGTCCCCGTGAGCGGTCCGTTCATGAACGCGAGGAGGTTGTCTGGACCGAGTGGGTCCACGTCTGGCCCCTGCTCGAAGACGTACTTCACCCCGAGGCCGCGTGCCCCGATGTACTTGCGCGCGTCCTCCTCGTCGATACCCTCGTAGTCCACCGACCCCGATGATAGGTCCACCCTGGCTACGTTGTCTTGAAAGCCGCCAATATCACTCATGGTAACGTCTCACATTTACATAGGGGCTGAGATGTGTTGGAAGTTATTACGCGAACGTAACTATATTCGGTTAATCCTCACCATCGTTGTACAGAATTGCCGCTTTCGTGAAACTCGTCGGAATTTTGTAGGACCCTCGCCTCATCTCCGTCGATGGAGCCAGTCCGTGTCCGCATTGGTCGTGCCCGATACGCGATTCCACTTTTGGTTGCGACGGTCATTTTCGCTACGTCTGTCGTCACGCCGCCCAGCGGCGCGCTCTCGCCACTTGGCCCGTTCGGCCTCGTCGGGCAGGACAAGTGGCTTCACTGCCTCGCCTACGCGGGGCAGGCGGGCGTGCTCGCAGCGGTACTCGACCGTCACCGACACGGAAGGCTCGCGGCGTTCGTCCTCACCGTCGGCTACGGCATTTTCATCGAACTCGTCCAGTACCCGCTCCCCGCCCGCGCGTTCGACCTCAGCGACATCGCAGCCAACTCGCTCGGCGCGGCCCTCGGGGTGCTGGCGTGGGTGCTGGTTGGCCGGCGGCTACTCCGTCTCAAGTAACCGGAGGACGGTGTCGGCGATGACGTCGCGTGCCGTCTCCACCTCGGCGAAGTCGATGGTCTCGTCGGGGAAGTGCGCCTGGTCGATGGTCCCCGGCCCGAACACGACGGTCGGAATGCCCGCCTCGATGTAGTGGCGTGAGTCCGCGCCGTAGGTCTCCCCGAGTGGTTCGCGATTCGGGAGGCTCGCTGCCGCCATCGCGGCCTGCAACGCCTGGTGGACTGGCTCGGCTTCGTTGATTTCGCCGGGCTCGAACTGCACGGAGAACCGCTCAAACTGGGGCGGGTGCGCCGAGAGCCACTCGCTGTCGGCGACGACCTCTGCGAGTCGCGCCTCGTACTCGGCTTCGACCTCAGCGACGGTTTCGCCGGGCGCGACGCCGATGCGAACCTCAGCGGTCAGTTCCGAGGGAACCGTAGACGCCCACGTCCCCGCGTGGACCGTCCCGAACGAGGTCGGCCACGGATTCTCGAAGCGTTCGTAGAGTGGGTGGCGAATGCGCGTTGCCCGCTCCGATTCGAGGTCCTCGAACGCCCGCCGGATGGCCTCGAAGTGCGGCAACACGGACTCCCCGCGCCAGCGTCGGGCGGCGTGGGCAGAGCGCCCAGCGAGTTCGAGGCGCTTCATGACGCTGCCCTCGACGGCGAGGACGGGACGCAACTCGGTCGGTTCGGCGATGAGCGCCATGTCGCGGTCGAACGGATACGGGTTGTCGAGCGCAGCCGCCGCCGCGCCAACGCCGCCCTCCTCCTCGCCAACGACGCTTTCGACGACCATACGCCCGTTCAGGTCGTCAGTCTCCGCCTGCAGTTTGCGGGCGGCGAAGATGCACGCCGCGAGGCCGGATTTCATGTCCGCAGCGCCGCGTGCGGTCAGCTCGTCGCCGTCCCACGTCGGCATGAAGGGATTCGACGACCACTCCCCCTCGGCGGGAACCACGTCTACGTGCCCGTTCAGGACGACGGTCGGCCCCGCGTCGGGGTCGCCGAATTCGAGCACGCCGCCGACGCTCGGGCGGTTCGCCACGTCGATTTCGTTCGGGTCGTCGGGAAACGAGGGATGTTCTGCGAGGCGAGTCGCGTCAGCGGTCCACGTATAGGTCGTAAACCCCCAGCCCTGAAGGGTCTCTTCGACCCACTCCTGGGCTGGTTTCTCGTTCGGTGCCGTCGTTTCGAATCGCAAGAGTCGTTCGACGAACTGTCGGAGGTCCATGTCGAGGTCCGGCCCAGCGTTCATTGTGTGTAAATCTTGCCGAATCGAAGAAAAGGATTCGGGTGAGTCGCAGGCGAAGCCGATTTAGCCCCTGACCCGATATTCCGGGTAATGAGTAAGCCAAGTCCCGACGTGTACGAACAGGGGCGCGGGATGGACGCCCACAACAAGGTGATGCGCGAGATTCGCGCGAAGAAACAGCGTACCTACGACCCGCACGAGCCGACGCGCGTCTGGCTGGACGAGGACAACACGCCGGGTGGCGTCTACCAGTCGCTGACCATCATTCTGAACACCGGAGGCTGTCGCTGGGCACGCGCCGGCGGGTGTACGATGTGTGGCTACGTTGCGGAGTCGGTCGAAGGTGGCAGCGTCACCCACGAGCAGTTGATGGACCAGATTCAGGTCTGTCTCGACCACGAGGCCGAGAACGCAGACGAACCAGCGGAACTCATCAAAATCTACACCTCCGGCAGTTTCCTTGACGAGCGCGAAGTCCCCGCAGAGAGCCGCAAGGCCATCGCGGAGACGTTCGCAGACCGCGAGCGCATCGTCTTAGAGAGCCTGCCCGACTTCGTCGAAGAAGACCGCGTCGCAGACTTCGTCGACGCAGGTCTCGACACGGACATCGCTATCGGCCTCGAAACCGCCACCGACCGGGTGCGCCGCGACTGCGTGAACAAGTACTTCGCCTTCGAGGACTTCATCGCCGCGAGCGAGGCCGCAAACCGCGCTGGTGCGGGTATCAAGGCGTATCTGCTGTTCAAGCCGCCGTTCCTGTCGGAGCCGGAGGCCGTAGAAGACATGATTTCTTCCATCGAACGCTGTGCGGAGTACGCCCACACCGTCTCGATGAATCCGACCAACGTCCAGCGCTACACGATGGTCAACGAACTGTTCCACAACTCCGGCTACCGCCCGCCGTGGCTCTGGAGCGTCGCCCACATCCTGCGCGAGACGGCCGACGTAGACGCCATCGTCGTCTCCGACCCTGTCGGCCACGGGCAGGAGCGCGGGGCGCACAACTGCGGCGAGTGTGACGACCGCGTCCAGATGGCAATCAAGGACTTCGACCTCAGACAGGACCCTTCGGTGTTCGATCAGGTGTCCTGTGAATGTGAGGCGACCTGGGAGCTCGTTAGGGCTCACGAAACGAGCTTCAATATGCCGCTTACAAACTGACGTTTCGTCAGTAAGCCTGTCCTACCACTTTCGTAAACTGTCCTTACCAGGTGACAGGTGGCCTATAACAAAGCCCTCTATTGTCATCCACTGTCATACGGCACGACCGGAGAGAGGTCGTTGTTGACATGGGTAGGTCGCTGTCCTCTGTCGGCGTGCCGAGAGTGTGGGGAAAATGGGACAAGCTACGAAGCGGTACGAGTTGCTCGTCTGGTCGAATGGCTGGATTGAGATACGAGACGGTGAGAACTCTGACC
Source organism: Haladaptatus sp. QDMS2 (assembly GCF_029338295.1). Classification (NCBI taxonomy): domain Archaea; kingdom Methanobacteriati; phylum Methanobacteriota; class Halobacteria; order Halobacteriales; family Haladaptataceae; genus Haladaptatus; species Haladaptatus sp. QDMS2. The sequence goes on from NZ_CP119791.1 coordinate 309,360, forward strand.
AATGGATCGCCACGGACCGACCGATGGAGGTCCTGCCATAACGTTCCCTGGAGTGCGGGTGGCTGCCCCGCAGTCCGCTTAGTTGAAACCCAACAACACGCCCTGACCGTCGGTCGAGCCGATATCCGGCAGCGCCGCGCGTTCGGGGTGTGGCATGAGTACCGCAACCGTTGGCACGAGCCCAGTAACTCCTGCCACATTCGCTTTTGAACCGTTCGGATTTGCTTCGTCAGTTACGTTGCCGTCTGCGTCACAGTATCGAAACAGGATACGGTCGTCTGCTTCTAACGCGGCGAGTTCGTCGTCCGTAATCTCGAATCTGCCTTCACCGTGAGCGATTGGCAGTTCGATTACTTCGCCTTCTTCGTACGCCTGCGTCCACGGCGTGTCCGCATTCTCTACGCGCAGGTAGACGTGTTCACACTGGAAGCGGGCGCTCGCGTTGGTCGTGAACATGCCCGGCGTCAGTCCGGATTCACAGCCAATCTGTGCACCGTTGCACACGCCGAGGACGGGGACGCCGTTTTCCGCGGCCTCGCGAATCTCTGCCATGATGGGCGAGCGCGCCGCCATCGCCCCGGCTCGGAGGTAATCGCCGTAGGAGAAACCACCCGGGAGCAGCACGCCAGTCGTATCCTCGGGCAGGCCGTCTTCGTGCCAGACGAGTCGCGCATCCAGTCCGAGTTCGGTGAACGCCCGCAGCGCGTCCCGGTCGCAGTTACTGCCGCCGAACTGGACGATAGCGATCACCGTTCTTCCACCTCGACCGCGTAGTCGTGGATGGTGGGATTGGCGAGCAGGCGTTCTGCCATCTCAGTCGCCTGGTCTGCTGCACCGTCGGCGTCGGTCGCGTCGAGGTCGATTTCGTACCGTTCTGCAGACCGCAGGGCCTCCAGGTCGTACCCGAGGCGCTCTAAGGCGCGCTTGGTCGTTTCGGCTTCCGGGTCGAGTACACCCTGCTTCAGCCGGACGGTGACGGTCGCGGTGTAGGCAGTCATCGGTTGAGGGTGCGCGGTCATGCGCAAAAGACCTTTTGGAACGATTTGTGTATACACATTCGTGTATACATAGTCTCGTTTGTCGACCAATAGCCATATACTTCGGCGTTGTTGAGTGCATCCAATGAACGTCTGTATGTCGGAGGTGTGCCGATGACTGGCAAACTCACCGAACTCACTGTCGTCGGCGACGACAAGACGGGTCTCATCGCCCGCGTCACGTCGTTGCTGTTCGACCACGGCATCAACATCGAGGACCTAGACCAGGCCGTCCGGAAGGGCATCTTCCGCATGACGATGCACGTCGATGCGTCGGGGATGACCACGACGAAAGACGACCTGCGAGCCAAACTGGCCGCGCTCGGTGACGAACTCGACGTGGACGTGACCATTCGCTTCCCCGCCGACCGCGAGACCAAGCAGATTGCCGTCCTCGCCACGAAAGAGTCCCACTGTCTCGAAGCCCTCCTCGGTGCGTGGGCGAACGGCGACCTCGGCGCGGACATCTCGGTCATCATCGCGAACCACTCCGCGCTCAAACCGGTCGCAGAGTACTACGATATCCCATTCTACGATATCGGCGACGAGAAGGGGACGCCCGACGAGGACGCCATCCTCTCGCTGCTCGAAGATTACGACGCAGACCTCATCGTCCTCGCGCGGTACATCCGCATCCTCTCGCCGAACGTCGTGTTCCGCTACGAGGGGCGCATCATCAACGTCCACCCGTCGCTCCTACCTTCGTTCCCCGGCGCGTCGGCCTACCGACAGGCCATCGAGGAAGGCGTGCGCATCGCTGGCGTCACCGCCCACTACGTCACGACGGACTTAGACCAGGGGCCAATCATCACCCAACGAGCCTTCTCGGTTCCTGACGACGCCGAAGTCGAGGACTTACAGCGAAAGGGCCAGCCGCTCGAAGCCGACGCGCTGCTCGAAGCCGTGCGTCTCCACCTGAACGACGACGTGACGGTTCACTGGGGGCGGACGAACCTGCGCGATGGTGCGGAAGGATACCAACTCGGACTGCCAGAAGCAGCAGACGCCGCCAACCCGGACCGGCCCGTGGACGGGCTGGCCGACGTGCTCGCAGACGACTAACGTTCCGCCGTCGGCAACGATTTGCTGAGGGCGAGTTTCTCTGTCGGCTCTTTGCCGGTTACGAGGACGACCTTCCCGGTCTGTGCGGCCTTGATGTTGTTCACGTCAGAGAGCGACGCTTCCGCCCACGACTTGACGGCTTGCTCGCGCGCTTCGGCGGCCGATTCGCTCTCGAAGACGATGAGCCACTGGCCCGGACTCTCGGTCTTCTTGAACGTCCGTGAGATGCCCCAGCCAACCGCACCCGCAAAGGTTCCCTGTTCGGGGGCCGTCTCCTCGTGCGGTTGGTGAACCACCCCGGTGAGGAAGTGGCCGTTGTTGAGCCCCTCGGTGAGCGTCCCGAAGGCCTCACTCGCCGATTTGTACTGCTCGGCTTCGTCAGCGTGGGTCGTGATGACCGTCTGAAGTCGGTCGGCCGCAGAGTCGGTATCCCCATCGACGTAGACGATGGTCTCCTCTTTGAGACCAACCGCCGCCGACGTCTCCGTGTTTGCGTAGATGTCGAACCCATCGAGCGACGTTTGCTTCGAGAACTGCCGCCCCGTCAGCCGGTCTGCGAGCGTCTCGGTTTCGAGCGACGTGACGCCGACCTTGAATCCGGGGCCGATGGTAAATTCGCTCACGTCCTGGTGCTGCAAGTCGAGTAGCGACCGCAGCGAGGAGCCGTACTTCGTGACGTTCTCCCACGTCTCCACACGCATCGCGTCCTCGTACTGGACGAATTTCGTCGGGCTGACGCGGAAAAACTGATAGTCGTCCCCATCCGGGAGCGCGGCGGGAGCGGGCAGCCACCGCCGGTAGGACCCCTCGTCCGTCCCGGGCAGCGGCGTCACCTGGTCGATACAGCCCGCGAGGCCAGTCGCTGCACCTGCACACCCGTATCGCAGTACGTCGCGTCGTGAGAGCTCCATTGCTTGTGTGTGTCCTCCCACGGGCCAGTCAGGGCAAAAGTATTCTGGCAGCCTCACTCCCAGTGGAGCGCGTGGACGCCGTAGTCCTCGTCCAACTGCAGAACCGTCTCGCGCTCGTCTGCACCGAGTACGGCGATACCGACGACGTTCCCACCAGCGGCGGAGACGAGCGCCACGGCCGCAGCTAGCTGTGAACCGGTTTCCGTCCAGTCGTCTACTACCAGCACTCGCGCCCCGTTCGAAACGCTCGTCCGGTCCAGTTCGAGGGTCTTCTCCGTCCCCGTGTAATCGACCACCGTCTCGGTGAGTCGATTCTTGGAAGCGATGGGGAGTTTCCCACCTTTTCGTATCGGGCAGAATCCCACCCCCAGTTCGCGAGCGACCGCGGCCCCGAACAGGAAGCCAAGCGCGTCGATTCCTGCGACGGCGTCTACGGATTCGGCGGAGAACGGGGCTGCGAGGTCCGTGACCACCGCGTCGAATGTGTCGGGGTCAGTGGCGAGATTGCCCGTGTGATAGCGCCCGCCGGTTCCGGTGTCGATTTGCGCAACGATATCCGGCCACTCCATGCACTGAGCAGTCGGGCGGGCGAAAAAAGCGTTCCTCAGAGGTCGCGAACTGCGGTGACGGCCTCGTCCAGCGAGGGGGCCGCGAACAGGTCGTGGCCGGTGTACGCGTTCGTGCCGGCGGCGTACATGTCTCGGACCACTGTGATAACGTCTGCTGAGAGCGGTTCGGGGGACGCCTCACAGAGCGATTTCCAGTCTGCAACGTCCCGTCGCTTCGCCTCGGCTTTCGCCTCGCTCACGGCCTCGACCCAGTCGGGCTGGGTACGCTTGTGGTACTGGCGGACGACTTCCTTCGAGAGTTGCTGGCCGTCGAAACTGAAGCGGTTCTCGTCGAACGTGCCGACCACGTCCGCGACCCGAATTTCGCCGTCGAAGTAGAGACACTCGATTTTGCCGTCCTCGTGGGTGAGGCCTGCTTTCGCGGCCTGTTCGGTCACGAGTCGGTTCACGTCGCGGGCCACGTCGGCGATGTCAGCGAGGGAGGCGACGCCGGCGATTTCGGCCGCCTCCTCGTCATCGAGGTAGCGGTCGCCTTTCTCGTACTTCGTGGAGAATTCGACGATTGGCTCGTCCAGTTCGACGACGCCCTCTGGCCACTCGTCTGCGTCGAGGCCGTGGTCTGCCGGGTCGGTCCGGCGGCGGAGGCTCGAACCCACCGGCACCGTGTTTCGGAAGATGATTTCGAGCGGGATGAGGTAGTTCTCGCCCGCAGTCTCGTGGTAGGCGTCGTAGTCGTAGGTGCGCCCGTCGTTGGGCAGTTCGGGAACCTGTGTGAGGTCGATGGCCATCTCTCGGGGCGGTTCCGTGGCGTCTGCGAGGGGCACGACTTCGTCGTCGCTGACGACGCCCCTGTAGTGCGTCGGGATTCCCTCGGCTTCGAGCAGTTCGAAGTTGAACGCGCCCATCGCACAGAGGCTCGCGCCTTTGTCGGGAATCTGGTCGGGCATCTTCCCCCAGTCGAACACGGAGTAGTCGTCGGTGAAGTAGAACGCACCGCGGCCCAGTGATTCGGGAGTGGCCGCCTCCTCGATGCGGAACTCCTTGACGCTCGTCATACCAGTACGCGTGTGGCCCCGGGTAATGAAACTTTCACTCTCGTGCCCACCTTGTCCGATTTCCTCGACAAAGTATACACGAACGCGCACACACTTCTTGCCCTACCGCAATCCCCCGTCATTATACCCTCCGAGCGAAAAGCATCCGTCCATGGCAGACGCCTACCCCACGCGAACGAACGTCCCTCGCGGGCTCTTCGACTTCGACCACCGCCCCGAGACGGACCAGTCGTTCGAAAACGCGCTCGCAAAGGCGCGGGCAGGCGACCGACTCACCGTCGCCGACGGGGTGGAACTCATCACGACTGGAACGGAGACGGAAACCATCGACCCGGGGCGGATGGAACGCGTTCTCGAAGCTGCAGACCGCAGGCGCGCCGAGGTGTGCGGAGAGGACGTCACCTTCGTCGCGAACCTGAACAACAACGTCACGACGGCGTGTAACGTCGGCTGTCTGTTCTGTAACTTCAAGGACCCCGCCGGACAGTTCGAAGCCGAGTATCAGGGGGAGATGGGCGGCTTTACGAAAACGCCCGCAGAATCACGGGAAATCGTCCGCGACGCGGTGGAGATGGGCATCTACGAGGTCTGTTCGGTCTCAGGGTTGCACCCCGGGTTCGCCCTCAACGACGAACACCACGAGATTCTCGCCGCCGCCGAGGAACCGGTGAACTACAAACCGCCATCCGCGTACAAGACCTCCCCCGGAACCTACGTCGAGCAGATGCAGGCGATGAGCGTCGATGGCGTCCACCTCCACTCGATGACGCCCGAAGAAGCCTACCATGCAAGCCGCGGAACCGACTGGTCGTACGAGAAAATCTACGGCGAACTCAAGGCTGCGGGCCTCGACAGCGTGCCCGGAACCGCAGCAGAGATTCTCGTCGACGAAGTCCGCGAAGCAATCTGCCCCGGGAAAATCGACACGCAGGGCTGGCTCGACGCGATGGAAGCCGCCGCGAACGTCGGCCTCGACACCACCTCGACCATCATGTACGGGCACGTCGAAAACGAGATGCACCGCGTGCTGCATCTCGAACAGATTCGCGACCTGCAAGACCGTACGGGGAACATCACCGAGTTCGTCCCGCTCTCCTTTATCCATCAGAACACGCCGCTCAAAGAGAAGGGAATGGTCGACGCGGGGGCGAGTCGGGCCGAAGACTTGCTCATGATTGCCGTCTCACGCCTCTTCCTCGACAACGTCGAGAACATCCAGTCGTCGTGGGTCAAGTACGGCAACGAACACGGCCTCGCCATGCTCAACGCCGGGGCGAACGACTTCATGGGGACGATTCTCTCCGAAGAAATCACCAAACGCGCCGGGGGCCAGTACGGCGAAGTTCGAACTTTCGACGAGTACGTGGACATGATAACCTCGATTGGGCGCGTCCCCGTCGAACGCTCGACCGACTACCGGCAGAAACGTCGTATCGACCCCGACGTGCGCCCCGCCGGGCCGCTGTTAGGCCCGAAGGCAGACGGCACGCCGATGTTCACGAAGAAGTCGCCGAAGGCCGACTGAGTACCCGTCGATAGCGCTCCCCTGCCTCGCTCTCCTCGCGAATCGCCTCCGTAATCTGCGCCGAGAGCCAGTGGTTCGCCGTCTCGTCTTCGGCTGGGAGGAACCGCTCGTACACGGGGAGACGCTCGCGGAGTGGCACCCCCGCATCAGCCGCGATGGCCTCCAGTTCGCGCAGCGCCGGCCACTTGTAATCTGGATTGATGTAGTCGTCCGTGACCGGGGACACCCCGCCCAAGTCGTCGATGCCACAGTCGAGCAACTCGCGGACGGGCGCCAGATTCGGCGGCACTTGCACAGAAATCTCCTCGGGAAGACAGACGCGGGCCATCGCTACGACGCGGCGCATGGTTTCGAGGGATGGGCCGTCCTGCTTCCAGCGCTCGTTCGGACTCACGTTCTGGACGATGACCTCCTGAATGTGGCCGTAGCGTTCGTGCATCGCGCGGATGGCGAGCAGGCTCTCGGCGCGGTCGCGCCACGACTCGCCGATGCCGACGAGGATGCCAGTCGTGAACGGGACGCCGAGTTCTCCGGCGGTCCGCAGGGTGGCGAGGCGTTGGCCGGGCGACTTCGCCCGAGGGCCGCCGTGGGCCTGCACCTCGGCGGTGGTTTCGAGCATGACGCCCATGCTCGCATTTACGTCTGCGACGAGCTCCATCTGCTCGCGGGTCTGGTCGCCGGGGTTCGAGTGCGGGAGCAGACCCTCGCCGAGGGCGATTTCGCAGGCTTCCCGGAGATAGCTGTGAATCGAGTCGTGGCCCCACTCCTCCAGTTGCGCGTGAATCTCGGTGTAACGATCGTCGGGGTCGTCCCCGAAGGTGAACAGCGCCTCCGTACAGCCGGCGTCTGCGCCCATGCGACACTGTTCGCGAATCCGGTCGGGCGTCATGAGGCTCGCCTGTCCGGGCACGTCGTAGTAGGTGCAGTAGGTGCAGGTGTACCGGCAGGCGGTCGTGAGGGGCAGGAAGACGTTCTTCGCGAAACTCAGCTCCGGAGCCGGGTTCACGTCGGCGGGCGTCACCGCGAGCAGTCGCTCTACGTCCGCCTCATCCAGAGTGATGTCGATGTCGTACTCGCTGGCCCCGGGTAGCATCTGTCTTCGACTCGCCCGTGGAACACAAAAAGGCTGTCACTCCCGGCAGACGCCGACGCGCCCCTGCCCCGTGTCGAGGCGAATGCCCGCGTCCACGAGCCACTCGCGGGCGGCCCCGTCGCCGTGTAGGAGTAGTTCCGCGAGGTCGACCCGTTCGTCCACGTCCGTGGCGAGGCGGTAGGAATCGAGCACCGCCCATTCAGCACCGATACGTCGGGCGATTTCTCGGTGGTCACGAAACGACGCGCCGTGGTAATCGACGGAAAACTCCGGGTGGCGGGAGACGAGCGCGTTGGTTCCGCCGCCGATACCGGGGGCGACGACCACCTCGCCCTCGGCGGAAAACAGCCGAGAGAGCGCCGCAGGCGTCGCCAGTGCGAGGTCGGCCATCACGACGGCAGTGTTGGGTTCAAGGTGCGCGTTCACCGCCGCAGAGAGCGGCCGGTCGTCGACGACCACCGACGCGTCAACGTCGAGCGGTGCCGTGGCGAGCACGACGGGGGTTCGGCCGGTTCGACGAATCGATGCGAGCACGTCCCCGAGCATCAGCCGGGAGAACTCGCGGCGCTCAGTAGGCGAGAAAAGAGACGCGAGGCGCGTCTTCGGGTCTGTTTCGTCGTAGGGGACGAGGACACGCATTTGCAGTGTGTCCGCGTTCCGCCTACAAGCGACTATCGGAGTTTGTCGTAGGTGTCCTGCTGGGACCGCCAGTAGAAGACGCCGCCGACCACAGCGAGCAGTGCGACGACGCCGACTGCCCCGTAGAGGAGCAACTGGGTGCGCTCCTGGGACTGCTTTGAGTCTGTGGCCGACTGCTCTGCGTCCTGTGCGAGGTCCACGGCGTTCTCGAAGTTGCCGTTGTTGTACGAGGAGATGGCGCGGTTGACCTGTTGTTGGGCATCCTCGTCACCACCGGCCTGTTCGATGGCCGATTCGGCGCTCGAAATCGCCTCGCGGGCCTGCTTGCTCTGTTCGGTGTAGTGGTGGGTTTCCCACGATTCGAGCTGCTCTGTGTTCTCGCCCTGCTGGCGCGAGAGCGTGGCGAGCGTGAACGACTCAGCAGGGTCGTAGGTGAATTCTTCGACGGTCGGAACCGTACCAGTGACCGTCACCTCGACGCGAGTCACGTCGTCTGCGGCCTTCACGTCGGCCGAGAACGACTGGCCGCCGTAGGACTCTTTCGACAGTTGGCTGTCGTCTAGTCCGTACTTCGTGGCCGTCCACGAGACGTTCTCCAGTTCGGTTTCGCCGCCGAGCGTCCACTCGTTGCTGGACTCCTTGTAGAGTTCCGTGAGCGTGAACGTCGCAGACACCTCAGAACCGGCCTGCGCTTCCTGTGGAACGCCGCTCTCGGCGATGGACACGGCGGCGACGGGGGCCGCAAACAGGGAGAGTGCGAGCGATACGACGAGAAGTAGATTAAAAGAGTGGTTCGAGTTCATCAGAATCATCTTCGACGAGGGATTTGAGATTCGCTTCAGACTGTCGGCGGATATCTTCGATGTTGTCTTGGGCTTCGATTGCGACTTGCTGGAGTTCCTTGATGCGCGGGACGTTGGTCACCCCAGACAGGAGGATGACGCTCGCGACGTAGCGAGATTCGGAGACGGGGTAGTCGCCACCACGGACTTCCATGCTGCCGGTCTGCTCCTCTAACCACTTGCGGCCGCGCTCGATGCCTTTCCGATTTAAGTGCTCCGGCGGGCCGCTCATGACGAGCAACGCGCGCTCTGCGCCCTCGATTTCACACGGGAGCGTCAAGCGGCCCAGTGCGGCCTTGCGCACGAGGCTGGTGATTCGGTTTGTCGTGTGGGCCGTGTCTACGGGTTCGTCGTTGCCGCCTTTGAATCGGGAGAGAAGGCCGCCAGAGGACTTCTTCTCGACTTCTTCTGCGGCGTAGCCCACGGTGGAGACGCCGCCGCCCGCGAGCGTGTTGATGATTTCACTGGAGTCGACGACGCTCTCTGCGACTTCGCCGCCGGCTTTCACTTCGCCCGCCCCGAAGAGGATGCCAAAGCGACGGACGATTTCTTCGTTGATTTCGCTGTACCCGCTTTCCATCGACTCGCCGGTCTTGCGCCAGGAGTCGTTGTCGAACACGAGGAGGTTGTCCACCTCGCGGACGAACGTCTGGAAGCTACGTGCGGCGTTCAGCGTGTAGATGCCACCTTCGTCCGCCCCCGGCAGGATGCCCAGTCCGTACACGGGTTCGGTGTAGATGCGTTTCAGGTGCTTTGCGAGCACGGGCGCACCGCCGCTGCCGGTTCCGCCGCCCATCCCCGAGATGATGAGGAACGCGTCCACCTCGTGGACGGGGATGTTGTCTATCGCACCCTGAATTTCGTCGATATCTTCCTCTGCGACCTCCGCGCCGAGTTCGTTGTCGGCACCGACGCCGTGCCCCTTGACGCGGGCCTGGCCGATGAGGACGCGCTGTTCCTGTGGTATGTTCTTGAGTCCGAGCAGGTCGGCTTTGGCCGTGTTCACGGCGACGGCGGCGCGGACGATGCCGCTCCCCGTACGCTGGTCGTACTCGAGGAACTTGTCCACGATCTTCCCTCCTGCCTGTCCGAACCCTATCATCGCGAGTTTCATAATTTGCCCATTCGTTGCAGAGAATACTGTGCCAACAATAATATAAAGTTTGTGATGCGGAAAGTACTTGCAACAAGAATATCATACCCGAAACTCGCTTACATCAGGCGGTTTAGGACGGTCGTAACCGCGTCAGAATTGGGCTACAACTCGCTCATCACAGTTGATTTATTGGTTCTCGCGGAGGTATGTTCCGAGTGTTGTTAAGTCAGATTCACTAACACCAAACGCGTTGATGTCATTTTCTGAGGTAGTGTTGTCGAGTTTGAGCGAACGGGCCTGGTCAGGGCCGAATGGGATGAACGGGAGCGGGGCGGTTATTGTCGCGCCGACCTTGACGAGCGAGAGCGGAACGGGGACGACGGACACCGATTTCCCCTTCGACTGGTAAATGAGGCGCGTCACGTCACCGAGCGTCAGCACTTCGGGGCCGCCGATTTCGTAGACGTGTCCGACGTGTGCGTCGTCGTCGACGGCGTCTGCGAGCATCGGGACGAAGTCCCCAATCCAGATTGGCTGGAATTTCGCGGTGTTGGCCCCGGGAAGCGCTGTCACGACCGGCGTGGTGAGCGATTTCGTAAAGGAGATGAACTCGCCACCGTCGCCGAATATGATGGAGGGGCGGAAGATAACCCAGTCCAGGCCGGAGTCACGGACGACCTGTTCTGCCTGTCCCTTCGTCCGGATGTAGGCGGTGGGTCCGTTCGGGTCTGCGCCGAGGGCACTCTGCTGGACGATTTTGGAGACGCCGTGTTCCTTGGCCGCCTTCACGACGTTTCGCGTCCCGCCGAGGTGGACTTTCTCGTGGCTGAGGCCACCTTTCGGCTTGAACAGCGGCGAGAGGGCGACGAGGTTGACCACCGCGTCCTGTCCCTCGAACGCGCCTTCGATGGAGTCGTAGGCGGTGACGTTCCCACGGACGGTGTTGACACCCTCTGGAAGGGCGGCGTCGTCGGGAGACCGAGCGAGGGCGGTGACGTCGTGGCCACGCGCTGTGAGTTCTTTACACAGGGCCGAGCCGACGAAACCGGTTCCACCAGTAACGAGAACCTTCATGCTCGTTGATAGGCGGGATGGACTCAAAAGGATGGCCCCTAACGATGTCCTTCGACGCGATTCGCGAACTCTTTTCTCGAGGGCGAGCAATTGCCGCATATGCTCATCACGCTCGAAGGTCTGGACGGGAGTGGGAAGACGACGGTCTGGGAGGCCCTCCACGACACCGTCCCGGACGCCGTCTTCACCCGCGAGCCGACCGATTCGTGGTACGGCGACGCCGTCTATCGGTCGATTCGCGACGACGATGCCGACCCGGTCGCGGAACTCTTTCTCTACACCGCAGACCACGCAGACCACCTCTCGCGGGTCGTCCGGCCGGCCCTGGACAATGGCAAAGTCGTCATCTCGGACCGCTATTCTGACTCCCGCTACGCCTATCAGGGAGCGACGCTCGACGGAGTCGTGAAACGACCCGTCGAATACATCCGGGGCATCCACCTGCCGTTTACCCGCGAACCGGACGCGACAATCTACCTCGACGTGGACCCGGAGACGGGTGCCGAGCGAAGCGGCGCGACCAACAAATTCGAGCAGGCGGCGTACCTCTCGGCCGTCCAGCAGAACTACGAGCGCCTGATGGACGTCTACCCGGAGCGATTCTATCGCATCGACGCCATGCAACCGCCAGAGGACGTCCTCGACGAGGCCGAGGCAATCGTAGCCGAACTACTCGCCTAGCGCAGCGTGTCCGGAACCTCGATTTCGTCGGGTGACGGCATCCAGAAGTAATCGAACGCGACCCCGAGGGCGAATGGGAGGGCGACGGCGATGGCCATCACCGCACCGGGACTGCCGAGGTCGATGCCGAGTCGTGCGACCCCGCTCAGAACGATGGTGAGGGCGATGAGGACGAGCGGGATGAGGACGAGCGCGTAGAGGGCGGTTCCCCACGTCGTCGAGAGGCGGACGCGGAAAAAGCGCGTCATCAGCGCGGCGACCAGCGAGTTGACGCCCACGATGACGAGCAATCCCACGAGCCCCAGGGTCGAGACCATGCCCGAACTAGGGACTCCGGAGGCTTTGGCGTATCGGAACGGCTTTTGCCGAATCGTGTCATCTGTTTACTATGAACAGAATCGTCGGCGAGCGTCCGCTTGCAGAGACGCCGTTTTCGCCCGACGAGGCTCGGGCGATGCTCGAAGACATGGTCAGAGCGCGGCGGTTCGACGAGCGGGCCATTGCCCTCCAGCGTCGCGGGTGGATGAGCGGCTATCCGCCCCACGCCGGACAAGAAGCCTCGCAGGTCGGCGCGGCCCACGCAATGGCCGCGGACGACTGGCTGTTTCCCACCTACCGGTCGAACGCGATGCAACTCGCCCGTGGGGTTCCCACGAGCGACCTCCTCCTCTTTCGCCGTGGACACGCCGAGTTCCACTCCGGACACGACATTCCCATCTTCCCGCAGACGGTTCCAATCGCCACCCAGATACCACACGCGACGGGCGTCGGTATGGCGGCCAAACTCCGAGGCGCAACTCACGCTGTCGTCTGTTGCTTTGGTGATGGGGCGACCAGCGAGGGCGACTTCCACGAGGGACTCAACTTCGCGGGCGTGTTCGGGACGCCGACCGTCTTCTTCTGTGAGAACAACAACTGGGCCATCTCGATGCGCCGCGACAAACAGACGGCCGCCCCGATCATCGCCCAGAAGGCCGTCGCCTACGGTTTCGAAGGTGTGCAGGTAGATGGGAACGACCCACTCGCCGTCTGTGAGACGGTTCGTGACGCGCTCACTGCTGCCCGAGCTGGCACGCCCGTCCTCATTGAGAGTCTGACCTACCGTCAGGGAGCACACACCACCTCCGACGACCCTTCGGTCTACCGAGACGAGGACGAGGCGCTTCCGGAGTGGCGGACGGCGGACCCACTCGACCGATTCGAGGCGTACCTCGGAGAACAGGGCGTCATCGACGACTCGTTTGTCCCGGCGGCGACAGCGCGGGCGAACGAGGAACTCACCGCGGCCGTCGAGTACGCGGCCTCGATACCAACCCCCGCGCGGGACAACGTGTTCGACTACGTGTATGCACAGCTCACGCCTCGGTTGTCACGACAAAAATCGGCGCTCCGCGAGTTCACCGAACGACACGGCGTCTCGACTGAATAGCTATTCGAGGGAGATGTACGTTTTCGTGTCAGAGACGCCTTCCATCGCACGCAACCCGGAGGAGACGGTATGCATTACCTCGTACACCTCCGGGGCGTCCACCTCTGCGATGATGTCGTAGTTTCCGGCGACGATGTGCGCTTCCGCCACGTGTTCCATGTCGAGGATCGACGCTAACAGTTGCTCTGACTTCCCCGCGGCGGTTTTCATCATGATGAACGCGTGGACCATAACCGACGTGTGATACCACGGGTCAAGGTAAAAAGGTTTGTCCGCGACTCCGCTGTGGGGTGGGTAACATTATTCAACCACCTCGGCGTATGGGTGCGTATGCGCTTCGTTATCATTGGTGCTGGTCGTGTCGGTCTCCGGACGGCGCGTGTGCTGAGAGAGGAAGGCCACGACGTCACGCTCATCGAGGAAAACGAGACTGCCGTGGAGCGCGCCCGCAACATGGGATTCGAGGTGGTCCAGGGGGACGGTTCCGTAGAGGAGAACCTGGAGGCGGCCGGCATCGCGGAGGCAGATGCGCTCGGAGCGCTTTCGGGAGACCTCAACGTAAACTTCGTCGCCTGCATGATTGGCAAGCACCACGGCTGTCGGACCATCATGCGCATCGACGAGGACTACCGCGAAGACATCTACCGCAAGTACGCAGACGAAGTGGACGAAATCGTCTACCCCGAGCGCCTCGGAGCCATCGGCGCGAAAAACGCCCTCGTCGGCGGGAACATCCGCGCCATCGCCGACATCGCCCAGAATCTACAGGTGGTCGAGTTGACGATAACGGACGCCTCGCCCATGCTTGGCTACTCGATTAGCGAACTCGAACTCCCCGCCCACGCCCGTCTCATCGCGTTCGGCAAGGAGGACGGTCGGCTTCGACTGCCGCTTCCGGACGACTCGCTCGAACTGCACGACCGACTGGTCGTGCTCACTGACTTCGACGTGCTAGAGGACGTTCGGCGCATCATCGTGGGCGACGCCGCCCCCGCAGCCCCAGGAGGAAACTAACATGGTACGAGCATACGTGATGGTCAAAGCGACCACAGGCGAAGCAGACCGACTGAAACAGGCAATCGAAGACATCGAGGGCGTCACGAGCGCTTCCATCGTCGCGGGAGACGTCGACCTCATCGCGAAGGTGGACGTAGAGACGCCGGCACAGGTAAAAGACGTCGCCGCGACCCGGATTCAGTCCATCCGTGGTGTCGAAGACACGCAAACCTACATCGCGATGGACTGACCCGGTTCCGGGGTACGGCTACAGCGGCGATCCGCCGCTCGATTGGTGGGCGCGCGAGACCATGTCGGCGACCGGCGGGAGATACGTGTAACCCGGAATCACGCCCTCCATGTACGTCCCCTCAACGTAGTCGATGAGTGCGTGGGCGATTTCGGGCGCGTTTCCGGCGTTGCCGTACTCGAAGCCGAAGGTGACGATTGCGTCGCCGCCGCTTCGGCGCACCTCGAATTCGCCGAGTTCGATGTTCTGGACGACCGCGCCGGGGGCGTCTTCGAGCCGGAGCTCGAAGGTCTCGAACCAGCCGTCCTCGACGACTTCGTGGACGTCGTCTTCTGTCACCGAAGAGAGCAGCGGCGCGTGTACGGTAACGAGATAGTGGAGGTCCCAGTCGTCGGTTTCAGACACCGTTACGTGGGCGTCGAATTCGGTGGCCGTCGAGACGAATCGCGACCCGTCTGCAGTGAAATCTGCGTGCTCGTCGAACGCCCGAACAGCGCGGTCTGGAACGTCGTCAGTCATTGGTCGATGTATGTGACAGAGCGAGAAAAGGGCGTTGCGTCTGAATGCAGGCGACACCGAACTCTACAACTGCTCGACGCGCTCTGCGTACCAGCCGTTCGGGCGAATCTGAATCTCGCCGTCGCTGTAAATCGCGACTTCGTGCCCCTCGATGGAGAGATACAGCGGTCCGGCCTTGTAGTGGTCGCGGTCGGGCCGGGATTTGAACAGTCGGTCCAGCGCATCCGGGTCGACGTATTCTGAGAAGCGGGGGATGACCTCGTGTAACTCCATCCCCGTCACTTCGGCCATCGCTTTCGTGACCGTGAACGTCAGGCCGTCCTCGTCCATGTCGTGATAGGCGTAGTATATTCCGTCCTCTAGACCGAGGGAGACGGACTCAGGGGTGGCATCGAGTGGCTTTGACATCCTCTCACCGAGACTAATAGTGACATATTCCCCCATCCCCAAAAGTGTATTCCATTCGAACACGATTTTCTGTCTCTGCTTGGCTCACCAGACTCTCTGTAAACTCTGATAGTAACTATTTGATACTATTCAACAGAATCTGTCACGTGAACCGCGCAAAAATCGACACTCCCCAAAGACATTCCGCAATACGGTGGCGCGATAATTGCAACCGCCCGCAGATTCGCTCCTCACGGACTATCATGTCTAGATGTTTTTATGACGGAAGGTAAAGAGCGGTGCGTTCGAGAATCACAAAAATCTCGATATTTTAATTTCTTTGATACTACGAAAGAAACAAAACTCATAATATATTTGTTGTCCTTGTCATGTTCGCCTGAAAGTGGCGGTGTCTGAAAACCCGTGTCGGCGTCGTCACCTGTGTCGCACACTGGTGGCTCCTCCGCCCGACGTGCCCATGCGACACGTGAATCCCACTCCTGTCGGCAGACAGGGAGGTGGCAGCAAGTGCGCCGAGGGAGGGGACTGAGCAAACGCTTCGCGTTTGCGAAGCAGAGAGAGCCGGAGGCTTTCCAGTGTTTGAACGCCACTCGCTCACTGCGTTCGCTCGTTTGTTCGAACCTCCTCAGTATGAGTTCTGCTGCTCACCGATTAGTTCACAGCAAGAAATGCGAGGGAGGGGACTGAGCGAAAGCGCTGCTTTCGCGAGGGTCGATGCGGCTTCGCCGCATCGGGATTTGAACCCCGGTCGCAACTCTTCGAGTTGCTCCCTGCTTCAAATCTCCTCCAGTACGAGTTCTGCTGTTCACCGATTGGTTCACAGCAAGAAATGCGAGGGAAGGGATTTGAACTTCAGTCACTCCCTGACGGTCGTTCCCTATTCAAATCCCTCGTCCGATTCGCACGGCTCTCATGTCCATTCGAGCCGAGAGAATGCGAGGGAGGGGATTTGAACCCCCGAACTCCTTCGAGAGCGGATCTTAAGTCCGCCGCCTTTGGCCTGGCTCAGCCACCCTCGCGCGACCACACTCACTCTTGTCGGGTACGGTGAAAAATGGGTTTCGGTCTGTGGCTACCAATCGACCGACAACGAACCGTCGCCGTTGGGGTCGGGTGCAATCTCTTTGTTCGTCCGCCGGTCGACGATGTGGATGACGCCGCGGTCCTTCTTCGCGGGACACACCTCCGCGGCCTTGATGTTGTGCTCCAAGTCCTCTTCGCCGATGAAGTAGGAGACTGGCTTTGCGAGAGCGGTGGTGATGTCCATCTCCCAATTCCGAGAGACCTCTGCGCATTTGCCCGCGCCGATGCACTTGTTGGCCTCGAAGATGATTTTGTAGGGCTTTTCCTCGACCGGCGGCGCATCGGCCTCCCCGATGGTGCTCGGGTCTATCGGTCCGTCGTCGCTCATTGTCGGGAAAACGTGCTGGGTGAATTTGCGTCTATCGGTAGACCTGTACCTGCTCTAAGACGACGTCCTCTTTTGGCTTGTCGCGTGGCCCGGTGTCTACGTTGCCGATTTCACGGACGACGTCCATGCCGTCGGTGACCTTCCCGAACACGGCGTGGCGGTTGTCGAGGTGCGGCTGTGGGGCGAGCGTGATGAAGAACTGCGACCCGTTCGTGTTCGGCCCGCGGTTCGCCATCGAGAGGACGCCCTCGTCGTCGTGTTTGAGCTCGGGGTGGAACTCGTCTTCGAACGTGTAGCCCGGACCGCCCGTCCCGTCGCCTTTCGGGTCACCGGTCTGAATCATGAAGTCCTCGATGATTCGGTGGAACAGGATGTCGTTGTAGAGCGGTTCGCTCATCTCTTCGCCCGTCTCCGGGTGGGTCCACGACTTCGAGCCTGTTGCGAGGCCGATGAAGTTCTCGACCGTCTCCGGGGCACGGTCCTGGAAGAGTTCGACTTCGATGGTCCCGTGGTTCGTCTGAATCTTGGCGGTTGGGTTGTCGCTCATGCCCCCAACCTAGCAACGGCGTCAGAAAACGATGCCGGTGTTAGAACGATTGGAGGTCGGAGAGAACGGCCGCCGCACTGCCGTCGTCGAGCACTTCGCGGGCCTGTTCGAGGCCGGCGTCGAGCGAATCGACGTCGCCACGGGTGAAGATACGGAACGCCCCGTTGAGGACGATTGCATCGGCGAACTGGTCGGTGCGCTCGCCAGAGAGCACTTCACGGGTGATGGTCGCCGAATCGGCGTCCACGTTCTCGACTTCGAGGTCCTCACTCGCGAAGTCCATGCCGTACTCGGCGGTCTGAATCTCGAAGTCCGAGAAGTCGCCCTCGTCCCAGACGGCGACCTTCGTCGAACCGGGGCGGATGTCGTCGTAGCCCTCCATCCCCTGGAACATGACGACGCGCGAGCGGTCCTGCGTCTCGCACTCCTGGAACGTGTCGATGATGCGCTTTGCGAAGGCGAGGTGGTAGAAACTGCCGAGGTGAACGTCCGCATTCGCGGGGTTCGCGAGCGTCTCGATGGTGTTCACGAAGGTGCGCACGCCCATCATGTCACGGCGCTCCCAGAGGCCGTGGATGCCGGGGTTGAAGTTCGGCTGGTAGTAGAACCCGAAGCCGGTTTCGTCGACCATGTCCGCGCTCTCCTGTGGCGAGAGGTCCGTGCGGACGCCGAGTTCGTCGAGCACGTGCTTGTAGGCGGTCGCCTTCTGGGTCGGGACGCGGTCGCCACTATGGACGACGACCGGAGTTCCGGCCGCGGCTGCGACGAGTCCTGCACCGACGCCGAGCAGTGCCGTCGAGTGTTTGCCGTCGTAGTTTGCCCCGCAGTCTACGGGGTCTACCTTCGGTTCTGCAACCTCGACCGACTCGTCTGTCATCACGTCGGTGAACGCGGCGAGTTCCTCTGGTGTGTTGCGCTTCCAGCGGTTCGCGAGCCAGAACGCGCCGAGCGTCGTGTGGTCCGGTTCCTGGGCCAGAATCCGGGAGAAGGCTTCGCGGGCCTGCTCGCGGGTCATGTCGTCTGCGGATTTGTGCCCCGAGCCGACGACCTCCGTCATGAGGCGCTTGAGCGGCCAATCGCCAAACTCCTGGGTCGATTTCGTCATGGTCGCGGGTTGGGAAGCCGCGAGCAAAAGCGTCCCGCTTGCGCTGGGGAAACGACCTTCGTGTCCGCCATCGAACTAATGGGCATGGTTGGCCTCACGCCCCTCGTTCCGGACACTCCGGAGTTCGAGACGGCCATCCGCCTTTACTGCGACATCTTCGACAACGACTACGACCTCGTCAGCGGGCGCTTCGAGCGCCACACCACCTATCCAGACTACCGGGGCTTTCTGGCACTCGACGGCGACGAGGTCGTCGGGTACGTCTACGGTTACACCTCCGCCCGGGGGCAGTTCTACCACGAATCGCTTCGCGCGGTCATGCCCGAAGAAGTCGCAAACGCGTGGCTCGCAGACTGCTTCGAGTTCGTCGAACTCGGCGTCGCCGCCCACGCGCGCAGAAACGGAATAGGTAGACTCCTCCACGACGCGCTCCTCGATGGCCTCCCCCACGAAACGAGCGTCCTGACCACGCACGTCGAAAACGACGCCGCTCGCTGCATGTACGAAGGGCTGGGCTGGCAGGTCATCCACCGCCCGTTCGTCCTCGACGGCGGGAGCGAGATGGTCGTAATGGGCAAACGGCTCCGCGATTAATCGAGCGGCAATTCGGCGCGCAATCCCAACTGCTCCACGCTCCACGTCCAGAGTCGCTTCTGGGCGTCGGTGTCGTACGTGTTCGACGCGCTCCTGACTGCCTTCTCGCCGTCGAAGTAATTCCCCAAAACGCCCGCCACCTCGGGAGACGCGGCGAGGTAGATGCTCGTCTGTGCCCCGCCACGCTCGGAGGTGGTGAGTCCCGGAACCAGTCGCATCGCGTTGAATCCAGCCCGCGCCATGAGCGAGGAGTTTCGCGTGAGCCCAGTCTGGGGAATCACGCCCGGGTGGAGCGCGTTCGCGGTGACACCTGTTCCCTTCAACTGCCGGGCCAACTCGTAGGTGAACAGCACGTTCGCGAGTTTCGACTGGCCGTAGGCCTTCATCCCCGAGAACGACCCTTCGAGCGAGAGGTCGTCGAAGTGCATCCGTGCACCGCGGTGGGCATCCGAGGAGACGACGACGATGCGACCTTGGATTGCGACCAGCATGTCGATGAGTTCGTAGGTGAGCAACATCGGCGCGAGGTGGTTCACGGCGAGTGTCTTTTCGACGCCAGTAGCAGTGAGTGTGCGTGTCCCCTCGAACGTCCCCGCGTTGTGGACGAGTATGTTGAGGCGGTCGTACTGCTCGCGGAACTCGCGTGCCAGTCGCCGTACCTCGTCTGGCTCGGCGAAATCGGCGATGAGGAGAGTCGCGCTTCCGTCGGTTTCGGCTTCGATGGTCGCGACAACTTTCTCGCCCGCCGCTCGATTTCGGCCGGTGATGACCACGTGCGCGCCCATCTCTGCGAGGCCGCGGGCTGTTTCGCGGCCGATGCCACTGGTCGCACCAGTGACCATGATGACCTGTCCCGAGAGGTCAACGGGTACCATGGTTTGGTTTCGGGGTTGGACGTTGATAATCCCACTCCAGACCGACAAAGGGTAATTTCCCGAGTCCTATCTGCAGACAATGAGCAGGCCGGCCGACTGGCGCGCCAGCATCGAGGACGTAGACGCCCGCCTTGTAGACGAGTATCAGAGTGGCTTCCCCGTCTGTGAACGCCCCTTCCGCGTCGTGGGCGAGCAACTCGGCATCTCCGAAGAGGAGGCCCTCCAGCGAGTGCAGACCCTCCGCGAGCTGGGCGTGTTCCGACGCTTCGGCGCGGTGCTCAACCCGCCGGTCATCGGGAGTTCGACCCTCGCCGCCGTCAAGGCCCCCGAAGACCGCTTCGACGAGGTAGCCGAGGTCATCAATAGCTACCAGCAGGTGAACCACAACTACCGCCGCGACCACGAGTGGAACATGTGGTTCGTCGTGACCGCCGGCTCCTTAGAGACACGCGACCGCATCCTCGCAGAAATCGAGGAGCGCACTGGCTGTGACGTGCTGAACCTTCCGATGCTCACGGACTTCTACATCAATCTGGAGTTCCCCGTGGTGAACGAGGATCGGTTCGCGCGCGAGAGTGGGGTTGCTTCGGAAATCGAAGCTACGAACATCTCGGAGCAGGCGACGGGCACACTCTCGAAACTCGACGCGCGCCTCCTCGTCGAAATCCAGGCCGGCTTCCCGCTCACGCTGACTCCCTACGCCGACATCGCGGCGGCAATCGACGCCACCACCGCGGAGATCATCGATGCCATCACGCGCCTCACCGAGGACGGCGCAATCAAGCGAATCGGCTGTGTCGTCAATCACATCGTCACCGGATTCGACGCCAACTGCATGGTCGTCTGGGACGTGCCCGACGACGAACTGGACGCCCGTGGCCTCGAAGCGGGTGGCCTGCCCTACGTCACGCTCTGCTACCACCGTCCGCGCCGCCCGGAGCAGGGCTGGCCGTACAACCTCTTTACCATGATTCACGGACGCGACCCTGAGGCGGTGGACGAGAAAATCGACGAGTTGGCCCGTGACGTGCTGCCGTTCGACCACGAACGTCTCTACTCGACTGCGACGCTCAAACAGACGGGTGCGCAGTACGAAGAACTGGTCGGAAGCGAGTAGTCGCGGAGAATCAAGCAAAAACCACGTTGCAAGCAATTGTCCCGCCGCGACCGAAGGGAGCGGCGGCCTTTTTCGTGAACGTTTTTGCAACGAGTGGTGCGCGAAGCGCACCCGAGTTGTAAAAAGGTTCTATCGATTCGCGGTCGTGAGCAGAACCGGCCCGACGAGCAGCAACACGAGGCCGAGCAGTGCCCAGTGGAACGGGCCGTCGACCGCCGGGATGATCATGAACAGGACCCCGAACATGGTCGTCTGGAGCGCGAGGACCTTCTGCGATTTCAGCGGAAGGACGCCCAGCGTCGCCAGGATGAACAGGAAGAAGATTGCCTGTCCCAGGTCGTACTGGAGCAGGAAATTGTCAATCACCTGCATCGGTAGCGCGAACATTCTTGGTCGATACTCCCGCCGTTTAGGCCTTTAAACTTCCGTTACCCGGTTGGACTCGAGATGTCGAGCGGCCGAATCCAGACGTACCAGATGATGAGTACCATCGTCACGTACCCCGTCGCCCAGACGGCCCGGCCGATGCCCGGATAGCCGGACGTCGTGAGGAAGTAGTCGGCGAGGCCGGAGCCAAGCACGCCCACGACGAGCACGAGCGCGAGCTTTACTTTCTCGGAAACGAGAATCGACCCCTGTGGCTGGTCCATACCGGCGGTTAGGGCTGGAAGGGCCTGAATCGCACGGTTTCCACGTGCTTTTTCGTGTGAACCAGCTAACTCTTCGTATGGACTACCGCCCGATACCCGACTCAGACGAACGGGCCTTCTTCGACATCGGTCAGTATGCCTTCCGTCCTGAGGAACACCCAACAGACGAGGCCTTCGAGGAGCGAAAGCCCTACGACCGCGAGAACCGCGGCCTCTACGACGGCGACGATTTACTCGCGATAAGCGGCTGGCACGACTTCACGCTCTCGCTGCGCGGCGAGTGGGTGCGCGTCGGCGGCGTGTCGAGCGTGGCGACCCCGCCAGAACACCGGCGCAAGGGCTACGTCCAGCGGATGCTCGCCGCGATGCTCGAGGAGTTCCGCGAAGCTGGCATCGACTACTCTGCGCTCTGGCCCTTCGAGTACGAGTTCTACCGCAAGTACGGCTGGGGGACGTGCAACAAGCGCACCCAGTGGACGTTCGAGACGGAGGCGCTCGAAGGCGTGATTCCCGCGCCGAAGGGCGAGTTCCGCCGCCTCTCGAAAGACGACATTTCGGCGCTTCGGGACCTCCACGAGCAGTTTTCGACGGGGTGGAATCTCGCCATGCGCCGAACCGAGAACTGGTGGACCCATCGCATCTTCGAATCGTCGTGGACAGACCCGTACGTGTACGGCTGGGAACTGGACGGTGAACTGCGGGCCGCAGTCGTCTACAGCGTCAAATCAGCGACCACCGGAATGGCGGAGGAGCGCACACTCCGCTCGTGGGACATGGCATATACCGACGACGAAGCATACCAGCAGCTCTTGCGATTTTTCTATCACCATCTCTCGCAGATGGACAAGATTCACCTGTTCGCGGCGGCGGATACGTCGCTGTTCGACCGGGTTCGTGACCCGCGCGCGCTCGACTGCGAAGTCGTGACCGGCCCGATGTTCCGCCTGACGGACGTGCAATCCGGTCTCTCACGGCTTCTCTATCCCGAAGACGCCGTCGGAAGCGTTGTCCTCGATGTGACCGACTCGCTCGTGTCCTGGAACGAGGGAACCTTCGAATTCTCCGTCGGGGAGGGGCGGGCGACGTGCGAACCGACGGACGCGGAGGCGGACGCAGCGGTCGATATCGCTACTCTCTCACAACTTGCTGTGGGCTATCTCACTCCCGAGGAAGCGCGTCGCTACGGCGGCCTTTCGACCGATTCAGAAACGGTGATGGACCTGCTCACGGCGGCGTTCCCGCGCTACCGAACGTACCTGCGCGAGTTCTTCTAGGCCGCGCAGGATTCTTCGACGAACGACACGAGCAGGTCGGTGAGTGTGTCTGCGTGAGGCGACTCGAAGATGCGTTGGGCGTGAGTGTCGCTTTCGAGCATCACGAGGCGCTTCGGGTCGGACGCGTTCTCGTGGAGTTGTTTCGCCGTGTCCACGAATCGTTGGTCGTCGTCTTTGCCCACGACGAACAGTTTTCGTCCCTGCAACTGGGGGGCGACGTCTACGCCACCGGCGGCGGAGATGCCCATCACACCCGCGACAGCGCCGTTTTCTGCCTGCGCGTTCGCATGGACGACCGCTTCGCCGCCGGAACTCCCGCCGACGAGAACGACGTTCGAGACGCCCGCTTTGGATTTGAGATAGGAGACTGCGCCGAGGACGGCCCCTGCCGGGTCGTCTCTCTCGTCTATCGGGAGTGCGGTGTAGCCCGCGGCGGCGAGCAACTGCGCCTGTGGTTTCCAGCTCTCGCGGTCGAGATTTATCTGTGGGACCATGACGACGCCGCAGTCGCCACTCCCGAACAGGGTACCTTCGATTTCAGCGTCTGCGGTTGAGGTGAACGTCACGTCAGCCCCCTCGAAGGAGGCGGGTTCTGGCGTGGCCGTGGTCTTCTCGGTATCTGCGTCGGTTTCCGCTTCGATTTCGGCGGCCGTCGTCTGTGCCGCCGTCTGCGTCGTGGTGGTCCCATCGTCCGCCTCTGACTCGGACGTGGTCGCATCATCGGCACCTCCCTGCGAGGAACACCCCGCAAGTGGAACGGCGAGCGCAGACCCGGACAGCACCAACAGTCGTCGTCGCGACAGATTCTTCCCGGTCATTATCGTCCTTCCGTCCTTCAATTCCGTTATTATCTGGGGCCTAAAACCGACGTTTCACGTTAGTTCATCTTTTCAGACTGTCCCAATTCGCTATCCTGGGCTCGGTTGTGCGCACCGTCCTCCCAGTCGAGGGGGTCTCGCGCTTAGCTGACGGATAATAATGGGGATACAGCCGTCAGTACCTGGTATGACACAGAAGAAATCCCGACGACGAATCCTCCAGTTGACCGGCGGCGCGGCCCTGTTCGGTCTCGCGGGCTGTTCTAGTATCGCAGACATGGGCGACGACCAGTACCAGGCTGACAACACGCCCGCGGACAACCAGTCCCAGCAGACTCAAACGCAGACGACCACGCAGGAGTCCATCGACCAGTCGCCGGACGATGGCGAAAACAACGGCGAAAGTCAGGCGGTCACCCGCAAGAGCGAGGAAATCGTCCAGCCGGCCGGGGCGGTTCTCGACGCACCAGTCGAAGACACCGACTCCACGTACGCGGTCATGGGTTCGGCAGACGCGAGCGCGAAGATGACCCTCTACGGCAACTGGAAGTGCCCGTACACCCAGGAGTTCGCCGTCGGTGGTTTCCTCGACGAGATCGTCCGTGAGTACGTCGAACCGGGCGACCTGCAAATCGAGTACCGGTCGCTCTCCTATCTCGGTGGCGAACCGTTCCTCGGCCCGGACGCCCCACTCTCCGCACAGGCTGGCCTCGCCGCCTGGAACGAGGACCCGGAGAACTACTGGACGTACTTCGCGTACGTGTTCAAGAACCAGCCACAGGAGCGCTTCGACTGGGGGACCGTCCCACAGATGAAACTGTTCGCAGAGGAAGCTGGCATCTCGAACGTCGAGGCGTTCACCTCCGCGCTCGAAAACGACGAGTACCTCTCGGCCGTCGAGGCGACCACCGAGGCCGCAGCAGAAGTCAACGTCGCCACGGTTCCACGCATCGTCTTCGAGGACGGCACGACGGTTCGTCCGACGGTCGACCCCGACGAGACGCGGTCGGAAATCGAAGCGCAAATCGACGCATAAAAAATCCGATAGTTGGCAGCAATACTTATGCCTGTGGCTAATTAACCATCAATCGCGGTTTGAAATAAACCCGCCATCCAACGTTCGCAATTCGTGCGGTCTCGCGCCGACACCTTTGCCCGGGGTGTCGCCGCACATCTCTCTCGCACGCGCGACGTTGACGCGGGGGTCGGTGGCCGTCACGCCCGTGACTGGACCGCCGACCATCGACCGAACGCGACGTATCTGCCCGGTACGTCGTCTTCGTGTCCGCGTGGCTGTTACTGTTCTGTCACGTGGGCGGGCCGGAACGCTCCGCCGGACGAACTTTGCCCGGGTTCGTCTGGCAGCACCCACGTTCGGCCTGCCCACCACCACGCTTTCGACGCCCGAGAGCGAGTGCCACGTCTCCTGACCGATTTAGCCTGCTGATAATTAAAGGGGTAGAGACGCAGGCTCAGTACATGCGAGTTGCCGAGGCATACGAGTTGAGCGGCCGCGTGACCGATACCATCGGAAATGCGGTCATTACCGAGCAAGAATTTCTTGACACCGTTCTCACTGGACTGCTGGCCCGCGGGCACGTCCTGTTAGAGGACGTACCCGGGACGGGCAAGACACTCACCGCCCGGAGTCTGGGGAAAGCCCTCGGACTGTCGTTCTCGCGTATCCAGTTCACCCCCGACCTGCTGCCGGCCGACGTGACGGGCACCCACGTCTTCAACGAGAAGACCCGCGACTTCGAGTTCAAGAAGGGACCCATCTTCGCGAACGTCGTGCTCGCCGACGAAATCAATCGTGCGTCCCCGAAGACGCAGGCCGCCCTCCTCGAAGCCATGGAGGAAAAGCAGGTGACGGTTGACGGTCAGACCCACAAGCTTCCCGACCCATTCTTCGTCATCGCGACGCAGAACCCGGCGGAGCGAAACGAGGGAACGTTCCCCCTGCCGGAAGCCCAGAAAGACCGCTTCATCATCAAGACGAGCATGGGTTATCCCAGCCGCGACGGCGAGCGAGAACTGCTTGCCCGCCGTGAGTCTCGCGACGCCCGCAGTCCGAGCGTCAACACCGTCTGTGACCCACAGGAAGTCCTCGACCTCCAGCGCGTCTCAGAGCAGGTGCGCGTCGAGAAGGACGTCCAGGATTACATCGTCGACCTCGTGCGAGCGACCCGCGAGGACGAGCGGGTGACCGTCGGTGCGTCTCCGCGTGCGACCCAGCGTCTGTTCGAGGCGGCCCGCGCCCGCGCCGTCCTCGAAGGCGAGGAGTACGTGACGCCCGACCACGTCAAACGCGTCGCCCACCCCGTCCTCGACCACCGCATCGTGCTCACTGCTGATGCGCGAGTAAACGGCGTCGAAAAGTACGACGTCATCGAGACGGTGTTGTCGTCGGTGGACGTGCCGACGATTACCTATGCAACGCGATAGTCAGGACGAGCACTGCGGCGAGTAAGCCGAGCAACGCGGCGAGCGGGACACCGGGCGTCCCGAACCCTTCGACTGCTTTTGTGGCGAGATACGCGACGACCCCCATCGCGACCGTCCCGGCGAGGTGGGTCACTTCGACCTGTGCGGTCTTCGCACCCCGGCCGAGTTGCGTCCCGAGCGTGATACTGTGGTCTGCGGCGTCCCACGCGACGACGACGGCGATGGTGGCGAGCAGGAAGGTCTGCAGGTCGCCCATCTGGACGACGCCAGCCATGATGACACCGGCGAGCAGGACGAAGCTCCCGGCTTTCACGAGCCAGCGCGACCCCTTGCGGACCGGAACGACGCCGAGACCCAGCAACCACGCGCCGAGCAGCGTCGGCCCGACGACGACCATGTAGCGTGGACTCGGTGCGGCGGCGAACCCACGGGCGACGCCGACGAAGGCGACTACGGCTCCGACGAGGACGATGGTCCGGCCCGTCCAGCGATAGCTCCGGGTGCGGACCTCGTCACCGAGGCCGCCCACGACGTGGCCGACGAGGATGAACGCGAGCGCCATCGTGATGGCGTCGAGCGCGGAGAGGATGAAGAACGCGGGGAGGAGCGCGGCGAGCACGGCCGCCAGACTCGCGATACGAGTCGGCTTGCGGATTGGGCCGCTCATTGTCGCCACCTCCCGATGTCCTCGAGGGCGGCCTCGAGTGCGCGGTCTGGGTCCCAGTCGATGACCGGGATGTCACCGGCGCGCAACTGGCGAATCCGCTGGTCGCGCTCGACGTGGGCGACCTTGCTCCCGAGCGTCTCGCCGCCGGTGACGCGCGGACTGAGCACCGTCACGCGGTGGCCGTGGGCGTCGAGACGTTTTACCTCCTCTACGATGTCGTCGTCCACGAGGGGCGAGATGACGACCAGTTGGGTCGTCGCGGCGAGTTGCGTTCGCAGTTCGGTGAACTGCGCAGAGTCGTAGTCTTCGCGCGCTGGCGGCCGCGGCGCGAGCGTGGCAGAGGTCGCGAGCAGGGTCTTTCCGCGGGTACGCTGTTCGCGGCCAGCACCCGGTTCGAGGAAGGTAAACTCCCGACCCACGGCGGCGAGACCGACCTGGTCGCGGGAGGCGAGCAGCGACTCGAACAGCTGCTCTGCGGCGTAGCGGGCGAAGGCGACTGCATGCGGGTCGTCTTCGTTGGCCCGCCGATAGGACTGCTCGCGGGCGTCTACGAGGACGACGACGCGCGCCGCACGTTCCTGGCGGAACTCGATAGTGGAGAGTTCCCCCGTCCGGGCGTGTCGGTTCCAGTCGATCTGGTGGATGGAGTCGCCGGGGCGGTACTCGCGGGTCTGATGGAACTCGACGCCACTGCCGCCGTCTGCGGTGAGGATGCGCCCCGAGAGTTGACTCGTCTGCTGGCGAAGCGGCATCTCTGTCACGTCAGCGTCACAGCGAAGTTCCGTCTCGGTGGCGACCGTCGTCTCCACCTCGCGCGCCCCGGCGATGTCGTTCAGGACGACCGTCGCGGGCGTGAACGGGTGGGCACCGCGTTTCGCGGTAATCGTGTACGTGAACGTGGTCTCTCGCCCCGGTAGAAGCGTCGCGCTGTGTCGGGGCGTTCCCTCGCTCACGGTGAGCGTTTCCGGAACACCATCGACGATTCGCACGTCGGGAAGAATCGACGACCCCGTATTCCTGAGGGTGGTCGTCACCTCGACCGGTTCGTCGTGGTCGGGCGAGTCGGTGTTCAACCGGCGTTCCAGTTCGAGCGTGCCCGCTGGCGTCCCGGTCACCCGGGGGTAGACGAGGTAGACGACGCCCACGACAGAGACGAGCAGGAGCAGCGGACGGTTCGCGAGGAGGCCACCCATCGCCGCGAGGAGCGGAATGGCGGCAACGCCACGCCAGCGTTTGGTCTCACGCAGCACGGCCACCACCTCCAGTGCGCCGGACGATTTCGGCTGCCGTGTGGCGCGCCCCGCGCTGGGACAGCGTCTCGAACCTGACCAGCGTCGAGAATCGCCGCAGGATTCCTGGCGAGGGAGCCTGACTCCCGAGGAAGTGGGCCGCGTACGGGTCGTCGGTCCACGTCCCTCGGTCGATTCGGTCCTCGGCTTCGGCTTTCGTACACCCCATCTCGGACTGAACGAGTCGAGTCGTCGTCGCTTTCAACTGCTCGTAGGCCGCCGTCCGCTCCTCACGATGGGTCAGCGCCCACAGCCCGGAGTTCGTGAATAGGTCGTCGTAGTGGTCGCCCGCGAGCGGGACGTTCGTCACTTCCTCTGCCTCGGGTGGCGTGGTGTGGTCGCGCGCGCCGTTTCGAGCCGAGACGGTCACGGCCAGCGTGAGGAGGACCGCGACGAGTGCCACCACCACGAGGACCAGATAATCGTTTCCGAGGAGGGCAACGAGCGTCCCGACTGGGATGGCGCTCGCAATGCTCGGGTTCGTCGTCGCGAGGTAGCCACCGACGAATGCGACGACGCCGAGAACGCCGAAGAAGAAGCGTCTGAACGTCATTTGCTGGCCACCCGATTCGCTCTGAGTTGTTCCTGGACTCGCGACGCGAGGTCGCGGTCTACGTCGGTTAGCTGTGCGCCTCCGTACCGAATCCGTTTGAACGTCTGTGTCAACTCCATGAGTGCGTCGTCGTCGAGTTCGACCTGTCCGCGCACCGCCGCAGCGACCTCGTCAGGCGTCATGGCTTTTCTGCGCTCGTACGGGATGACGCTCGCCACTTCGTGCCACGCTTCGTACACCTCGTTATCCGGCCGGGCGACGACGGTCGCCGTGGTTTCGGTCGTCGAATCGCGGTCTGCGGTCTCCAGCCACGCGGCGATGGTCTTTCGTTTCTTCACGACCACCGCGAGCACCGCGCCGATGAGGATGAACGGCAGGATGCTCATGAGCAGGGCGAGCAGTTTGTCGAGGAGACTCTCTTCGAGGATTTTCGGTCTGGACCCGGAGTTTTGTGCCTCGACGGTTTCGTCGCTCGGCTTGTTCTGCTGGTCGTCACCGTTGCCGGGTTGGGGTTGGGCCTCCGCAGTCTTCTTTTCACTCTCCTCTGCGGGCGTCGCCGTCGAGTCGGGGTCCGCTGTCTGGACGTTGTCGCCCTTGAACTCCTCTGCCTCCTGTGGATTGATGGGGAGTTTGTCGTAGTCGATGTCGATGACGTCCTCGGGTTTCGTCTCGATGGTGTCGTCGAGGGTCGTCGAGGCGAATCCGACAGAGAGGATACAGAGCACCGCAACCACCGCAGAAAGGATTCTGTCCGTATCCATTACTATCTGGCCTCGTGAGGTGTGCCTCGCCGCGCGGACGGTCTCATTATCGCAGGCCACGAATACTACGCCCATTATTATGAAGTCGATAATCGGTCAACTCGCCGAAACCGTGCGACGACTCAACAATGTGGTGTGTTCACAACTCACTCGAAACGAACTGCCCCTGGTAGGATGATACTGACACCATAACAACTTTGTGGTACCAATGAATCGGTGAGGGTGGCCAGTAATTCACGCGAGAATTACTGTCATCGAACCACGAATGTCCGGTTTAACGGTAATTACGGGCCGGTATCTGCTCCACTCATACAGCATCTAGCAGTCCGGAAAGCAATCATCTACGGGTTATCAATGACCACGCGCGACACGAACCACACAGCCGACACGACTCACGAATCGAACGACTCCCACACGAAACTTGGCCGACGAACCTTCCTTGGTGCGGTCGGGGCAACCGCAGCCGGCGCTTCGCTTCTTGCAACGGGAACCGCACGCGCTCACGACCACTGGGACGACGACTACGACCGTGTCATCGACATGGTCGAAGATGCGGGAGCCGACAACACAGGTAACGAATCGATTACCCCGAAACTCGAACAGTACGCGGCGAACGACACCTTACTCAAATTCCCACCAGGTCGGTACTTCATGGACTCGCAGTTCCGGTTTACCGACTTCCGGCACTTCGGGATGATGGGCGACGACGCGACGCTCGTCCCGGCGAACTACCACAACTTCGACGGGCCACAGTATCGCCTGTTCCGCCTCGGCGTCGATTACGACCCCGGCGTCGACCTCCGAATCCAGGGGTTCGACGTCGACCTGCGGGCGGACGATACCGGCATCCGCGTCATCGAAGCACAGGTCAAAGATGGGCTGTTCGTCGACGACATCACCGTCGTCGGCCAGCACGACTCGGGGACGTACGGCCCCGGCCTGTTCAACGTCCTCGACCCGGACGGCAAGGGTATGGTAAAGCGGTTCCGCGCCAACTACGGTGGGGCGTTCTCCGCGAACACGCCAGGCGACATCTGGCGCGGCCCATCCGGTCTCATGACCACCCGCCAGCACAAAGGCCAAATCGAGTACAAAGACTGCGAACTGGATGACTGGCCAGATAACGGCCTTTACGCCCTGACGAACGGGCGAGTCATCGTCAACGGCGGGCGCTACGCCAACAGCGAGGCGGCGAGCATCCGTCTCGGCGGGACGAACAATCTCGTCACGGGGGCGCGAATCGTCGTGAACAAACAGCGTCCAGAGAACCAGAACCAGCGTGGCATCCGCCTCGACGAAGGACCGGGGAACGCCGTCGTCAACACCGACATCATCCTCGACCGGCCGAACGGCCACGCTATCACCGTGATGAACGACTGTGAGGACGCGTACCTGCGAAACCTCGACATCAGAATCGGCAACGAAATCAACCACGGCATCGTCGTCCAGTCGAAAGCCGGGCCGACGAAAATTCTCCGTTCCGACATCAACATCAACCGCGGTGGCAACGCGATTCAAATCAACGGTGACAACGCCGGCAAAGTCCACTGTGAGTATCTCGACATCACGGGGGAGGCAGACGGCGATTCTTGGCGACACGCGATTCGCTGCAACCGCAACGACTGCGAGTTCCGCGTCGTCAACGTGAACCAGCAGGGGACGAACAAGCGCCGTGCGATAGTGATAAACGGCAACGACAACCTCGTCTACCGCGGGAAACAGACCGCGACGCACATCCCAATCGTCGTAAACGGCGAGGGAACGTGGATTGAGCGCATCGACTCCCAGTCCTCCGAGGACCAGCGCGCAGCGAAACTGAACGACCAGAGTTCGAACGTGACCCTGAAACACAGTCACATCAAGCGAGGCATCTGGGACAAGGGCTGTGACGGACTGCGAATGTACGGCAACGACACCAGCTAACACGGCCCTTCCGGTTTCACCTCGTTTATGCGGCGAATAAGAAAGGTGGTCGCTAGAACAGTCCCCACTATGCAGAAGTCCGCACTGACGAACCGCATCCGACGCGGCCTGAACGAGCCCCATCTGGTCGTCCGTGAGTTGAACAAGTACTACTACCGCTCGCGAAAGCGCAAGGGCAAGAACGTCGGCGTCGAGATGTTCGAGGAGGACTGGGACAACCTCATCATTCTGGACGCGTGTCGCTACGACACCTTCGCCCAGCGCCATACCCTCCCCGGCACGCTGGAGCAGAAGAAGTCGAAGGTCAGTTCCACCATCGAGTGGCTCGACACCTATCTCGACGGCGCAGACCTGCGTGACACGGTGTACGTCACCGCGAACCCACAGCTCTATCGCAAGCGCGACCGCGTGGACGTCCAGTTCCACGCCGTCGAACACATCTGGCAAGACGACGGCTGGGACGACGAGTTCCGCACCGTCCGCCCCGAAACCGTCGCAGACCGGATGAAACAGGCCGCAGAGAAGTACCCCAACAAGAAGATTGTCGGCCACTTCATCCAGCCCCACTACCCGTTCATCGGCGAGACGGGACAGGAGCACATGGACTTGGACAGCCTCGACTTCTGGAATCGCGTGCTGAACGGCGAGGTCACGCTCGACGACGAAATCCTCTGGCAGGCCTACGAGGAGAACTTCGACATCTGTATGCCAATCGTCGAAGACCTGCTCGAAACGCTCCAGGGCAAGACCGTCGTCACGGCAGACCACGCCGAGATGATCGGCGAGCGCTCCTCGCCCATCCCGATGAAGGAGTACGGCCACCCCACCGAACTCCACACGCCCGAACTCACCACGATTCCGTGGCACACCTACCAGAACGGGGAGCGAAAAGAGGTTACCGTCGGCGACAGTGATGAAGAGAGCGCCCGCGAAGAGACGGCAGATGTTGTCGAACAGCGGCTACAAGACCTCGGCTACGCGTAACCCCCTATTACTTTAGGGAGGCCCCTAAGGGGCAACCGCCCAACCTTAACCCCCGTATAATAAACACCCCGTGAATACAAGCGAGAAGCGAATGACCCCTGGCGTCCGCCGAACCAGTGTGCGGGCCCACCTCGAAGACCCCACCGTAACGAAGGTGATATCGTGCAACGCAGCATCCTGAGCGGCTTTCTCTCGGTTTTCGGCTCCAAGGTCTTCATCCTGATATTGGGCCTTGTTACCACGCCTATCCTCTACCGGCTGATGGGACCCGCCGAGTACGGTGAGTACGCGTTCGTGCTCTCGATTTTCATGATGTTCATGATCTTCGTGAGCTCGGGCGTGGCTGACGGGGTCCGCAAGTACATCCCCGAGGAACGCCCTATCCAAAACTGGAGTGGCCACGTCATCGGCTTCTACTTCCGAATGGGGCTCATCCTCGCGCTCGGTGGCGGCGGCCTCCTCGTCCTGTTCGCCGAGAGCGGCCTCGTCGGCCGCTTCTTTGGTGACGACCTCGTTCCGTACTTCTACGTCCTCGCGCTCCTCGTGTTCGTCGCGCAGTTCCGGACGTTCGTTCGCCGGACGCTCATGGGATTCGGCCTCGAGAAGTACTCAGAACCGCTCAAAATCCTCTACGAAGTCTCGTTCGTCGCCATCGCTATTCCGGCTGTCTACTACGGCTATGGTGTGATGGGCGCACTCGGTGGGCAGGTGCTCGCGAGTGCGATAGTGATGTTCATCGGGTTCATCGTCGTCCATCGGAAGAGTTCGTTGGTGTACGCCGTTCGGCGCGCGCCGGAGGGCTTCCCGTGGCGGGAACTGGTCGCGTTCAACTCGCTGTCTATCGTGCTCATCTTCTGTCTGATGTCTCTCTACCACATCGACATTCTCCTGCTCGGTGCACTGACAACCAGTACAGACGTGGGCCACTACAAGGCGGCGCTCAAGCTCGCCGAGTTCCTGTGGTTCGTCCCAACCTCGATACAGATGGTGTTCGTACACTCGACCTCGAAACTGTGGTCGCAAGGCCGGACTGGACAGATTTCCGAACTCGCGGCTCGCGCGACGCGTTACACACTGCTCCTGACCGCCGTCATGGCGCTCGGGCTGTACTCCATCGCGCACATCGCGGTTCCGGTGTACTTCGGTTCCGAGGCGACACCAGCGGTCGAACCGCTGTTGCTCCTCCTGCCCGGGGCACTCGGCTTCGCGGTTGCCCGCCCCATCCTCGCCATCGGCCAGGGGAAAGGCGACCTGAAACTCCCGATTCTCGCCACGGCGTCGGCGGCGGGTATCAACCTCGTCCTGAACCTCATCCTCATCCCCCGGTTCGGCATGCACGGAGCGGCCATCGCGACGAGCACCGGGTACGCGTCGATGTTCGTGTTCCACATCTGGTCTGCCCGAAAAATCGGATTCAATCCACTCTCTGACGCCCGCCTCGGCCGGGTCGCACTCACGACGGTTCTCGCTGGCATACCAATCCTCGCGTTGCCGGGGTACATCCCACAGAACCTCGTCCCGTTCGTCTCCGGCGACATCGTGACGCTCATCGTCGTTCCGCCGGTGGGACTCGCCATCTTCCTCACGTTCGCGTTCGTCACCGGCGCACTCGGCATCGGCGAGGTACTCGACATTCTCTCGTCTGCGCTTCCCGGTGGCCTCGCCACACCGGTCGTGAGCCTGCAAGAACGCTATGCGAACCGCGGTCGGTTGTTCGCTGACGACTCCATCCAGTACGTCCTCGTGTTCCTCGGGATGGTGCTGTTCATCTCCGGTATCGCCTTCGCAGTCATGGGACCGGACCTCAGCCCGACCGATGGCCCAGAGGTGAGCGTTCCCGGACTGAACCAGACCAACGAGAGTACGATGGCAACCTCCCAGACCCCGACGACTGGCGGCGATACGACCGCCGGCCAGCAGACCGGAACGTCCGACCAGGCGACCACGACGGCAGGTGATGGAACCACGACCGACGGCGGTGGCGGAACGACAGCGACGACCACGGACACCACCACGACGGACGACGGCACCATCACCGAGGAGCCAACGGACGAACCAACCGATGAACCGACGGACGAACCGACGGAGGAGCCAACGGACGAACCGACGGAGGAACCAACCGAGGAGCCAACGACGACGACGACCGAAGAACCGACGGCTACCACCACGACCGCGACGCCGACCGAGACGCAGACGCAGACGTCGACCACTTCGACGGCGATTATCACGTCAGCTACGGAGACTACGACCGAATCCACCTTGACGTCGACCACGAGCACCACCGAATCCACGTCGACCTCAACCACCCAGTCCACGTCAGAATCCACCACCGAAAGTGGTGGCTCGACGACGACAGCCGCCGCGTTCTCCGTTCCTGTGGGTATCGGCCTCACCACGTTAGGATTGGGAGTGCGTCGCATGCGCCGCGAGGACGAGGCGGCTTACGGCCCCGATAATAAAGGTCGAGAGGAGTCTGGTGACAACTGATGAGTGAGACGAGAACGCCGTTTCCGTTCGACCTGTTGCTGGTCGTGGGGCTCACGCTCCTCGCCGACGCCGCCATCCTCGTCGTCGGTGTGACCGGCACGCTCCGCATCCTCGTGGGCCTGCCGCTCATTTTGGTGCTCCCCGGCTACGCCATGGTCGCGGCCCTATATCCGGGTCGCGTCCCCGAGGAAGGATCACAGGAATTCGACAACCCCTCGAAGGGGCTCCGGAAACTGCCCGGAAACTACGGGATGAGCCCGATAGAACGCATCGGCCTTTCGGTTGTAGCGAGCGTCGCCCTCGTTCCGTTTGTCGTCTTCGTGCTCAACTTCGCGTGGACCATCGCCGCAACGCCGATTCTGCTCGGCGTGAGCGTACTGACGCTCCTCCTCGCGTTCATCGCGCTGGCCCATCGCCTCATGCTGCCCGCAGAACGGCAGTACCGTCCCTCCCTCGGAATGCGTGCCGACGCGCCGAGCCACACCGGCTCCCACCGCGACAGTCGGTCGAAACTCCCGACCATCCTGCTGGCGGTCAGCCTGATTCTGGTCGCCGCGAGTGCGGGCTACGCCGCGACGGTTCCCCCGCAATCTGAAGAGTTCTCCGCGCTCTACTACGCGTCCGTGCCGACGGGACAATCAGAGGAAGCACCCGGACCGTTCGCCGCCGGCCAGGCGGCGGAGGTGCCAATCGGCATCAACAACGAGGAGGGCGAAGAGGTGACCTACACCGTGGTCGGCGAACTCCAACGGGTCGAGCAGGCCGACAATGGTGAGTTGCAGGTCGTAGAGGAGGAGGAACTCGTCCGCCAAGAGATAACCGTGGGAGACGGCCAGAACGCCACGCAGAATCTCACGGTAGAGCCGTCACTGACCGGCGGCAACCTCCGCATGGCGTTCTACCTCTACAAGGGCGACGTGCCACAGAACCCGAGCGAGGATAACGCCTACCGCAGCATCCACCGCTGGGTGACCGTAAACGGCGGCGGCGCGGACCTCGAACCGCCCGCTTCGCCGGGGTCACAACAGCTATCAGCGCAGCCCAGTTACGCTCGCCCAAGCTAATGTGGCCGTGGGAACACCTCGCCTTCGCGTACCTTCTGTACTCGCTTTTCGCGCACACCGTCTACCGTCGCTCACCTGACGGTGCAGCGGCGTTCCTCGTCGTGCTCGGCTCACAGGCCCCTGACCTCGTGGACAAGCCCCTAAGCTGGACGTTCGGGCTGACGCCGACGGGCCACGGCTTCATGCACTCGATTCTCATCATGGGGCCGTTGCTCGCCGGAGCGCTGGTGCTCACGAGCGGGCGGACACGCAGGCTGGTCGCCGCCTACACCATCGCACACTTCTCGCACCTCGTAGGTGACCTCATCTACGAGCCACTGCTGCTCAATGAACCATTAATTCTCGGGCGGGTGCTCTGGCCGGTGGTGTCGCTTCCAGCCTACGGCACCGACCAGGGTGGCCTCGTCGGTCGCGCAGCGGTGTACTTCGTCCGCTGGATCGGTCACATCGCCTCGCAGGGACTCACGCCGCTGGTCATCTTCGAGTTCGCGCTGGTGTTCGGCGTCATCGCCCTTTGGCTGTACGACGGGGCACCGGTGCTCTCTGACCTGATTCGCTACGCTCGCGCTGAGTGACCTTAATGCCCCGATAATAACGGTGGCAGAGCGTCTGCCTTCGAACACTGATGCCCACCGTAAGCGTCGTCATTCCAACTTACAACCGCAGCGAAGAGGTCACACACGCCATCGACAGCGTCCTCGCGCAGACCTACGACGACTTCGAGTTGCTCGTCGTCGACGATGGCTCGACGGACGACACGGAGGAAGTCGTCACGAGTTACGACGACGACCGCGTGAAGTTCATCGAACACGAGGAAAACCAGGGTGCACCTGCCGCCCGAAACACTGGTATCGAGCACGCAGAAGGCGAGTACGTCGCCTTCCTCGACTCCGACGACGAGTGGCTTCCCCTGAAACTCGAACGACAGGTGGACTACCTGCGCTCGAAAGGTGACGACTGGGTCGCCGTCTACTGCGACGTGGACATGAAGACGAAGGGCAAGAGCGGCCCGTTCCGCTCGATTGCCGCTGCGATTCTCTCGAAATCCGACCCCGACACGCCGAGCGAAGGCGGCGACGAACTCGTCGAAGAAGTGCTCGCAGACCGCTTACACACGAGCGCCGGCTCGACCCTCATGGTTCGCACCGACGTCGCCCGCGAAATCGAGGGCTTCGACACGACCTTCCGCCGGTTCCAGGACCCCGAGTTCCTGATGCGCGTCCTCCGGAAGGGGAAACTCGCCCACGTCGCAGAACCGCTCGTCGTGCGTCACGAATCTGGCGACCCGCCCGCCGACGTGGTGCGCGAAGCAGACGAGAAGTACTTAGAGAAGTTCTCCGACGTCGTCGACGACCTCGAATCGAAGGGCCACGACGTGCGCGGCAGCCACAACCTCGTCCTCGCAAAACTCTACCTCGACGAGGGTAACATCACGACCGGTATTCAGTATCTCGTCCGGTCGAACGCCCGCCCTCGCCACTACCCTGGCGTCCTCTGGTCTGCACAGAACGGCGTCCGCGAGAACGGACAGGGCAAGGCCATCCTCGCCGCGGGTGTCGGCTTAGTCGCGTTCCTCGCCATCCTGTTCGTCGTCCTTGGGAGCAGTTCCGAAACCGAAAACTGACCGACGCTATCCGAACACGCCGACGAGGGCTGCGAGGCCGTCCAGCCCTCGTACTTCGACGGGCAATTCTGCACCGCCGTCCACGAAAATAGGCATGAATCCGGCCTCGACAGCGGGACGCATGTCGGCATCCTTGTCGTCGCCGACCATGACGTACGCCTCGGCCGGGATCCGGTCTCGCGCCGTCTCGAACATCGACGGGTCCGGTTTGTGGGCACCCACGTCGTAGGAACAGACGACGGCATCCAGATACTCGTCGAGTCCGTGACGGGCGAGTTTTCGTTTCTGGACGTGAGTGACGCCGTTGGTCAACACGCCGAGTCTGTGGGTTTCTGAAAGTGCGTCGAGAATGTCCGTCGCGGCCCGTGCCGGTTTCGTCGCCTCGATTTCACAGTCCAGCCACGCCGCGGCGAGCGTCTCGGGCGACTCGTTCAGATTTGCGTGTTCGATGACGGCGGCCATCCCCGCCTCGTAGGGGTTCGGGTCGAAGTTCTCGAAGGCGTCGAAGAATGCCTGACTGCGAATTTCGTGCCATTCAGGTTCACAGCGCCCGACGGTGCGCTCGAATGCGTCGGTCACGATGCGCTGGTAATCGCCGTCGAACTGCAACAGCGTCCCATCCAAATCGAAGTACAGCGCTTTTTCCATACCGGCGAATCTCGGGGCAGGCGGGAAAGAGTTGGGGACGACAGAAAACTTATACGAGCGTATTGTTGATTCGACAACCAGATGCCCGCTCCTCCCACGCGTCGCCGCCTTCTCTCTGCGTGTGTTGGCGCACTCTCCGCGGCGCTCGGTGGGTGTGCCGGCGCATTCCAGGAGTCAGACTCGACGCCCGAGACGAGCACGCCGACGCCGGTTCCCGTCCCAACCGACGAACTCACGGAGACGCCGGAACCGACTACGGAGACGCCAGAGCCCACGAACGAATTCTACCGGTCCATCAAAATCAGGCTGCACGAGATTACCGACGAACAGCTCGGCATGATGGCGACGACGCGCCTCACGACGGTCGGCCCCGAAACGACGGCCCTGCTTTCGCGCATCATCGACAACGGGCCGTTCACGGAAACCACCCTTCGTGGTCCGCTCGTGAGAAAACGCGTGTTTGTCTCGCGGGACGAAACTGGCTACATGGTGACCGCAACCGAACAGGCGCGGACGCAGGTGACAGGCTACTCGTTCACGCTCGATTCGGTGACCACCTGCGGACGCGATGACCAGTGGGACGACTGGCCGGGCAAAGCGGATGCGGTGGCGTTCGAGAACCTCCCCGAGGTTGACCAGCAACTATTCACGCGCCTCGGTCGGGGGCGATTGGAGGAACAGTCCTGTTTGAGTTCGGGGTTCGTCCACGTCTTCGACTCGGCGGCCGAGGCCGACCAGTCCCAGTTCACGGGGGCTGAACGAACCACCGTCGAGTACGACGGCGAGTATTACTGGGTCGATTTTCGCGGAACGCGACCCATCGACGAGGTGTCGTACCGTTACGCAGCGGAGGAACTTCCCGCGTACTCGTCGGCCGCACTGGGCCATGCCGTCGAACCCTACGTGGTCTCCTACGTAGACCCCGACGCGCTCCCAGAGCCAGAGCGCGAGATATACACTGACCTCATTGCGAACAATCACTACGAAGCGACGAATCCCATCCCGGATGCCGTGGGGGAGTTGCGCTCTCGTTTGACCGCCAAGGGCAGGTGGGGCACCCCGCCGTATGCCTTCTTCTCGCCGGACGAGGAGACGTTCTATAGTGTTCACCTGACCGAGACGGTCTCGTGATGGCTGTGGCACACTCGCAGGCGGAGCGCACAAAACCCGGCGCTTGTAGGCGATTTAAGACGTTCTGCCTTCACAAAACTTATTCTGAAGTGTAACCGAATTATCATCCTTGAACCCGCGCTCTCGCCGCTCCCTCCTGACTACCTGTGCGCTCGCCCTCTCGGCCGGTCTCGCGGGCTGTTCCAGCCTCTCTTCAACTACCAACCAAACGCCGTCTGGGACGACGGTCACACCCGCTCCCGTCCCGACTGACGACCCGACTCCCACTGAGACGCCGACGAGCACACCCACTGCCACTCCGGAATCGCTCTGGCTCCACTTGCGCGCGACGCCAGTAACCGAGACGGAACTCAAGGCCGCCCTGTTCTGGGAGCTCGACGAACTGAACGCCGCGAACAGCGACCTCGCCGCGTCGATTCTCGAGGTGGGCACCGTCGAACATTCCGCGAAGGACAGTTCCGTGCTCGGTCCCGTCACGTTCGTCGAGAACGATGAGACGTACTACCGAATCGAGCGGACGGACGTTGCTGAGCCTGCACCGCTCGAATTCGCCATCGGATTCACCGTCGTTTCTTGCCCCGAATACGAGGGCGAATATCCTGGTGTGGAGAACGTCGAACCTGCTCCGCTCTCGTCGCTCTCGGCGGCGGACCAGCGAATCCTCCCCGAGAAATTCTTTTCCTACGATTCCGATGGAAGATGCGGGTCGTTCACATTCTGGCACGAGTTCGAATCCCACGAAGCGGCTGACGAGTCGGTGTTCACCGCCTCAGAACCGTTCTACCTCTCGCATAAAGAAGAGGTTATTCGCGTCTCTTCAGAACCGGCGAAGTACGCGATGAAATATCCGCGATATCGCTACACGGTGGCCGCACAATCTGACTCTCCCGCGGATTTCGAACTGCCCGACTCCGTCGTCGCGAACGTCGACCTATCGTCACTCTATAGCCCTGAACAAGAACACCTCAAGACGTTGCTCGAAGCCGGGCACCTCCGCGTCGAAGACGAATCAGAGAACTCGGTCGGGGTGAGCCACCTCATCAACCGTCTGACTCGGGGTGACCAGCAAGGGCCGGAGAAACTGTTCTACTTCACAGCCGAGGAGTCGTACTACGAATTCGACTTCTGGTACACGCAGTGGTGAGAAAAGGCGCGCGAATCGACGACCGAATGACGCCTATATCGCGCCGTTCGAACAGAGCATGACGTCTCCGTTCGAGTAGAGGTTGTCCATCCCCGTGCGACAGAGTCGCTCTGGCGGGATGTCGCGAATCGTGGCCACGCTCGTGTTACTGCCTTCCGGGAAGTTCCGGAAGAACGTCGCCTTCTCGCTTTGCGCCCCGCGATACATCACCACGTCGTGGGTGACGGGGTCGGTGTCGTTTATCGTGGCCGCGCCGGCCATGTAGGTGTCAGACCTGAAGAACACCGTCTGGTACGGATGGTCCGTGTAGATCACCTCGTTGGGCAGAATCTCCTCTGAGTCAGGCCGTCCGGTCATCGTGCCGACGGTGTGGACGGCGTCGAGTTCCTGTTCGGTGTACGAGAGGCGAGCGCGGTTGTCGTCGAACACCGGGTTGTCGATGGCCCCGTGGCTGGACATGAGCATCATCCCCGGGAACACGAGGACGAAGATGAGCATGACCGCCACCACGACCTTCGGGTAGAGGTTGAACGACATGTGGCGCACGCCGATCGCGCCCATGATTGCGAGTGGTGCGTAGAGGAACGCGAACCACCGCTGTGGGATGAAGTTCCGAATCCCGAACATCGGCAGGCCGAGCACGAACACGAGCATGATGACGCTCGCGATGAGCAGGGTGAACACGGAGTGGCGAGAGCGTTCGCGCCGGAGGACGTAGAGACAGCCGACGATGGCGACGAACAGCAACAGCAGGAAGCCGACGGTGTCCACGTACTGGGCGATTTGTTCGATGAGGGTCGGCCCCTCGCCCGCGACAACCCCACTGGCCCCGCCACCGCCGCTCGCCAGGTTCAGGAACCCAGCACTGTCGGCGACGGTTTCTCTGAGGTAGTTGAGGACGGTTTCGAGGAACGAATTCCCGCGATACGGCGTGAACGACCACATGAACGTGATGAACCCGGCGTCGAACACGAGCAGGCCGGAGAGGTTCACCGCGGGGGTGAAACTCACCACGTCGGGGCGGACGGGGGTCGGACTGAACAGGTCGATGCTCAGGATGACCTGGGCGACGACAGCGGCCCCGATGACCACCATCATGATGAACGACGACACCTGGTGGGTGAGGATGAGCGCGACGCTGAAGAACAGCAAGAGCGCAAGGTCCTTCAGTTCGTGTTCGGTCTGCATCACCCGAACCATCGCGTAGAGAACACCGAGGAACAGCAGGAGGCCGTGACTCGTCGGAATGAGGTGCATACCCCACTCGATGACGTAGTCGCCGATGCCGTACATCACGGCGGCGAACAGCGCCCACCGCGTTGCCACGAGCAGGCGCGTCGTCATGTAGATGAGCAGCGCCGCGAACGGCATCGCGAGACCGAGCGAGAGGTAGAGCGCGTCACGCAGGGTCACGTCGAAAAGGATGGCGACGCCGGCCACCAGCAGGTGGAAGAACGGCGCGGCGAAGTGCTTGTTGTCGCTAATCGCGCTGAGACTACGCTGTTCGTAGACTGGCCGGGCAATCTGCTCCATGTGGGTCCAGATGTCGATGCCGATGTAACCCGGCGAGGTGAACAGCGCGGCGAGACGGAGCACGCCCACGAACGCCAAAATCTGGATGAGCATCCAGCGCGGACGCAGGTCTGAATCCGGCGCGAACAGCACCTGAATCAGAATGAGCGTCCCGATGACGGCCGACACGTCCATGAACAGGCCGACGCGTCCCCCGAAGATGGAGGCAAT
The DNA here is from genome assembly GCF_029338295.1 of Haladaptatus sp. QDMS2. Classification (NCBI taxonomy): domain Archaea; kingdom Methanobacteriati; phylum Methanobacteriota; class Halobacteria; order Halobacteriales; family Haladaptataceae; genus Haladaptatus; species Haladaptatus sp. QDMS2. Next base: position 351,400 of record NZ_CP119791.1, read on the forward strand.
CATGATGAGCGCGGCGATGCCGGTGAACACCACGCTCGGGAGGAGTCTGGCGATACCCGGCGGGAGCGTCGGGTGGCCAACGGTCTCTCCGCCCTCGAATCGCAGGGTCAGGAGATAGAGGATACACGCCGTCCCGAGGACGAGCGGAATCGTTTTGATGTAAATCTGGGAGGCGAAAAACCGCAGCGGGAACAGCAGTATCGCCATCAGCAGGCCGAGGACGGCCGCGTCTCTGTCGAGGTGGCGGTAGGCCAGCATCCGGCGGAGTCTACCCATGGCGCACCTCCACCATCGGACAGGTAACGTCGTGATAGACCGAGAGCAGACGGTCGGTCATCTCGTCGATACTCAGACAGTCGATGGTCTCGCGGCCGTCAGAGCGGTCGCCGGATTCTGCGACCTGCTGGATGCCGGCCACGAGTTCGTCGTCGGTGTCTGCGACGATGCTGTTCGCCACCGGTTCGAGCACGTCGCGGGCGAACCCGACGTCGGTCGAGACCACGGGCACGTTGCACGCCGCGGCCTCTTTGACGACCATGGGTCCACTCTCGCGTTTCGAGGTGACGAGCAACAGGTCGCTCGCGTTGAAGTAGTACGGCATCTCGTCGTAGTCAACTCCTGAAATCGGTCTGAGGGTGACGTCACCCTCTGTGGCGTCGACCACTCGCTTCGCTCGCGAGTAGTCTTTCACGTCGCGCTCGGTGTCGTATGGGAACAGGGCGACGGTTTCGTCTGCGTCCCAGCCGAGTTGCTCGCGCGCCTCGGCCTGGTCGATGGGCCGGAACAGGTCGGTGTCCACGCCGAACGGAATCACGGTGTGGTCCACGTCGAGTCGCTTTGCGAGGGTCTTCGAGGGTACTACCACGGCGTCGGCGCGGCGGGCGCACTGTTCTGAAAGTTTCTGGAGCCACGTCGGCCCCATGAGGTCCGTCCCCCAGAACGTCAGGACGACGGGCCGCCGAGGCTGGGCGAGCGCGAACGGGGCGGTCAACCCGAAGTTCGCGTGCACGACGTCGGCTCCAGAGAGCGAGGCGCGAAGCACCTCGGGGACGTATTCGGCGAACTCGCGGGGGCCGCGGCCGCCGGTTTCGGGGCGTGGAATCGGGTGGACGGGGGCGGCAACGCCGCGAGATTCGAGTCCCTCGACTTGCTGGTCGAAAAATGGCCGCGGGGTCGTCACGAGTTGGAGAGCCTTCATGCAGTCACCTCCTGAAGGTGGTTCAAAATCACGTCGGTCGTATCGACCTTGTCCGCGAGAAGCGTCTCGCGTTTTGTTGCCCAGTCGTCGTCGTTTTCGAGGATGGAGACGGCCTGTTCGAGTGCCTGTTCGTGGCGGCCGTCGCCGTTGCAGTTGAACAGGAGGCCGTATTCCTCGTCGAGTTCGTCTGTGTAGCCCATAGTGAGGGTGTTTACGTAAACAGCGGGCGTGCCGAGGACCGCACTCTCCGCGGCCATCGTCGCGCCCTCGCCGATGAAGAGGTCGGCCGCGCCGAGCAGGTGGTGAATCTCGTGTGGCTCGACCGAAATCTGCTTCTCCCGCAGTGATTCGGGGAAGTCGCCTTCGGCGGTGATGACGACGTCTGCGCCTGTGGCTTCGAGTCGGGAGACGACTTCTTCGACGTCGTCGAAGCCGCCATTGCCCACGTCGTGGGACGCGCCCCACTCGACGAGGCGGAGGACGACGAGTTTGTCGTCCGTCTCGGCTACTTCGGGGACTTTCGACTCGTCTACCTCGAATCGGTCGGGGTGGAGATAGGCGAGTTCGTGGTAGCCCGGATAGCGTTTCTGGTGGGGGCCGATCGTGTCGCGGTAGCAGTCAGGGGTCGCAATGCGGTGGGCGAACGGATAGGCGAGGCCCTTGATGATGGCTGCGTGTTCCGTGTCGTAGAACACGAGGCTCTTCGCGCCGACGAGTCGGGAGACGTGCGCCGCGGCCACCCCGCCGATGGCGGTGATGACGTCGGGCTGAATCTCGCGGGCTCGGTTGAGCAGACGGGCCTCGTAGACGGCCTGGACGCGGGCGAGCTGTGAGAGGCCGCTACCCGCGCCGGCGAGCACCTCGTGGTTGATGTCGAAGCGGTCTAAGAGCGCGAGGGCCATCTCTTTGTCCCGGGCGAAGACGTGGACCTCGTGGCCCTCGGCTTCGAGTTCCGCGATTGCGTGGCGGAAGAAGTGTACGTGGGCCGGGTGCTGGATGGTGACCATCACGCGCATCAAGCGGGCACCTCCAGGTGTTCGTTGGCCGCGTGGTCGAAGCTAATCGCCAGCAGGACGAACAGCGTCGCGAACAGCCCCGACACGATGGTCGTAGCGAACGCCACCAGTGCGGAGCCAACCGTGAACAGCGTTACGAGCGTTGCGACCAGCAGAACGCCGGTCAGGCCGATGGTGGCCAGCCCGGCGAGGTAGAACAGCGCCAGCGGGTGAAAGCCCGTGACGAGGTACTTTTTCTTCAGGCGGCCGAGGAAGTTCCGGAACAACATTCCCGACACCTTCGGGATGTAGGAGCCGTAGTCGATGGAACTCTCCTCGTCGCCGTACTCTGCGGGCATCGCCACGTCGGCGACCCGCATGTCGTGGACGTTCAGTCTGACGAGCAACTCGTTGCAGTAGCCGTAGTACTCGTACAGGCTCTGGATGTCCACGGCGTTGAGTGCGTCGTGGCTGATGGCGGTGTAGCCGTTTTGCGAATCGGCGATTTGCCAGTAGCCACTCGCGATTTTGGTCAGAAACGAGAGCATCACGTTTCCGATAAGCCGGAAGCGAGGCATCGCGTCGAGGAACGCCGGCTCTGCGAGCCGGTTGCCCTTCGTATAGTCTGCCTCTCCGGCGACGATAGGATCGAGAAGGTCGGTGAGTCGGTCGGGGTCCATCTGGCCGTCGGCGTCCAACGTAGAGGTCACGTCGACGCCGTCTTCCAGTGCCCGGCGGTAGCCCGTCTTCAGGGCACCGCCGGCCCCCCGGTTGATTTCGTGCTGTATCGGGACGACACGACGGTCGAACGCGACGCCGCCGTCTGCAACAGGTGCCGTTTCGCGGTCGGCGCTGTTGAGGCGGTCTGCGGCCTCGCGAATCTCCGTCCAGGTTTCGTCGGTGGAGGCGTCGTCGATGGCGTAGATGCGGTCTACGTACTCGGGGATGCCGTCGATGACGTCACCGACGAATCCCGCTTCGTTGTAGGCTGGCACGACGACGCCGACCGTGTGCCCCCGATACATTCTCAGACCCTCCGGAACGTGAACTCCAGGCCGTCTGCGTCCGCTGGGTCGAAGAAGTTGTCCACGTCGACGATGACGGGGGTACCGCTCATCTGACCAACTATGTCGGGTAGGTCGATGTCCGTGAACGCCGTGTGACCCGTCGTCAGCAGAACGCCGTCGATGTCGCTGAAGTCTAGTTCTTCCTGGATGTCGATGCCGAAGGCATCACGCATCGCCTCGGGTTCCGCGTGGGGGTCGAACCCGGAGATGTCGATCTGGTACTCGTCTAAGGCCTCGATGATCTCCTTTACCTTCGAGGTGCGGATGTCTGCGACGTCCGGCTTGTAGGAGAGACCGAGGATGAGGATGCGGCTGTCCTTCAGGACTTTGCCGCTCTCGTTGAGCGCCTTGATGGTCTGGTTTGCGACGTGTGCCGGCATTCGCTCGTTGACCTCGCGGCCAGTGAGCGTCAGGTCGGGGGAGACACCCTCCTGTTCTGCGCGGTAGGCGAGGAAGAACGGGTCCACTGGGATGCAGTGGCCGCCGACGAGGCCGGGGCGGTAGTCGTGGAAGTTCCACTTCGTTCCGGCGGCTTCGAGCACCGCGTGGGTGTCGATGTCGATTTTGTCGAAAATCATCGCCAGTTCGTTTACGAGGGCGATGTTGATGTCACGCTGGACGTTCTCGACTGCCTTCGCGGCCTCTGCAGTCTCGATGCTCGGGGCCTTGTGGATGCCAGCATCGACGACGGTACCGTAGAGTTCGGCGAGGTCGTCGCGAACCGCGTCGTTCTGGCCGGAGACGATTTTCACGACCTGCGCGAGGCCGTGTTCTTCGTCGCCGGGGGTGGCGCGTTCCGGCGAGTAGCCGACGAAGAAGTCCTCGCCGTTTCGAAGTCCGGATTCCTCTTCGAGAGCGGGAACGACCACGTCGCGGGTCGCGCCGGGGTAGACGGTCGATTCGAGGACGACGGTCGTGCCGGGGGACATGTGCGTGCCGACGGTCCGGGCAGCGCTCTCGACGAAGTCCAGGTTCGGGTTCTTCAGGTCGTCGATGGGCGTCGGGACGGCGATGGTGACGTACTGGGCCTCGTTGATCGCCTTCGGGTCGGTCGTGAAGGTGACTTCACTCCCCTCGATGGCGTCGTCGCCGAGGTCGCCGGTGGTGTCCGTGCCACCGTTCAGGGTGTCTACTTTCTGTTCACTGATGTCGAAGCCGATGACGGAGTGACCCGCCCGGTCGAACGCGACGGCGAGTGGCAGACCCACGTAGCCGAGGCCGACCACGGCGATGGTCGCTCCGTCTGCGATGTCCGTGCCCTCTGTGGCAGCTGACTGCTGAATCTCGAGGTCGTCGATGGTGGAATTCATGATTATGCGGTTTCGGGGGTAGACTCACCGGTTTCGCCGGGTGAGCGGCGGCGTTTGAGCGCGAGTACGATTCCGACCACACCGATGATGGCCAGGAGTTTTCTTGGGGGTTTCATAGTTCTCGATCTCCCGAGCCGGGGGCGACCCAGCTTTCGGGCTCTGTTCTTCGCTCAAGCAGCTAACCTCCTTATTATACGGCAGCTAAGGCCCTGGCTGTGTGATTGCGTACCGTGGCTTTGCCCCCCCGTAAGCGCCAGTTCAGCTGGGAGGTAGCAAATTTTGCCGCCAAAACGGTGCAAACCTCAAATCCTGGGGTTATGAACGCTTAGAAACGGTTTTACAACCGAATTAAACGCTTGAAACCCGACGTAACCTACTGCAAACACCGGCTCCCTTTATCATGTACTCTCCAGTAAGCTTGAGCAACCATGAGCACCCAACCCCACGATGCAGAATCCGGCGCTGCGGCCGATATCGCAGACGTTGTGACAGCGCCCGTCGAACCGTTGTCGAAAGACGACACGTTCCATCTCCTCCAGAACGAGCGCCGTCGAATGGCACTCGCGTACCTGAACCAGCAAACGGGCACCGTCGAGATGCGTGACGTGGCAGAGCAGGTGGCCGCGTGGGAGAACGACACGACGGTCCAGCAGCTCCACTCTGACGAGCGCCAGCGCGTGTACATCGCGCTCTACCAGACCCACCTCCCCAAGCTCGACGACTCCGGCGTCATCAGCTACAATCAGAGCCGCGGTCTTATCGAGATGACCTCCCACGTTGCCGACCTCTGTGAGTACATCGACCTCCCACAGGTCGACGACGCGCCCTCAAGCTCCGCGGCTCAGACCGCTGACGCCACAGACGCAGACGCAGCCCAGCCAGCCTACGACCTCGAATGGAGCGACTACTACCTCGGGCTCTCGGGCGTGAGCACCCTCGCGCTTCTCGCCTCCGCTGCCGGGTTCATTCCGGCGACGATAATCCCTCAATTTGCGATAGTTGTTCTCGTCGTGGCCGCCTTCACCCTGAGTGCGGCGGGGCAGGCGTTCCTCGCTCGAACCGCATAACCGCTGGCGATTTGACGGCTCTCCGCCACATCTTTTGTATCCACTAATCATTAAATTCTACCTTTCTTATATTTTCCAAAAGACTAATACAGCAGACAGACCTTCTCTTATCTGTGACCGTCGGGGCTCCCAGACGAAATATATTAACCTACCTCTCTCATCTATCCAGTATTAAGGCCGTTCCCACACGGGGTCATAACCCGGCACATTTGGAAGCCTCGGCCACCGTTACGTGGATACGAGTACGAACATAATGAGCCACTATTCACGACACTCCGGCTGCACCGCATCGGGTGCCAGGAGCGTCGGGTACTGGTCGGCAAGCGGACAGCGAGACGGCTCACGGGTAGCCCGTCTCACTGGAGGGCAGCCCGGGTATGAAAACTGAGCAACTCCGACGAGTGCTGGTTCTTTTTGCTGTCTGTCTCGTTTTCGCTTCCGGACTGGCAGCCCCCGCAGCGGCCAGTACGCACGCCCTTCCCGGCGTCGAGATAACGAACGTTTCCCACGGTGGCGGCGGCATCATCGAGACGGACAACGGAACGACGTACGTCTGGCAAGATGGCGCCCAATCGCTCGACGTAACGTTCACGCCATCGTCCGAGGTGAAGAGCTATCGCGTCTGTGTCTCCCACGTTGCGAGCGACGGAACCTCGACACAACTTGCCTGTAAGGACAAGTCCACGAGCGCAGAAGAGGAGACGCTCTCGCTTTCGTACGACAGCCTCCCAGAAGGCGCAACGGGCGCGGGGTCGCTCAAAATCGACCTCTACAACATCCAGTCGTTCGACCGAGAGAAGGTCGATTCGAAGTCCATCTCCACCTACGTCCTCGTGAAAGCCGCAGACGAGGACGGCGACGGCCTGACGAACCAGGAAGAGGTCAAAATGGAACTCGATTTCATGACGGCCGACACCGACGGTGATGGGCTCGACGACGGGGTGGAAATCGCCGATTACCAGACGGACCCAGCGACCGCAGATTCCGACGAGGACGGTGCCCGTGACGGCATCGAAGTCCAGCGCGGAACGGACCCGACGGACCCCGATTCTGACAACGACGGCGTTCTCGACGGCGAGGAACTCGAAGTCACTGACCCACTCGATAACGATACTGACGACGATGGCCTGAACGACGGTAAGGAGGACTCCATCGGGACTGACCCGACCCGAGTCGATACCGACAGCGACGGGCTGGACGATGCGGCCGAAGTCGAAGCACACACCGACCCACTCAACGGGGATTCAGACAGTGACGGCCTCGACGACGGCGCGGAAGCCCGTCTCGGCACGAACCCGCTTTCGCCCGATACCGACGACGACGGGCTCTCAGACCGCACGGAAATCGACTGGGGGACCGACCCGCTCAACGGGCTCACCGTCTGGTTGCTCGGTACCGGAACACTGCTCGGTCTCGGCGGTATCGCGGGACTCGTGTGGTGGCAACGCGACGAGGTTCTTCCGCCGAGCAACCCCGTGCAACGGCCACTCGACACGGCTGTCCCCTCAGAAGTCGCAGACGTGAGCGACGACGACCCGGAACCACTCGTCGAACCGGCAGCCGAGTCAATTCCGGACACGGACCTGCTGCCCCCAGAGCAGTACATCAACCGTCTGCTCACCCAGCGAGGCGGCCAGATGAAGCAGACGGACATCGTCGACGAAACCGGCTGGTCGAAGGCGAAGGTCAGCCGCGAGCTCTCGAAGATGGAGGAAAACGGCACCATCAGCCGATTCCGCATCGGGCGCGGCAACATCGTGACCCTCTCTGGCCACGAACCGGAGGCGGCGAAGTCCCAGGTCGAAGACTGACGGCGGCCCTCAGTCGCTCGGAATCACACACTTGTCCACATTTCAGGCCACTTTCGCCCGCGAGTGGTAAGCTTAGATGATAAATAAACCGCTACTTAGCCGGTGTATAGTAAGGGAGGGAGAGTTTCATCGATAGGTTACGGGTCGCCCGCTGGCCCCATCCAACCCATGCCCATGAACTCATCCAATCCATCCATGGACCGAAAGCCAACCACCGCCACGACTGCGGTTGCCGCCTCGCAGCACGCCTCCACGTGGCTCTCGACGACAGCGCAATCGGTACAGCCAATTGACCTTGCTCACGGTGGGAGGGCCGGATAATGTGCGGTATCATTGCCCGCATCGGCCGAGACGATGCATTCGACGAGATTCTGACCGGCCTCGAGAACCTGGAGTACCGCGGCTACGACTCCGCCGGTATCGCGATCCAGAACGGTACCGGCATCAAAATCCGCAAGGAAGCCGGTGAAATCTCCGAACTCAAGAACCTCATCGGCAACAACGCACCGAACGGGAACGCCGGTATCGGCCACACGCGCTGGTCGACCCACGGCGAACCAACCCAGAGCAACGCCCACCCTCACGAGGACTGCACGGGCGACATCGCCGTCGTTCACAACGGCATCATCGAGAACTACGAGACCCTGCGAAAGGAGCTCAAAGCGAAAGGCCACGAGTTCACGAGCGAGACGGACACCGAGGTCATCCCGCACCTCATCGAGGAGTACAAGGCAGACGGCCTCACCACCGACGAGGCGTTCCGCCAGACCGTCGCCGACCTCGAAGGCAGCTACGCCATCGCGATGCTCCCCGAGGGCGAGAAGAAGATTTACACCGCCCGTCAGGGGTCGCCGCTCGTCGTCGGTATCAGCGACGGCGAATACTACATCGCGTCAGACGTCCCGGCGTTCCTCGACTTTACGGACCAGGTAATGTTCGTTGAGGAGGGCGACGTCGTCATCGTCGACGAAGACGGCGTTTCCGTCACTGACCTCGCTGGCAACCCCGTCGACCGCGAAATCGAAGAGGTCGAATGGGACGCAGAGGACGCAGAGAAGGACGGCTACGACCACTACATGCAAAAGGAGATCTTCACGCAGCCAGAGGCCCTCGCGAAGACCATCAAGGGTCGCGTGGACGTAGACAACGAGCAGGTCACCTTAGAGGACTTCCCACCAGGTACCTTCGAAGACGTCGACCACGTCCAGTTCGTCGCCTGCGGGACCTCCTACCACGCCGCGATGTACGGTGCCCACCAGCTTTCGGAGGGCGGCGTCCACGCCCAGCCGTTCCTCGCGAGCGAGTACAACGGCCAGTCGGAACTCCTCACCGAGGATTCGCTAGTCATCGCCGTCACGCAGAGCGGTGAGACGGCGGACACGATGAGCGCGCTGCGCCTCGCAAAGGAGTGTGGCGCTCGCACCCTCGCCGTGACGAACGTCGTCGGTTCGTCTGCGGCCCGCGAGGCGGACGACGCGCTGTTCATCCGCGCCGGCCCGGAAATCGGCGTCGCCGCGACCAAGACGTTCTCCTCGCAGGCCGTGACGCTCACGCTGCTCGCAGAGCGCGTCCTAGACGACGTTCCGAACGCCCAGCCGACCGACGACCGCAAAGAGCTGCTCAAGGACATCGACGCGCTTCCGCGCCACATCGACCAGGTGCTGGAGACGACGCGCGCAGCCCACCTCATCGAGGAATATGTTGGCGACGAGTCGTTCTTCTTCATCGGCCGTGGCCTCGGCCACCCGACGGCCCTCGAAGGCGCGCTCAAGTTCAAGGAAATCACCTACGAGCACGCAGAGGGCTTCGCAGCGGGCGAACTCAAGCACGGCCCGCTCGCGCTCGTGACCGACAAGTCGCCCGTGTTCGCCATCCTCACGGGCAACAAGGACGAGAAGACGATTCAGAACGCAGAGGAGGCTGCCGCCCGAGGCGCGCCGGTCATCACCATCGGCAAACAGCCGGGTGAGGACGTCGCAGTCGCAGACGCCCACCTCGCCGTTCCCGACACCCACCCGAAACTGTCGGCGCTGCTCTCTAACGTTCACTTGCAGTTGCTGTCGTACCACATGGCGGCGATGTTAGATCGCTCCATCGACAAGCCGCGCAACCTCGCAAAGAGCGTCACGGTCGAATAACCCACAGGTCTCTCAGGAGGGATTACAATGAAAAAAGAACTATTCGGCGTGTTCGGCGACCGAGAAGACTTCACGCGGTACCGCTCTGAGTACGAATTCGACCGCGTCGTAAGCGGCGAGGTCGTCACAGTCGGCGTCAGGGACATCGGCCTCGGACTGGATGGCCGAACGTCCATCTACAGCGGCGACGACGGTGTCTGCGTCATCTGGGGTGAAGTGTTCCCGCCACACCCGATTTCGAAGCCGCCGGCAGAGTGGCTGTTAGAACGGTACGCCACGGACGGAGACGAGGCGTTCGACGAGATAAACGGCTCGTCGGTCGTCCTCATCGAACACGACGGCGAGGCAAAGGTCGCCGTCGACACCATCCGCTCGTGGGAGGTGTTCTACACGGATTCGCCCGGTCTCCGCGTGTTCGGGACGGACGCCTCGCAGGTAGCGCGACCGATTCAGACCCCAGAGGTCACCCAGAAATCGCTCTACGAGTTCCTGCACCTCGGATTCGTCCTCGACGGGCGGACGGTGTTCGACCAGCTCCGTCGGGTTCCCTTCGACGGCTACCTCACCGAGACGGGAACCGAAACCCTCCGGCGGTTCGTCTACGAACCCGAGGAGTTCGACTACGTGGAGGAACTCGCCCGCAGGCTCAGACGGGCCATCCGTCGGCGCTCGCACCTGCCGGGTCGCAAGGGCCTCCTGCTCAGCGCGGGCTACGACTCCCGGTGTATCCTCTCCCAACTGCCGGAAATCGACGAGACGTTCACCATCGGCACCTCCGGGACGCCCGAAGTCGAGGTGGCAAAGCGCCTCGCAGACCAGTACGGCGTCGGACACAAGGTCCTCGAAACCAACGACAAGTACCTGAACACCGGCGACGAGATTATCAAGCACACGAACGGCGTCAAAGAGTCGCTACACATCCACCACGGCGGTTACGACGACGAGATGCAGGTTGATACCGTGTTCCACGGCTTGCTGTTCGACACCCTCCTGCGCGGGCACTTCCTGCCCCGCGACGGCATCGAAATTCTCGGCAAGACCGTCCCACGCGAGCGCCTCGACCCCGACCCACAGCCAATCGAACACCTCGCGACCACCCTCGGGATGTTCAGCAACAACCAGAATCTGGACCTTTCGGGCGCGTCGGTGGCCGCAGACGACGCCTCGACGTTCATCCGCGAGCAGATTCGCTCTGAGTTCGGGCGCTTCACCGACCGCTGTGAGTCCGTCTACGACGCCATCGAACTGTTCACGGTCCGCGCCATGCCGACGCAGGCGTTCCACACGCACCTCGCGTCGAACTATCTGGACGCGTTCATCGCCGCGGACAAGGAACTCATCGAGTGGCACTTGAAGACGCCGCCCGAGCATCGAAACGAGCAGACGTACCTGAAGGCGCTGCGAAAACTCGACGACGAGATGCTGAAACACCGGCCGCCGGACCGCCCGCACGACTCCTCGCAGCTGAACGAAGTCGAGACGTTCATCCGCCGCGTCGTCCCCGGCCTCGAAGCCGCTGGCAACCCGTGGCCCGACCGCAACGACGTGTACAACCAGTACAACTTAGACCAGAAACTGTTCCCCGGCTACAAGTCGGTCCACTCGCTGCCAGTGCGGATGAAACTCCGCATCAACGACGTCAGTCGGTGGATGCGCCTCTCGACCAGTGAATCTCAGCTGACCCCCGAAGAGGTCATCAGCCCACCCCGCGTCTGATTTTGCGGCCTGCGTACCCGTGTCTCACACCGCGTCAGCCATGCGTTCGCTGTAGTCCCACGAGTAGACCTTGTCCGACGCAATCGCGATACGCACCTCTTCACGGTCGTCTGCGAGCAGTCGCTTCGCGAGTGAGGAGTCCGTCCCACCGAGATAGCGCTCGATGAGGCGCTTCAAGAGGGATTTGTCGGCATCTTCTGTGAGCGTCGCTACGCCCCGACCTCGCACGCCGTGATACGGCGGTTCGTTCGTCGATATTTCGAAGGCGACCTCGGGTGCGGCTTCGAGGTACCGGACGACCTCCGCGTCGCGGCCGGTCGCACACAGCAGTTCGCCGTCCTCGTAGCTGAACCACAGCGAGAGCATCCAGAGGTCGCCACGCGGCGTGGTGCAGGCGAGGCGAAGGGGAACTGTGGTTTCTGCGAGATACGATTCGACTTCCGCTTCGGTCCACGCTCCGGCGAACGTCGTCACCGGACGACCACCACCGGGGTCGGAGACCGCCGCGTGACCGATTCGGCGACGCTTCCGAGCAGGATTCGCGAGACGCCCTCGCGTCCGTGGCTTCCCATGACGACCAAATCGAACCCGTGCGTGTCGAGGTAGTCGAGAATGGTGCGACTCGTCGGCCCGACGACCGAATCGTGTTCGATTTCGCGGTCGTACTCGGCGGCAATTTCGTCTGCTTGCTCGAGGAGAGCCGTCTCGGCCGCACGTGCCTCTTCCATCCACGCTTCCCACGTCCCGGGGGCTTCACCCCACCCGCCGGGATAGCTCTCACTCGCTCTGAAATCGATTACATGGAGCGCGGTGATTGCCGCGTTCGGATACTCCACCAGCGCGTGGCGCAGGGCCTCCACAGCAAGGGGTGTGCCGTCAGTCGGGACCAGAATCGTCTCGATGGCCATACCACCTGTACGCCCCGCAACAAGATAGCCGTCACCGCGGGGTCACGGTCGGCGCTTGACCGGCAGCGGCATCTCGCGCAGCAAGACGAACAGCAGGCCGAGACTCACGAGTCCGACGAGGAAGAATTCGATTCCCGGTACCGTCCCCTCTCGAAGCCACACCAGTGCGTCCTCCCAGAGAAGCAGCACGGAGAGGACGAGAAACAGCGCCCAGACCGCCCACCCGAAGGTTCCTGAGGCCATAGGTGTGCCTACGCGGGGTCGGTATTCGTAGGTTGTGGTCGGTAGGTTATAGGTAGTCCTCTCGAGGTGGAGCGAACACGTCGATGACGACCCCGGATTCGAGGATTTCGTACGAATGCTCGACGCCACCGGGAATCGAGTAACTGTCCCCGGCTTCGAGAAGCTCGTCGTACTCACCAAACTGGAGGCGATACCGCCCCGAGACGACGTACCCGCTCTGCTCGCTGTCGTGGCTGTGACGGGGCACGTCTTTCCCCTGCTTGAAGTGCATCTTCGTGACCATCGAATTCTCGCCGATTGCGAGTACCTCGAAGGTGGTCCCCCGGAACGATTCCGCCCTCGCGTCTTCGGCTTTGACTATCATTTCGGCTCATCGAGAACTACGAGTGATGAGGCGATAAAACGGCTCGCAGCCCGCCTTGCAATGACGGCTTGCACAGAAAGGCCGTGACTACATCTGTTCGAAGAACGACTAGACTGTATGTCGTATCAAACGACGCTCGGGTGGTCACTCATCAGCTCTGGTCTCGTTACACTTCTGCTTCTGGTGCTACCGGGCGACTCGCTGTGGTGGGGAATCGGGTTGTTACTGGCGGGCATCGCCGTGTTCTTCGCGAGGCGGTAGCTGTGCGGGTCGGTTTTCGGGGAGCATAGAGCGGCGGCTCAGGCGTGTAGTGTTCCGAAAGTTAGGTGGCTGGGGAGTTTCAGGCCCAACCACCATGGCGACGAATGTCGCCCGTAGTGGGCCAACGCGGATTTGAACCGCGGACCTCCCGGTTATCAGCCGAGCGCTCAACCTGACTGAGCTATTGGCCCAGGTTGGCGCATTTTATCGTTGCGCGGTGTTGTGTTTAAGCGTTTCTTTTCTCCAGCCCTATGGGGAGTCGTGACTACCCGTGCCGCGGCGCTCGTCGTCGGCTTCGCTTTCCACTGAGAACCCGTCCACATCGACGGTATCGTCGTCGTAGTCGTCGTCCTGGTTCGGGAACCCGCCGGTGTAGACGTTCCCGGTGACGAAGCCGTTGACGCGCTTGTCGAGGTACGGCGTCACGAACCAGCGTTTGACGGCCATCCGAATCGGGATGCGCGTGAGGGGGATGATGAAGATGAAGCCCACGAGGTCGGTTACGATGCCCGGCGTGAGCAACAGCGCGCCCGCCACGAGCAGGAGGCCGCCGTCCAGCAGTTCGTCGGTCGGTGGCGTTCCGCTCTCCAGTTTGCGGGAGATCTTCCGCAGGGTGTGGCGACCCTCTGCTCGCACGAGGAGCATTCCGATGAGGGCGGTGAGCACGACCAGTGCGACGGTTGCGACGCCTCCGATGCGTCCGGCCAGCAGGACGAGGAGCATCGCGTCGAGCACGGGAATCAGCAGCAAGACGGCTGCAATCCGCAGCAACATGGTTCGCCCTAACGGTGGCAGCGTGAAATACTTGCGGATGGGAACCCATTTCCCCGACCCTTCCCAAGCCCCGCGCATGGACGACCCTGCAGTCGAGACGCTGGTCGAGTGGCGCGAGTGGGGCCCGGACGCCTTCGCCGAGGCCGACGACGCGAAAAAACCCCTCTTGCTCGCGCTCTCGGCCACGTGGTGTGACTGGTGTCACGAGATGGACGCCGCGACGTACGCAGAACCCCGCATCGCCGCCCACCTGAACGACGGCTTCGTGCCGATGCGCGTTGACGTTGACCGCCAGCCGCGCATCCGCGACCGGTACAACATGGGTGGCTTCCCTTCGACCGTGTTCCTCACTCCGGAGGGGAAGCTCATCTCGGGGGCGGGCTTTCTCGACCAGGACGGGATGCGACAAGTGCTCGACAGCGTGCGCCGGACGTGGGACGGGAAGGGCAATTCAGCCGGGCGCGTTCCGCGTGCGCTCCAGGGCGCGGACACGCCTCACGCGCCGCTCTCGCCGAACGTCGAGGGTGAACTGTTCGCCCAGCTCGCGGGCGAATTCGACGAAGAACACGGCGGCTGGGGCGAGAGCCCGAAGTTCCCACTGGCCCGCACCATCGAATTCGCGCTCAAGCGCGAGCAACAACAGGCCATCCGGACGCTCGACGCGATTCAGGCCCACCTCTACGACGACTTCGACGGCGGCTTCTTCCGGTTCGCGGAGAACGCAAACTGGAGCGACCCCCACCGCGAGAAGGTCCTCGACGTGAACGCCGCGCTCGTGCGCACCTTCGCGACGGCCTACCGATACACGGGTCACGAGGAGTACAAGGAGACGGCCGAAAAATCGGCTGAGTATCTCGTGACCACGCTCTGGAATGGCGACGCCTTCGCCGGCAGCCAGCGCCCGAGCGACGAGTACTACACTCTCCCCATCGAGGAGCGAACCGCCGACAAACAGCCACAGGTGGACGAGACGGCGTTCGCAGATTGGAACGCCCTCGCAATCGACGCCCTGCTCACGCTCTACGCGGCGACGGGCAACGAACAGGCAAAGGCCTTCGCAGAGCGCGCCCTCGACTTCCTCACCGAGTCACTCGTCGACGAGGACGGCGCTGTCACGCACTTCGACGACGACACGAGCGAAGTCGGCCTGCTCGCAGACCAGGCTCGGGTGCTCGACGCGCTCACGACCGCGATGCAGGTGCTCGGCGAGTACGAGGACCTCGCCCGCGCCGTCGCCGACTACACTATCGAACACCGCCGCGATGGGACCTCCTTCCTCGACGGTCCCACAGACGGTCTCGGCCTGCTCTCCGCGCCACTGCGCCCGCTCGACGCGAACGCGGAGTTCGCAGACGCTCTGCTCGACCTCGCGATTCTCACCGGCGATGAGTCGTACAGAACCGTCGCCCGGGAGGCGGTCGAAGCGTTCGCCGGGGCCGCAGACCGCATGAGCGTGCAGGTCGCGGGCTACGCGACGACTGCCGCACGCCTCACCGACCAACCGCTCACCGTCGATGTTGGCGCGGTCGGGTCGCCGCTCCACCGTGCCGCCCTCCAGTTACCCGACCACGAAAAGGTGGTCATTCCGAACGCGGACGTCGAATCGGGAACCGCAACCGTCACACTCGACGGAACGTCCACGACGGTCGAAACCCCGGACGAGTTGCTGGCTGCCGTCGCCACGGATGAATAAAACGAACCGGAGTAAACTGCCCCTTCGTTTATAATCCCTCCCGATAAATCGGTGTGTATATGGCGAGTCTTAGAGATCTGGGGCTGTCTGAGTACGAAGCGCGGGCGTACCGGGCGCTGTTGCAGACCGGCCCAACCACCGCGAAGGAACTCTCCCGGGCGAGTGACGTGCCGATGGGTCGCATCTACGATATTCTCAACAGCATCGAGACGTACAATCTCGTGCGCTCACAGAGCGCGAGCCGGCCGAAGAAGTACGTCGCCGTCGAACCCTCGACCGCCCTCGACCGCCTGCTGGAGGACAAGAAACGCGAACTCGAACAGAAAAAAGACCAGTACGAGGGCATCGTCGACGACCTCGTCGGCGAACTCGACGCCGCAGAACCGGTCGAACAGACCTTCTGGACGGCCGCTGTCGGCCCCGAAAAGACCCTCGACCTGCTGCTCGAACGACTCGCGGCCGCAGACGAGTCGATTATCATCGTCGCCTCCACGCTCAGCCAGCAGTTCGACATCGGCGAAGTCGGCACGCTCGTCGTCGAACAATTGCAGAAAGCCCTCGACCGCGGCGCGACGGTGAAGGTGCTGATGCGCCCAGAACTCGTGGACCTGCTGCCCGAATCGGTCGGCGAGCACTACGCGGCGTCCCTCTCTGCGCACCCTGATTTCGAAGTCCGGACGAGCGCCGACGTGAGCGGGACGTTCAACATCATCGACGGCACGGAAGTCGTCATCGAGGTTCCCCACCCCTTAGACCAGGAAGAAATTTTCGCGATGATAGACCTGAAAGACCGGGAGTTCGCGACGGGTATCACAGAAGAGTTCGCCCCACGGTGGAAGCAAGCAGAAAACCTCTCGTTTTAGAATTCGCCGTTCCCGTTGATTTCTGCCCGCAGCGTCCCCATCTCAGCGACGCGTTCTGCATGGGCGTTGTGCTGGTGGATGGATTCGTCGTTCGACTGCTTCATCGTGACCACCGTTCCGTCGGGGAGTTGGTCGAACTGTTTTACGACACCCTCCGCCATCGCGCGGACGCAGTCCTCTACGAACTTCGCATCGGCGTGGGCCTCGTAGGTCATGTGGTCTTCGTCCGGGCGTTTTGCGAGGTTGTAGATGCGGGCACTCATCGAATCGCGAGCGATTTCCACGATGTCCATCAGGTCTACCTTCGGCGCGTCACGACACTTGACCGTCAGGGTAGCGTGGCCGCGCTGTGAGTGGCCCGGCTGGGGGACTTCAGAGAGGAACGCTTCGATGGTATCGTCGTCGACGGCGAGTTGTCGCAGCGTCTCTCGCGCTCTCGATTCTGACATCCCCTGCGAGCACGGACACACCGTCATGCCGACGACGTGTGCGCCGATCTCCTCGAAGGTTTCCTCCTCGGTGGCTTCTGCAGAGGCGATGATGTCGATGACGCTCTGGGTTTCTAAGTTGCTCGCCGGCGTGTGGTCACGGATGACGAGTTCCGCCTCCATATGAACTTCAGCACGGGTCGTGTACTCGTGTTTCTGGAGGAGGCGCTCTGCGGCGTCGCCACAGACGTCTTCGACGCGATAGGCCGGTTCGCTCACCGCCTGTTCTAACACCTCGTCGATGACCTCCATGTTTCTCGACATGTCTGCACCCTTTCGCCAACTGGGAAGGTCGACGAAAACTGAGAAATCCGCCATCAGTACGATCGGGCGCTTGTTAGGACGGGCGAGTTTGACGAGTTTTTCGACGCCAGTGACACCGACGCGGTTCAGCCCGACGGTGACGTCAGGACTGGTTGCCTGCACGTCAGGCAGTTGATGGGCCATTGGACGCCTAGAGAACCTGCGCGTGATTATGGGTTACGGAAGGCGACACATTAGTCGAGTTTTCCGAGCGCTTTGAAGAAATCGAGCGGCGGGCCGGCCACGTGCATCGGCGTGTCCGCGACGGTCACGCTGATTGTTGCCGGTGGCGTGACGTATTCTTTCGTCCGTCCGTCGCTGATAACCACCGCCGTATCCGCGCCGTCGACGCGGATGTCGATTTCGCTCGCGAGGTCCGTCACGAGCGGGGGCATCGGCTCTGTCGCGCACATCTCTGTCACGACCAGCCCCGACACTGACGGGTGGACGAGTGGGCCGCCCTCGCTCAGGTTGTAGGCGGTCGAACCGGTCGGCGTTGAGACGAGCACGCCGTCCGCGTGCCCGCCGGTGTACAGCGACCCGTCGATTCTGACCTCCACGTCGAGTCCTTGTCCGTGGCCGCGCTGTTCGCCCTGCACGACGACTTCGTTGAGCGCGGGTGGCAGTTCCCAGCCGTCTCCTCGCGCCTGGAGTCGCGGAATCGATCGCGTTCGAATCTCGCCGGTTTCGCGGAACGGTTCGACCTCGTTCAACACGGCATCGACTGCTTCCTCGGGCGACACCGCGTTCAGAAAGCCCACCTCGCCGAGATTCACGCCCACGACCGGCGTGTCTTCTGCACCTCGGGCGGCGAACAGGAACGTCCCGTCGCCGCCGATGCTCACGACGAGGTCACAGTCGCGCATCGCGGGGATGTCGTGACCCTCGATGTCGAGGGCGGCGGCCATCTCGTGGTCCACCCAGACCGTTACGCCGATGTCGAGGAGGCTCTCGCGAATCTCGTCGGTGAGCGACGCCGCCCGCGGATTGCCTCGCTGTCCGACGATACCGACTCTCATATGTGGCGATTCGTCTGGCGGTGTAAAAACCTGCCCACGTTCGGGCAACATTAATCAGGCATGGGCGCAAGGTTCTGATATGTCAACGCGGCCAGTCCGGAGGCGAAGTTCGTGAGCGACGACGAACAGCCGACTGACGCGGCAGACGACTGGTTCGAACGCGGCCTCACAGACGACGAGAAAGAATCAGCAGACAAAGGAGTCACCGCCGACGAAGATTCATCAGCCGAGGACGACGACGCGGAATCGGTCTTTTCGAGCAGTAGTCCCACCGGTTTCGGCAGCGACGGTGAACCCGACGATTCGGCATCCGGCTTCGGCTTTGGCGACGAGGAGCCAGCCGGCTTCGACGACTTCGGCTTCGACGAGGGGGAGGACTTTGGCATGGGAAGTGACCTGTTCGATGACGACTTCGCGAGCGCGTTCGCCAGCGCGCCCGGTCCCGACGGTTCCGGCGGCTTCGGCGGGACTGACTTCGAGGACGAGGCCTTCGAGTCGAACATCCCGCGCATCGACATCGGCATCCTCGGGTTGGACGACATGATTCAGGGAGGCGTTCCCGAGAGTTCGCTGATGGTCACCATCGGGAGTGCCGGGACGGGGAAGACCACCTTCGGCCTCCAGTTTCTCCACCACGGCCTCGAAAACGGTGAGAAAGCCATCTACATCACGTTAGAGGAGAGTCGGAGGCAGGTCATCAACACCGCCGTCGAGAAGGGCTACGACTTCGACACCTACATCGAGGAGGGCAGCCTCGCCGTCGTCGATTTAGACCCCGTCGAGATGGCAAACAGCCTCGACAACATCCGCTCTGAACTCCCGAAACTCATCTCTGAGTTCGGTGCCTCACGATTCGTCCTCGACTCCGTCTCCCTCCTCGAGATGATGTACGACCAGCAGGCAAAGCGCCGCACGGAGATTTTCAACTTCACGCGGGCGCTCAAGCAGGCCGGCATCACCACCATGCTCACGAGCGAGGCCAGCGACGACAACCCCTACGCCTCCCGCCACGGCATCGTCGAGTACCTCACCGACGCCGTGTTCATCCTCCAGTACGTCCGCCCCTCCGACTTCCGAGAAACCCGCCTCGCCGTCGAAATCCAGAAGATACGCAACGCGAACCACTCCCGCGAGACCAAACCGTATGAGATTACGGGGAGTGGCATTAGTGTGTATCAGCAGGCGAATATCTTCTGAACGCATCTTTTTGCTGCGAGGGGTCGCTACGCGACCCCCGTTTGCAAAAACTTGCATGAAAAAGGCCGAGAGCGACACCGTCGCTCTCGGGTGCCCTACTTGCGGGCTACCGCAACCGCACCGCAACTGAACACAACCGTTGGAAAGGAATCCGGAGCAGCGCGAGACTTTTTATAGCAATGCGCGAGCAACGTGTGGTATGAAGCGCGGTCGCCTCACGAGCGTGGCTACTCGAAAACCGATGCAGATAGCCGTCGTCGCGGGTCTCGCCCACGCTGTGGTGGTCCTCTGGGGGCGGTCGGCACTCGGCATCTACACGCCTGTGTTCGACCTCTTCTTCCCATGGGCTTTTATCGGTCTCACGCTCGTGGGAGGGGTGGTTACATACTCAATCCTCGAAATGCGACTCTACTCGCCGGCCATAGGAGTAGGTGTACTTCTGGGTTGGGCGGTCCTCAGCCAGTGGTACTACCTGCGTGGGTTAGACGGCGCAGTCTGGGCAACTGCTCCGCAACCACTCTACTTCTACATCACACTCTGGCCACTCCCACTGCTCGTGTGTTTCCTCCTTGCGAGACTGGAACGAATAGGCCGAGACCGATTGCGTATGCGCCGCGACTCAACTGTGGACTGACTACCCAATCGAGACAGCCCCCGAGACGCTCTTTCCGGCCTGAATTACGAATATCGTCTTGGCCGTCGAATCTAGTGGTACGTCTCCGGCAGGGGATTCGTCGCCGAGAGACGAACGAGGGAAAACATGGCAGTTTCAACAGCGGCACAGAACAAGGAACTCGTAGAGCGCACGCTCGACGAATGCTGGAACAAGGGCGACTTCGACGCACTTTCGGACCTCTGCCACGACGATATCCGCGTCCTCGACGACGACGGAAACACGGTGGCGCACGGCCCACAGGAGTTCCAGAAACACGTCGAAGCGTGGCGGACGGCCTTCCCGGACTTCAAGGTCGAAACGAAAGAACTCGTCGCCGAAGACGACACGGTCGTCGTGCGCTTCATGGAAGAAGGCACGTTCAAAGACAAACTCACGCGCGGCGAACTGATGGGGATGGAACCGACCGGCAAGCACTATCGCTCGTCGGGCGTCGCGTTCCACCGTATCAAGGACGGCAAACTCGCCGAGTTCTGGGTCATCGACGACAGCCTCAACTACGCACAACAACTGGGCGTCCTGCCCGACGACCTCTCTTCGGTCGGAAGCTGACCACCTTTTTTAGCGAACGATGGTTACCGGAAGTGGCGACCGCCTGACGACAGATTCAGCAACGCTCCCGAGCAGAATCCGCGACACGCCGGTACGACCGTGACTTCCCATCACGATTTGGTCGAACTCGTTGTCCACAGCGAAATCGACGATTTCGTGTGCGGGCCGTCCCACGACCGTCTCCGTATCTACGCCGCGGTCGTACTCTGCGGCCACGTCGTCGGCTTCGAGGAAGATGTCTTCTGCGATGCCTTCGGCGCGTTTGTACCACTCCTCTGCGTAGCCCGGCAGCGACGCCTGTGGACTGAACCCGGTGTCGATTGGGTTGATGACGTAGAGGACCGTGATGTCCGAACTCGGAAACTCCTTCAACCCAAAGCGGAGCGCGTGGGCGGCTTGTTCAGAGCCATCCATCGGAACCAGCAGACGCTTTCCCATAGTGGCTGATACGGTACCACACCTCAAAAACACTCCTCAGAAATCAGGCCCCGCGACCGTGACGCGTGAGACAGGTCGAGAGGCCGATGAGTTCGACTGGTTCAGAGTTGTCCGGCGAGTAGACGACCATCTGCCCTTTCTCCATGTACGGCACCTTCTTCTCCAGATTCGCGGGGATGTTCACGCTCTTGATGGCGTCCTCGTCACCCAGGTTCAGCACGATCTTCGTGTTCACTTGCTTGAACACGGGTTCGGCGATGTCCTGTGGGTCCTGCGTGATGAGGAAGAGGCCGAGGCGCTCTTTGCGCCCCTGTTTTGCCGCCTCGGTGAACTTGCCGATGACCTTCCGGGCCTGGGCGCTCTCCGCGTCGGCGAGGAAGTTGTGGGCCTCGTCCATCCCGACGACGAGCGGCGTCTCCTTGATGCGGTCGTACTGAGCGTCGTTCGAGAGCTTCTGGTCGATGAGTAGACTGGCCACCGCGAGGACGACGACCTCCGTCGCCCGACTGTTGTTGACGTGATAGGTCGGGACCACCGTCAGGCCGCCGGGGCGGACGAGGCGGTGAATCTGCTCCGTAATCGGTTCTGCGTCCTGGTCGAACACGCTGTCGAAGGCGGGAGAACGCACCCGTCGGTGGACCGCGTCGAACGTGGCCTCGTGGACCCGCCCGCTCTCGTCTAACTGCTCGCGGAGCGCCGTGTCGTCGAGAAAGTCGAGAAAGCCACGATACGTGTGCTCGCCCGCCGTGCGGAAGTAGCGGTCGAGCAGGAAGTCGAGTGCGTTGTACTGGTTGTCGTTGAGGCTGCCGCCGGCCACCAGCCAGCGGTTGCGCCGGACGAGCGAGAACGGGATGGTGAATTCGACTTGCTCTGCGCGGTGGTGGTCTGCGGCGTAGGTGGACCCCTCGACTTTCGGGACGAATGCGATGGTGTCGTCGTGGCCGCCGTGGGCGACGTTCTCGCGCTCACATCGCCGGGCGAACTCCTGCGTCAGTTTTGGGTTGTCGTCGTGCATCTGGGCGTACTCGTCCTGTGGGTCGAACTGGACGACGGCCATGCGACGCTCCTGTGAACTCCCCGCCTCGACGGGGTAGGTACGCTCCTCGCTCAGATACTGGCGCAACACGTTCTTCGCGCTGTGGGTCTTCCCGGACCCGGTCCCTCCGGCGATGAGCGTGTGGCGGAACACGAGCGGGTCGCCCGCCTCGTAGTCGTCTTTGACCCGGTAGTCGATGGTCGGGGGCTGGGCGCTGGTACGTACCTTCTCGCCGCCGACCGAGAGGTGGCCGAGGAAGACGCCTTCTTCGGGGATTTTGAGGCCGGTCTTGATTTCTGTCTGGTCGGTTGCCTCGCCGACGACAGTCTCGGGTTTCGGCACGCGGTCTGCCATCCGGCGTTTCAATTCGCCGTCGTCCTCGTAGAGGATGGCGATGGGTTCGAGCGTCGCCATGAACTTGTAGTCGTGTTCGTCGATGCCAGAAGAGCGCATCGCGCGGCGGGCGTGAATCTCCGTCGCGTCGTCTGTGTGGTACTCCTGGGCGTATTCGAGCGTCGTAATTCGACAGAAGAGGCGTTCGCCGTCCGGATACGAGACGAGGAGGTACTTCCCGATGCGCACGTCAGAGCGATTTGCCGCCGTCACGTAGGCCCTCAGACACGTCTCGTCGCGTTCTTCGCCAATGGAGAGGCCAGCGGACACCGCGAGCGTCCCGATTCCCCGGTCGGGACCCACGCCGTCTACGGAAACGGCTTCGAAGTCGCGCTCTGTGGCCGATGTGGCGTCGACGTCCCCGTCGTCGGGGTCGAAGTCGTTGAAATCGCCGAGGTCAGTCATGGTCCGTACATCGAACCGGTCCCACAAACCCGTTTCCCACCGCGCCTCCCTTTTACGTCTAGAGAACCTAGCATGTTCTATGCTTCTCATTCGCGGGCACGCTGGCGGCACGACGCTGACCGGGACGCTGTACGAGCGCGGTGAGCGTCCGCCAAAATATCGTGGGGCGCCGGACGACGGCGCGCCCTACGTCTGGGTCTGTGACTCCTTCTACGAAGTCGAAAGCGGCGGACAAGTGCAGAAAATCAACGACGAGGAGCGCCGCGTCGCCTTCGAAGCCCCGACGCCCCACGGGTTCGAGACCCGCGAGGAGGCGATTCTCGCCGCCCGCGAACACCTCCGCACCCAGTTCGCCCGCGTTGGGCTCTCCTCTGGAGATGTCGAAATCGAGATTTCGAAAGTCAGACCCGAAGATCAGTAGTCGAGACCCCAGCGCACGTCGTCGTAGGTACGCTCGCGGTCCGCGTCGAAGGTTCGTTCGAGTTTCTGTTTCAGCGACTCCTTTTCCTGACGGTTGATGCGGGCGAGTTCGTCTGCCTTGTCGATGACCTTCGGCGGGCCGCGATTTCGCGCGACCTCGCAGAGCACGTGCATCGTGAGGCGCTCGCGCAAGTCTTCGTCGCGAGTGAACGCGTACGGTGCTTCGACCTTGTAGACGAGGTCCTGTCTCGGGTCGTAGACGATGAAGAACGTCACCTCGTACTGCTCGGGGTCGAGGTTTCGCTCGATGTTGAGTGCGTCGCCCGACGCCGAAAACATCCCGTCGGACCCACCCCGCGAGACGAACCAGTTGGTGAACGTGAGGCAGTCGGTGAGCCGCTCGCCGTCCTCGCGGCGTTCGAGCACTTTCGAGAAGAACGCGGCGTCGTTGACCCACGGAGCCTCTGCCTTCCCCCGGACGGCGTTGGTGATGGCCTTCGTCGAGGAGTTTTTCACGAACCCGATGAGGGGAACCTCGCGATTTGCGAACCGTTCGACGAGTTCGACGTAGTTCGCGACCACGTCGCGGGGTCGTTTGTCCTCGATGAGGAGGTCTCTGAGTTCGGGGTCGCGGTTCTCCCAGTTCAGCAGGCCTTTCGGGTAGATGGGGCCGTCTAAGACGAGCAAGTCAGAGACGACGTCAGATTGCGTCAGGGCGTGTTTGCTCTCTGCGAGGTAGAGGGCGAGTGCGTGAACGACCGCTCCCTCGTAGCGATTGACCCGAGGAACTTGGAACAGGCGGGCGCGACTGTACCCCTCGTCGAACATCGACCACTCCTCGTCGAACCGTCCCGCGGCGTCGTTCGTGTGGACCGTGGCGACCATCGTCCGGGCGCGGTGGAGGTCTAAGTCCGAGGGAACCGCACTCATCGCCGCCTGGGCGACGTCGATGACGAGGCCGTTTTTGAACGTCGTCGGGTTGATGGTTCCCGAGTCGATGCCGTGGCAGGACTCGAACTCGTCGTCACAGAGGGCGACCTGGGCGACGTCGATGCGCTTTCTGGCCACCTCGTCGAGCGGTTCCAAGACTTTCGTGGTGCCGTCCCAGAGGGGGTCTAAGAACTCGTTCCAGACGGTTTCTGCGAACGCCCGGTGGTCGCTCGCGTCCACGTCCTGCTCGATCCGGCGGGCCAGGTCGGCGATGCCGTCGAAGTGAACCGGGTCGAGGGTCATATCCGCTTCATCTGCACCCCGGACGAAAAACACCGGGTATTCGTCACGAGAGCAGGAGGCTCGCCGGGTAGAGGAGCAGGCAGACGATGGCCTCTCGCCGCCCGAGGCCGCGCCGCCAGTACATGAGCGCGAGGACGAGTATCGAGACGACGAGCATGTAGGTGAGCGACGTCGAAATCCCCACCGTGTCCACGCGGACGGTGGCCACGAGCGCGCCGACACCGAGGGAGAACACTGGGTCGGTGATGTTACTTCCCAGCAGAGCCCCGACCGAAATCCCTCCGTCACCGCGGTAGGCGGCGATTCCGGCGACCGTAATCTCCGGGACCGTCGTTCCGAGCCCTGTGAGCAGGCCAATGAGGTACTCGGAGATGCCGACCAGTCGCGCCAGTTCGACGGCGTTCGTGACCATGACCTGTCCGCCGACAACCACGAGGACGAGACCGGCGAGAATCCAGGGCACGGTCTGGCGCGGGGTCTGCCGTTCGACCGTCTCCTCTGCAATCTCCGCCCCGCCGACGTTCGAGTAGAGGATGTAGATGAACTCGACGTACGCGAGCATCATCAACACGCCCTCAGAGAAGGTGAGTTGTCCGTCGTCGACGGCGAGTATCATGATGACCATCGCGAGAACCATTCCGCCGCCGTAGACGAGCACCTCTCGGCGGGTGGCCACGATGGGCGCAATCAGCGCGACGATGCCGATGGCGAGGGTTATCTGGGCGATCTCCGATCCGACGATGTTGCCGACGACGATGTCGCCCGCCCCGAGTCGCGCCCCCACGATGGAGGTGACCATCTCGGGGACGGACGTGCCAATGGAGATGACCGTCACGCCGATGAAAAACGGCGAAACACCATAGTAGAGCGCGAGATTGCTGGCTTCGGCCACCGCCCGCGACGCCCCGTAGACGAGCATCGCGAGGCCGGCGAGAAAGAGGAGAATCTCGATTAGCATCGCTGGCGCCCCACCATGGAGACGTGTACGTCAGGAGACGCGTTATCCCTTCGCCGACCAGAGGGCTATTTAGGTTGGCCCGAAATTCCACGCACATGAACGGGGCGCTCATCATCTTAGACGGCTGGGGAATCGGCGACCACGACCGCCTCGACGCCGTGCGAGGCGCGGACACGCCGAACTTCGACCGACTCAAAGCGACTGGAGCCTACGGCGAACTGACGGTCTCGGGCCGCCGCGTTGGCCTCCCAGACGGTCAGATGGGGAACAGCGAGGTCGGCCACTTGAACATCGGGGCCGGGCGGGTCGTCATGCAGGAGTTTACGAGAATCGAGGACGCCATCGTGGACGGGTCGTTCGCGACGAATGACGCCATCCAGGCCGCGTTCGACCGTGCTGAGGAATCCGGGGGGCGCGTCCACCTCATGGGCCTCGTCTCCGACGGCGGGGTCCACTCCGCGCAGTCGCACCTCCACGCGCTCATCGACATCGCCGCAGCCCGCGGCGTCGAAGCGGTCACCCACGCCTTCACCGACGGCCGGGACACCGCACCGAAGGGTGGCCGCCAGTTCCTTGCCGACCTCGAAACCCACGTCGAACAGGCCGGAACCGGGCACGTCGCCACCGTCACGGGCCGGTACTACGCGATGGACCGCGACCAGAACTGGGAGCGCACCCGCCGGGCCTACGATGCCATCGTCAACCGGGACGCCCCGCACACCGCTGCCTCCGCCGTCCAGGCCGTCGAAGCCTCCTACGAGCGGGGGGACACAGACGAATTTGTCGAACCAACGCTCGTAGAGGGCGGAGCCGCCCTCGAAGCGGGCGATTCGGTCATCTTCTTCAACTTCCGCTCTGACCGGGGCCGGCAACTGACTCGAATGCTCGCGGCCATCCGCCCCGAGTGGGAGTTCGAGACGCACCCACCGGAGACGTATCTCGTCACGATGACGGAGTACGACAAGACCTTCGACGTACCCGTCGCCTTCCCGCCGAACCAGCCAGAAGACACGCTCGGCGAGGTGCTCGCGGCGGCGGGCCTCACCCAATTGCGCATCGCCGAATCTGAAAAATACGCCCACGTCACCTACTTCTTGAACGGCGGGCGTGAGGTCGAATTCGACGGCGAGATTCGGAAAATCATCCAGAGTCCGGACGTGCCGACCTACGACTTGCAGCCGGAGATGAGCGCGAGGGAAGTGACCGACACGGCCATCTCCGTCATCGAGTCCGACGACCCCGACGTGCTCGTGTTGAACTACGCAAACCCGGACATGGTGGGGCATACTGGCGACTACGAGGCGGCGGTCGCAGCGGTCGAAGCCGTAGACGCACAACTCGGTCGCCTCGTCGCCGCCATCCAGCAGGCGGGCGGCCACGTCCTCATCACCGCAGACCACGGCAATGCAGACGACATGGGGACGCCAGACGACCCCGACACGGCGCACACCCTGAACCCAGTGCCGCTCATCTATCTCTCGCCAAATAACACCGACGGTGGCCGTCACGTCGTCGCAGATGGTACGCTCGCGAACGTTGCACCGACCCTGCTCTCGCTCATCGGCGTGGAGAAACCGGCGGCCATGACTGGCGCGTCGTTGCTCGAATAATCACTCGAAGTAGCGTTTCACTCTGGACGCCGTCTCCTGATTTTCCACCATGTGGAGGTCTTCTATCGTCACGTCTCCCGGGTGAGTCCCGAGCAAGTCCTCGATGATGGACGCAAACTGCGCGTCCACCTCCTCGCCCATCCCCTTTGCTTTGGCGCGAACCCAGGCCTCTGACACCCCGTCGAGCAGCACGTCGCGGGGGTTCGGTTCGCCGAGTTCGCCCCGGCCATCGACCCGGTCGATGAGGTCCGCGATGTTCAACACGACGGTGTTGGTCACTTCGGGGTCGTTCGCGTCGATGGCGCTGTCGAGCAACGAGAGCAGTGCCTCCCAGCAGTGGGGTTCGAGGCGGTCGGCGTCCGCGGCAACGCCACAGAAGTAGGCGAGCGACCGAACGCCCTCGACCGCCGGCCGTCTGAGCGAGGCTTTGAGCGCGTTGGTGGTGAGTTCGACCTCCGCGTCCACGATGGCGTGGAGCACGTCGTCCGCGCCGGATTCGACGGCCTGCACCGCGATGCGATTCCAGTAGTCGAACAGCTTGTGGATGCTTCCGGCGGCGGCCACCTGCTCTGCGTCGGCAACGTCGCCGTACTGGGCGAGAATCTGTGCGGTGGCCGACTTGAGGGCGGCGACCGCCTGTAAGGCACCGTAGTGGTCGCGGTTGTCGAGGGAGGTCTGGGCAATCTGGAAGATCTCGAGCGCGGGATTGCGAGCACCGCGTCCCTCCTCACGTCGCCGCGTGGCGAAGGTGCGGTAGCGATCGAACGAGACGCGGTCGACGAGGTCAGTGAGCACCGGCTCGGGGTCGAGAAAGGAGAGCAACCGCCCCTCCAGTTTGAGCAGGCTGAGAAAGCTGTAGCCAGCGGTTCCGACGCCCGCCGCGACGGCGCTCGCTCGCAGCGCCGGTCCCGAGAGGTGTGGAACCATCCCGAACAGGGCGAGCGCGACGAGAATCGAGGTCCCAAAGCGAACCAGCAGCCGACTGAACACGCGGTCGCGATAGAGGTCTGCAAGCAGCGGCGCACCCCGACTCGACGTTATCTGGACGGACAGCAACGAGACGGAGATGACGATGGCCAGAAACGACGCCTGCATGAGCGCGAGCAGTTCGAACAACCGACTTGTGGCGAGCGTCGGGTAGGCAACCGAGAGCAGGCCCATCCCGACCGCGACCACCCCCGAGACGGCCATTCGATGAATCCGGTCCATACGTTGCGTGGGTCGTGTCCCTGTATAAAACTCCGCCCGCGCGGAACCGAACCAACAGCCAACGCGGTGTCGAATCGCGTTACCGGTCGTCGTACACGACCTCGCCGTCCACAATCGTCATCGTCACGTCGATGTCCTCGATGGCCTCCGGGAACTCCCACGGCGACTCGTCGAGGACGACGAGGTCTGCCCACTTTCCGTTCTCCACGGTTCCCAGTCGGTCCTCGTCGAACCCGGCGTAGGCCGACCCGATGGTGTAGGCGCGGAGGGCCTCGGTAACTGAGAGTCGCTGTGCAGGGTCGGGCGCGTTTACCGCCTGATGGACGCCGAACAGGGGATTCAGCGGCATACAGTCAGAGCCGAAGGCGAGGGGCACGCCAGCCTCGAGGAGGTCTGCGTAGCGGTTCGTCTGTCGGCGTCGTTCCTCGCCGAGTCGCGAGTCGTAGAGGCCGCCCTCGTGGGCCCAGCGCAGGAAGTTCGGCTGGACCGAGGCGACGACGCCGAGGTCGGCGAATCGGTCGATGTGTTCGTCGCTGAGCAGTTCTGCGTGTTCGACGCGGTGGCGTGCACCCCCTGGGTCTTCGGTGAGTTCCTCGTACGCGTTCAGAACGGCCGAAATCGCGTCGTCACCGATGGCGTGGGCGCAAAACTGGAACCCGGCCCGGTTCGCGAGTTTCACGTTCGTCCCGAGTTCCTCTGGTTCGACGACCCACTGGCCGGTCGAATCGCCGTCTGCGTAGGATTCGGAGAGTTTCGCCGTCCGCCCGCCGAAACTGCCGTCGGTGTAGGATTTGATGGCTCCTGTCCGCACCAGGTCTGAACCGTGGTTCGTCCGGAGGCCGGTTTCGATGGCGGCGTCCAGATGGTCAGTCCAGTAGTTGAGTCGGACGCGAAGAGTGAGTTCGTCGGCCAATTCGAGGTCGCGGAACACGCCGGGGGCGGTCGAGTTGCGAACCATGTCGTGGACGCCCGTCACCCCGAGGGCGTTCGCGTGGTGCTGGGCTGCCGTGAGCAGGTCGTGCATCTCCGCCGCGTCGGGTTCCGTCGCCTCGAAAATCACGTCGAGGGCGGATTCGACGACGACGCCGGTCGGTTCACCATCTTCTGCGAGCACGTCTTCGTCTGGCATCGCAGAGAGGAACTGGTCGAGCGCGACGGAGTTGAGCGAGGCGACGTGTAAATCCTCGCGGAAGGCGGCGACGGGGCGGTCGGTGCTGACCTCGTCTAGGTCCTCGCGGGTGAGGTAGCGCGATTCGTCCCACTCGCTTTCGTCGTAACCGTAGCCGAGAATCCACCCTGCATCGCGGGCGGATTCAGAGAGCAGGTCGATGCAGTCTGCGGGACCGTCTGCCTCAGCCAGGTCGGCGTGGACGAGTCGTCGCCCGACCATGTTCAGATGGGTGTGGGCGTCGATAAAGCCAGGGAGGACGACCCGGCCGTCCAGGTCGACGACTTCCGTTTCCGTCCCCGTGAGAAAGTCGAGTTCGTAGGCCCGGTCGACGCGAACGATGCGTCCGTCGCGAATGGCCACCCCGTCTGCCGTTTCGTCGGGGTCCGTGAGCGTGTGTACTGCTCCGTTCGTGAGAATGAGGTCGGCGGCCGCTGTCATACCCAATCCTCAGTGGCCGGGGCGATAAAAAGTCGGGCTAGGCGAGTGCTTTCGCGTAGACGACCACGCTCGGGGTCGCCCCCGTGAACAGGTCCGCCTCTTTGGTGCTCACGCGTTCGAACCCGCGCGCCTCGTAGAACTGCCTCCCTACGTCGTTCTCCTCGAACACTTCGAGGCGCAGCTTCGTCATGCCGCGGTCGGTGAGCGTCGATTCGATGCGGGAGAGCAATTTCGTCCCGACGCCGTCGCCCCAGTGGTCGGGGTGGACGTAAATCGCGTAGAGTTCGCCCTCGCCCATCTCGTCGCTCGGCCCACCAGAGGCAAAGCCGACTACTTCGTCTCCCTCAGCAACGTAGTAGGCCGTCTCCTCGTTCGAAATGTAGCCTTCGAGTTTCTCCGCGTCGTACCACGCCGCGAGCATGGCGTCGACCTCGTCTTGCCCGACGATGTCCACGTACGCGGCCTCGTAGGCCGCGCGGCCAATCCGCTGGATGGCGGGTACGTCTGCCGATTTCACGGGTCGAATCGTCACGTCGGAGGACATAGGCTGTGTGACACGAGCCGACACCAAAAGCCTACGGGCGAAGCGCAATCGTTACGCACTCGGCCCGATATGCAGGAGACATGACCGAGCCCGGAGACCTCGTCGCCCGCGTCCGTGACGGGGAGATTCGACTCCACGAACTCGAACAGCACGCCGACGCGGACACCGCGGCCGCCGCCCGCCGCCAGTACGTAGAAGACGAGACTGGGGCTTCGCTCGCCGCGGTCGGCGACTACGGCTTCGACGCCGAGGACGCGAAATCCGCCATCGAGAACATGGTCGGAGCGATTCAGATTCCTCTCGGCGTCGCCGGCCCCGTCCCCATCCACGGCGGCGCGGCAGACGGCACGTTCTACCTCCCATTAGCCACCACCGAAGGCGCGCTGCTCGCGAGCGTCAATCGCGGGCTTTCTGCCATCCGGACAGCGGGCGGTTCGACCGCTCGCGTCATCAAGTCGAAGATGACCCGCGCCCCCGTGTTTCGCGTCCAGGATGTGGCCGAATCTGTCGAAGTCGTCGAGTGGGTGCGGGCGAACGAAGGGAAACTGAAGGCCGCGGCTGAGGAGACGACGAGCCACGGCGAACTCGTAGACGTCACGCCGTACGTCGTCGGGGACAACGTCTTCCTGCGCTTTGGCTACGACACGAAGGACGCGATGGGGATGAACATGGCCACCATCGCCACTGAGGCTGCCTGCGTCCTCGTCGAAGAAGAGACGCCCGCCTCGCTGGTCGCGCTCTCTGGCAACATGTGTACGGACAAGAAACCGGCCGCCATCAACGCCATCGAGGGGCGGGGGCGAACCGTCGTCGCGGACGTGCGCATCCCCCGCGAACTGGTCGAAGAGCGATTCAAGACCACGCCCGAGGCCATCGCAGAGGTCAACACCCGCAAAAACCTCGTCGGGAGCGCGAAAGCCGGCAGCCTCGGCTTCAACGCTCACGCTGCGAACACGGTGGCCGCGATGTTCCTCGCGACGGGCCAGGACGCAGCACAGGTGGTCGAAGGCTCGAACGCAATCGTCACCGCAGAGGCCCGCGAGGACGAACTGTACGCGAGCATCAGCCTCGCCAGCCTCGAAGTCGGCACCGTCGGCGGCGGGACGAAACTCCCGACGCAGGCGGAGGGCCTCGACATTCTCGGTCTCCGCGGCGGGGGCGACCCACCAGGCGCGAACGCCGACGCACTGGCGGAAGTAATCGCGACTGGTGCCCTCGCTGGCGAACTCTCGCTTCTGTCTGCTCTGGCCTCGAGACACCTGTCTTCGGCACATGCCGAGTTGGGTCGCTGACCAGTTTCACTTTCACTCCGCTTACGGCTCCTGTTTATTGTACCTCTCTCGAAATTGAAAAAATAGCGCCCGTCGGCGAGCACCGGCGGGCGTTCCCACTCGAGGTACAACCATGTCCGACCACACCTGTTCCGACCAGCCGGCGGCATCGCGCGCCTACCGCTTACTGCGTCTCGTGAAGATTCTACTCACGATTATCGCCACCATCGTCACCATCTGGCAGACGATAGGACAGCTATAGCACTCGATAGACGCCCCGACTCTCGCTCACGTCGCCCGCCTGAACGAGTCGCGAAAGCGCCGTCTCGACGTAGCCCCGTGAGACGCCTCGCTGCTCGGCGAATTCGACGACGTCCGCCTCTGTCGGCGCGTCGAGTTCCGCGAGCGCCGCGAGCACGATGTCCTTTTTGCTCATCGACTCACGGGTCGCCGTCGCCTGTTCGCCCGCTTCCGTAATCGCCGTCGCGTCGAGGCCGGAGCCTTCGAGGTACTCCTCGTCAGAGACCATCGCCTCGTCCGTGTACGTCTCCATCTCGGCGAAGGTGTCCACGTTGGCGAAGGCCTCTGCCTCTCCCTGTCGATTCGCGAGCATCTGCGCGCGGTGCTGGCGGGCTTCGTTCGGGTCGTCGGTGGTGATGAACTTCTTCAACTTCTTGTACTGCAGGCGCTTGCCACAGCTCGGACAGTTCGTCGTCTTCGGGCGTCCCTCGACGACTTTCAGCGCGCCACAGTTGCTACAGCCGACGACCGCATACATACGCTTCACCACTCGCCCAGGGCAATTGAATCCACCGCCCGGGCCACGCTTTTGCCCGTCGGAATCGTCTCTCAGCCTATGGAGTCCGTGTCACTCTCCGACAGCGAAATCGTCGAAGCCGTCGATGGCGTCCACCTCGCACAGATGGCTGCAGGCGAGAAGATGAGCATCCAGCACTTCCACATCGAACCCGGCGCGTCCGTCCCGGAACACAGCCACCCCCACGAACAGACGGGCTACGTCACGAAGGGCACGCTCACCTTCCTCGTCGGCGGCGAGGAACGCTCGATTTCAGCCGGCGAGTCCTACGTGATTCCCGGTGACGAACCCCACGGCGCGGAGAATCGCGGCGACGTGCCGGTGGACGGCGTGGATATTTTCAGCCCGCCGCGGCTGGACGTGCCGTGGCTGGAGGGGTGAGATACCGCGAAGCGACTGTTCACTCCTATTCCTTGCCGTCGACTGTCGCCCTCGACTTCGACGCAGCCAGAGCACTGAATCGGACGTACCGTCCCGTACGTCGAAACCGAGGGCTCGCTACGCGTGAAAAATAGAGAGAAAATCGAAGGTCTATCGGCTTACGCCAGGTTCTCTATCTCTTCGACGATGACGTCGGCGAACTCGCTGGTCGCGAGTTTCTTGCCACCTTCGATCTGGCGGTGCAGGTCGTAGGTGACGCGGCCCGTAGAGACGGCCTCTTCGACGGCGTCGCGGACGAGCTGTGCGGCGTCCTTCCAGCCCATGTAGTCGAGCATCAGTCGGCCCGAGAGGATGAGCGCGGTCGGGTTGACCTTGTCCATGCCGGCGTACTTTGGTGCGGAGCCGTGGACTGGCTCTGCGAGACAGAGTTTGTCACCGAAGTTCGCACCGGGGGCGATGCCGAGACCGCCAATCTGTGCGCCGGCGGAGTCGGACATGTAGTCGCCGTTCAGGTTCATCGTCGCGACGACGTCGTACTCGTCGGTCCGGGTCAGAATCTGCTGGAGCATGTTGTCTGCGATGCGGTCCTTCACGACGATTTTGTCCGCTGGGCGCTCGCCGTCGTACTCTTCCCAGAGTTCGTCCTCGGTGATGGTGACGTCGCCGAACTCCTCTGCTGCGAGTTCGTAGCCCCAGTCACGGAAGGCACCCTCGGTGAACTTCATGATGTTGCCCTTGTGGACGAGGGTGACCGAGTCGCGGTCGTTCTCGATGGCGTACTCGATTGCCTCGCGGACGAGGCGCTTGGTCCCGAATTCGGTGATTGGCTTGATGCCAATGCCGACGGGGCCGTCGTGGATGATGCCCTCTTTGCCCATCTCGTTCTCGACGAAGTCCTTTACCTGCTGGACCTCGTCGGTGCCCGCCTCCCACTCGATGCCCGCGTAGACGTCCTCCGTGTTCTCACGGAAGGTGACCATGTCCATCTTCTCTGGGTGCTTGACCGGCGACGGAACGCCCTCGATGTAGTAGGTCGGGCGCACGTTCGCGTAGAGGTCGAGCTTCTTGCGGAGCGCGACGTTCAGCGAGCGGAAGCCAGCGCCGACGGGCGTCGTGAGTGGGCCCTTGATGGCGACACGGAATTCCTTGATTGCCTCGACGGTGTCGTCAGGAAGGTTTTCGTCGTACTTCTCGCGAGCACTCTCGCCTGCGTAGACCCGCATCCAGTTGATTTCGCGCCCGGTTGCGTTCGCGGCTGCCTGCAGCACCTTCTGTGCTGCTGGTCCGACGTCGGTCCCAATCCCGTCGCCGTGAATAATCGGGATGATGGGGTTGTCGGGTACCTTGAGTTTGCCGTCCTCGACGGTGATTTTCGCACCGTCTTCCGGAACGTCGACCTTCTCGTAGCTCATAACACTGTAGGCTCAGGTTACCACAGTAAAAGGCCTGCTGTTTGCGGTCCGCGGCGAAAAAGCGAGCGAGGGCGTGGTCAAATCCCCGGTGCGTTTATCAGAATTGGTGGGGCTGCGGTTCGAACCGCGCCAGTCGCCGGACCGATACCACCAAATGGCGCGCCCCACCTGAGAGAACCAATGCACGTCATCGTCCACGGCGGCGCGGGAAGCGCCCCCGACGAACCCGAACTTCGCCAGCAGGTCCTCGACGAAGCGGCAGACGCGGGCGCAGCGACCACCGACCCCGTTTCCGCAGTCGTCGCGGCCATCAACGTCCTCGAATCGTCGTCCCGGTTCAACGCGGGCGTTGGCGGCGCGGTGCAGTCAGACGGCGTCGTCCGCACCGACGCGGGCATCATGACCGACGAGTACGAGGCGGGAGCGGCCGCCGCGATGCCCGGCGTCGAACACGCCGTGGACGTGGCGCGGGTGGTCATGGCAGAGACGCCCCACGTTCTCGTTTCGGGTGTTCACGCGGTAGACCTCGCCGATGCCTTCGACATCGAGACGGACGTGGACCTCTGGACGGAGAACTCGCGGAAAAGGTGGGATACACTCGAAGCCGTCCCCGAACACACGGACCTGCGCGGGCAACTCGACTGGATAACCGACAAATTCGGAGAAGGTAGCGGTGCTGAAATCGAGCCGAACCAATGGGACCACGACACCGTGGGCGCAGTCGCCGTCCACGAGGGCCGCGTCGCCACGGCCACCTCGACCGGAGGCCGCTGGCTCGCGCTCGCCGGTCGCGTGGGGGACGTTCCGCAAATCGGGAGTGGGTTCTACGTGACGCCCGCTGGCGGCGCGAGTGCTACCGGGGCGGGCGAAGACATCGCGAAAGTCACGCTTACCCGGCGAGCAGTTCAATTGCTCGAAGCGGGACACGAGCCACAGGAGGCGGCGAACTCGGCAATCGACGAACTCGCAGAAGCGACCGCGAGCGAAGCCGGAATCATCGTCCTCGACGCGGACGGCAACGCCGGGAGCGCGTTCAACACCGAGGCGATGCAGGTGAGCCGGGCGAGCAAATAGTCGGTTCAATTCGGAGAAATGTGCTCGACAACGGCGCTTGCTTTCAGCTGAAACTCCGCTGACTGAGACGTTCGACGAACGACGAGAACTATTTTTATTATCGACGAATTCCATACGTTCTTCAATGGCTCAGTTGACCATTGAACGAGGGGAACAGCGGACAGCGTGCCCAGACTGTGGGGGCGCGCTGCTCAACGTGCAGGGGTTGTTGACGTGCCACGACTGTTCGTGGGTCGAGGAACAGTAGTCGCAAACCCTTTGCATCATTCCGGCCAAGTGCCGGTATGAGCGACATCGACCTTTCTTCTGAGAAATACGAGAAACACCGCGAGGCAGGTAAGATTCTGGCCCAGGTGCGAGACGAGACGGCGGACAAAGTCGACGTCGGCGTCGGCCACCTCGAAGTCGCCGAGTACGCGGAGGACCGTATCCGCGAACTGGGCGGGAAGCCGGCGTTCCCCGTCAACATCAGCATCGACGAGGAAGCCGCCCACGCGACGCCGAAAATCGACGACGAGTCGGTGTTCGGCGAGGAGATGATCAACCTCGACATCGGCGTCCACGTCGATGGCTGGCTCGCGGACACCGCGATTACCGTGGACCTGTCCGGGCACACCGAACTCAAGGAAGCTCCGGAGCAGGCGCTCGAAGCCGCGCTCGACCTCGTCGAGCCCGGGGTCTCGACGGGCGAAATCGGGGCTGAAATCGAGGACGTCATCAAGAGCTACGGGTTCAATCCCGTAGTGAACCTCACGGGTCACGGCCTCGACCACTGGGAGCAACACACCCAGCCAACCATCCCGAACCGCGCCGTCTCGACGGGCGTCGAACTACAGGTCGGTGACGTGGTCGCCATCGAACCGTTCGCAACCGATGGCAGCGGGAAGGTTCACGAAGGAAGTAAAGAACAAATTTTCTCACTCGAACACGAGCGCCCGATTCGCAACCGCCAGGCTCGCGACGCGCTCGAACAGATAACGACCGAGTTCAAGACCCTGCCCTTCGCGACGCGGTGGCTCGACACCGACCGCGCCGAGATGGCGCTGCGCCGCCTGAAGCGCAACGGCATCGTCCACGGCTACCCGGTGTTGAAGGAAGCAGACGGCTATCTCGTCAGTCAGAAGGAACACACGGTCATCGTCACGGAAGATGGGTGCGAGATTACCACTGCGTAATCTCGCCCGGATGGAGGAATGAGGGGGGAAGGCCGCGATATCTGCGGGGGAGGCCGTGTTACGCGTTGTTCATCCGCAGACTCGTCTCGTGCCCGCAGTTCAGACACGTGCTCACGCGGTAGGGCTCGCGTGAGAACTTCGCGTTTTCCGGTTTGTCGCTCTCGGTGAGGAGCTTCAGCGCGACTTTGTGGGGAGTTGCGCGACCGCACGCGTCGCAATCTTCGGTCATGTCACCGGGGGTTCGGTTCTGGGTTGACATCGTAGTTCGTACTGTGCTCGGAGGGAGCATAAAAACCCCAATCTGTTGCACGTCGTTTCAGACGGTTTTTCGCCATACGGGGGTCGAATTGGGTGAACGAACGTTTCTAAGCGTTGTAGAGCGTTCACAACCCAATCTAAGCGTGTTTTGGGGGTGATTAAAGAACCTATGGTCGTAATAGTTTTATAGGGGTTGCTTGCGTGTGCAGGTGACACCCAACAACCGCCGTACGGGCGCTGTCTGCCGTAGATTTAACCGTTTTCGCGGAGCACCCTGCGATATGGACCAGCTCTTCGCTCCGTGGCGAATCGAGTGGATCAAACGCCCGGACAAAAACGAGGACGTGGATGGGTGTGTCTTCTGTGACCTCCCGACCCGGGGGAACGCCCGGGAGAATCTGGTCGTCGCGACCACCGACCACTCGTTCGTCCTGCTCAACAACTACCCCTACAATCCGGGTCACGTGATGGTCATTCCGCGAAAACACACTGGCGACTACGGCGACCTCACCGACGACGAACTACTCGACCACGCCCGACTCAAACAGCGTACCTTCGAGGCACTGGAGGTGGCGATGGGCGGGGTCCAGGGATTCAACGCCGGGCTCAACCTTGGCCCCGCCGCTGGTGGGTCAATCGGCGACCACCTCCACACCCACGTCGTCCCCCGGTGGGGTGGCGACACCAACTTCATGCCCATCGTGAGCGACACCAAGGTCATCGTCGAGGCCCTGGACGAAACCTACGACCACCTCCACGACGCCTTCGCCGAACAGGACGGAACCCGGGTCAAGCGGGAGAACGGCCCGGTCGTCATCGAGTAACACGCCACGCAAACGGCGAAGCCACTTTACGCTCCCATCGCCAAACTCGACTCCATGTCCCGCACCGCCGCCGTCCGCCGGGTTGGCCTCGTCGTTCTCGGGGTGAACCTGCTTCTCGTGGTCGCGAAAGCGGCGGTGTGGTACGTCACTGGGTCGCTCGCCGTCGGCTCTGAAGCGGTAAACAGCCTCGCGGATGCCGTCTACTCGGCGGTCGTCCTCGGTGGGCTCTATCTCACGACCCAGCCTCCTGACTTCGAACACCCCCACGGCCACGAGCGCATCGAGCCGTTCGTCTCGCTCGTCATCGCCATCGGCATCTTCGTCGCGGGGGTGCTCATCCTCGCGCGGTCGATTACGACCGTCGCCGCCGGGACCACGAGTCCCCCCGCCGGCCCAGCGGCAATCGCCGTCCTTTCGGGGGCGGCGGTCATCAAATTCGGGCTGTATCGCTACTGCATGGACGTGGGGTCGAAGTACAACTCGCCCGCGGTCACGGCGACGGCGCTCGACAACCGCAACGACATCCTCACCGCGAGCGCTGCACTCGCCGGGGTCATCGGGGCGTCGCTTGGGTACCCGCTGCTCGACCCGCTCGCGGCCGGGCTCGTCTCATTCGGCATCCTCTACACGGGCGTCGAAATCGTCCGTGACAACGTGGCCTACCTCGTCGGCGCGGCCCCGCCTGAGGAGTTACGCATCGAAATCCTCCGGCGCGCGCTCGCCCACCCGCAGGTGTCGGGGGCCCACGACGTCGTCGCCCACTACGTCGGGCCGGAAATCGACGTGAGTCTCCACATCGAGGTCGAAGGTGACCTGACGCTGATGGAGGCACACGACATCGAGACGGCTGTCGTCAATTCGATTCGCGACATCGCACAGGTGGACGACGTGTTCGTCCACATCGACCCGAAGGAACTCGGCGAGTGGAAAGAAGACGACGAGACGAACCGCTTGCTCAGGCGCTTCGACGGCGGAAAATCCTGAATTAATCGGTGCTTACAGCGGCTTCCCGAAGGCGTAGACGGTCTGGTGACCCGTGACTTCGACGTCCACGAAGTCGCCGGGTTCGATGCCGTGTTCGGTGGCGTTCTGGACGATGATTTGCCGGTACGCCGGGTCGCGACACTTCACGGAATCGCCTGTCCCCTCTTCGACGACGAGACAGTCGCGCTGGACCGTGCCGACCATCGCCTCGTAGGCCTCGCCGACGATTTCGTGTTTCGCGGTAGACATCTCCTTCGAGCGTTCCTTCTTCAGGGTTCCACCAAGGCCCTTTAGCTTCGCAGCGTCCGTGCCGGGGCGCTTCGAGAAGCGGGTGATGTTCACCTTCTCGGGGCGCGTCTCGCGCAGGAGCGCCATGCTCATCTGGTGGTCTGCGTCCGTCTCCGTCGGGAACCCGACGATGAAGTCGGTCGAGAGGGTCCAGTAGTCGAGATACTCGTCGAACGTCTCGACGACTTCGACGTACTCTTCGACCTGGTGCTGGCGGCGCATGTCGCCGAGCACGTCGTTCGACCCACTCTGGACGGGGGCGTGGAGGAAGTTGTAGAGCTTGTCGTGCTTTTCGAACACCTCGGCGAGTTCTTCCTGAATGCCGTGGACGCCCTTCGGGTTCGCCATCCCGACACGGACGCGGAAGTCGCCCTCAATCTGGCAGATTTCGTCGAGCAGCGTGTGCAGTTGGCGTTCGCCCTTGTCCCAGCCGTAGACACCTGTGTCCTGGCCGGTGATTCGAATCTCCTTCGCCCCTGCGTGGACGAGCGCGCGGGCCTTGCGGACGTTCTCTTCGACGGAGGGAGAGTCGATTTTGCCCGTCGCGAACTTCGTGATACAGTACGAGCAGTTGCTCATGCAGCCACGGGCGATAGGCAGGATGCCGATGACGCCATCGAGAATCGGTTTCGAGTCGGGCGTCGGCGTCGGACACTCGCCGTTCAAGACGGCCGTTGGAACCTCGTCCCAGTGGAGAATCTGTGCTTCGATGCCGGCGTTTTGGAACTCTTCGCCCTGTGCGAGCGCCATACAGCCCGTGACGATGAGGTCTGCGGTCGTAGACTGGAGTTCCTCCGCCCGCCGAATCATGTTGCGTTCGGTCTTCTCGACGACCGTACAGGTGTTGAGAATCGCGACGTCGGCGTCCTCGGGGCCGTCTGCGCGATAGTGTCCCCCGTCGCGGAGCGCCTGCTCGATGAGGCGGCTCTCGCCCTGATTGGAGGTACACCCGTACGTCTCGATGTGATAGCGGGCCATTCGCTTGCGGACGCTAACGCCCGGGCAGGCAAAAGCGCGACGGATTCGACGGGACGCTCAGACCCGTTCGACGATGGTGGCGATTCCCTGTCCGAAGCCGATACACATCGTACAGAGGCCGTACCGTCCATCTGTCCGCTCCAGTTCGTGAACCAGTTTCGTGATGAGCGCCGCACCAGTCGCGCCGAGCGGGTGGCCGTGGGCGATTGCGCCGCCATTGACGTTCGTCTTGTTCCAGTCTGCACCCGTCTCCTCGAGCCACGCGAGTGCGACGGAGGCGAACGCCTCGTTGACCTCGAACAGGTCGATGTCGTCGATTTCCATGTCCGCCGTTTCGAGAACCTCCTCCGTCGCCGGAATCGGGCCGGTGAGCATGGTGATGGGATCTACGCCCACGACCGTGGATTCGACGATTCGCGCCATTGGCTCCCAGCCGTGTTCTTCGGCGGCTTCCTCGCTCGCGAGCAAGAGCGCACTCGACCCGTCGACGATACCTGAGGAATTCCCGGCGTGAAGCACGCCATTGCCCTCTTCGCGGAAGGAAAGGGGCAGACCACCGAGTGTCTCCTGGTCGGTTCCGGGTCGAGGATGTTCGTCCGTTTCGAGGGTGACCGGCTCCCCGTCGACTTCCGTCTCGACGGGCACGAGTTGGGAGTCGAACCGGCCTTTCTCGTTCGCCTGCCCCCAGCGCTGTTGGGAGGAGACGGCGAGACGGTCTACGTCCTCGCGGGAGAAGCCCCACTGCGCTGCGATACGCTCGGCGCCCTCGCCCTGCGTCGTCAATTCGTCGAAGTGCTGGAAGTAGGTGTCCGTGACCGACTGCCCGTCGCTCCCGAGCGGGACGCGAGTCATGTGTTCGACGCCACCCGCGACGAGCACGTCGTGCATCCCGGACATGATGTTCGCGGCGGCGAAGTTCACGGCCTGCTGGCCGGAGCCACACATGCGGTTCAACTGGACGCCGGGGACGCCGTCACCCCACCCCGCCACCATCGGCGCGAGGCGACCGATGTTCAGTCCCTGTTCGTCGACCGGGGTGACACAGCCGTAGATGACGTCCTCGATTAGTGTCGGGTCGAAGTCGTTGCGCGATTCGAGGGCTTCGAGGGGTTTCGCCGCGAGGTCCTGCGGATGGAGGTCCTTGAGCGACCCGCCGCGCTTGCCGAACGGTGTGCGAACTCCATCGACGATGACAGCGTCTTGCATAGACGTGTCTACGAGCTAATACCTGCAAAACGGTTCGGCCGGAGTGGCCCGGGGTTACATTACTCGCCGCTCCCAGTCATCGGATTCGATTTGCGTAATGCTGAGCAGAAAACATATATTCTGATGTTGACATTCTCAATTAATGCGTTTCTCAATTTCGAGACGTTCGGTGCTGGCCACTTTTGGAGCTGTCTCCGTCACTGGATGCGTTTCTCTCGACTCACTTTCCTCCTGTTCGGAGGGGACAGACAGCATCCGCGTGCAGAACATCTACGATTACGATACGTACAGCGGTCCAGCCAACCCCATTGAATTTGATACCCTCACCGAGGAAGAACAACGAATCGCCCGCACCACCGTCAATGAGGGCGAATACGAGGTGTGCCACTCCAGTTCTGACGCGATGCAACGCCTCATCGACAGAGCGTACGAGCACGTAGAACAGCAGGAGGACGATTCTAGTGTCTATTTCCACTACAACGAACTCTACGAAATCGGCATCTACGTGCTCGATGAGAAGATACCGTGAGAGTCGCCGTCGGTGACGATTACTCTTGTACTGCGAGGAACGATTCCATGATTGCCACACCAGAAGACGCGCCGATGCGCTCTGCGCCCGCTTCAATCATCGCCTTCGCCTCGTCCCAGTTGCCGACGCCGCCGCTCGCCTTGACGGGGAGGTACTCGGCCATCAGTTCGACGTCAGGGACCGTCGCGCCGCCGTCTGCGAACCCGGTCGAGGTTTTCACGTAGGCCGCGTCCGCCTCTTTCGCCAACTCGCAGGCTTTGTGTTTCTCCTCGTCTGAGAGCAGAGCCGTCTCGATGATGACCTTCACGGGGAGGGGGACGGCGGCGACGACTTCCGCGATGTCGTGGCGGACGGCGTCGTACTCGCCGGCCTTCAGTCGGCCGATGTTGATGACCATGTCAATCTCGTCTGCGCCTGCGTTCCAGGCGTCCTCGGCTTCGTCGCGTTTGGCGGTGGTCGTGTTCTGGCCGTGGGGGAACCCGACGACGGTGGCGAGCGTGAGGTCGGGGGCGTATTCGCTCGCTTCGTCGATGTAGCACGGCGGGATACAGACGTTCATGCCGTACTTCTGTGCGTCGTCGAGGACGGTTCGCACGTCGTCGAAGGTGGTCTCCGGCCCGAGGACCGTGTGGTCGATCATCGAGGCGAGACGGGCTGCGTTCATAACACACCACAATATCTGCCGGAGTAAAAAACGCCCCATCGACTTTTCCGCTCCGGGAGCCAAGTATGTGACATGAACGCGCCTGACACACTTCACGGGGAAGTGACGGAGACGGCCACCGCCATCGCGGAGATGGAAATCCGCGGGGCGGCCACCATCGCGGGCGCTGCTGCCCGCGCGCTCGGGGCACAGGCCGCGGCGAGCACTGCGAGTTCGCCCGAGGAGTTCCGCTCGGAGATGCGCGTCGCTGCCCGCGTCCTCCACGACACCCGACCGACGGCGGTCAGCCTTCCCAACGCCCTCCGGTACGTCCTGAACGACCTTCACGGCGACACGGTCGAAGACCTGCGAGCGACGGTGGACCGCCGCGTTACCGCCTTCCTCGACCAGCTAGCCCACGCCCAGGACGAACTCGGGCGCTTCGGCGGCAACCGCCTCCGGGACGGCGACACCATCATGACCCACTGCCACTCCACTGACGTGGTGGCCTGTGTCAGCGCCGCCGTCGAGGAGGGAAAAGATCTCACTGCATACGTACGCGAGACCCGACCCCGCAACCAGGGCCACATCACGGCCCACGAACTCGCCGAACTCGGCGTGGACGTGACGCTCATCGTGGACAACGCGGCACGCCATTACCTGAACGAGGTGGACCACGTCCTCGTCGGTGCAGACAGCATCGCCGCCGACGGGTCGGTCATCAACAAAATTGGCACCAGTGGCCTCGCCGTAAACGCCCGCGACATGGGCACACAGGTGATGGTTGCCGCCCAGACCATCAAACTCCACCCGGCGACGATGACGGGGCACACCGTCGAAATCGAGGAGCGCGACGCCACGGAGGTCATCTCCGAGGCCGACCGCGCCGAAATCGGGACCATCCGCGTCGAGAACCCGGCGTTCGACGTAACCCCACCGCGATACGTTGACGCCATCGTAACCGAACGCGGCCAGTTCCCGCCCGAGAGCATCGTCATCCTCATGCGCGAACTGTTCGGCGAGCGCGTGACGAACCCGTGGGAATCGCCCTGAGAGACCGCAACGGGTTTACTCTTCCCGGCCGCGATTTTCGCTATGGTACTTCCGGACGGCTTTTCGATTCCACCGCTCCCCGTACTCGTGGTTCTCTTCGTCGCCCTTCTCGCCGTCGCGGGCGCGCTCTACCGACGAAAACCGCCGGTCACGCGGAAGGTCGTCGTCGCGTTCGCCCCGTGGATGGTCGTGGGGTCGAGTCTCTACGTCCTCTACCAGATAGAGGGCCTCCCGCAGGCGATTGCACCGTTTTTCAGTTCTCCGACCGTCTACGGTTCGACGTTCGTCATCGCCGGGGCTATCTGGGCGCTCGTGGCGGGGCGACCTGCAGACGAGTGGTCGCTGCGTGCTGCACCCGGCCT
Organism: Haladaptatus sp. QDMS2; assembly: GCF_029338295.1. NCBI lineage: Archaea > Methanobacteriati > Methanobacteriota > Halobacteria > Halobacteriales > Haladaptataceae > Haladaptatus > Haladaptatus sp. QDMS2. The sequence goes on from NZ_CP119791.1 coordinate 395,150, forward strand.
CCTCGCCGCAACTGGACTCCTCGGCGTCGTCCTCGTCGCGGGCGCGACCCTCGCCATCGGCAGTTCATCAGGACTCATGCTGTTCTGGCCGGCAGTGGGTCTCGTCGTCTCCGTCGTCCTCGCGACGCTTGTCTGGGCCGGCGTGCGCGTCGGTCTTCCCGACATCACGAAGACGACGGGAAGCGCGGGCGCACTCGTCGTCTTCGCCCACACGCTCGACGGGGTTTCGACCGCCGTCGGCATCGACGCACTCAACTTCGGCGAGCAGACGCCACTGTCGCGGGCCATCATCGAGTTCGCCGCCGCGTTACCAACCGCCGAGGTGCTCGGAACCGTTTGGTTGTTCGTCCTCGTGAAAATCGCCCTCGCGACCGTCGTCGTCACCTTCCTCGCCGAATCGGTGCGCGACCGACCCCGTGAGGGTTACCTCCTGCTCGCGCTGGTCGCCGCCGTGGGCCTCGGTCCCGGCGCGCACAACCTGTTGCTGTTCACCGTCCTCGGGTGAGCAGACTTTTTTGTGACGGCCCCCGAACTGAGGCTGGAAATGCCTCGCGTCATCTGTGCCGGTCACGTAAACTGGGACCTGACATTGCGCGTAGACCGCCTCCCCGAACCCGACGGCGAGGCCCTCATCGAGTCCCAACGCAGGGCCGGCGGCGGCAGCGCGGCGAACACGGCTGTCGCGCTCACCGGGCTCGGCACCGACGTGGGCCTCATCGGCAGCGTCGGCACCGACGAGAACGGGCGTGACGCACGCGAGGAACTCACCAACGCAGGCCTCGACCTCTCACACTTGCTTACTGTGGCGGGCGAAACCGCGGTCAAGTACCTCATCGTGGACCCGACGGGCGAGGTGATGGTGCTCGGAAACAAGGGGGCGAACGAAGCCGTCACACCCGACGACGTAGACCCCGAGTACGTCCGAAGCGCCGACCACATCCACCTCACGAGCCAGCGCCCCGACACGGCCGCCCACATCGCCCAACTCGCCGCCGAGGCAGGCATCCCGGTCAGTTTCGACCCCGGTCGCCGCGTGGTCGACCGCGACTTCTCGGCCACGCTCCCGCACGTTGATTACCTCCTGCTCAACCGATACGAAGCCGAGCAAGCCGAGGACAAGTTCGACCTCGACACCCCAGACCGCGTCGTCGTCACCAAGTTCGGTGCGGGCGGGGCACAACTCATCACGGACGGTAAACTCGCCTCTCACGCCGGGTTCGACGTCGAAACCACCGATTCGACCGGGGCGGGTGATGCGTTCGCTGCGGGGTTCATCCACGCACAACTTGCGGGTAAACTACTTCCTGCGTCACTCGAATTCGCTGCGGCGTGTGGCGCACTCGCCAGCCAACAGTCCGGGGCGCGCACCTCGCTCTCTCCAGCGCGCGTCCGAGCGTTCCTCGCCGACCACGAGGCGTGAATCCGCCGTATTTTTGCCGTCGCCTCGTGAACTGCGACTATGGCAAAACAGCCCCACCTCCTCGTCTCCGAAGGCGACGTCCACGACATCGCGCTCATCCCCGGCGACCCGGGCCGCGTAGACCGCATCGCGAGCCAGTGTGAGAACGTCGAACTCGTCGCCGAGAACCGCGAGTACAAGGTCGTAAACGCCGAGTTCGAGGGCCGAGAACTCACCATCTGCTCGACAGGGATTGGCTGTCCATCCGCCGCCATTGCCGTCGAGGAACTCTCTCGCGTCGGCGTCGAGACGTTCATCCGCGTCGGCACTACCGGCGCACTCCAGCGCGGCATCGAAATCGGCGACATGATTGTCGCGACCGGGGCGGCGAAAAACGAGGGCACCTCCAAACGCTACGAGGACGTCGAATTCCCCGCCGTCCCCGACTTCGACGTGCTCTCGGAACTCGTGAACGCCGCCGAGGCAAACGACGAAGACGTTCACGTCGGCCCAATCGCCTCCGACGACGCGTTCTACGCGGAAACCGACGAGTTCGTCGAGGCGTGGGAAGCCGCGAACCTCCTCTCCGTCGAGATGGAAGCTGCGGCCGTATTCACGCTTGCCCGTCGCAAGGGCCTTCGCGCCGGCGCAATCTGCACCGTCGACGGCAACCTCGTCGAGGGCACCCAGAAGGGCGAAACCGAGGGTGAGGAACTCCCCGACAAGGCGAAGAACAACGTCGAGCGCGCTATCCGCATCGCGCTCACGGCGACCACCTCCCTGTAAGGAAACGCCTTTCTCACTCACTTTCGAACGTGCGGCCATGCGCTCTCAGGTGCGCCGCCGCCTCTCCACCTACTACGCTCGCCTCCAGCGCCTCGAACGCCGCCAGATGCGCGACCTCAGGCGCTGGATGGAGGGCACCCGAAACCTAATTCATCTGACGGTTATCATTCTCGTCCCGCTGCTCATCGCTCTCGTCACCGCCATCTCGAACTCGGTCGCCCAACTCTCCTTCCTGCTGTTTCCGCCACTCGCCGCCGGGACCTACACCCTCTTTGCCGACCCCGAAGGCAAGTATTCGAAACCCGGGAAGTTCGTCGCCGGACTCACCATCGGCGCGCTCTGTGGCTGGGTCGCCCTCGAGATCGCGGTACTCGGCTTTCTCGAAATGCCGCCGACCGGGCGCTCCGTCAGCGCGACGAGCGCCGCCATCGGCATCTTCCTCACTGGCGTCGCGACGTGGGTGTTCGACATCGAGGAACCCTCCGCGTTTTCAACCGCCCTACTCGCGCTGGTCACCGGCTCCACACAGCTCGATTACGTCATCTCCGTCGCCCTCTCGAGTTCGCTCGTCGCGCTCGTGTTCGTCTTCTGGAAAGAGCAGTTCTACCACCGCCGCGCCCGCTATCTCTACCAATCGACGAAGGGTGACGACCACGTCCTCGTCCCGATGCGCGGAGAGGCACAGGTCGCCACCGCGATGTTCGGAGCCCGCCTCGCCGCCGCCCACGACGCCGGAAAGGTGGTGTTGCTCGATATCGTGGACGACGCAGCCCTCGCCGAGGCGGAAGCCCAACTCGTCGACGAACGCGACGTGACCGCGCTCACAGAGGAGGCAGACGAGGAATCCATCGCAGAACAGGCCGAGACGAAAGCCGCTTCCGAGGCCGCGACGCGCCTCGAAGCCCGCGCCAATCGTCTCAAGACGAAAGTCGGCGTGCCCGTCGAAGTCGTGGTCGCGGTGGACGGCAACACCCCCGCCCAGACGGTCATCCAGACCGCTCGGTCCACCAACTGCGACCTCATCGTCTCGCCGTACGAAGAACGTCACGGGGCGCTCTCGCCGTTCATCCGGACCCTGTTTCGCAGCGAGGTGGACGTGGCGGTTCACCGTTCGAGCGGTGGGCGGTCGCGCTGGCGACGCATTCTCGTTCCCATCCGCAGCCCGAGCGACGTGGGCCACGCCATGATCGACTTCGCGCTGCGGCTCACCGGGCGGACGGGACGGGTGAGCGTGGCCCACTGCATCACCGCCCGCGAGCAGCGCCGGGAGGCTGAGAATATGCTCGCTGACCTCGTCGACGCCTTCGAGGGGAATCTGGAGACGCGCGTCTCGCGGTCGAAGATAGAGGATTTCCTCACGGCGAACGCCAGTCAGTACGACCTCGTCTTCCTCGGGGCGAGCACCGACCGGTCTGCGGCCTCACGGCTCATCTCCCCGCCGACGTTCGAGCGGATTCAGGACCTCGACTGCGACGTGGCCATCGTCGATCGGGGTAAACACCCGCTCCCGACGTTCGATTAGACGTTATTGTTCTTTTCGTCTACGTCGAGGATGCGGTCTGCGAACGCCTCCATGCCCCGCTGACCGAGGGCGGACTGGACGAGCAGGTGGCCGCCGATGACCGCCGGACTGATGACGGTGTCCGCACCGGCGCGTTTCAGTTTCTGGATGTTCTCGCGTTCGGTGGCGGCGGCGACGATGTTGATGTCGGGATTCAACTGCCGCGCGGTGAGAATCGAGAGGGCGTCCTCCGCGTCGGAGTTGGTCGCCGCGACCACCGCCTTCGCGCGGTCGATGCCGACGCGTTCGAGGACGGGTTCGTCGGAAGGTTCACCGGTCAACACCTTGTAGCCCCGGTCTGAGAGGTCTGTGGTGTGTTCCTTGTCCGGGACGACGACCACGAACTCGGAGGTCGTCTGCAGTTCTTCTAAAATCGGTTCGGTCAGTTCGCCGTAGCCGAGGACGACGACGTGGTTTTCGAGGGTTGCGAGTTGTGATTCGCTCATGATACCAAGTGCTCGTGAGAAGCGCGCTTCGATGGCGGGGCCGAGGACGGACCCGAGGGCGATTGCGAAACTGGCGGTGCCGATGACGATGACCGTCATGCCGAACAGACGGGCGACGGGCGTCGCGGGGGAGGCGTCACCGTAGCCGACCGTGCTCGCGGTTACCAGGGTGAAGTAGAAGGCATCGACGAGGTTGTTGATGCCGGTGAACTGCTCGCGCAGGGCGAACGTCCCGACGGTGCCGTAAATCTGCGCCCCGACGATGGCGGCGACCGCCCCGAGTTGGGTCGTCGAAAGCGAAATTTCCTGGGTGAATCGCTTTCGGTGAAGCCCGACGACGGGGAGTGCGAGCAACGAGAGCGCCACCAGCGGCAGCGACAGCGAGTTCGACTGGAGGAGGCCCTGTGCGGCAGTAAGCGGCAGCAGCACCATCGTCAATATCCACCCGGCTTCGAGCCCCCGCCTGAGGCCGAGCACGCCGACGAGCAGGAGGAATCCGGTCAGTGCGCCCGTGAACCCGGCCGTCTCCTGGACAGCGTCGGGGACGTAGGGACTGAGCGGTCCCGGCACGACCGTCGGCGTCGCGATGTTCGCCACGCCAGTCGCGAAGGAGAGCAACGCCACTGCCAGTGTCAACAGGATGGCGATGCGGGTGCTGAACCAGGCGCGCCTCCGTTCCATACACGTGTCTGGTTCCGTGATAGTATATAAACCTCCCACTTCCCATACTCGTTGGCGGCGGTACAACCACTCGTTACTCGCGGGTTCCGGTACTGGTAAAGTCCCTCCGTGTGTGGGTCAATTATGGTTCAGTCGTTTCCGATTCAGGTGCTTCTCGGCATCTATCTCGGACTTTTGACGGGGATAATCCCCGGCCTCATCGCGTTCACGCTGGGGTTCGTCTTCAAGTATTTTACCGGGGTGACGCTACCCGGGTTCGGTGTGGTGACCCTCGGAGTCGCCATCGCGGGCATCAACGGCGGCCTGCTCGGCCTCATCGACCCTACCATCGGGAGTTCGCCCACGCTCCTCGTCGCCGCCATCGTGGTGATGATGGTGACGCTTTACACCCACTCAATCGGCGACAAACTCGGCGCTGAATTCCCAAAGCGACTCTCACTCAAACGCCTTCGCGAGCAGAAACTCTCCCAGGACGTGTTGAACCGGGTCGGGGTTCGCGGCGAGATTCAGATAGACATCGTCGGCCCAGTCGGCGACATGGAGGGCTATCCGCCGCTCTCGACCGACCTGCGGACGGCGATTCAGGAGTCGAAACTCTCCTTTCCCCACGACCTCCCGCTCTCTGAACTCGAAGCGCGCATCGCAGACCGACTCAAGAACGACCACGACCTCGCCGACGTGGCGGTGACGGTCGATTCACAGGCGAAAGCGAGCGTCAACGCCGCCCCGCCGAGTGGCAGCCTCTCTCGGCGCGTCCCGAAGGGAACCCGGGCGGTATCGCTCGATGCCCTCGTTCCGACCGGCATCGTCCGTGGGGACGAGGTAGAACTCAGGACGACCGCCGGGACAGTCACGGGACCGGTCGTCTCCGCGCAGTCCACCGAAGGCGGTGAGCCGGCGAAACCGGCCGCCGAGGTCACCGACGGCGGCGAAGACGCCGCGACGCCCGCACCGGCCCCCCACGCGCCGACGACGACCGGCGGCGACGGACGAATCACCGTCGCAGTGGAGCGTGCAGCGGCGAAGCAACTCCTCGGCGTAGCGTCCGGGCGCGTCGTGACGAACGCCCGAGGGACGCGCAGAGAGTACGAACTCGTCTCGCTGTTGCGCCGGGCGGGCAAACGCTTCCAGAAAATCAGCGTCCGTGCGGCCGGCGAACTCGACGGCCACACCCTCGGCGACGTCGGGGTACGAACTAATTACGACGTGGCCGTCCTCGCCGTGAAACGTTCGACGAAGGCCGAGACGAACGGGTCTGCTCGCGGCTGGGTGTTCGCGCCGCGGGGTGAAACCATGCTCGCGGCCGGTGACGAACTGTTCGTCGTCGGGACGCGCGACGCGCTCGCGTCGTTCAAGGAGGTGGCGGCGTGACGCTCGTCGAAAATCTCCTTCAGTCGGTCCTTGCATCTGCGGTTTCGGTCGTCGGGATGGGACTGCTCGGCCTCGCCGGTGCGCTGGCGCTCGCGTTCGTCTACCGCTGGTACTCCCGCCAGAAGTCCCCGCGAAGCGTCGCCATCCTCGTTGGCCTCTCTGCGGTCTCGCTGTGGCTAAACACTGACTTCGCGCTCAAGCAGGTCATCACCGACGGTAACCTCGCTGACCTCCAGACGAACGCCATCGTCACCATCGCTTCGTTCATCGCCGGTGGCATCGGAGCCTCTATCGGCCATCAGATCGGCGACGACCTCGCGGTTCGATTCTTCGCCATCTCGGGAGTCAAGGACCTGAACCGCGAGATGAGCCAACTCGTTCAATCAGTTGGGCGGACGATTACGGTCACGCTCCCCGAGGAGATTCACGACATCGAGGGGTACGACCCGGCCGACGACGCGACCAAGGAGAAACTCTCGGGTATCTCGCTCGTGTTTCCGCGGAAACTCACCGTTGGCGAACTCAAGAGTCGCCTCGTCTCCCGGCTCAAAGAGGACTACAGCGTCGGCCACGTGGACATCGAACTGGACGAGAGCGGCACCGTCACCTTCCTCGCAATCGGGAGTCGGGCCGCCGGCCTCGGGCCGACGCTTCCCCCGGGAAAAGTCGCCCTCGCCATCCACGCAGACCCCGCCCACGGCGCGAGCGCGGGCGACCTCGTGCAAGTGTGGAAGCCGGGACCGGAACCCGAACTCGTGACCGCGGCGGAACTGCGCGCTCGCGTCGAAGACATCGTCACGCTCGTCGTCGATGCGGGCGACGCAGATCTCCTCTCTGCGGAGGAGCAGTACCGCCTCATCACGCTCCCCTCCGAACCGCTCCCCGACCGCGAGTTTGCCTCGCTGCTTCGGGCCGCGGACGAGACCATGGGGGCGATTGCCGTCCACGAGTCGAGTGCCCTCGTCGGCACGATGCTCGGCGACCTCGACTCGACCATCGTCGCCATCAAACCCCAGTCAGGCGGCGTGAGCGCGATTCCGTCGCGCAGCCACGTCCTCGAAGCGGGTGACACTATCTACGTCATCGCCCGCCCGGAGGAACTGCGGCGGCTCGAAGCCGTCACCGGCCCATCGAAACAGCAGACGCCGGCCGAGTGAATTCCGGCGAGGCTTTTTCTTCTCGCGGGAGAGACCCACAGACATGCAGTGGAAACTCTTCGCGAATCTCGCGGAAGCGGCTGGCGAGAAAGAGCCGCCAGTCGATGCACAACCGGGTGACACCCTCGGTGACGCGCTCTCCGCCCTCGTCTCTCAATACCCAGCGCTCCGGGACGAACTCTTAGACGAGGAGGGCAACCTCTACGACCACATCCGCGTCCTCAGAAACGGGCGCAGCCCATTCGTGAAAAACGACGGCCTCGATACCGTGTTAGAAGAAGGCGACGAACTCGCCCTGTTCCCCCCGGTCAGTGGCGGGTAGTCAGGTCGGCTTCGAGGACGAAGTCGGGTTCTTTGTGGATTTGCACCCGAGCGGCGGCCGCATCGCTCACGTAGCGAACCGTTTCGGGGACGAGGACGCGCGTGCGGTCTACCCCCTGCGCGGCAGCGTCGGCACTGAGCGCGGCGAACAGTGACCGCGCCGCATCGACGTCATCCCACGCACCGACGCCGTATTCGGCGTAGGTGTGGGTCTCTCCGTCGTCGTTGGTGTGCTCGTAGGTTCGATTCCGGTAGGCCATGGCGACCGTGCCCTCGTCTTGGACGGCGAAGACGGCATCCTCCTCGAGGGTTCTGAGTTTGCCGAGCGTGAGCTCCGAGAGGGCCCACGACTCGTTGAAATCGAGGCTGAGTCCGGCGAGGTGCGTGCGAGCAGCCGAGCGATTCCAGTAGCTCCACGCGGCTTCTGCGTCGTGGGTGACGGTCATGGTTGGCGTGGCGTCCGCGTCGGGTTCTGGTTTCACGAAGCGGAACTCGGTCGCCGGTTCGAAGCCGACGGCCCGCGACTGGCCAAGTCCACCCATATTCCACGAGTACACCATGTTGCGGGCGACGGTCGCGCCCCGCTCTGCGGCCCAGTCGAAGAACGCCTCGGAGAGCCGTCGGGCGATTCCCTGCCCGCGGAACGCCGGATTGACGCGCATCCCCTGCCCCCAGGCTTCGTGGTCAGAGAGCATGACCCCCTGCGTGAGGCCAGCGATGTCGGCGCCAGCATCGACGACGAACGTCCGTCGGGTGTCACTCTCTGCTTCGACCCAGCGCTCGATGACCCACGGGATGTGGTCGTCGACGCCGTGGTCGTCCCACGTTTCCTGTGTAAACGCGACGATTGGGTCGACGTCAGACTCGCGTATTGGTCTGACCGTCAGTTCCATGGGACCGACCGCTCGGTTATCTCGCCGGCGAGCGGCGTCTGCATCGTCCCGACGACGTCGTCGGTATTCGCGAGCGCCCACATCAGCTTGACCTTGGCCGTGCCGGGGAGCATGTCCTCGCCCTCGACGACGCCCGCGTCGAGCAGGTCGCGGCCGGTGTCGTACACCCGGTCGCAGACGCGCCCGGAGAGACACTGGCTGGTCATGACGACGACGGTTCCGTCCTCGACGAGGTCGCGGATGTGCGGAATCCAGTCGGTGTGGACGTGGCCGAGGCCGGTTCCCTCGATGACGACGCCCGCTTTCCCCTCCAGGACGTCGAGGAACGCCGGGTCCATCCCTGGGGTGAATTTGACTAGTTCCACGTCGGTTTCGATGTCCGGGGCGATGGCGAGGTCGCGCTCGCCGCGTTTCGTGTAGTCGCGTCGGAAGGTGAGTTCCTCCGTGTCGTAGTCGATTTCGCCGAGGGGCTTCGCCCCGATGGTCTGGAAGGCGTCGCGCCGGGAGGTGTGGTTCTTCCGGACGCGCGTGCCCTCGTGGAGCGCGCAGGTGGTGTCGCTCTCGGTGGCGTGCATGCAGACGAGCACCTCCGCGCAGTCGCTTTTCGCGGCTTCGACCGCACAAACAGCATTCATCACGTTGTCGGAGGACGGCCGGTCAGCAGAGCGCTGACTGCCGGTGAAGACGATGGGGACGGGCGTCTCTATCATGAAGGACATCGCGCTCGCGGTGAACTGCATCGTGTCGGTGCCGTGCATAACCACGACGCCGTCCGCGCCGTTCTCGATTTCCTCGTAGATGGCGTGGGCGAGGTCCTGCCAGACATCTGACGTCATGTTCTCAGAGAGGATGTTCGCGACGACGCGCCCGCGGTAGTTCGCCCGCCCGGCGAGGTCGGGAACTGCGCGAAGCACGTCTTCTGCGTCGAACTGAGCGGTTACCGCGCCGGTGCGGTAGTCCACCGTAGAGGCGATGGTGCCGCCGGTCGAGATGAGGGCGATGGTCGGGAGGTCCTCGTCGAATTCGACTTCCGACACCTCGCTCGTCTCGCCGGGCTCGATCTGATAGACGTCAGATTCGAGCACTTCGACCTCGGCGTTGTCGCGGGCGATACCGACGTTGTAGCCGCCGTCTAGCTTGACGACGAGCGTCTCCTGGGTGGTCGACGGCAGCAGCACACCTTCGTAGGTCTGCTCGCCGCGTTCGACGCGGACGCGGTCCCCTGGGTTCATACGCCTCGCTACCGCGTGACTGGACTTGAACCCTGCCATCTTTCTCCCACCAAACACCCATATTCGCCCGCCACGAACCACCAGTCATGGCAGAGCGTACAGAAGAACTCACGCGGACGCGCACGACGCGCGAATCGGCTGCGTCGGCCCCGGACACCACGAGTGAGGAATCGAGCGGCGGCCTCGTCTCTCGACTGCGTCCCCGCCGCCCGCGACTGTCGCGGCTCTTCGACCCGAAATTCTTCCTGCTCGCCCTCGTGGCGACGCTCGTCGGTCTGTTCGCCGGCGGATTTACGCCGCTTGGCCCGATTGGCAGCCTCGCGGGCCTCGGCGTCGCTGCGTTCCTCCTCGGCATGCTGGCCGACGAACGGCGTTACCTCGAGGTCGGGGCCGCGGGCGCACTCGCCTCCGGCGTGAGCGCGTTGCTCACCAATCTGTTTCTGTCGGCCGCCGGGTTTGGCGTCCCCATCGCACTTTTCGGCGCGAGCGCGGGACTCGGCATCGCAGTCGTCGGGTTCTACGTCGCCCGTGACCTGAAAAAGGGGTTCTCGAAGGAGCTTTAGCCGGCTATCTTCCAGACGTCGTTCTCGACGTACACTAGCCCGCGGTCTGCCATCTGATAGAGTGCGTCTTCGACAATTGGGTAGGGCGCTTCGACGACGGTGGCCACCTTCGCGGTGGTGTCTGCGCCGCCCGCCATCGCCCGCAAGATGTCGGTGAACAGCCGGGCGTTCGCGTCGCCAACGTACTCGGAGAGACGGTCCATCACCTCGGTGAGGCGGCCCTGCACCCACCGCTGGGCCATCGACAGCTCGCTTTCGAGCTGTTCTAAGTTGTTGAGTTCCGCGGCCACGTCCGCGAGCGAGGCCTCGCCGTTCGTGCTCGTCGTCTTCACGTTGAGCGTGAGGTGGCGACAGGTCGTCTTCATGTCGAGGCTCGAACTGGCGGGATAGGCACTCTTCGTGCCGAAACTGTACGGCGAGACGTTGACCTCGAGCCGGAGATTTCGCGCGATGTGGAAGTACTTCCGGCGCTGGTCGTCGGTTCGACTCTCGACGAGTCCCGCGTCTTCGAGTTTCCGGAGGTGGTCGATGACTGCCTTCGGGCTGACGCCGAGGTACTCACTAATCTCGGTGACGTAGCACGGCTTGCGTGCGAGCAATCGCAGGATGCGCCGGCGATTTTCGTTTCCGAGTAAGTCGAGTAAGGCAGCCGAATCCATTAGCTTCCCTTTAGCAGTCTGTGGGCAAAAGGATACCTCACTGGAAACGAGCGTCAATTGACGAGTTTACGTTGTAACCCGTCTCTTATCCATCCAGTATGAAACCACGGTACACGCCGTGTCACCCTACTGAGAAACGACGTGGCGTGTACCGAGAAGTGGCTCCGGCCCCCCATCGCAAAGTGGATACCCCACGCTCGACAACCTGTCGAGTCGCGTACCTGTGACCTGGTACGCAATACATAGAGACGGGCTGTCAGGGTAAGACTTTGTTTCACCCGATTACGGATTTTACGTAATGTCGTGACAGCTGTAGCGTTGGGACTCGCCTCTCAAAATCGCTAAAATGGGGGAGGGGGGAGGGAGTTGCTCAGATATCGGTACGGCGGCTGGGGGTTGGGCCTCCCAGCCACGTACCACCTTGGTATTCTCTTCGGGGGGTAAAGAACATTGTGTGATTTTCTGGGTGAATCCCTCCAATCAAAACATCTCGTGTTGATTTTCGCGGTAACTCGAACCCATCTGAAAACCGGACAAAATCACCCTCCTCTTATTGCAGTCGGTCCTGTATGTTATATAGAAGCCTGGCCGTGTGGTCAGGCAATGGTCGGGCCCATGACCGAAAGCACGAATCCAAATACAGCCGTCGACCTGTTACAACAACTCGGACTGAAAGAGTACGAAGCTCGCTGTTTCGTTGCCCTCACACAGTTACCGACTGGCACCGCGAAAGAAATCAGTGAACTCGCTGATATTCCTCGCACGCGCGTCTACGACGCCATCAGAGTCTTAGAGGCAGAGGGACTGGTCAGCGTTCAACACGGCAGTCCGCGACAGTTTCGTGCCGTCTCTGTTTCCGAAGCAGCGGAGACGCTTAGATTGCAGTATCTCGACCGAATCGAATCGCTCGAACGGACGCTCAACAATCTCAGCAAGCCGGAAGCCAATTCTGATACCGAATCTGCGGAGGTGTGGACGCTCAACAGTCGGCATGCCATCGAATCTCGGACGCTCGAACTCATCGACGAAGCAGAATCCGAAATCGTCCTCGTCCTCGCGGACGATGCGATGCTCTCTGACCCACTTTTCGAGCGCCTCAAATCGGCAAAAGACCGCGGCCTCGACGTCATCGTCGGCGGCTTTTCTCCGTCGGTTATCTCGAGGCTCTCCGACGAATTGACGATGATTAGCGTGTTCGAGTCGGAGCTCGACTGGCTTACGGGACAGCACGTAGCCGGTGAGGCGGCGGTCGGTCGCCTCCTTCTCACCGACAAATCGAACCTCTTCGTCAGCTCCATTCAGGGAGACATGAGTCAAACTGGGAACACGACCGAGGAACACGCTGTGTTCGCGAGCGGACTCACCAACGGACTGGTCGTAATCGCGCGCCGACTCATCTCGACGGGACGAAACTCGCTGGACTAGTCGCACATCGTATCCATCTGTCACACCGTCGTTTCTTGCGACTCCCCACGTCGTCACCGGGCCGTGGCGTCGTATCGGTCGAACGCTCGCGAGGCAAGCCAGACCGTTCCGACCGAGAGCAGGACGGTCACGAGGGGCAGGACGATGCCAGGCTCGTAGCGAAGCGGCGGGTAGAGTCCGAGCCCGTAGTCGATGTAATCGTTGACGAGGAGTGCGCCGAGCGCGGCCAGAAGCGCCCCGCGAGTCGTCTTTCCGTAGTGGGGGATGAGGTAGGCTTCGCCGACGAAACCGAGGTGGGTGAGGATGATGCCGAAGTAGGCCCACACTTCCGGGAAGTACAGCGAGAAGCCAAGATTTAGCGCGATGGCCGTCCAGATGCCGTACTTGACGAGCCAGACGAACGCGAAGGTGTGGAGGTAGGCGAGCGCGAGATTCTGTGGTGCGTCGTCGAGTCGCCGCCCGAGGTTCGGGACGAGCACCACGAGCGAGAGCGTCGCGAGGAACACGGCGGTCGGCGAGTCGGTGTAAAACGGCCAGAGGAACGTCGAGACGCCGGGCATCGTTTCGACGTAGAACCGGATGCCGACGAGGATGGCCACCGCGTTGGCGAAGACGAGCCACGTCAGGCTGGGAGCGTTTTCGAGATAGTAGCGGGCGTAGCGCTCCGGAATCATAGTCTGGCCTCCGGGCCGCGGAATGAAAGGCGTGTCGTGTGCCGTGTTTGCACGTCGACATAAATCTGCTGGCAAACGCTTATCACCAAAATTGTGCTATGTTACCATGTACCAAATGTTCGAGCGATTCTCAAGTGGCTACTACGTCGGCCAGTTGTACGTCGAACCGTACGACGGTGACGTGGCGCTGATGCACCAGTCCCAACACGAGCGAGTGAACGAACAGGTCTACGCGACGGCGGGAGTCGCCCGCGCGGACTACCCGCTCGTGATGAAACTCGGTCATTGCCACTTCTCGGTCCACGCCGACGCGGGCGTGCCGGAGTACTCGCTGTTCGTCCCCGAGTCGCTCAATCGGGCGGTGGGACTCGAAAATCCACCCGAACGCCGGGAGGTCTGGCTTGCCCGGGCCAATCGCGCCCAGCAGTTGCTCCGCATCGCGGGCGCAGTCGCCTGATTTTAAGAGGCTCCCCCGCTTTGTTCGACCGATGTTCGACGACCTGCTCGGCCGCACGGAACTCAAATCACGCATCGAGGAACTCGAAGAGGAAAAACGCCACCTCGAACGCCAACTCGAGGCCGAGCAGGACCGCCGCGCCGACGCTGTGAGCGCCCGCCAGACCGCAGAAGAGCGGGTCAACCGCCTCGAAGACCGTATCGCGAGCCTCGAAGGCCGCCTCGACCAACCCGACGAAGAGCGATCGCTCGCCGTCCGCCGCGAGGAGCGACTTCGCGGCGACCGCCTCGAGGAGGTGCTCTCACGGCTCGAATCCGTGCGGACAGGTCCCGAAGGGGCGCTTTCTGCGGTCGTCACGGAATCGGTTCCCGAAGACGTATCCGACCTGCTCGACGACCGGGCGGCGCTGGTCTCGCAAGCCGTACCCTGTGTCTTCTTCGGCGACGACGCGGGTCTCGTGAGCGTCGTCCTCGAACCGCCGCTGGTCCCCGACGAACGGACGACGTGGGACGACCACTTCGCGTTCGACCGGGCGTGGTTCGAACCGACCGGGACGTTCGCCTTCGCGCTCGTCCGCTCCGACCTGTTCGCCCTCGGGGAGTACGACGGCCGCGAGCGCGTCTCCCTCACCGGGTTCGAAACCGACGTGAAGAGCAACCACTCGAAAGGTGGCTTCTCGCAGGGCCGATTCGAGCGCATCCGCGAGGGACAAATCGCAGACCACGTCCAACGCTGTCTCGACGCGGTCGAGCGAATCGACGCAGACCGCCTCATCGTCGTCGGCGAGCGCACCGTCCTCGGGAAATTCAAAGAGCACGCCGACGCGACCCGGACGGTGGACGCGACGGGCGACCCCGAAACCGCACTGGACGATGCGTTTCGGGACTTCTTCACGACGCGCCTGTCAACCATCTGAGTCTCCGCCTCCGCGAGAATTAAGGGACCCCTCACCAGACGTGTGGGTATGGATATCGCGCTACTCGCACACGAAAAGTTTCCTGACGACGCGAAGACCGCACTGGGCATCCTTCGCTACTCCGACGACAACGTGGTCGCCGTCTTAGACCGGGATAGCCCGGGCACCCGCGTCCACGACACCACTCCCGACGTACAGGACGCACCCGTCGTCGCGAGCATCGACGACGTGGAGGCCGACTACGACGCTCTCGTCATCGGCATCGCCCCAATCGGCGGCGGGTTCGACGACTCGTGGCGCGACGACGTTCGCACGGCACTCAAAGCGGGCAAAGACGTGATTTCTGGGCTCCACTACTTCCTCGAAGAGGACGAGGAGTTCGCTCGACTCGCGGAGGAAAACGGCGCAGAACTCTGGGACGTGCGCAAACCTCACGACGGCCTTTCGGTCGCCAAGGGCATCGCGGACTCCGTGGATGCCGAAGTCATCCTCACGGTCGGCACGGACTGCTCGGTGGGCAAGATGACCGTCTCGCTCGAACTCGCTCGTCGCGCACAGGAACGGGGCATCGACGCCGAGTTCATTCCGACCGGGCAGACCGGCATCATGATCGAAGGCTGGGGCAACCCAATCGACCGGGTCATCTCTGATTTCACCGCGGGCGCGGTTGAGGAGATGATTTTAGAGAAGGGCAATGACCACGACTACCTGTTCGTCGAAGGGCAGGGCACCATCATCCACCCCGCCTACTCCGCGGTCACCTGTGGCATCCTCCACGGGTCGATGGCGGACAAACTCATCCTCTGTCACGCCTCCGGGCGCGAGGCAATCCACGGCTACGAGTCGTTCGCCCTCCCTGACTTCCAGACGTACAAGAATCTCTACGAAGACCTCGCTCGGCCCGTCCACCAGACCGAAGTCGTCGCCGGGGCACTCAACACGCGCTCCATCAAAGACGACGAGGAGGCGGCGTCGGCGGTCGAGGCCTACGCAGACGCCATCGACGCGCCGGCACAGGACCCGGTCCGATTCGACCCAGACACCATCCTGGACGAAGTGCTATGAGCCTCGACGCCTCCTTCGAACGCGTCGCGCTGCCGCTCGAAAACCCGTTCACCATCGCCCGCGGGACCCAGGAGGTCGCGGAGAACGTCATCGTCCGTATCGAGGACGACGAGGGCACCGTCGGCGTCGGCGGGGCCGCCCCGTCGGAGCACTACGGTGAGACGGCCGCGACGGTCGAAGCCGTCATGCCGGACCTGCTCGCGGTGGTCGAAGAAGTCGGCGACCCACACGCCCTCGACGAAATCGAGCGGAAGATGCAGGCGCGAGTGAACCGCAACCCGGCGGCCCGCGTCGCCGTGAGCATCGCGCTCCACGACCTCGTGGCAAAACGTGTGGACCTCCCGCTCTATCGCTACTGGGGACTCGACGCAGACCAGGCCCCGGACACGTCGTTCACTATCGGTATCGACACGAAGGAGACGATGTACGAAAAGACGCGCGACGCCGTCGAAGCCGGGTACGAAATCCTCAAAATCAAGGTCGGCACCGACCGCGACGAGGAGATAATCGAGACGGTTCGCGAGGCAGCCCCTGACGCGACGATTCGCGTGGACGCGAACGAGGGCTGGACGCCACGGAAAGCAGTGGAAATGTGCCACCTCCTCGCCGAGTACGACGTCGAGTTCGTCGAACAACCGGTCCCCGCGGAAGACCCCGAGGGCCTAAAGTTCGTCTACGAACGCTCGCCGCTGCCCATCGCCGCCGACGAGTCGTGTATCACGCTCGCGGACATCCCACAAATCGCAGACCGCGTGGACATCGCGAACCTGAAGCTGATGAAGTGTGGCAGCCTCCGCGAGGCACTGCGGATGATTCACACCGCGCGGGCCCACGGCCTCGAAGTCATGCTTGGGTGTATGATCGAATCGAACGCCTCCATCGCGGCGGCGGCGCACCTCGCTCCGTTGCTCGACTATGTTGACATAGACGGGTCGCTGCTGCTCGCCGAGGACGAATATGACGGCATTCCGATGCCAGCAGGCGTCCTCGAATTCGACCCCGCCCTGCCCGGAACCGGCGCTCGTCGGTCGTAACCCCTCGCGTTCATCTTACGTTGGTTACAATTCCCGCAAGTCATTCCACGACGCTGTCATCACTCCTGTAACTTGTTGATAATGTCATGTCCTGTGAGTAACACTGGTTATAGTTTGCTTATAGGCCGCCTTCCTGAACATTTCAGGCAATGTGAGAAATGTGTGCGTTTTTATATATGCGTCCCGAATGAGCGGGTATGCACGTCTTCATGGCTGGGGCAACCGGTGTTCTCGGTCGGAGACTGGTTGCCGAACTCGCCCGGGAGGGCCACGAGGTGTACGGCCTGAGCCGTTCTCCTCGAGGTGACGAACTGGTCCGCGCTGCGGGCGGAGAGCCATGCCGCGGCGACGTTCTCGACTACGAGTCGCTGTGTATGGCCGCCGCAGGGGCGGACGTCATCGTGAACGCCGCGACGGCCGCGCCGAAAACGCGTGACCCGACCTCGGAAGACTGGGCCAGAAACGACGAGGTACGACGCCAGGGCACGCAAAATTTGACCGCCCTCGCGAGTCGGGTCGGCGCAGACCAGTACGTCCACCAGAGCATCGTCTGGGTGGCGAGACGCGAAGACGGCGGGCCGTTTTCCGAGGAGGACGACTGGAATCCCACACCGCACACGCAGGCGGAAGCGGACGCAGAACGTCTCGCGATCGACGCTCGCATGGCGTTTGGCTACGACGTGACGATTCTTCGCTGTGGATGGCTGTACGCCCCGGAAGCGACCCACACGCAACTCATCGCGCAGGGTTTGCTCGCCGGTGAGATGCCCATCATCGGTAGCGGGCTGTTCGGACGCGGGGACGCCCACCTGTCGTGTCTGCACGCGGAGGACGCTGCCCGCGCGTTCACGACCGTCATCGACCGCCGAACCGACGGCCTCTGGCACGTCGTCGACGACGAAGCCGTTACCACCGCGAACTACCTGATGGAGTTCGCCCGCCTGCTCGGCGCGTCGAAGCCACGGCGGGTGCCGGCGTGGCTGGCGAAATACACCACCGGCACGGATGCAGCACGCTTTTTCAGCCACTCGATGCAGACCACGAACGAACCATTTTGCGAGGAAACCGGCTGGCGGCCCCACTACGGTTCCTACCGCGACGGGCTCTCGCAGGTCGTCCGCGACTGGGAGCAAGACGGGACGCTCAACGAGCGCCACGGAAGCGCCGAGTGGGCGGGCGAGAAAGCGGAGAGCGTCCTCTGGCGGACCGCCTGAATCGCCCGCCTACGCGCCGGTAAAGTGCGGATGACCGCTGACGTGCGCCGGGAGATAGCGAGGCCGCCGGGGACGCTCGCCGATTTCGTCGTCGACCAGTTCGTGAAGCTCGTCGAACGACAGTGACACCTCGTCGCTCGACTCCCGGCGGTTGACCTTGAACGCGCCAGCTTCGAGTTCGCGGTCACCGACGACGACGTAGTAGGGGACCCAGTCGCGTTCTGCCTTCGCGATGCGCTTTCCGACCGTCTCGGAACGCTCGTCTACGTCCGCCCGAATCTTCGCTTCGGCGAGTCGCGCGACCAGGTCGTCGCAGTAGTCCACGTGGTCATCGCTCACCGGGATGAACCGAACCTGGGTCGGCGAAAGCCACGTCGGCAGACGCGGTACGTCCTGGGTCGCCGCGTGTTCGAGCAGTGCAGCCATCACCCGTTCGATGCTGCCACTCGGCGAGTAATGCAGGATGTTCGGGTGGTGGGTCTGTTGGCCGTCGCTGTACTCGATGCCGAACCGCGCTGCGCTCTCGACGTCAATTTGCACCGTCGGGTTCTCGATGGGGCGGCCGAGGCCGTCGATGACGGCGAAGTCGATTTTCGCAGACCAGTAGTGGTGACGCTCGGGGAGCAGTTCGAGAAGGACGGGTTTTCCCAGATCAGCGACGACCGATTCGACCCACTCGCGGTTTTCGTCGTAGAACTCGCGGGTCATGCGGAACGCGCCCTCGTAGGAAACGCCCAAATCGCCGCCCGTCGCGTAGCCAAGTTTCGCCTGCTTTTCGAACTCGACTTTCGCCTGTTCGATGTCCTTCGTCGCGGTGTGCATGTCGGGCATGGTGAACGCCCGCTGGCGTTTGAGGCCCATCACCTCGCCGCGCTGTTCGCGCCGGAAGGAGTAGGTGCTCAGCTCGTAGATTCGCAGGGGGAGGTCGTTCGCCGAGATGTGCATGTCGCGCATGATGGAGAACTGGCCGAAGCAGGCGGCGAATCTGAGCATCATACGCCGGTCGCCGGACTCGAAGCGGTACTGTCGCTCGCCGAACTTCTCTGCGTGCTCGCTAATCGAGCGTGCGCCCAAATCGTACATGATGGGCGTCTCGACGGGCATCCCGCCGTAGTCGATGACGAGGTCGGAAACGTACTGCATGAGCGAGTCACGGACGAGTTTGCCCCGCGGGTACCAACGGAGGTTCCCCACGTCTGAGAGTTCGTCGTAGCCGACGAACTCCTTCTCACCCATCAGTGCGAAGTGCGGCGGTTCCTGGCCTTTACTCGCGGTGACGCCCTCGACTTCCGCGGCGATGAGCGCCTGGAAGTCCTCGCTGAACTGGGCTTTCGATTCGACCGGGTCGAGCAGGTCGCCGTCGGGCGTGCAGACGTACCACTCGCTCGGTTCGCGCTCCTCGGCCGCTTTTTCCTCGTCGCGGTGGGCACTGACGTGGCGCGAGAGTTCGGAGAGCGGGTGGCCCTTACAGGAGATTTCGAACGCCTTGTACCACCCGAACGGTGCGCGAAGCAGTTCGTAGTCGTCTTTCAGTTCGGCTTCGAGTTCGCGCATGACGCGCTTTGCGACGTCCGGTGGCGCGAGGTCGTCGCTCAGGTGGGCGTAGGGATACAACACCACCTTGTTTGCGTTCAGTTGGCTCGTGACGTCGCGGAGTTCGGCCGCGGCGTTTTCGACGACGCCGGAGACGCTCTCTGCGTCCCCCGATTCGACGCTGATGAAGACGGTGACGCAGTCGTCCATGCGCCCCTCCATGGCGACGCCGTCGGTTTCTGCGATGTCTCTGCCGGCCTCCTTCTTCGCTTCGAAGGAGAGATGGTCTGCGTGGATAAACAGGAGTTTCATTCGATTTGTTGGGTTGGATACGTGGATGTGGAAAGTCGTGGCAAACGGCAAGCCAGCGGCACGGCTACTTAGAAGGAGGCGAGTCCACGTGTTGTCCCGAACAACACACTCATAGCTAAGCAGACTTGACCCCACCAGATAAACCTGTCGTGGACTGACACGTACTCACACGGCCGATTGCGTCCGCGTCTCAACACACTTATTTTCCGTCTCTTTCTTACCTCGGCCATGAGCGAAATCGTCGTCACGTTGCCCGACGGTTCCGAACTCCACATGGAGTCGGGGTCGACCGTCGAAGACGTGGCATTCGAAATCGGACCCGGACTCGGCCGAGACACGGTCGCTGGCGTCGTAGACGGTGACCTCGTGGACAAGGACACCTCCCTGACCACGGACTGCCGCCTCGTCATCGTCACCCCACAGAGTGACGAGTATCTCACCGTCCTCCGCCACACCGGTGCGCACGTCTTCGCACAGGCCCTCCAGCGCCTCCACCCCGAAGCCAAACTCACGATTGGCCCGTGGACCGACGACGGTTTCTACTACGACATCACTGGCGTCGATTTAGACAGCGACGACTTGCGCGCAATCGAGGCCGAAGCCGAGAACATCATCGCAGAAGACCTCGATGTCGAACGCGTCGAACTCTCCCGCGAGGAGGCACTCGAGCTGTACGCGGACAACCCGTACAAACGCGACATCCTCGAAACCGAAGCGGCGGGCGACGACACACTCTCCTTCTACGAGCAGGGCGAGTTCAAAGACCTCTGTAAGGGCCCTCACGTCGAATCGACCGGCGAAATCGGCGCGTTCAAACTCTTAAACATCTCTTCGGCCTACTGGCGCGGCGACGAAGAAAACGATACCCTCACTCGCGTCTACGGGACGGCATTCAAATCTGAGAAGGACTTGGAAAAATTCTTAGAACAGCGCGAGGAGGCCAAAGAGCGCGACCACCGCAAACTCGGCCGTGAACTCGACCTCTTCTCGATTCCCGAAGTCACCGGCCCCGGCCTCCCGCTGTACCACCCGAACGGGAAGAAAATCCTCCAGCAGCTCGAAGGCTACGGCCAGTCGCTGAACGAGAACTTCGGCTACGACTACGTCGAGACGCCCCACCTGTTCCGGACGGAACTCTGGAAGCAGTCCGGTCACTACGACAACTACGTAGACGACATGTTCCTCCTCGACGTCAACGACGAGGAGTACGGCCTGAAGCCGATGAACTGCCCCGGCCACGCGACCATCTTCAAGCAGGGGTCGTGGAGTTACCGCGACCTCCCAGTTCGTTACGCAGAGAACGGGAAGGTCTATCGCAAGGAACAGCGCGGCGAACTCTCCGGGCTCTCCCGGGTCTGGGCGTTCACCATCGACGACGGCCACCTGTTCGTCCGCCCCGACCAGATTAAATCGGAAGTCGAAGACACGATGGACCTCATCTTCGAGGTGCTCGAAACGTTCGACTTAGATTACAAAGTCGCCCTCGCCACTCGCCCCGAGAAATCCGTCGGCAGCGACGAAATCTGGGAGCAAGCCGAGACGCAACTGAAGACCGTCCTCGACGACTCGGCCATCGACTACCGCCTCGAAGACGGCGATGGCGCGTTCTACGGGCCGAAAATCGACTTCTCGTTCGAGGACGCCCTCGGCCGGGTCTGGGACGGGCCGACGGTCCAACTCGACTTCAACATGCCGGAGCGCTTCGACCTCACCTACACCGGCGAGGACAACGAGGACCACCGCCCGGTGATGATTCACCGCGCCCTCTACGGCTCCTTCGAGCGCTTCTTCATGGTGCTCATCGAGCACTACAACGGCAAGTTCCCAACGTGGCTCGCCCCAGAGCAGGTGCGCATCCTGCCCGTGAGCGACGACAACATCCCGTACGCGAAGGAACTCAAACACCGACTGGGCGACTTCCGTGTCACCATCGAGGACCGCTCGTGGACGGTCGGTCGGAAGATTCAGCAGGCCCACACCGACCGCGTGCCCTACCAGATTATCGTCGGCGGCGAAGAGGAAGCAGACCGCACCATCTCCGTGCGCGACCGAAAAGAGCGCGACCGCAACGACGTGCAGTTAGCCGACTTCAAGGCGCATCTCGAATCCGAACAGGAAGAGAAGCGGCTGGAACCGGATTTCCTCGAGTAAATCAGCCCAGTCGCAGGCACGTTTATCCTGTTTCCCCCCGAACCTCCACTTGTCTGGCGACCCCGCCACGACGTGTATTGCGTTGCAATTTCCAACCGTAACAGGGTCAAATCTAGAAGGGAAGGAGTACCACCTGCCGCGGGACTTCGAGGGGGAGTTGAACCTCGTGTTCGTCGCCTTCCGCCGCGACCAGCAGGCTGACGTGGACTCCTGGGTACCGTTCGTCGAAGATTTATGCGCCACCCACGACGGGTTTCAGTACTACGAACTGCCCGTCCTGAGCCGCAGTTACCGGCTCGTCCGCCCGTTCATCGACGGCGGGATGCGCGCGAACATCGAGGACGTGAACACACGCGAACGCACGATTACGGCGTACATCGACAAACGGCCGTTCCGCTGGGAACTGGAAATTCTCTCGGAACACGCGATGCACGCCTTCCTCGTCACACGGGACGGGGAGGTCAGGTGGCACGCGCCCGGGCCGCTCACGGCCGGAAAGGCGGACGAACTCGAAAATCTGCTTCGAGAACCGGTCGCCGCCTGAGCCTGCGGGTCTGTTGCTGGGGTTCGGACGCCAACCGACCCGCTCAGTCGCCACCCGTTTTGTGACTCCCCTCCGTGTCCCGGAGGATGAACGAGCCAATCGAGAGCGTGTGCTTCGCCACCGTCGCGATGCGCATGACGAACGCGAGCAGGATGACGAACGGGACGATGGAGATGGCGGAGGCCGCGCTCACGACCCAGACGAGGTTGTCGAGGCCGAGGAACGTGCCCATCACGGAACTCGAATCGAGGTAGATGATGGACACCGTGGCGACGATGAGCGCCGGGATTGCGGAGTACATCATCGCCCGAGAGAGGTTGATGAGTTCCCACTGGAAGTAGAGCGTCTTGAAGTGCTCACGGGCAGGTCCGAAGAAGGTGAGGGCGTCGCGGAGTTTCTGGAGGGCTTCTGAGGCCTCGTCGTTGAGTTTGTCACCGTACTGGTTCTGGATGCGCCGCGCCTCGTACACCTTCCACGAGTAGTTGTAGTCGAGTGCCGCAGAGAGGACGTCGAAGGTGCCGAACTGGGCCTCGTCGAGCTCTTCTGTGACCTCGTCTGCGTTGCCGGTGACGCTGTCTGTAAATCGAGTGATGTGGTCGCGTTCGTCGTCATTCACGTTCCCGTCGAGGGCGTCTTTGAGCTCCGCTGCGTGCTTTCCAGAGAATTCGATGATGGTCTTGAGAAAGCGCGAGGGTTCTGCGGGGCTGACCTGCACGCCGAGGGCTTCCTCCACGTCGGTCTGGAACTGCATCGCGCCCTCCATGCGGTCTCGCTGGTCGCCGATGGGGCCGAGTTCCTGTGAGAGGACGAGTTGGTTCAGCGTCACCACCAGCGTCACGCCGGTGATGATGGCGGTGACGAACGCCTGAAACAGCGTCTCAGTCGGGTCCTTGCTCGACATCGTCTTTCGAATCAGGGTGGGGTCGAGCGCCCCGAGAATGACGAGTGTCACGAAAAAGGCGACTAACAGCAGTCCGGCGACGAGCCAACGGTTTGCGCCCATGAGAAACCAGAGTTTCACACGGCTTTCCGGGACACGACCCCGCATCGTGTCACTCGGCTCGTCAGTTCCATTGCTCATGCAACGAGGAATACTGGCGCGGCAAAAGGGTTGGTGGCTACCCGGTTAGTTTTCTTCTTCTTTGATGTCTTCGAGTTCGGCTTCGACTTCGGGATCCGTCGTCTCCGCTTCTGTCTCCGCTTCCGTCTCTGCGTCCATCTCGGTTTCCGATTCCGCCTTCGGCGTGGACTTGCCGGCTTCGGCCTTTAGCGTCTCCAGTTCGGCCTCGACTTCGTTGTCTGTCGAGAGCGATTCGAGTTCGCGGTCGATGGAGTCCTTGTCGGAGAGTGCGTCCTCGAACGCGCCGGTCTCTTCGAGTTCGTCGAGCGCCTCAGCCCGGGCCTCCATGTCGTCGGTACGTTCGCGGGCGCGGTCGATGGCCCGTGAAACGTCCTCCATCTCCTTGCCTGCGCCGGTCATCGCCTCGGAGACGCGGGTGCTCGCCTCTGCGGCCTCGTAGCGAGCCTTGATGGTCTCCTTCTGGGTGCGGAACTCCTCGATGCGGTTCTGGAGTTCGTTCTTCTTCGAGACGAGGTTGTCCTGGGTGTTCTGCAGATTGGCGATTTGGCCCTCCAGTTCCTCAATCTGGGTCATCTTCTGTTTTTTCTTCTCCAGGGCCTGCCGCGCGAGGTCGTCGCGATCCTGGTTGACCGCCTCGCGTGCCTGTCGGTTGTGCTTCTCTACGTTCTCCTCCAATCGACGCTTCTGGATTTCGAGGCGCTTTTTCTGCGTCGTGAGGTCTGCGATGCCGCGTTTTACGTCCTGTAGCTCGTCGCGCATCTGCTCGTAAGAGTAATCGAGCGTCTCAGTCGGGTCCTCCACCCGATTGAGCAGCGCGTTGATTTTAGACCGGATGACGTACGACATGCGCGCGAAGATTCCCATGGGTGCTATTGGCCATGCGCGGCCTTAAAAACTCTCACCACACTAACACTCAATAATGACAGGCGAACCCGTACTCATCCCTGGCGCCAGAGACGTTCGCGCGACTCACGACACCGTCCCCGACGCGACGAGCGTCGTCGTCGCGTGCCCGCCACACCCCCAGCAGGGCGGCAAACGAACCGACTCACGGCTCACCGCCGTCTCCGAGGAACTCGCCGCTCAGGGTATCGCAACGCTCCGATTCGACTACGGCGCGTGGGACGAAGGCCGCGGCGAGCGCGAGGACGCCCGTAACGCCGTCGCGTGGGCGCAGGACCACTACGAACACGTTGGTCTCTTTGGCTTCTCCTTTGGCGGCGCGATTGCCCTGTTGACCGCGGCGGGTCGCGATGACCTCGCGGCCGTGAGCGCGCTCGCACCCGCCGGTGCGCTCCCTGCGGGCCTCGACGTGGCGGCGTCGCTCTCCGACATCGCAGCCCCCACGCAAGTGGTGTTCGCCTCGCGTGACACGACGGCGAACTGGGAGCCAGTCGTCGAGCGGGCGCGCGAACTCGACTTCCGCGTCGACGAGATGAGCGCCGACCACTTTTTCATCGGGCAGAAACAGAAGGTCGCCGCGCTCGTCTGCGACTTTCTTGTTGCACACCTGTAGTGTGGGAAGCCGTCTCGGTGGCTCGGACGCTCCGAAATGGTTTTGAAGAACGATTGCGGACAGACAGTATGCCGACGGAACCCGAAACGGATTACGACCCGACTCTCGGGAACAAGTTCATTTTCGTTACCGGGGGTGTGATGTCCGGACTCGGGAAGGGTATCACCGCCGCCAGCACCGGCCGACTTCTCTCGAACGCTGGGTTCGACGTGACCGCGGTCAAAATCGACCCGTATCTCAACGTCGACGCGGGGACGATGAATCCCTACCAGCACGGCGAGGTGTACGTCTTGGAAGACGGTGGCGAAGTGGACCTGGACCTGGGTAACTACGAACGTTTCCTCGATATCGACATGACGTTCGACCACAACATCACCACCGGGAAGACCTACAAACACGTCATCGAGAAGGAGCGCGCCGGGGACTACCTCGGGAAGACGGTCCAGATCATCCCGCACATCACCGACGACATCAAGCGCCGCATCCGCGAGGCCGCAGAGGGCCACGACATCTGTATCGTCGAAGTGGGCGGCACGATTGGCGACATCGAGGGCATGCCATATCTCGAAGCCCTCCGCCAGTTCGTCCACGAGGAAGAAGAGGAGGACGTTCTGCTCACGCACGTCACGCTCGTCCCGTACTCGAAAAACGGCGAGCAGAAGACGAAACCGACCCAGCACAGCGTCAAAGAACTGCGCTCGATTGGCCTCCAGCCAGACATCCTCGTCGGGCGCTGTGAGACGAAACTCGAACCGGCGACCAAGGAAAAAATCGCGCTCTTCTGTGACGTTCCGACGGAGGCCGTCTTCTCTAACGCCGACGTCGAGGACATCTACCACGTCCCGCTGATGGTCGAAGAGGAAGGACTCGACGAGTACGTGATGGAGCACCTCGCCATCGCGGACCAGGCCATTCCGAAGGGCGAGCGCAAAAACGAGTGGCGCGACCTCGTGACTCAGGAGACCTCCGGGTCGGTCAAAATCGCGCTCGTCGGGAAGTACGCACTGGAAGACGCCTACATCTCGATTCACGAATCGCTCAAACACGCCGGCCTCGACCAGGGCGTCGACGTGGACATCCTCTGGGTCGATTCAGACGAGATGGCGGAGGACCACATGGAACGACTGCACGACGCGGACGGCATCGTCGTCCCCGGCGGCTTTGGCTCCCGCGGAACGCAGGGCAAAATCAAGGCCATTCGCTACGCCCGCGAACACGACATTCCGTTCCTCGGTCTCTGTCTCGGGTTCCAACTCGCCGTCATCGAGTACGCCCGCAACGTCCTCGGACTCAACGGCGCAGACTCGACGGAGATGGAACCGGAGACGCCACACCCGGTCATCGACCTGTTGCCCGAACAGTACGACTTAGAGGACCTCGGCGGCACGATGCGCCTCGGCGCACACGAGACTCAAATCACGCCGAACACCCTCGCGAGCGAGGTGTACGGCGGGACGTCGTGTGTCGAACGCCACCGCCACCGCTACGAGGTGAACCCGAACTACATCGACCAGCTCGAAGCCGACGACCTGACGTTCTCAGGCAAGGCGAACAACCGGATGGAGATTCTCGAACTCGCGGGTCATCCATACTTCTTCGGGACGCAGTTCCACCCCGAGTTCAAGTCCCGTCCCGGTCGGGCGAGTCCGCCGTTCGTCGGACTCGTGAAGGCAGTTCTCGCTGAGCAGGAATCGGAGGTCGAAATCTGATGGTAAACGTAGACGAATTCATCCCGGAAGCAGAGGCAGAGATTCGAGACGAAGTCGGCGACGGTCACGCCATCATCGCCCTCTCGGGCGGTGTGGACTCCTCGGTCGCCGCGACGCTCGCCCACCGCGCCGTTGGCGGCCAACTCACCCCGGTGTACGTGGACACTGGGCTGATGCGCAAAGGTGAGACCGAGCAGATTCGCGAGACGTTCTCGTTCATGGAGAACCTTCGCGTCGTCGAGGCACAGGACCGCTTCCTCGACGCGCTCTCCGGCGTCACCGACCCCGAGGAGAAGCGCGAAATCATCGGTGCGCAGTTCATCCGCGAGTTCGAGACGGTCGCCAAAGAGGAAGAAGCAGACTTCCTCGTTCAGGGGACCATCTACCCGGACCGCATCGAATCCGACGGCGAAATCAAGTCCCACCACAACGTCGGCGGCCTCCCGGACGTGGTCGATTTCGACGGCATCGTCGAACCCGTCCGCGACCTCTACAAGGACGAAGTCCGCGAGGTGGCCCGCGAGCTCGGTCTCGAATCGGTCATCGCAGAGCGAATGCCGTTCCCCGGCCCCGGCCTCGCCGTGCGCGTCATCGGCGAAGTCACCCACGAGAAGGTCGAAGTCGCCCGTGAATCGACGTTCATCGTCGAAGAAGAACTCGAAGCCTACGAACCGTGGCAGGCGCTCGCCGCGGTCATCGGCAAGGCGACGGGTGTCAAAGGAGACAACCGCGTTCACGGCTGGATTGTGGCCGTGCGCTCGGTCGAGAGCCGTGACGGCATGACTGCCCGCGCTCAGGAACTCGACTGGGAGACGCTCCAGCGCATCCAGTCGCGTATCACGGGGTCGCTCGACAACGTCTCGCGCGTGGTCTACGACGTAACCCACAAACCGCCTGCGACCATCGAGTACGAATAATGAATGCAATCGTCGTCGGTGCCGACGAGTACGCACTCGGTGACGCCCTCGAATCGATGGGCGTCTCCGTCACCTACGTCGAAGGGTTCGCGAACCGCCCCGCGCTCGAAGACGCGGGTATCGTCGACTGTGACCTGTTCGTCCTCACGGACGTCTCACAGGCCACGTCGATTCCGGTCGCAAAGGACATCAACGACCAACTCCGGGTCGTCGTCTACGCGGACGATTCGGTCCCCGAGTTCGTCCGCGGTCGGTCTGCGCTCATCATCGACCCGGACCTGCTCTCCCCGGAGACGGTCGCAGAAGAACTCGTCTGAGCGAATTCCCGTTTACAGCGTCGCAGCGAGTCTGTCCAATCGCTTCGCCCCGTCTTTGAGAAATGGCACGCCGTGGCCCATGGCAGCGACGTCGAACTGGGGCGCGCGGTGGGCGAGCGCCTTGATGCTTCGTTCTACTTCCACATCGTCGTAGCTGAGCAGGTATGGCGACGGTTCGAGACGGCCGTGTCGTTCGACGACGAGGTCGCCGAGGAAGGCGGTAGAGAGCGTCTCGCTCACGTAGGCGACGTGGCCGGGGGTGTGCCCCGGCGTGTGGTAGGCGGTGAAACTCCCGAGTTCGTCGCCATCTGCGACGAGTTCCACCTCCGGGACCTCCTTGAGCACGGGAGAGGCGAGGCGCTGGAGGGCCGCTTTGCGATTTCGCCATCGTGGCCGTTGCTCGCCGCGCAGGAAGGGGGCGTCGCCCTCCCCGATGTAGATGGGGGCGTCGAGGTCGACGAGGCGGCCGAGCGTCCCGACGTGGTCCATGTCGTAGTGGGTGAGCAACACGCGGTCGATCTCCCGCATCGCATAGCCCGTGGCCGCCACTTCCTTGCGGAGGGTCTTTGCGTCCCACGGATTGCCCGTGTCGATGAGCGTGAGGGCGTCGCCGTCGGCGACGAGGTAGGCGTTCACGCCGCGGAGGTCGAACCACCAGCACTGCTGTGTGAGTCGATTTGCCATTAGTGTTCTCGACGCGCTCCACCGCCGAGGGCGTTTCGCCCGACGGGTCGGTTTATTCCGTCCGAGCGCGAATACGGAGTGGGGAGTAGCATGTCATCTGAAGAATTCATCGAACAGGGTGGGACGATGACCGACACTGAGATTGACTTTTTCCTGCGCAGCCAGGGCTACGGTGTCCTCTCGCTGGCCGCCGGCGACGAGGCTTACGGCGTGCCCGTCTCGTTTGGGTACGACGGCGACCACCTGTACTTCATGTTCCTGCAACTGGGGCCGGAATCGCAGAAACTTTCGTACGCGTCGCGGACGCACACGGCGAGTTTCCTCGCCTATCAGGTCAACTCGAAATTCGACTGGCAGAGCGCAATCGTCACCGGGACGCTCCGAGAGATCCGTGACGACGAGGTGACCCACGCTCGCGACACGATGGAGCAAAACGCCTGGCATCCGAGCCTGTTCTCCGAGGCCGACCCGATGGGCGGCCCCTACGGGTACGTCCTCGACATCGAGTCGAAATCCGGACGGAAGGGGCAGGACGCCTAACCCGCGAGGAACCCACGCAGGGTTCCGGAAACCGTCTTCGCCGTGGAGGGGCGGCCAATGCGTTCCATCTCGTGGTCGGTGAGTTTGAAGTCGAATACCTCGAGGTTATCCTTCAGGTGAGGATACGACGACGCCTTCGGAATGGCGACGACGTTGTCCTGCTGGATGAGCCACCGCAGGGCGACCTGTGCCGCCGATTTCTTGTAGCGAAGCCCGATGCCAGAGAGCGTGCTGTCGGTGAGCAGGCCCCCGTGCAGGAACGGGCTGTACGCCGTCAGCACGACGTCGTGAATCTGGCAGTACTCGACCAGCGCCTGTTTTCGGTCGAACGGCGTGTAGCGCACCTGATTCGTCAGGATGGGTTCGAGCGATTCGTCACGGGCGGCCATGAGCTGGGCCTGACTGAAGTTGCTCACTCCGATGTGGTGGACGACGCCCTCTTCCACGAGGTCGTTCATCGCGTCGAGGGTTTCGCGCAGGGGAACCAGCGGGTTCGGCCGGTGGATGAGCAAGCAGTCTACGTACTCGGTATTCAACCGGGCGAGGCTCGCGTAGGTCGATTCTTTCACCTTCTGCTCACTCAGATTCGTCGGCGAGAGTTTCGTGACGAGGAAGACGTCCTCGCGGTCCACGGTCGAATTGTTGATGGCCGCGCCAACCTGTCGCTCGTTTCGGTAGTTCTGTGCAGTGTCCATGTGCCGATAGCCGAGGTCCAGCGCCGTCTCGACCACCCGACGGCAGGCGGTTCCGCGCAGTTGCCACGTTCCAAGCCCAATCTTCGGGACCGCTGCCCCCTGTGCCACCACGTATTCCATGTCCTGAGACACGCTGCCCACGGACGTAACCGCTTTTTCGTCCAAACGGAGTGTCACGCACACGCGAACGAACTAAGAACCGTCCGGCCCTTGCGTCGGGTATGTCACTCGACCGATTCACGAAACCCGAACCCGACGTGGGCGAAGTCCAGACCGAGGAACTCGTCGTCTCCGACGACGCGCTCGTCAAACTGTTCGCCCTCGGCCCCGGTGCGGAACTGAAACCACACCCACACGATTCGTCCTCGAACGTCTTTCACATTCTCGAAGGCACGATAACCGTGATTCAGGACGACGAAGAAGAGGAAATCGAGGCTCCCGGCGTCGTTTTCCACGACCGGGGCGTTCTCCACGGCGCGCGAAACGAGACGGACGAACCAGTCTACTTCACGGCCACGCTCGCGCCGTTCCCGAGCTAACGGAATCGCTGGAGGACGGGAATCTCTTCAATGCGGTCTGCAGAGAGCAGGCCCCAGTCGATACCCGCGGGTTTCCGCCCGTGCTCGGGGCGAATCTCCCGCTCAGGAGTCACGATGAGGTCCATGGACACGTCGTGGGCACCGACTTCGACGGCCTCGTCGACGATTTGGCGTTCGTGAACCGTCGTGACGACGGGCGTGTCGTCGTCCACGAGTCCGAGTTCGCGGAGGATGGCGTACTCCAGGTCGCTGTACCCCTCGCCCTTCCCGATTCGTGCGCCCGTCTCGGTGACGGCGACGCTTCCGGAGACGATGAGGCCGATACCGTCGATTTCGTCGGGGCTGACCTGCGTGCCGTACTCGTCCATGTGCGAGATGGCGGCGGCGCGGTCGGTATCCTCGATGGTCGCCGGATCGAGGCGGACGAAACACTGCTCGTCGCGCAGGCGCGGGACGGCCATGTAGACGAGTTTCCCCTCGGCGAGTGCCCGCCGCCGGACGGGGAGCTGTGGTGAGTCGGGGTTCGCCTTGATGACCGTCGCGTCCTGCCACTCGGAGGTTTCAGCGAGTCGGTCTGCCGCCTCGCGTGCGCCGTCGAAGTTCGGAATCCGCCCGTGTGGCGGAAACGGAAATCGAGCGATTCCCTCTGCTTCGAGGGCGTCCCAGACGCGCTCGCGGAGGGCCTGTTTGTCCATGCACGTCTTTCCGCCGTCACCGCAAAAACAGTTGGCAGTCGGCGGTCAAGGCGCGTCCGTCGTCGTTTCCGCCTCGTATCCCTGCTCAGCCATCCGCTTCAGATTCGCGAGCGTGTCGGCTAAACCGCGTTTCATCGACCGATTGACGAACAGGGCTTCGACGATGCGCCCGACTGGGCGAATCCGGGGCAGGAATTCGTATTCGATGGACTGGTGGACGCGGGTGGCATCACCGACTGGTTCGAAAGTGGCCGTAAGCACCGGTTGCATCACGCCGAGGTCGCCTTCGTGGACCTGTCGGGTCGGCCGGTCGAACGCGGTTATCACCCACTCGCTTTCGTCTTTTATCGGGCCGACACCACCGTACTCGCGGTAGATGGTCCCCTTACCGACGGGGCCGTCACTGACGTAGGTGACTCGGTCTGTGAACGCCGCGGACAGTTCCGCATAGCGGTCCACGTCACTGTATACCTCCCAGACGTACGCAGGCGGGGCCTGAACAGTCGTCGATGCTTCTACCCGTGCCATAGTAAATAGTACGTTGGGGCAGACGATATCGTTTGTGAGGTATTCACACGCAATGTAGTAGAATCGGCTGAAATATCTCCGGAGAGTGACTGTTTGGGCAGTCACAGGCTAGATTTTTACTACTCGCTCCCGATGGATTAAAACATGGCATCCATTGCGATTGTCCATGGGGGTGCAGCACAGCGGGGTGGGACTCGGTCTGCGTGCGACCAGTATACGGCAGACCACTTTCAGACGTGCCGCGAGTACGCAGAGGCAACCTGCGACTCGTGGGTCATTGTCTCGGCGAAACACGGGGTTATCCACCCGAACAGGCAGATACAGAGCTACGACGTCACCCGCGCGGATTTCGACCCGTTCGAGGAGATGCAGTGGGTAAAGCGCATCCAGCGTCAACTCGGTGACGTGCTGTTCGACCAGTACACCAGTCCGCAGTTCTCGCGCGTCGTCGTGTTGACCGACGACTACCACACCGCGGCACTCGACCCGGTGTTCAAACAGGCGACGGGTCGCGGAGTCGCCGTCGAAAAACCGTTCGAAGGTCGCTACGACGAACCGGTAGAATCGGTGCTCAAACAGCCGGTTCCCCGGTAGCGAACCTACGCGTCTCTTTTTGCGAGGCCAGCGAGGTGGCCCACTTCCGGGACGATGACTTCGTTCGCGCCGAGACATGCGGCGTTCTCGCTTCCTGGCAGGGCGAACACGGGGACTCCGTCGGCGATACCTGCGGCTGCGCGGGTTCCGACGACGCGGGTGCCGATCTCGTCGAACGAGAGCCGTCGGAACAGTTCGCCGAAGCCAGGGAGTTCCTTCTCCATCAGCGGCGAGATAGCCTCGATTGTCACGTCGTCGGGCGTCACACCAGTCCCGCCGGTGGTCACCACGACGTTCACGTCGTCGCGGCCGACGAGGCGGTCTACGGTCTGTTGAATCCCATCGAAGTTGTCGTCGATGAGTTCGCGGGTGGCGACGGTGTGCCCTGCGCCTTCGAACGCCTCGGCTATCGCGTCACCCGCGGGGTCGTCGTCGAGCGACCGAGTGGTGGACACGGTGACGATGGCGACGCCGACCGTCTCTACGTCGTGGTGGTGGTGACCGTGTTTGTGGTCGTCATGGCCGTGCGTGTGGGCGTCGTGTCCATGTTCGTGGTCGTCGTGACCGTGCTCGTGGTCGTGGCCGTGTCCGTCGTGGTGTGATTCGTAGTCGTGTCCGTGTCCCGTGTCGGCGTTCTTCTGCTCGGCCATGGCTGGGTCTACTCGTCTCGGTACAAAAACTATCGGGGCAAAAAGTGGCGATTAGCTCCCCGTCTCGTCCGGGATGGCGCCCATCTGGCGCATCATCCCCAGCACGTCGAAGTTGGTCCAGACCTCTGTGACCTGTCCGTCTACGATACGGTCGATTTCGATACCCGTTACCTCGACGTGGTTGCCGGAGGCCGGAACGCCGGCGAGCTCGCCGTCGTGGGTACCGACTGCCTTCCAGCGCGTGGCCACCATGTCCCCTTCGGAGACGATGTCTTCGATGGTCACATTGAGGTCGGAGAACGCCTCACGGTACTGTTTTACGTTCTTTGTGAACCCTTCGCGTCCGTGAATCGATTCCGGTTCTGTCGGATTGTGTTCGACGTACGATTCTGCGATAATCTCGTCGACGACGCTGTAATCACCCGTGTTCAGCGTGTTCCACAGTTTTTGGACAATCTCTTCGTTCGATGCCGCTGGGCGCGTTGCTTTGCTTGCCATTTCCCTCACCCAGTACATGCTAGGTCGTTTCAGGCGATAGACTCGTATGCGTGATTCTGTGGACGTCAAAAAAGGCTGAACTTCTCCGTCAGCTCCCCATCTCGTCTGGAAGTGCCCCCATCTGTTGGAGCATGCCGAGACTGTCGAACTGGTTCCACGCCTCGACGACCTTGCCGTCCTCGAAGCGGTCGATTTCGATGCCCGAAATTTCGACGGGCTTGTTCGTCGGCGCGATTCCGCGCAGGTCACCCGTGTGCTTCGCGTTGAGGCGCCATCGAAGGGCTACTTCGTCGCCTGCGGCGAAGATGTCCTCGATCGTCAGGTCGATGTCGGAGAACGCTGCTCGCATCTCCTCTATGTTCGCGCGGAAGCCGTCGCGGCCGCGAATCGGTTCTGACTCGAAGGCGCTGTGTTCGACGTAGTCGTCTGCGACGTACTGGTCTACGAGGCTGTAATCGCCGTACGTTCCCGTTTCCCAGAGTGCTCGCACGATGTCGGCGTTCGATTCGAGTGGGCGTGTCGCTTTACTTGCCATTTCCTTCACCCAGAGAAACGTATGCGTCGTCAGGAAATATCGTGGTATGCTATCCCACGATGACTGTCCGTAGACCCGACCTGTCATCGCTTTCCGCAGACCGTACTGTTTTGCCCCCCCGCGTGCCTTGCTGTCACATGAAGGCGGTACACTTCGACGAACACGGCGACCGCGACGTACTGCAGTATGGCGAACTCCCGGACCCCGACCCGGCCCGCGACGAAGTCATCGTAGAAATGCGGGCAGGTGCACTCAACTTCCTCGACGTGTGGACACGACGGGGCCTTCCCGGCCTCGACCTCGAGATGCCCCACATCCCCGGCAGCGACGGCGCGGGCATCGTTCATGCGGTGGGCGAGGACGTGGCCAGATTCGAACCGGGCGACCGCGTCGCGGTCACGGCGGGTCTCTCCTGTGGCGTCTGTGAGTTCTGTCGCGATGGCGACCCCTCGCTGTGTGAGGACTTTGGCGTCCTCGGCGAGCACACCCGTGGCGTCCACAGCGAACTCGCCGCCGTGCCCGCGGAGAATCTCGTCCCCGTCCCCGAACACGTCTCGTGGGAAGTCGCGGCGGCCGCCCCGCTCGTCTTCCAGACAGCGTGGCGAATGCTCATCACGCGCGCCGAACTCGAACCCGGCGAGAAAGTGCTCGTACTCGGGGCCAGCGGCGGGGTGGGTCACGCCGCGATTCAGATTGCGAAATACGCCGGTGCGGAGGTGTTCGCCACCGCTTCCAGTTCCCAGAAACTCGAACTCGCCGCAGAGTGTGGCGCAGACCACGTCCTCAACTACGAGGAGACGGACTACGCAAGCGAAATCTACGAACTCACCGACAAGCGTGGCGTGGACGTCATCGTCGACCACGTCGGCGGCCCGACGTGGCAGGATTCGATAAAGAGCCTCGCGAAAAACGGCCGCCTCGTCACCTGTGGAGCCACCCTCGGACGCCACCCGCAGACGGACTTAAATCGCATCTTCTGGAACCAACTGCAGATTCTCGGGTCGTCGATGGGGACGCCCGGGGAAGCCGACGACGTACTCCCGCTCGTCTGGGACGGCACCTTCCGCCCGCACATCCGCGAGGTGCTGCCGATGAGTGAGGTCAAACGCGCCCACGAGATGCTCGAAAATCGCGATGGATTTGGGAAGGTTGTAGTCGTTCCGGACTCCCAGTACAATTGATGGCCGACGACCGCTACGTCCACGACCCAGCGGCGTTCGACAGCGAGGACGAAACCGCCAGCCAGCAGGCCGAAGACAGGGATTTCAGCTGGCGAGGCTGGATTCTCGTGGGCGTCGTCGTCGTCTCGTTTCTCGTCATTCCGGGGCTGATTCTCCTCTTACCAGCGGCCGAAGACTTCGTCGTGAGCCTCGGCCTCTCCTACCGCGACACCTACCTGTTTCTCCCGCTCATCCCGGCGTTCCTGCTCGGGACGCTCGCCGTCTGGGCGACGACTCGTCCCTGACTACCGGGAGTAAGGCACTTCCACGAGTGCCATATCGTCGGACGGAACCACTCGTTCGAGTGTCTCTTCGAGTTCGTCCCACGTCGCCGGTCGATAGGCGTCGATGCCGAAACTCTCCGCGAACCTGACGAAGTCGGGATTCGTGAGGTGCGTGCCGAAGGAATTGCCCGTGTGTTCTCGCTGTTTTCGCGAGATGAGGCCGTAGTCGTTGTCGTTGAACAGCAGTATCGTAAACCCACAGTCGAGTCGCGTCGCTGTCTCGATTTCTGCGGCGTTCATCAGGAAGCCGCCGTCGCCCGTCGCGGCGACGACGTTCGAATCGACGGCGAGGTCTGCTGCTACCGCGCCGGGAACGGCGATGCCCATGGTCGCGAGGCCGTTCGAGATGATGGTCGTGTTCGGTTCGTAGGCGGGGAAGTTCTGTGCGATGACCATCTTGTGGTGGCCCACGTCCGAGATGAGCACGTCCGCCGGGTCCATCGCTTCGCGGAGGTACGGGAGGGCTCCCGCCACGCTGAACCCGTCGTCTGCGGCTGGTTTCGTGAGCACCTCGTCGATGATTGCCGCCCGTTCTGCTGCGTACCAGTCGTCGTCCGTCGAACAGGTGTCGAGATGGTCTCCGAGCGCGCGCAGGCCGGCTGTGATGTCACAGACGAGTTCTACGTCCGGATTGTAGTGTTCGTACACCTCCGCCGGTTCGTGGTCGAGGTGGACCACCGCCTTGTCGAGACTGTGATTCCACTTCTCCGGGTCGTGTTCCGCGATGTCGTAGCCGATGGCGAGGATGGCGTCCGCCCGCTCGATGACGGCGTGGGCCTCGTCGTTCGACCCCGAGTCGAGGGTCATGAGCGAGTGGTCGTCGTCGTCAGAAATCGCCCCCTTCCCCATGTAGGTGGCGACGACTGGAGCGTTCGTCTTGGCGACGATTTGCTGGAGGACGTCCCCGGCGTGCGTGCGCACGGCTCCGTTGCCGGCGAGAATGAGCGGTCTGTCGGTTCCACAGAGCAGTTCAGCCGCGCGCTCGACAGATGCTGCGTCCGGGTCGGGCCGCCGGATTCGCTCGCGCTGTTCGAGGGGCGTCGCATCCGTGGCCTCCCCCGCGACGTCCTCGGGGAACTCGAGGTGGGTCGCGCCGGGTTTCTGATACTCGGCGAGTTTGAACGCCTTGCGAACCGACTCGTTCACGATTTCTGGTTCACCTATCTGCGTGTTCCACTTCACGACGGGTTCGAACATGTGAACGATGTCGAGCGCCTGATGACTCTCCTTGTGGAGGCGCTCGCGCCCGCCCTGCCCCGTAATCGCGACGAGCGGACTCTTATCGAGGTGGGCGTCTGCGACCCCCGTGAGGAGGTTCGTCGCCCCCGGGCCGAGCGTCCCCATGCAGACGCCCGCGTGGCCGGTTAGTCGGCCGTGGACGTCGGCCATGAACGCTGCGCCCTGTTCGTGGCGCACTGGGATGAACTCGATCGACGAATCCGCGAGCGAGAACAGGACGTCTTCGAGTTCTTCCCCCGGCAGGCCGAACACGTACTCCACACCCTCTACCGCGAGACACTCGACGAGCAAGTCGGAGGCCTTCATGAGTCGTTATTCACATCACTGCGCCATCATTCCACCGGCTGGGAGAGTCTGCCCGTAGTCTACGAATAATTATTACCTCAAACTGAGTTATGTTACCACATGGCACAAACATTTGAGTGTATGGACTGTGGTCACCGCATGGAGGCCACCACACGCACGCCGTGTCCCGAGTGTGGCGGCGTCATGCAGAACCTCGCGGTTCGCCGCGAGTAAATTTTGGTCGGTTTCCCGACCGCTTTTTCGACTATTCGGAGAGTGAAATCTCCGCGTCGCCGTCTGCGTCCTGAATCCACATCGTCTTGCGGTTGACGAATTCGAGGATGCCGTCCCGCGAGAGTTCGCGCCCGTAGCCGGAGTCTTTGACGCCGCCGAAGGGGATACGCGGGTCGGATTTTACGAGTTCGTTCACGAAGACGCACCCGGCCTCGATGCGGTGGCCAACGCGTTCGCCGCGTTCGAGGTCACTCGTCCAGACGCTCGCGCCGAGACCGAGGTTCGTGTCGTTGGCCACGCGAATGGCTTCTGCCTCGTCTCCGACTTTGAATACAGACGCGACGGGGCCGAACACCTCTTCCTCGGCCGCGGGCGACCCGTCGGGCACGTCGGTCAACACCGTCGGTGGGTAGTAGAAGCCGTCACGGTCCATCGGCTCACCGCCGAGTTCGACGGTCGCCCCGGCCTCGACGCTCTCTGTGACCTGCTCGTGGAGGTCCTCCATGAGTCCCTCACGCGCCTGCGGGCCGATGTCGGTATCCTCGTCCATCGGGTCGCCGATGGTGAGCGATTCGAGTTCCGCTTTGAATTTCTCCATGAACTCGTCGTAGACGGCTTCGTGAACGATGAACCGTTTCGCCGCGATACACGACTGTCCCGAGTTGATGGTACGCGCACGCGCGCCGACCTTCGCGGCGGTGTCCACGTCCGCGTCGTCGAGGACGACGAACGGGTCGCTCCCGCCGAGTTCGAGCACTGTCTTCTTCAAATTCTTGCCCGCGTTCTCGGCCACCGACCGGCCGGCGGCCTCGCTCCCGGTGAGCGTGACGGCCGTGATTCGCTCGTCTGCGATGATGTCCGCGACCTGGTCCGACCCGACGAGCAGCGTCTGGAAGACGCCCTCGGGGTAGCCTGCCTTGCGGAACACGTTCTCAATGGCCTGTGCGCATTCGGGGACGTTCGAGGCGTGTTTGAGCAGCCCGACGTTCCCGCTGGTCAGGTGCGGGGCGGCAAACCGGAACACCTGCCAGAACGGGAAGTTCCACGGCATCACTGCGAGGACCGCCCCGAGCGGCTCGTAGGAGACTTTCGACCGGGCGTGGGGTTCGCTGCCGATGACTTCGTCCTGGAGGTGTTCGCCCGCGTGTTCTGCGTAGTAGTCACAGACCCACGCGCACTTTTCGACCTCGGAGACGGCGGCCGTAATCGGTTTGCCCATCTCCCGGGTCATCATCTCTGCGTACTCCTGTTTGTTCTCCCGGAGCACCTCCGCGGCGTTTGCGAGCAACTGCTGGCGTTCGAGGATGGGGACGTCACGCCAGTCGTCGAACGCTTCCTGCGCGTTGTCGAGGGCTTCGTCGACCACGTCGTCCGTGTCCTCGGAAATCGGTTCGAGTGCTTCGCCAGTGGCCGGGTTGACGCGCTGCATACGTCACGATAGGGCAAACAGACGGGTAACTTTGATGGCGAACGAAGGTTCCGAAACTACCAGTCGATGACTCGACGCGACCGCCAGAACCGCCCAGAGGGGCCGCCGGGGGCGAACCGCGCCAGCCACGCCGGGGTGTCTGCGCCCTCCGCGACGCTGCGCGAGGCCCCCGGCCCGCCCATGTCGGTGCGCACCCATCCGGGACAGACGGCGTTGGCCATCAACCCGCGACGGTTGTACTCGCCGTGGAGGTACGCTGAGAGCCCGTTAATCCCGGCTTTCGAGATGCGGTACGGGCCATATCCACCAGACATGCCCTCGCCGAGTGCGCCCATCCCAGACGAGACGTTGACGATGCGCGGCCCCTCGGTTTCGAGCAACAGTGGGAGCGTGGCGCGAGCGACCAGCACAGCACCCCGAAGGTTCACCGAGAGCGTCTCGTCGATGGTCTCAATCGACTGCTCGTGAAGCGGCCTTCCCGTTCCAACCACGCCGGCGTTGTTCACGAGAATATCGAGTTTCCCGTGCTCGTCTCGAATTCGCTCTGCAGCCGCCTGAATCTGGTCGTCTGCGGTCACGTCGAGCAGAATTGGGTGCTGGTCTGGCGCATCTACGTCGGCCACGTCCCGCGCCCCGGCGTAGACGGTCGCGTCGTGACTTGCGAGCACCGCCGCTACCTCCTCGCCGATGCCGCGGCTCGCCCCCGTCACGAGTGCGACCTGTCCGTCGAGTGAATCGTAGAGTTCGACGCCGTCCATGGCTGTGAGAGGCGCGGAAGCGAGAAAAGGCTGTGGCGGAGGCGGCGCTGTTGAATGTTAGTAAACGTCGATTGCAGAACCGTCTTCGTGCGAGCACGGAGTGCTCGCAACCCTTTTTCGGGCGCGTTTTTCGCGCGAGCGTTTATGGCTCGCGCCCAAAAAGGTGCAGGTGCTAGTTGAAGTCCCGCCGCATCGCAATCTCGAACCACGGGCAGAGACGGAGCTGGCGGTAGAATCGTGGGTTCTCGTGCAGGTACTCGTAGGGGACCCACATCAGGCCGGCCACTTCCTCGTCGTTCACGTCGAGGCTTTTGTCTTGGAGGGTGCACTTGAGCACCGAGCAGACTTCCCATTCGAGACCCTCGTTCTCGTAGTAGCGTTTGTATTCGAACTTGTCCGTGACCCGGAGGTCGTCGTACTGGTCGGGCGTGATGCCGAGTTCCTCTTCTAAGCGTTCGCGGGTGGCTTCTTCCTGGGTCTGGCCCTCGACGGGGTGGGAGGCGACGGTGCCGTCCCAGTAGGTGTCCCAGAGGCGCTTGTTGAAGGCGCGCTGTGCGAGCAGAATGTTGCCGTCGCCGTCGAAGACGAGCGCGGTGAACGCGCGGTGTCGGATGCCGTCGCCGGTGTGAGCATCGAGACGGTTTACGAGTTCGAGTTCGGTGTCGTCCTCGTCCACTGCGATAACGTCCTGCATCGCGTTTTTGTGGAGTTCACCCGTAGACTCGCCCTCCGCCTCAGATTCGGCCGCAGATTTCGTCGTACTCATGCTGATACAGACAACGACCCCTTTCAAACACCCTTCGGATTCGGTCGGGTGCCCCACTCCTCCGGGTTGGGGTCGTAGGTCGGCCCGACGTGGAATCGCATCTCGCCGCGGCGACTGCGCGCGGACAGTTTGTTCAGTTTCAGCATCTCTCCGTCCAGACTGAAGTGGACCGGGTCGCCCTCGTGGGTCAGGCGCAGTTGGGGAACTTTGATGCGCGTCAGATGGGAGGCTCCGCGCTGGAGCAGGCGGTCTGCGGCCCCGCGGGTCAGGTAATTCAGCGTCGGCGCGCGCTTGATGATGACGACGTTCATCAGGCCGTCTTCCATGTTTGCCTGTTTGACCTGCTCGCCGGGGAACCGCCGGCCGTTGCCGATGAGAATCATGATTGCTTCCCCCGACCAGAGCACGTCGCCGCCCTCGCTCGCTCGCACGTCGATTTTCAGGCCGTCGAAACTCTGGGTCTTCTCCAGCGTGTTCAGGACGTACGCCATCACGCCGAGGCGTCGCTTCTGCTGGGGCGTGGTCGCGGCGCTCGCCTCCGCCGTGACGCCGGCGACACAGGAGTTAATGAACGGGCGCTCCTCCGCCCACCCGAGGTCGAGGCTGCGGACGTTCTTGCTATCCAGCACCTCGAAGGCGTGCGGGACGCTCTTGATGCCGATGTTGTCCGCAAAATCGTTCCCTGTCCCTGCTGGAACCACTCCCATCTCCACGTCGGAGAGGGCGTTCGCTTCGTCTACCCCTCGAACCACTTCGTTCAGCGTGCCGTCCCCGCCGCAGGCGACGACCATGTCGGCCTCCTCTGCGGCCTCCTTTGCGAGGGTGTGTGTCTCACCTTTCTTCGTGCTGTTCCACACCTCGTACCCCCGTTGCTCCCCGATTTCTGCGGCGCGTTTGCTGCGCTTTCGGTCGCCGCTGTTGGGGTTTCGGACGATGATTCGCCGCGCGTCGCTCATGGGCAGACATTGGACGCGGAGGTGATAGGTTTACTCCCGGAATCGCCGGACGATTCGGTACGCGACGTAGCAAAGTGAGAGGGTGACGGCCAGTGCGAGAATTGCGATGAATTTCATTTTGGGGGCAATTGCGAGGGTGACCATACGCGCACCTCGTCGTCGGTAAAAAAACCGAATTCCGTCCTACGCGTCTTCTGGAACCGGTTTGTACCCCTCGCCGACGAACACCGAGAGCGCCTGTGGCAGCGTCTCGATTGTCAGGCGGTCGGTTTCGAGCATCTCGCCATCCAGACTGAAGTGGCCAGTCCCATCTAGCACTGAGACCGTGAGCGATTTCGTCTTCAGGCGGTGGATGTGGTCTGTCTCGCCGCCGAAGAAGCGCGAAATCGCCGCCTCGCCCATCAGTTCGGCCGTCGGTCGTTCCTCGGCTATCGTCACGTCGAGCAGGCCGTCTTCGACGTTCGCCTGCGTCCCCCCGCTCGCGGGGAACCGGCGGGCGTTCCCGATGAGTGCGACGACCGCTTCGCCCGCCCACGAGTCGGCTACTTCGTGGTCTGTCTCGATGACGAGGCGCATTCCCTCGAACGAGTTGATCGTCTGGAACGTCGTGAACACGTAGGCGAGGACGCCGTACTTCGCTTTCATCTCGGGTGTGGTGTTCGCGCTCGCTTCGGCGGTCAGGCCGAATACGCAGGAGTTCACGAACGGGCGGCCGTTCGCGAGGGCGAGGTCGATTTTGCGGGCCTCGCCGCGCTCGATCACGTCGAAGGCGGTTTCGATATCCGTAATCCCAATTTGCCCGGCGAAGTTGTTCCCCGTCCCACAGGGAATCACGGCGAGTGTGGTGTCTTCGAGGGCGTCGGCTTCGTAGAGGCCGGCGACGACTTCGTTGACCGAACCGTCGCCGCCGCAGGCAGCGACGATTTCTGCGTCGGGGCCGAGCGTGCGGGCGAATTCTTTGGTGTCGCCTTCCTCATCAGTTTCGTAGAGATCGAAGCCGTGCTGGTCGGCGAGTTTTCGGATTTGGGCGACGTGGTTCCCACTCCCGCTGTTCGGGTTGCAGATAAGTACGCGGGACATTGACCGCTATCACGCGCCAGAAGACAAAAGGGCTGTTGGCCCTACGAGAAAGGTGTGTACGCCATCGACCTCCACTCTCATACCCGATTCTTTCACGGTCATCGTAATCTCGGCGATGCCTTCGACCCGATTGGGGTTCGCCTGCTCACGAAGGCGGCCTCGATGCGAGGGCTCGACGCGGTGGCGACGACGAACCACGACTACTACACGCCGTTCGACACGGGGTCGGTGGACATCCTCCCTGGCATCGAAGTCTCTTCTTCTCAGGGACACATCCTTGTCGTCGGGCCAGACCCGCCGATGGAGACGATTCCCGGGGAACTCACACCCGAGCAGGTCGTCGATATCGCCCACGAACGCGGCTGTGCGGCCATCATCGCCCACCCCTACCGCAACAGCACGGTCCGTGACGTGAAAGCGGACTTCGACGCCATCGAAATCAATGGCAAACATCCCCGAACCCACGAGTGGGTGCGTCGCCTCGCGCGCAAACGTGATCTCCCGCTGGTCGGTGGCTCGGACGCACACTATCCTATCGAAGTTGGCCGCGCGTACACGAAAGTCGATGTGGAAGAACCGACGCCAGAGAACATCGTCGCGGCCATTCGTGATGGCCGGGTCGAACCCCACGTCTCTATCAATTTCATCAACCGACTCGCCCACCGAGGGTACAAACTCACGCACGGCGCGAAGGGCTGGATGACGCCCCCCGACGCTTCCTCGCCCGGCATCGGCGACCCGCCACAGGAATCCGACAACTAGCCGAGGCGCTCGTCGAGAATCAGTCTCGTTTTCGTCCGCACGACTTCGTCCATCTCGCGGGCCTGTGTGATGAGTTCGTTTACCCCCTGCGTGTCTGCGGCGTCCACGATGAGGACGATGTCCTCCTCGCCGGACACCTGCCAGACGAAGTCGACCTCCTCCCATTCGGCCATCTTGTCCGTCACCGTGCGCGTGTCCACGTCCACGGCAACGCGCACCTCAATCATGGCCTTGATGTTCCCCGTCCGGGTGGTGACGGTGAATCGCTCTATCACCCCGTCTGCGAGCATCCGCTCGACCCGATTTCTGACGGTTCCTTCGGAGGTACCCACCTTCGAGGCGATCTCCGTGTAGGGCGTCCGGGCGTCGTGTCGCAGGATGCTCAGTATCTCTCGGTCAAGCGCGTCCATCGTGAGATTAGCACCTACACCGTGGCAACACTTGACGATTACGAAATTCGTAGCGATTCTACGAAAGTAACACTTATGGTGGGGGCTTTCGTACGCATCTCGTAATGTCGGACGCCTACGTGGCACTGGAGGGCGGTCGCGTCGTTGAGGCGCGGTCGCGTGCTCCTGGACAAGCCCGCGGGGAACTGGTTTTCACAACAGCCTATACCGGTTACGAGGAGAGCCTCACGGACCCCTCTTACGAGGAACAGGTCCTGACGTTCTCGTACCCACTCATCGGTAACTATGGCGTCCGAGCGGAGCGATTCGAGTCCGACCGGGTCCACCCTCGCGCCGTCGTCGCCCGTGAGTTGACCGACGACGTCGCCGAGTGGCTCGCCACCGAAGGCGTGCCCGCGGTGGACCACATCGACACACGCGACCTCGTCATCACTATCCGTGAAGGCGGGGCAATCAAGTGTGGCATCTCCGCCGGACCCGACGCCTCCCCGGAGAAAGCACTCGAAGCACTCGACGAGTGCAAGGGGATGAGCGAACACACTGACATCGGCGCGCAGGTGAGCGTTACCGAACCGAAAGTCGTGAACGCAGACGGCGACGGCCCCTCGGTCGCACTCGTCGACTGTGGCGCGAAGGGGAGCATCATCGACTCGCTCGCAGAACGCGACGCGAAAGTCACGGTGCTGCCCTACGACGCGACGCCGGAAGACGTGACCGCGGTGGACCCGGACATCCTGTTCATCTCGAACGGGCCGGGCGACCCGGCGAACTTCACGGACGCCCAGGCGCTCGTCACCGAGTTCGTGGGCGACCTGCCAATCGCCGGCATCTGCCTCGG
The DNA here is from genome assembly GCF_029338295.1 of Haladaptatus sp. QDMS2. Classification (NCBI taxonomy): domain Archaea; kingdom Methanobacteriati; phylum Methanobacteriota; class Halobacteria; order Halobacteriales; family Haladaptataceae; genus Haladaptatus; species Haladaptatus sp. QDMS2. The sequence goes on from NZ_CP119791.1 coordinate 439,303, forward strand.
CCAGCAGGTCGTCGCGGGCGCGCTCGGCGGCACGACCGAGAAGATGGCCTTCGGCCACCGCGGCGTGAACCAGCCGGTGCTCGACCTCGAGACGAAGCAGGTCGTCATGACCACGCAGAACCACGGCTACACGGTCGCAGACCCCGGTGACACCCTAGACGTGACGCAGATTAACGTGAACGACGACACGCCTGAGGGACTCGAAAACGAGGAACTCGACATCCTCACCCGGCAGTATCACCCAGAGGCCCACCCTGGCCCACACGACACGCTCGGCTTCTTCGACGACGTGCTCGCGATGGCGAAGTCAACACGTCGCCTCGTCACCTGCGACTGAGCTGAACATTCTTTCCGTTTTTCGCCGTACTGAGTGCCAACACTCTCGAATTTTGGAGATTCCGAGATTCGAAGGCGATATTTACCCGTACACAGTTCCCCCGATATGGACCGCGCTCCGTCTACCATCGCGTGGGCCGTCCTCGCGATGAGCCGTCCCTCCCACCTCTTGCTCGTGGCGTGGGTGTACGCCCTCGGCGTAGCCATCGCGTACGCGAGCGGCGCGGCGTACGACCCGCGCACGCTCGTCGCTGGCCTCGCCGCCCTCCTCCCCGCCGCCGCGAGCATCCACTACGTAAACGAGTACGCAGACCACGAGACGGATGCGCTGACGACGCGTACCCCGTTCTCGGGCGGAAGCGGAGCGCTTCCGAGAACTGGCCTCACGCCGAAGCTCGCGTTGTCTCTCGCCCTCGGGACGCTCCTCGTCGGCGTGGTGGTCACTGGCTACCTCTACACCGAGGAGTTCCTCTCGCGGCCCGCCGTCGGCCTGCTCGCTCTCGGGGCCCTCCTCGGGTGGGCGTACTCGCTCCCGCCGGTCGCGCTCGCGTGGCGCGGCCTCGGCGAACTCGACACCGCCGTCGTGGGCGGCCTCGTGCTCCCGCAGTACGGCGTCGCCGTCGCCGCGGGTGGCCTGAGCCGCACGGCGCTGCTCGCCACGGTCCCGTTTTCCATCCTCGTCTTCGTAAACCTGCTCGCCGTCATGTGGCCCGACCGCGAGGCGGACGCCGAGGTCGGCAAGCGCACGCTCGCCACGCGCCTCTCACCGCGGTGGCTGCGACGCCTCTATCTCGGCGGCGTGCTCGCGACGTTCGTGGCGCTCGCGGCGTTCACGGGCGGCGTCCTCCCGCGACCCGTCGCGCTCGCAAGTTACGCCATCGTTCCGCTGCTCGCCTGGGGGGCCAGCACGTACACGAAAACGGAAAATCCACTCCCGACGGTGCTCGCGATGGTGGTCCTCGCCGTCGCCCAGGGCCTCGCCTGGTTCCACGTCGCGGGCTTCTACCTCATCTACTGAGACTGTTCTGAGAAGTTGTTGCGCGCCATCGTCCAGTCCCAGTCGCTGTACTGCAACCGAGGCCGGTCGGTTCTCGGAACGACGCCGAATTTGTGCAGGAGGTCGTAGATGCCCGCCTTTCCGCCGAAGTCGCCGCGAAACCACAGCATGACGCGCGGGATGCGGGCGAAGCCCTTCTCTGGGTAGTGGCGGACCTCCATTTCGAGGGAGTGAGCCGTCGCCCGGTCCAGCGCTTCGTCTACTGTTTCGGGGTCGTAGCTTCGTATCGGCGGACAACTCTTCGCCCCACAATTCAACGCGAAGTGGATTCGCGGGTCGCGTGCGTCGAGTCGGTGTCGTTTCTCGAAGCCACTCGCAAACGGGTTGGGAATGTATCCGAGACCGTACTTCGTCTGTGAGCGCCGGAGAATCCCGTGTTCGACGTCGTCCAGGGTGAGGCTTTCGCCAGCCACGCAGAACGTCTCGGTGCCGAAGAACGCCCTTCGATTTTCGAAGGTCGCTGGCGTTTCTCGAAGCCAGCACTGGACGATGGCGTTGTAGACGTTCAGCCAGAATGCGAGTTTGTGGTCGTCGTCGGCTAGGCGCTCGTCCAGCGTGGTTCCAGAGAGCGCACAGAGGGCCTCGCGGTATCGACCGCGGGCGTCGCCACTCTTTACGGCTTCGAGAAACTGCTGTGAGAGGACGATGGGGTCCGTGGCGACCATCACTGCCCGTAGGTCGCCGGGCCTTTTCTACGTTGGGCGGTTATTCGCCCCAGTTGCGCACCTGCTTTGGGCGCTTCTCGACGGCGTCTACGTCGAGTGGGTCGTCGCGGGCCGCGAGCGCTTCGAGCACGGCGTTCGCGCTCTCTGCGGTGGAGTAGTACGGCACGTCTTCGGTGACGGCCTGCTGGAGCGTCGCCACGTCGTCTGAGATGACGAGGTCGACCTCGCCGTTGCGAATCGCGGCAGGCGCGTCGTCGAACTCGGCCACGTCGTAGAAGGCGTCGAAGCCGTCTACGTCGAGGTCACAGACGACGGTCCCGCTCTCGGGGAGTTCCTGTCCGGCGGCGGACTGGGCCTTCTCGTAGGCCTTCGGGAACGAGCGCGCAGAGCCCATCACTTCGCCGGTCGATTTCATCTCCGGACCGAGCCGTGGGTCGCTTCCTTCGAGGCGGTCGAATGGGAGGACGACCTCTTTCACGCTCACGTGCTCTGGCACCTGCTCTTCGACGCCGAGTTCCGGGAGCGAGCTCCCGGCCATCACCTTCGCCGCGAGCTTCGCGATTGGGACGCCCGTCGCCTTCGAGACGAACGGGACGGTGCGCGAAGAGCGTGGGTTCGCTTCGAGGACGTACACCTCGCCGTCTTTGACGGCCAACTGGACGTTGAGCAGGCCTATCGTTTCGAGAGCGCGCGCAATGTCCGTCGTCACCTCGCGGACGCGCTTCAGGAGGTCGGTATCGAGCGAGCGCGGCGGAATCATACACGCGGAGTCGCCGGAGTGGACTCCCGCCGTCTCGATGTGTTCCATGATGCCGCCGATGAGGACGTTTTCGCCGTCTGCGACGGCGTCCACGTCGAGTTCCACTGCGCCATCGAGGAACTGGTCTACGAGAATCGGCTGGTCCGGACTCACGCGGACGGCCTCCTCGATGTAGGTCTTCAGTTCCTCGTCGTCGTAGACGATTTCCATCGCGCGGCCGCCGAGCACGTAGCTCGGACGGACGAGCACCGGATAGCCCAGGTCGCGAGCGAGGTCGAGCGCCTCCGCCTCAGAGCGCGCCGTGCCACCCTCTGGCTGGGCGATGTCGAGGTCGTCCATGAGCGCGTTGAAGCGGTCGCGGTTCTCCGCTAAGTCCATCGCGTCGATGGAGGTGCCGAGAATCTGACAGTCTAAGCCACGACGTTCGAGTTCTTCCTCCAGTGGGTGACCGACGTTGACGGAGGTCTGGCCACCGAATTGGACCATCACGCCGTCCGCGTTGGTGCGTTCGACGATATCCGCAATCTCCTCTGCGGTAATCGGTTCGAAGAACAGGCCGTCAGAGGTGTCGTAGTCCGTGCTCACCGTCTCCGGGTTGTTGTTCACGACGTGGGCGTCGATACCCATCTCGCGCAGCGCGCGGACGGCGTGAACCGCACAGTAGTCGAACTCGACGCCCTGCCCGATGCGGATGGGGCCGCCGCCGACCACGACGACGCTCTCTACGTCCTCGTCTACTTGCACCTCGTTGTGGCGCATCGAACTGATTGGGTCGCGAGCGGAGTAGTAGTACGGCGTGCTCGCGGCGAACTCACCCGCGCAGGTGTCCACCTGTTTGTAGGTGCGTTCTGGGGCGACGGTTTCGACTTCGTCTACGCCGACACCCGCAATCTGTGCGACCTGTGCGTTCGTGTAGCCGGCCTGTGCGGCCTTCGCGAAGTCGCCATTCTGGGCGGCGACGGTGGCCTCTGCGATGCGTTCGAAGCGTTCTACGTACCACTCGCGGATGCCCGTGAATTCACAGATTTGCTCGGTTGTGTAGCCCCGCTCGAACGCCTCGAAGATGGCGAACGGGCGGTCGGGAGACGGGGCGATGAGGTAGTCGGTTTCGAGTTCGTCGTCTGAAACCTCGGCCCAGTCTGCGCTCGGTTCGTACTCGGTCGAGCGAAGCGCCTTGAGGAAGCTCTCCTCGAAGGTGCGCCCGATGGCCATTGCCTCGCCCGTCGACTTCATCGCCGTGCTGAGCGTGAAGTCCACCTCGGGGAACTTGTCCTTGGGCCAGCGCGGAATCTTCGTGACGACGTAGTCGATTGCCGGTTCGAAGGCGGCAGTCGTCTCGCCGGTGATTTCGTTCTCGATTTCGTGGAGGCGCTTGCCGAGGGCGACCTTCGCGGTCACGCGGGCAATCGGGTAGCCCGTTGCCTTCGAGGCGAGCGCGGAGGAGCGCGAGACGCGCGGGTTCACTTCGACGACGCGGTACTCCCCGCCGGGCGTGCCGTCGTCGTGCCACGCGAACTGGATATTACAGCCACCCTGAATGCCGAGTTCGCGGATGACGTCCAGGGCCGCGGTGCGCATCTCCTGGTGGCCTTCGTCGGGGATGACCTGACTCGGGGTGACGACGATGGACTCGCCGGTGTGGATGCCCATCGGGTCTAAGTTCTCCATGTTACAGATGATGATACAGGAGTCGTCCGCGTCGCGCATCACTTCGTATTCGAGTTCGATCCAGCCGGCGATAGACTCGGTAATGAGCACCTCGTTGTTGCGCGAGAGGCGCAGGCCCTTGCGCGTGCGCTCTCTCAGTTCGTCCATCTCGGAGACGACGCCCGACCCGCTCCCACCGAGGGTGTAGGTCGTGCGCATGATGACGGGGAGGCCCCCGACCGCATCGACGGCGGCTTCGAGTTGGTCGATGTCGTCGATGGTCTCAGAGCGCGGCACTGGTTGCCCAATCGACTCCATGCGCTGTCTGAACAGGTCGCGGTCCTCGGTCGCGTAAATCGTGTCGAGGGGTGTCCCCATGATTTCGACGTCGTACTCCTCTAAGACGCCTTCCTCTGCGAGTTCTGCGGTGACGTTGAGTCCGGTCTGTCCGCCAAGCCCGGCGATGACGCCGTCGGGGCGCTCCTTGCGGATAATCTCGGTGATGGCGTCAGTGGTAATCGGTTCTAAGTACACTGCGTCTGCCATCTCCGGGTCGGTCATGATGGTTGCCGGGTTGGAGTTAACCAGAACAACTCGGGCTCCTTCTTCCTGTAGCGCGCGACAGGCCTGTGCGCCGGAGTAGTCGAACTCCGCTGCCTGTCCAATCTGAATTGGCCCACTCCCGATCAAAAGAATCGTCCGGTCGGCTCCGTCGGTCATTGGTTATTCGGGCCAAGTCCGTACATCGTAATAAGTCCGACGATAAATTACGAATCCCGAAGCCAAATTTCGAATTTCGAACTATACGGTTGCGATGGTCGCCACTCTCCGTGTTCCGCCGTCTCAGGGTTCATTCAGGCGAGATCCGAGAGGCGATAGCGATAGGGCTGGCCCTCGATGACCTCGATGTCACCTCGCTGGGCGCGCCGGCCGAGCACCGTCGCGACCCTGTGGGCACTCTCTATTTCTTCGCCGTGGTCCGCGAGTATCGCACAAATTTCCTTCGCCGTCAGTGGTCCCTCAGGCTCCACCTCAGCCAGCACTGCGCGAATTCGCTCGAAGTCACCCCCCTCTGGTTGCATACGTCAGAATACGGGTTCTTCATACAAAATTGCTAGTCACACCGGTAGTGAAACCGATACGACTTATCATCTGTCAAAAATAGGAGGAAATAAACGTCAAACCGGCTGGTCGGTCGCCGAGTGGAAGTCGCGTTGGCTGCGATACTCCTCGACAAATTCGGCCACGTCGAACGAGAGCATCTGTTCTTCGAACTCGCTCATCGCAGAATCGTCTTCTGCGTGGCTCACGGCGTGTTCCATGAGTTCGATGATGAGTTCGACCACGATTTCGTGGAGGCGTCTGTCGTCGAAGTGGCTCACCCAGAGCATCGAACAGCCCAACTGGCCGTCGTTCGAGACGTCCTTGCTCACGACCTTCTTGGGGAACTCCTCTTTGACGATGCCCATCATGTGGAGCGTGCCGAACTCCGCCCCGGAGGCGGTGTCGATGGTCTCCTGTAGGACCGCTTCGAGGAACTCGGGGACGAATCGACCAAGCGGGTGGACGTCCATCACGATGGCGTGAACCTCGCCGCAGTCGCAGGTAAACTCACGCATCCCCATGTCGAATTGGCGAACGTCCACCGACTCGCCACAGGCGAGCGTGAGGCTGGCGTCCCGGCTTCCGGGCACGCGCGGTTCTGACATGGGCGTTCGTTGGACTTTGGGACTTTTAAACGCCGCGGGTGCGAGTTGCCTCACCCGAAACTATTTGTTTGCTGATAGCATCGACCACGGCATGCTCGGGGTGCGCAACCTGGTTGCGAAAACGACACACCGATGCTCGCTCTTTCTGGACGAACACTGGGCGTTCAAGTACTACGTCGTCCCAATCGTGCTGATGGCGAGTGTCCTGTTCGCCCTCGCGCTGGGTGCATCCAGGCTCACCTCGGCTCAGAGTCTCGAACTAGTGGCCGCGTTTCTGGTCGTCTGCTTCGCTGTCGCGGCAAGCGGGGTGCTTCTCGAAAAGGGACTTTCCTGGGTCGGAACGCGAAGACAACGATGACGACTCACGAACCGGCGTAAAAGCGCACCAGCCCGCACGCGGGGCAGACGTAACAACCGACGTACTTTCCTTTTAACTGGAGGACGTTGCCGAGGATGCCACCGTCCGTGTCCACGCGGATGCCGTCACCCTCGTAACTCGTTCTGTGCTCCGACTTCTCCATCGCCACGTCGCAGTCGGGATAGGTGCGAGCCATCGCCTTCGACTTTCGAAATCGCGGGAATACGTCTTCTGTCAGGGCCAGTCGTCGCGGACTGGTTCTTCTGTCTCCGCTTCCGGCTCGTCTTTCGCGAGCGGCCACCCGGCGGCCTCTGCGGCATCTTCGACGTGGAGGAACTCCCACTCTAAGCTCTCGGCGAGTGCTCGGTCCTCGTCGTTCGTGCTGACGAAGACGTGGCGCGGGGTGTCGAACTGGCGTTTTACGTTTTCCAGACTCTCTTCTTTCCCGCGTGGTCCCGAGAAGAAGTCCTGGCGGATGCGGTTCTTGCGCGTGAAATTCGTCACGACGTACGTCGGTTTCTCGGAGACGACGCCCACGTACTTGCTCCAGGTCCGAGCGTCGGCGAACGCCTCCGATGGCGCAGCGAGCTCTTTCAAGGCTTCGAGCTCGAACGCGAGTGTCATCTCACCGTCGGTACTCATATTCTGCATTCAGACAGCGCGGGCGAAAACGGCTTCGGTTGGGTACTACTGTTCGGTCGGCGTCGCGAGTTTTTCTGGGTCGAACATCTTCTCCATGAGGATGTCCTTCTGGTCTGCGACGACGGCCTGCTCGCGGATGAGTTTCTTGTACTTGCCCTGCGGCGAGAGGTCGCCGATGAGGACGCCGCCGACGATTTTGCCGTCCTTGAACGCGAGACGCCGCCACTCGGTGTCCGAGTACTTCATCTCGGCTTCGTCGTCGCCGAGCGTCGGGTGGCCAAAGGAGAGGAACGGGAAGTCGAAGTGGGTAATCGAGTACGAGGAGACCCAGCGGAACTCTTCGAGTTCGTCCTCGCTCGGTTCGCCCTCCGCCTCCATGACCATGTTCTTCCCGGCGACCATGCCCTGCTGTTTCGCACTGCCCCACGCGCCGTTCTGGGCGTACTCCTCTAAAATCACGTCGTAGAAGCGCGTGATGTCCCCGGCGGCGTACACGTCCGGGTCCTCGGTGCGCATGTACTGGTCGACGACGATACCGTCGTTGAGTTCGAGACCGGATTCTAAGAGGAGTTCCGTGTTGAAGTCGAGGCCGATGGCGATGCCGACGAAGTCGCTCTCGTAGCGCTCGCCGTTCGGGTCGATGGTGGCGACGACCTTGCCGTCGTCGTCGGTTTCGAAGCGGTCGACGCCGGACTGGAAGACGGGGGTCACGCCGCGTTCGTCGAGCGCGTCGTGGATGATTTCTGCACCCTGCTCCGAGAGGGCGTAGCGCCACCAGGCGTTCCCGCGCATGAGGTAGTTCGCGTCGACGCCCTGGGCCGCACAGATGGCCGCGAGGTCGATGCCAAGCAGACCGGCCCCGATGACGGCGCCTGTCTCCGCAGTCTCCGCGTGCTCGCGGATGTTGCGGGCGTCCTGGAAGGTCCAGAAGTGGTGGATGCCCTCGGCATCGGAGTTCTCGACGGGGAGTTGCGTGGGGGTGCCGCCCGTCGCGAGGAGGAGTTTGCCGTACTCGATGGTCTCGCCTTCGTGGGTAACGAGTTCTTTCGCCTCGCGGTCGATTTTGGTGACGAGCGTGTTGAGTTTGAGCGTGATATCGCGCTCGTCGTACCAGGTCTCGTCGTGGATCGAGATGGGGGCTTCGGGCAGTTTGCCCTTCGCGAACTCTTTGGTCAGAATGCGGTTATACAGCGCCTCACCCTCATCAGTGACGACGATGATTTCCGCATCCGGTTTTTCCTGCCGGATTGTCTCGGCTGCGGAACTACCCGCAATCCCGTCGCCGATGATGACGTACGCCTCGGTCATGGCAGGAAGGTTCGTTTCGGGGGTTAATGTGAATTGCTATCTTCGTGACCTGCCAATGCGGTCACAGGCGAGCGCGTGTGCGGGCGAGAGATTTTAACTGACCAGTCCTAACCCCTTCCCGATGAAACTCCGTCAGAACGTTCGCCACTTCGCCGCGAAGCAGGCGCTAACCATGCCCGTCGTCGGTGAGGTCGTGTCGGGGAAACTCGTCGACCTGCACACGGGCATCTTCCTGAAGAAAGCAGATGAGGCGCACCGCGAGGCGCGTCGCGACCACTTGGATGCCTTCTTCGACGCGACGATGGACTCCTACGTCGCCGGGTTGAACGCTGGGTTCCCCGAGGCCGAGGCCCGGGAAATCACGCACATCCAGGCCAACTTCGACTTCTTTAACCACGGCTGGACCGAAATGATGGAGATTCCCGGGGACGAACTCGAAGCCCACTACCGGCGCTACGAGACGTTCTTCAAGCAGTACGACATCACCATCGACGACCCGCTCGGCGAGTTCGCCCCGCCAACAGGTGTCCCCGAGGCCCCGAAGACCCTCTCGAAACTCGAAACCGCCGAGTACGAGATCGCCATCGCTGGCTTCGCAGACGACGTGTACGTAGAGGATGGAGCGGGCGAACTCAGAAAGGGTGGCGATACCGAGGAACCTGCTGACGTAGACGTGAGCGACGCCCCGGGGATGCGCGGGCGAGACGAGTAATCGGCTCAGGCCCGTTCTTTTTCTGCGATTTGCTGGAGCGCCGAGGCAATCTGCTCGAACGCGCGGATGAACCGAATCGCGAGGTAAATCCACAACACACCGAGGATGACCATCGCCCCGAGGAGCAGTTGCTGGGCGATGAGGACGCTGTAGAGCATCACGAGCACGCTCGCGACGCCGATGAGGACGAGGAGGGACCGTTCTTCCATACTGTTGATTACTCAACTGGTGTCGATAAAACTACCGTGGCGAGTCAGCCATCTGCTGTCGCGAGCGCTTCGAGCCGGTCTTATTCGGTGGGGTCGTGGCCCGTCACGTTTCGATAATCTGCATCCAGTTCCTGCTGTCCCAGGTGCGTGATTTTGTAGAAGGTCTGGCGGCCGTCTGCGCCCTCGGGCGCACCGGTCCGCGAGATGAGCCCGACGTCGACGAGTTCGCCGAGGTGGTGGCTCAGGTCGAAACTGCTGTCGGCGACAGCCACTTGAATCTCTTTTCGTGCCATCTCGCCGCGCTCTCCGAGCAGAAATAGGATGGCGTACCGGCGGGTGTCCCCGAGCGCTGCCTTCCTCGCGACGTGGTCTGCGAGCGTCCCGATGCTGTCGTCGAACAGTCGTTTGTCCACGTACTGTTCGAGGTCGTGCCCCTCAGTCTCGGCCGGACTGTCTTCGTCTATCGCGGCCATGATTACCTGACACTACGTGGAACTCGTATAAGTGTGTACCGACTACAAAGAATATTTTCTTTATTTATCTTCTACATATAGCTGTTCTCGCCCTGCGGTTATTTTACCCGTCACAGAGATTCCGTGAATAATGTTCGACGGGCAGACGACCTTCCGGTACGACGGGCGCCCAATCGCCGATATCCTCGCAGAGCAGGCGCCCACACCCCCACAGTTCGGTGCGCACAACGATTTCACCGTGTACGTCATGGGGCCGTACACTGCATTCGACGCGACGTACGCCTACGACGACGCGGACAAACTCCGAACGCCGTTTCAGGCAGACCCACTGTTCGACCCGGACGAACACGTAACCGACGACGGAACCGGCGATATGGAACAGGCGCTCCGCGATTTCTGTGCGGAACTCCGCGAGCACCACAACTGCCGTGCGTTCATCGCGACAGACATCGATATTCCGACTCACCAGCAGGCTGCGGCGCGAAATCGAGCGCGTGAGCCCGGAACCTCCCGCGTCGAGGGCATGGACCCGCTCGCCCAGTCGGTCGCCTTCGCGGCCCACAGCGACGCCGTCATCTTTCTGTTCACCGCTGGCGGTCTGACCACCGGCGTCGGAACCGAGACGGGCGGCATCCTCGGAGAGTTTCACCTGCGTCGCGGAAACAGCGCACTCACGCACAAACCGGGCCAGCGAATCAGCGTCTACCGACACGCTGCGTTCACCAGCGCGACGGTGACGGAACTCCCGCAAGGCTACGACGTTCGATACGACACGTTCGAGGAGAAAGCTGGCCTCCACGACAAGGTGCGAAACTGGCTGGATAGCCTCTCTCGTGAAGCCCGCGACACGAACCTCCCGGTGTTCGTCACGGGCGACACCTACGCGCCGGACAGCTAATCAGCGCTTGCTCGCAATCGCGTCGGCGGCCTCGTAGCCGGCGACGATACCGCCGTTCAACGACCGTTCTGGGTACTGCGCCTTCGAAGCCATGCCGGCGTAGTAGATGCCCTCGGCCACCTCGTCTCCGAGGTCGTAGGGCACGACCATGTCGAGGTAGCCGCGTTCGTACACGGGTGCTGTCCGCGGGTTTCGTGCGGTCTTTATCCAGTTCACCGAGTCGCGGTCGAAGTCGGGGAACAGGTCTTCTAACCCGGAGAGCCAGATTTCCTCAACTTCCGCGTCGCTCGCCTGCCAGAGACGCTCGCTTGGCTCCTGAATGTACATCGGCGCGTAGAGGATGTGTTCGCCGCCGTAGCGCTCGGGCGGGATGTAGTTCGTGTGTTCGATGAGCGCGCCAAAGGGCGCGTCGTCCGCGATGTTGAGCCAGTAGGTGTCGGTGAGCGGTTCGTCCATCGAGATGACCGAACAGACCGTCCCCTGGAAGTCGATGTCGCACTCGTAGCCCGTGAGGTCCTCTAAGACGTTCGGCATCGAGGCGACGACGACCGAATCGACCTCGTGGTCGGTCGCTCCGTCTTCAGTCTCGACGGTAATCGAGCGTACTTGTTCGTCGAAATCGACGGTCGTCACGCGCGCGCCGGTCGTGATGTTCTCGCGACCCACCTCGTCTACGAGGGCGTCGAGTAGTTGCCCGAAGCCACCGATGAGGTAGCCGAGTGGTTCGCCCCGGAGCAGGTCGCGCTCGCCGCGGAACTTGATGCGCCCGAGCAGCCACGCCGCGGAGACGTCCTCTTTTTTGCTCCCGAACTTGGCGTCGAGCAGCGGTTCGAAGAAGTTCTCGTAGACGCCGCGGGTGGTGTGCTCGATGAGGAAATCCTTGATGGGCACATCCTCGAAATCTTCGAGCTTCTCGTAGGTGTCGAACTTCGGGATGCCGCCGCGCATGTCGATTTCCATCGTGAGCATCGTCAGCCGGAACTTGTCGTAGACGCTCATGTGTGGATAGGCGGCGATTTCCCAGGGCTTGTCGAGCGGGTGGATGACGCCGTCTACGTAGTAGGCGTTCTTGCCGATGGGCCACTCCAGGTTCTCGTCGAGGCCGAGTTCCTCGATGAGGTCGATGATGGTCCGTTCAGAGGCAGAGAGATGGTGGTAGAACTTTTCGATGCGGTCGCCGCGCGTCTCGTAGACGGCGGCGAGTCCGCCAACGTCGTCACTGGCCTCGAAAACGTGCACGTCGTGGCCGTGGTTCTGGAGGCGATACGCCGCTGCGAGTCCGGCGATACCGCCGCCGACGACCCCTATCATGCCCGGAGGTTTTGAACCGGCAACAATGTACGTTTTGGCTTCCTGTCAGGCGAAACGATGCTCCGCCAATTATAAACAGACTCTCACACAACCCTGTGCCATGCTTACCGTGCGGGCGCCTGCGACGAGTGCGAATCTGGGGAGTGGCTTCGACGTGTTTGGGGTGGCGCTCGAACGGCCCGCGGACATCGTCCGCGTCGAAAAGGCCGACCGAACGACCATCGAGGTGACGGGTACTGGGGCGCAGTACATCCCCGAAGACCCGAACAAGAACACGGTCGGGGCCGTCGCCAGAGCACTCGACGCACCTGCCCACATTCAAATAGACAAGGGAGTCCGTCCGGCCTCCGGACTCGGCTCCTCTGCCGCGAGCGCCGCGGCCGCCGCCGTCGCGCTCAACGAACTCTACGACCGGGGACTCACCCGCGAGGAACTCGTCCCCATCGCCGCGAAGGGGGAAGCCGTCGTCTCCGGGGACGCCCACGACGACAATGTCGCGCCCTCGATTCTCGGTGGATTCACCATCGCGACGCCGGACGGTATCGCGCAGATTGACGCCTCCATCCCGCTCGTGGCGTGCCTGCCCGACATCGTCGTCTCTACGCGCGACGCCCGCCGGGTCGTCCCCGAGCAGGCGTCGGTCTCCCAGCTCATCGATACCGTTGGCAAGGCCGCCACCCTGACCGCGGGGATGGCGCGAAACGACCCGGTCCTCGTGGGGCGGGGCATGCACGACACCGTCGTCACCCCGGCGCGCGCAGAACTCATTACGGGCTACGACACCGTCCGTGACTTGGCGCTCGAAACCGGTGCCACGGGCGTTACCGTGAGCGGGGCGGGTCCGACGATTATCGCCGCCTGCCACGAGGGCGACCAGCGCCCCATCGCCAACGCGATGCTCGACGGGTTCGCCGACGTAGGCGTTGACGCCCGGGCCTACCAGACGCGCATCGGGCAAGGCGCGACGCTGTTCCCGTGAGACACTCTTAAAACACGGCGGTATTCCGGGCCAATGTTTAGGTGTCAATCGGTCTGAGTGTGAGACGTTGTCGCATCACGCGACGGAGACCGTTTCACCAATGGCAATCGAATTTCCGAGCGACCGATGGATCAGCGAGTGGGAGGACCGACTGCAGAACAACGAAGAATACGCGAAAGCCAGTCAGGGCTGGGGTGTGGGATTCAACGGCGACTTCATCTTCCATCTGAAACCCGACGATAGACTGCCCGACGACCGCTACTTCTTCATCGGCTTAGAAGACGGCGACGTGTACGACTGCCGTCAGGTAGAGAATCCGGAGGCCATCGACTACGGGTTCGCCTATCGGGGCGACTACACCGACTGGGTGCGCCTGACACAGGGCGAGGTGGGAGCCATCGACGGCCTGATGAGCGGCGTGTTCAACCTCGATGGGGACATGCAGAAGGTGCTCCAGTACAGCGACGCTGCAGTCTCGATGGTCGAGACGGCGAGCGAAATCGACACGGACTACAAGTACTGAGATGTTCGGGAAAGTCGTCGTCAAGGGAGACGAACGGGAGGTGGACATCGTCGAAATCGACGAACGTCCCGACGTCGAAAAGGGGGCCGTCCTCACCGAAGTCGTCCAGACGAACGTCTGCGGCTCGGAACTGCACTTCTGGCGCGAGGAGTTCCCCGTGCCGTCGGGCGCGGTGTTCGGCCACGAAGCTGTCCTCGAAATCACCGAACTCGGCGACGACGTAACCTCAGATTCTGCAGGCAACCGCCTCTCCGAGGGCGACCTCGTCGTCCCCGTCTACTTCCAGCAGTGCGGAGAGTGTCGGGCCTGCTCGAACGGCCAGTTCTACGCCTGCGACCTGATTCGCTCGACCGGCGAGTGGATGCAACCCCACCACATCGCGCCGCACTTCCGGGGGACGTTCGCGACGCACTACTACATCCACCCGGACCAGTACTTCTACAAAGTGCCCGAGGGCGTGCCAAACGAGGTCGCGGCGAGCGCGAACTGCGCGCTCAGCCAGATTCTATTTAGTGTGGACCACGCTGGCGGCATCACCGCAGGCGAGGAGGTCATCATCCAGGGAGCCGGCGGTCTCGGCCTCCACGCCATCGCCGTCGCCAAAGAGAACGGCGCAACCGTCACGGTTCTCGAAGGCGCGGAAAATCGCCTCGAACAGGCCGAGAACTTCGGTGCGGACAACGTCATCGACATCACGGACTTCGAATCGCCCGGCGAGCGCATCCGCCGCGCACAGGAAGTGACCGGTGGCGGTGCAGACCTCGCCATCGAGGTCGCCGGCTTCCCCGAGGTGTTCGACGAGGGGACGCGCATGATTCGCTCCGGCGGGCGGTACCTCGAAATCGGGAACATCTCGCCGAACCTGTCTGGCGAGTTCACGCCCGCGAACCTCACGCTGAACCGCATCACGACGTACTCGGTGCTGTTCTACCAGCCGTGGTACTTAAAGCGCGCACTGGAGTTCCTCGACGCCCACATCGACGACTACCCCTACGAGTCGTTGCTCGACGCGGAGTTCTGCCTCGCAGATGCCCAGCAGGCCTTAGAAAAGAGCGACCAACAGGCTGTCACCCGCGCGACGCTCGTCCCCGAACGGGACTGAGCGGTCGCTTTTCACGAGCGAAACCGAGAGAATTCGAGGGGCTTAGACGCCGCGACCCTGCAGCTTCTTCTCTTCGGGGAGGTCGACGTTCGCCTCGCCTTTCATGCCCTTGCCGATGTTCGACGAAATCTCGGCGAGTTTCTCGGGGTTGTCCCAGTTGTTGACCGCCTCGACGATTGCCTCGCCCATGACCGGCGGGTTCTCTGCGCCGAAAATCCCGCTGCCGACGAAGATGCCGTCACAGCCGTGGTGCATCATGAGCGCCGCGTCTGCGGGCGTCGCGATGCCACCGGCGGCGAAGTTCACCACAGGAAGCCGACCCATCTCGGCCGTCTCGTGGACGAGTTCGGCTGGGGCGCTGATTTCGCGGGCGTAGGCCTCGCGCTCTTCGAAGGTCATACCTTCGAGTTCGCGAATCGCGCCGCGAATGGCGCGCTGGTGTTTGACGGCCTGATTCACGTCGCCCGTGCCGGCCTCGCCCTTCGTGCGAATCATCGCCGCGCCCTCGTTGATGCGCCGGAGCGCCTCGCCGAGGTCACGTGCGCCACAGACGAACGGCGAGGTGAAGTTGCGCTTGTCGATGTGGTAGGCGTCGTCCGCGGGCGTCAGGACCTCGGACTCGTCGATCATGTCCACGCCGATGGCTTCGAGAATCTGCGCCTCGGTCGTGTGGCCGATGCGGGCCTTGCCCATGACCGGAATCGAGACTTCCTCGATGATTTCTTTGACCTTCGCCGGGTCGGCCATGCGCGAGACGCCCCCGCGTTTGCGGATGTCCGCGGGGACGGCTTCGAGCGCCATGACGGCAACCGCACCAGCGTCTTCCGCGATGCGGGCCTGCTCCGCGTTGACAACGTCCATGATGACGCCGCCCTTCTGCATCTTCGCGAATCCGCGCTTCACCAGTTCGGTGCCGCGCTTCAGTTCCTCAAGATTGGTCTCCTCAGGCATACGCGACTGTAGCGGTTGGGAGGGTTAATGCGTACCGATTGTGGTAGGGCGGCGCACGAGAAGGTGAATGGGCTTTCTGGATGCACGCTACTCTTTGTCTGTGTATTCCTTTTCACGCGAAAAAGGTGGTCCTTGACCTCTCAGCTACCACGTTGCATACGCGTCCCAAAAACGCGAACCAGTATGTCACATCGCTTCCACTCTAGAACTACTTCTCATCGATAGTAAGTTGGAACTCGATCTCGAACCTCTCTCGATCTATTCCGATTTCATCTGAAAAGATATACTCGCCAGTTTTGACACATTCACCAGGCGGTCCCAACAGTACATATTCGCCAGTGATTGCTGTCCCCGATTCAACCACTACTTCTCGACCCATCTCGTAGACTGAAATCCTGGCACTCGCACTCCAACAATCAGAACGTAATCCATCGGGAATAACTGCTGTTTCAGAAGCGATTCCCTGCTCAAGATGGTCTATAAGGAATAGCTCATCATCTGTTAATTATTTGGGCGATGAAAGTCTGAGAAGGCGAATTAGATAGTGACGTTTAATTCATTCTCAATTTCTTCCATGAACGTGAACCAGCGCCAGTCCGGATTATTATCGTCTTTGCGACTGAGGACCCCACCAATAGTTGTCCAAGTTGAGTATGAGCCTGTTTGAGGTCGGTGGGATGGACCACCAGAGTCTCCTTTCTCAGTTGGATTGTTTGTTGCGTATTGGTCGCCACTCACGGAGGTTACGTTACCGAGAGAGGTACCCGTTGTACTACCTTGAAAAGTGAGCTTCCCCTGAGTTCCTTCCATATCTTCGATGTATTGACGAGAAAGAGTCCCAGCAATACCCATATCGCGGTACGTGCCACCATCATCGGCGAGGTCGTATTTGGTGCCAACTCCATCTGTTTCGATTACTGCGGCATCGAAGTAGGGGCTCTCTTCGAAAGTATATCGACCTAGGAATCCTTCATGATTATTGTCAACATCTGACTGGTAAACCAGAGTATTCTGTGGGATTACAAAGCAGTGAGCAGCTGAAATTAATACCCCTTCTCCGTTGCTAATGTTAGTGGCGGGTGTGGCAATTGTACAGCGAGCGCCACTTTCAGTACGGTACGCACATCCATCTGGAATAGGACGGTAATCTGTGTCATAGTACGTTTGATACGTGCACGAGGTTTCACGAACATAGACTGGGATGTCTTCCACTGTCACCGGTGCAGTACCATTTCGACCTGCAATTCCGTTAATCTTCTGTGGGAGGGCGTTTTCAACATCTTGCTTCGATACTGAAATCTGGTTCAATTCATTGTTTGGATCCTTCGATGGGACAAACACTTCCACCTGTTTCTCGCCATTTTTTTGGGTTGAAACTGCTACTTGAAGTTCGAGGCCGAGCGTCGATTTGAGATGGTTCTCGACTTGCTTGCGGACGTCGTGTGCGCTTTGAGTGACAGCCCACTCGTCGCGGGAATGGTGTAATAGACCGGTTCTCGCTCAGGTTTCGCACCGTTGTTTATAACGTCTTCATGGTTGGTATGTGTAAGTGACTCAAGCCGTGGAACCTCGTCGTGAGGGTTTTCAGTAAGTTCAGCGAGTGCATCTTGACTCATGTAGTTGAGAGCTGCTCCTGCAACACCCAGACCAGATAGAGATTTTAGAAATTGGCGGCGACCTTGACTTGAAATTTTACGAGTGGAATCTGACATGAGTTATACTACTCCACTCATAACTCAAACAAACAACATATAAAATTATTCATTTGATTTAATTTATTAATGATTCTATGTATTAATTCTAAGAGGGATTTTAGTGAGCCGACTTAAACTTATATCTCCGTTGTAGAACCTCCACTCTATAGTCCATATCTCTATTTTGCACCTACTTTCTATCAATCAATTCAATTATAAGCCAACGTCATCAGCCGGCGTTTTACTATTGATATAGATAAGTTGGGCGCACCTTCTCCTCTTCAGTAGCGTTTTTGCCCCACCCGCCCCTCTCTGCGGGCAATGGCCTCTGAAACCGGACGCGGACTCCTCTCTCGTCTCTTCTCGAAGCCGGTTCCCGAACCCGACGACCTGCCGTGGTACGTCGCGCCCCTCCCCAAATGGCTCGAAGACTTCGGCCTGCGCATCGCGTGGCTCATCGTCTTCGTCAACCTCGCCGGGACGGCCTTTGGCTTCTACTACTACCTGTTCCAGTTCTCCATCGAACCGGTGGTGATGTGGCCTCTGGTTCCTGATAGCCCCATTGCCACCCTGTTCATCGCCCTCGCGCTCGGGGCGTGGCTCCTCGGCAGACAGAACGACTACCTCTCAGCATTGGCCTTCTTCGGGTGTCTGAAACTCGGCGCGTGGACGCCGTTCGTCCTCGGCGTGTTCATGACCGAGTTCGGCTACCTCCACTGGGCGATGTACAACTTCCTGTTCTGGAGCCACCTCGCCATGGTCGTCCAGGGCTTCCTCCTGCACCGCATCACCAACTTCCCGGTGAAGGCCGTCGCCGTCGCCGCCGGGTGGTACCTCCTCAACGACGTCGTGGATTACTTCGTGCCCATCGTCGGGAATCCCCACCACACGCTGCTCCCGCCCGCGGTGGAGCCAATCGTAGACGGCGTCGTGACCCACGCGAGTCCGGGCCACGAAATCGCCGCCGCGGGGGCGATTACCCTCACGGTGCTCGCGACGTTCCTCGCGCTCGCCACCCGCGTCAAAAAACTGGAAAACTAACTTACCGGTCTGCGTGGGCGCGAACCCACAGGCTTCCGATTCGAGAGAGCTTCGTCCGGTAGGATTTCCCTTCTTCACGTTGCTCGATGTAGCCTTTCCCGCCCGGTCCGAGGCGGTCGACCGTGTAAATCACCCGCGAGCGGAAGCTGTCCGAATACTCCTCGCCCAAATCGGCGGCGAGCGCCTGGGCCAGTTCGCTCACGCTCTCGAACTCGCCGTCCTCTCCGAGTTTGAACAGGATGACCTCCTCGAACGGTTTCACGCTCGAAAACGAGGCCACCGGTAGTTCAACGATGTGACTGCCCTCTACGGGTTTCGCGCCGATGGTCGTCCCGCGCTCGTCGAACTCCGAGAGGAGCGACTGCGCTTCCGACAGCCACGAGGAGACGCGCTCGTCCTGGTCGTCGGTCTGGAGTTCCGAGACGAGGTCGGTGCCCCGGCGCAGGGTTTCTGCCAGTTCCGTCTCCAGGTACTTCTCCGGGGCGGTGTAGTAGGTGTGGATGCGTTCGCGGTCCTCCTGGCGCTCGACCATCACGGAGTGGGCGGCCATCGCGAAGGCGAAACTCACGGTCCGGGGCATCGCAGAGAGGTTCACCCAGACCTCGTTGCCGGCGTCGAGTTCGTCGTTTACGAGTTCGTAGGCCTGTTCGAAGGCGGTGTCGTAGTCGTAGACGTTCTCGATGACCAGTCGTTCGGTTTCCGCGCCGAGCAGGTTCGCGAAGTCGCGTTCGAGTTTCTCGGCGAGGCGTCTGCTGTACTCGACGTTCGCCTCGCTGCCCACCGCGCCTTCGAGGAGAATCACGCGGTCCACCGAGTGCTGGTCGCGCACGAGCGGCGCGATGAGTCGGTCGTAGTCGAAGCCGACGGGGACGACGTGCGTCTGGTCGTGAGTAGTCGATTCAGTGCGCGCCATCAGTCAGCGCGAACCTCCTCGAAGTAGACTGCTCGATTTTCGCTCGCCGCGGGGGCCGTGACGAGCGAGATGCCGACCGTCAGGATGAGGCCAATCGCCATACCGTACAGTGACGAGTCCCAGGTCATTATCGTTCGGGGAACCTGCACGAGGAACACCGAGAACAGATAAAATCCCTGTGCACCGATGATTCCCGCGAGCATCCCCCATTTGGTCGTTCGCGCCCAGTAGAGCGCGACGATGACCGGGAGTGCGAGTTGAGCGAAGCCGCCGAATGCAGTTGCGCCGATTTCGATGAGCGTTCCGGGTGCGAAGAGACTCGCGACGAACGAGACGATGGCGAACACGGCGACGCCGATCCGTGCGACCGTGTCCTCGCGACGGGCGCTGCTGACCACCTGTCGGTAGATGTCCCGGGTGAGGTACGACGACCCCGAGAGGAGCATGGAGTCAGAGGAACTCATCATCGCGGCCATTGCCCCGGCGATGACGAGCGCCGCGAACCACGCGGGCGTCGTATCACGCAGGAGCACCGAGAGGACGTTGCCGTTTTCGGGCACGGTGAGGTTCAGGCCCGCCGCCCACGACCCGAGCATGAACGCGGGGACGAACAGCAGGACGACGAGCAGCGGCCAGAGCGCGAACGTGCGCTTCAGGACTTTCTTCGACCCGGCGACGAAGAATCGCTGGTTCACCTGCGGGAACATCGTCACGCCGAAGGCGATGCTCACGGCGGTGCCGATGATGTACTGGGGTGAGTAGAGACCCCCGCCGAGTGAGAGAAAGTCTGGCCGTGCCGCGCCCATCTGCGCGGTAGCGGCACTCGGGCCACCGAGCGAACTGAGAATCCAGAGGACAGCCGCCCAAACCATGACCAGCATGAACGCACCCTGGAGGGTGTCGGTCCACGCGACGCCGCGCATTCCGGAGGCGACGACGTAGGCGATCATGAACAGCGTGATGCCGCCGGCACCGACCCAGTAGGGAATCGCCCCATCGCTCAGGGCGACGAGGGCGGAGCCCGCACCCATCTGCTGGAGCATCACGTAGGGGAACAGCCAGAAGATGCTGATTGCGGCGACGAGAATGCGGAGCGATTTCGAGCCAAAGCGATGGCCGAGCATCTCCCCGAGTGTCACGTAGCCGTGGGCCTTTCCGACGACCCACTGTTTGTAGCCGACGACGTACCAGAGAATCCCGAACAGGACGCCGTCCATCACCCCCATGACCAGAATCCACTCGGGGCCGGCGCTAAAGGAGATGTTCGGGCCGCCGAAGAAGGTGAACGCAGAGAGGAGTGTCGCGAACGTCGTAAACAGGAGAACGACGGTGCCAAACGTCCTGCTCGCGAGGTAGTAATCTTCGGCCGTCCTGTCCGTGAGGCGGTAGGCGACGAGCCCGATGATGAGCGTGAGCAGCAGGTAGCCGCCGATGATACCGAGTTGCAGGGCGACGTCAGCCACTGGTGACCCCCTCGACGCCGAGGCCCCACGCCCGCTGGGCGAAGACGTAGAACGCGCCTGCGGTCACGAACATCCAGCCGACGTGCCACCATATCCAGAGTGGCAAGCCAAACGCGACCCGCGAGTCCCCCCAGAGGAACCACGGAACCGAGAGCGCCACCAGCACGAGCGCCACGGCAATCCAGAGAATGTACTTCCATGTACCGGGCATTATCACTGGTTAATACCTTCTACTAGTATCTAAACATTGCTAAATGTGACCAAAATTGCGGTTTGAAGAAATTTTCCCTTCAATACACGCGGGTTCCGTTCGGCACCTCGCGTTCGGGTCGCAGGTGGACGACGGTGCCCGACTCGTCGTCTACGCCGGTGACGAGACACTGACTCTCGAACCCGGCAATGTTGACGGTTCCGAGATTGACCACGGCGACCACTTGCTTGCCGAGCAGGTCGTCAGGGTCGTAGTTCTCGGTCAGGCCGGCTGCGGATTGGCGGACGGTCCCACCGAAATCGACGCGGAGTTTGTACACGTCCTTTCTGGCCTCCGGAAACGGCGCGACGTCCACGACTTCGCCGATTCGCATCTCTACGTCTGAGAGAAACTGTTCGGGGTCGATGTCGGCTTCTTCGATACCCATATCCCCGTGTCTCACGGGCCGAGAAGGTGTAGTTTCGGGTGGACGCAAACGGCGCGCGAACCGCCGCAAAAACCGGACGAGAGCGCCCACGCGATACCGCCGACGACAAGGTATATGAATCGCGCGCGGCGAATCTTTATTTGTGTCCATGAACGCACTCATGGCCTCATCATCATCCAGCCCCGCACAGGGGCAGTTCATCACTCATGGAGGATTCAGCAAAATACCTCATTCACGCAGACATCACCGCCGACGGGGTGGTCGAACGGAGTGACGTCGTCGGGGCCATCTTCGGCCAGACCGAGGGACTCCTCGGCGACGATTTAGACCTCCGCGACCTCCAGAACTCATCGAAGGTCGGTCGGATAGACGTCAGTATCGACTCAGAACGGGGCAACTCGTTCGGCAACATCACCATCGCGAGCAGTCTCGACAAGGTGGAGACGGCCATCCTCGCCGCGGCGCTCGAAACCATCGACCGTGTCGGCCCGTGTCGTTCGACCGTCGAGGTGGCGAACATCGAAGACGTTCGCGCCGCGAAACGCCGCCGCGTCGTCGACCGTGCGAAGGACCTCATCGTGAGTGCCTTCGACGACAGCGTCCTCTCCAGTGAGGAACTGATAGAGGAAGTCCGCCGGTCGATTCGCGTCGAGGACATCACCGAGTACGAGGGCCTCCCTGCTGGCCCACGAGTCGAAGACAGCGACGCCATCATCGTCGTCGAGGGCCGCGCAGACGTGCTCACGCTGCTTAAATACGGCATCAAGAACGCCATCGCCGTCGAGGGGACGAACGTCCCCGAGGCGGTTGCAAAACTCACGAAGCGAAAGACGGTCACGGCCTTCTTGGACGGCGACCGCGGGGGCGAACTCATCCTGAAGGAACTGTCCCAGGTCGGCGACCTGGATTTCGTCGCGTTCGCGCCCTCCGGCCTCTCGGTCGAGGATTTGGACCGCCACGAGGTCATGGCCGCACTCCGCGAGAAGGTTCCCTACGACGAGGTGACGAACGCGGCGGCCGCCCGCGAGGCCATTGCCGCAACCGACGGAAGCGCCCGTCCCGCACCACCCGAGGCAGGCGGAACAGTTCTCGAAGAACCGGACGTCGCCGTCGAATCGGACGCCGAGGCGGACGAGTCGGAACAGGAAGCCTCCGAAGACGTCGCCGAAACTGACGAGACAAGCGACGGCGAGGCGAGCGACGACGCGGACGAACCGCGCCCCGAACCGGAGACACTGCTCGGTCACGTCAAAGCCGTCATCGGCGACGAGACGGGGCTCGTGCGCTTGCTTGACGACGACTTCAAATCGGTGTCCGACGCCCCCGCGGCGAACGCCTTTGACCTGCTCAAGGACGCAGACGTGCCGCCACACGCGGTCGTTCTGGACGGCGAACTCGGCCAGAAAGTGCTCGACGTGGCCGCCCAGCGCGGCGTCGAGCAAATCGTCACAAAAAGTGAAGGCGAGTTCGTGAAGAAACCGGCGGCCGTGCGGATTCGAACCGCAGACCAGTTACTCGCCTGAGTCGCGGACGAGCAACAGGCCGTCACCGCTTTTATAGTAGTCTTCGAGGCGTTCTTCGACCGCGAAGCTGTGGCTGTCGTAGAATTTCCGCGCCCCCTCGTCGAATTCCTGAACCGTCAGTTCGAGCCGGCCATTCGTCCGGTCGAGAACAGCAACGAGTAAAGCGGTTCCGTAGCCGTTTCGTCGCGCCGTTGGTTCGACAGCCAGTTCCGCCAGATACGTCGCCTCCGAGCTCGATATCGCCACGGCGTAGCCGACGGGTGCTGGGTCTTCCGCGACGAGAATGAGCGGACCGCCTGCGTCGGCAGTCGAGAGCAGGTCCGGCCAGGGTTCGTCGAGCGACGCTTGCTGAATCGCTCGCAGCGTGGGCAGGTCACTCTTCGTCGCCTCACGAATCATAGCCCGACCAGGCCGGTTGCGAGGGCGAGGCCAACGCCGACGAGGGCGGCGGCGAGCGTCGCGAGGAAATTCACGCCCTGATTCGTGAGGCGGGTGCCCTCGAGCGTCGCCCCGAGCAGGCTATCGACGGTCATGCCCGCCACGCCCGCGAAGACGACGATGCCAGCGCCGAGCGTGCCGACGGTTTCGAACAGCAACAGGGCGATGACGGCGATGAGCGCGGCCCCGCCAACGCCGGCGACTTCCCCCTGCCACGTCACGCCGCCGTCGGTACCGGCGGGGACGGGTTCGAGCGTCGTGATGAGCCGTGGCGTGTCGTAGAGGCCACCGATTTCACTGGAGAGGGTGTCGCTCATCGCGGCGGCAAGCGACCCCGCGAACGCGTAGAGGAACAGTTCCGGGTCGAGCGTCGTGAGCGCAGAACTCGCCGTGTAGCCGACGACGGCGGCGATGGCCACCGCAGCGTTCGCGAGGACGTTCCCGCTGCCGCGCGCGCCGTCGTTGTCCTCTGCGATGCCGCGCTGTTGTTTTTCGGCGTAGCGGAACTTCGTCGAGAGGCCGCCGAGGCCGAAGAAGGCGATCAGCATGGCGAACCAGCCGTAGCCGCCGAGGACGATGGTGAGGAGGCTGAGGAGCACGCCGGTGAGCATTCCCGGGATGGATGCGGTCTGGAGGGCGTAGGAGACGTAGCCGAGGATGACCGTGATGACGAGCGCGAGGAGCACCTGCTGGCTCGATACCTCGATGCCGAGGTCGACGAACAGCCAGAGCAGGAAGCCGATGGTGAGCATCACGAGCGGGTCGTCGCGCTCGAAGAGGACCTCCCGCAGGAGCGCTCCGAGCAGCGCTCCGCTCGCGGCGAGGAACGCGGCCAGCGGGAGAGACGTGGGTGCGATGTTCACTATAGAAAGGGCGAGCATGCTCGCCACGCCAGCGAGGAAGCCACCCGTCGAGAAGCCAACGGTCGCGAGAAACGGCTCGTCGCTCCCCTGGCGGACGAGCTCCTGGGCGAGGTTGCCGAAGGCGAGAATCTGCACGCTCGAGATGAACACGGAGACGGGAAGCTGGAAGATGGACGCGAGGATGGCGAGACCGGCGGCCGCGAGCGAGAAGGCCGCGAGCCCGTAGAGACGCTTGTCCTGGTGGTCGCCCGGTCTGGCGAACAACTCGAACAGCGGCCCCTCGTCTACGACGAACAGCGCGAGGACGGCGACGGCGACGAACGGAATCGCCGCGGCCCGTCCCAGAACCGGCGCGGAGAGCGAAAGCATTCCAACGAGTGCGAATGCGCCGGCCCGCCGGACGGTCGAAGTCACGTCTCCGTTTTTCCTGCGTCGGTTATTTAACCTTCCTGAAGCAGTGTCGATACCGAGCCGCCGCCTTCGGTCTATTGTTATCGTACAGCATGATGTACTCACCGAGGGGGAATCGTGATGCGACTCGAACCGAATCTATCAATCGACACGGCCGCCGTCGAAGCATTTGCCAGTCTCGGCAACGAGACGCGCGTGGCGAATCTTATACGCCCTCTGGGAGGCACGAACCGCGGACGGGTTGGCCGACGACCCGCTTTCGTTTGCCGACCTCAGACGCCGCGTCGGGACGCGCGACGGCTCGCAGTTCAACTACCACCTGCAGAAACTCGTTGACCGGTTCGTCTTTCACGACGACGCAGGGTACGTACTCACCAGACGCGGTGAACAGGTCATGGGAACGGTCCACGCCGGAACGATGACGGAGTCGGTCACGTTCGACGCAGAACCTATCTCAGATCCGTGTCTCCTCTGTGGGGGAGCCATCGTCCTCCACTATGGCAACGAGGCGAGTCCGGACAAGTTCACGGTTTGCTGTACCACGTGTGAGGGTGCATGGTTTAATCCTGGACTCCCTCCCGGCCTCCTGATGATCGTCGACCCGTTGTTGCCGGTCGGCATTCTGGACCGGACGCCAGCGGAGATGTACGAGGCCCAGTACACGGCCACGCAGTTGCACATCGCGTCGCTCGTCGAGGGCAACTGCCCGACCTGTACGGGTCCGGTCACGGCGACGCCACGGCTGTGCCCCGTCCACGAGGTCGCTCCGGGCACCGTCTGTGATACCTGTGGGACGATTTTCCCGCTTCGCTTCTGTAACGTCTGTTCTGTGTGCAAACACGATTTTCTCACGGCAGCGGACCGCCACCTGATTGCCCACCCTATCGTCGCTGCGTTCTACTACGACCACGGCGTCGATTTCGTTGACCACGGCTGGCTCAGCGTGAAGGCAGAGACGATCGTCGAACAGACGGTCCTCACCGAAGACCCGCTCTCCGTCCGGTTCGTCGCGGAAATCGACGGCGACCGCCTCGAAATGACGCTCGACTGTGCGGGACCGACCACCACCGTCTACGTCTGACCGCTCGCCCCATCCGTGAGGTTTACCCCACCCGGCCCAGAACCTGCGAGCAATGGGTCTCTACGACCGGTACCTCGCCATGCGCATCCGCCGCCACGACGCGGCCGTCCCCGAACGGGTGGCCGTCGTCCTCACGGAGCGCGACCTCTTAGAGCGCGGGGCCTACCGGACGCTCGAATCGTTCCTCGAGTGGGCGTTCGAACTCGGCGCAGAGCGCGTCATGGTCTACATCAGCGTGCTCGACCCCGCCGCGGTGCCGTCGCTCCGGCGTGCCTTCACGCAGGTCGAAAGTCCGCGCCCGCTCGCGGTTCGGAGTCGTGACGACACGGAACGTGCCGACACGCCGGTGCAGGTGAGCATCGGGCTTGGTGGCAAACACGAGTTCGCGAAGGCCGTCCGCGCCGCGAGCGAGGACGTGGCCGCGGGAACGCTCGACCCCGAAGACATCGACGAGGCGGTCATCGAAGACCACCTCGTCTTCCCGACCGACCCCGACCTCGTCGTTAAAACCGGGGCCGAACGGCTCTCTGATTTCATGATCTGGCAATCGGTCTACTCGGAACTCTACTTCACGGATGTAAACTGGCGAGACTTCCGCCGCCGAGACTACCTGCGTGCGGTACTCGATTACCAGAATCGCCAGCGGCGATTCGGACGATAGTCCGCACCTCGTGGTGAGCGAAGCGAGAGACGTGGTTCGCTTTTCCTCGTCAACTCTGTACTGTTTCACGCCGCGTCCCGCGGACCAGGTCGGCTATCGCCTCGCGTTTGAGCACGAGGAAGCCGGCGAAAACGACGAGGAAGCCAAGGACTGTGAGCATCGTAATCTCCTCGCCGAGCACGACCACTCCCACAATCGTCGCGACGACGGGGACGAGGTAGGCGACGAGCGACGTTTCGAGTGCGCCGCGGACTTCGAGCAGCGTGAAGTAGATGAAGAAGGCGACGGCGGTTGCGAAGATACCGAGGTAGGCAACGGCGGCGGCGGTCTCGACCGTCTCTGGCAGCGAGAACGGCTCGCCGATGAGGGTGCTAATCGCGTGAAGGATGAGGCCGCCGAGGAGCATCGACCACCCCGAGAGGGCAGCTTTGTCGAGCGTCGGTTTGGCCCGCTGGACGAGCACGCCGCCGAGGGCAACCCCGGAGACTTGCAGGAAGATGAGGAGTCGGCCGACCACGCTCGACCCGAGCAGGTTCGACGGGTCCGGCCGGACGATGAGCACCACGCCGACGAATCCGAGGAGGATGCCGACCGCACCGACCGGCGAGACGCGTTCTTCCGGCAACAGGCCGAGCGCCCAGAGCGAGGTCATGATGGGAACGAGGCTCTGCATGATGGCGGCCACGCCGCTCGGCACTGTCTGCTGGCCGATGAAGAGGAAGGCGTTCGCGGCGACGAGAAACAGGCCGCCGCCCGCGATGGCGGAGAGGTTCGCCCGGCCCGTCGGTCGCCAATCAGTTTTCGCGACCAGCGCGAAGCCGAGCAAGAGGACGGCGGCTACGTCGTAGCGAAACGCCGCGAACACCACGGGTTCGAGCGTTTTCAGGCCGACGGTGATGGCGAGAAACGACAGACCCCAGAGGGTTGCGAGGAGGGCGAAGAGGGAGACGGTTCCGAAACGGTGGTTCACGGTGGGGTGGACGGCCGCCGGACAATTATCCCTCTCGGTCGCGGTCAGTCTTTCAGTCGGCCTGCGTCTCGCGACCGTCGTCTACGTCCATGCCCTCCAGTTCGCCACTCGGTAACTGGTCGCGAAAACGGTCGATGATGCGCTTTGCTTCGTCTAACTCCGTCCCGCCGAATGACTTGACGAGCGCGACGGCGCGCTGGGCGCGGGTGCGTCGCCAACTCGCTTCGCGGGCCTCGTAGGTGCGAATCGAGCGCAAGAAGTCGATTTTCGAGAACTCCGGCCAGTAGGGCGTACAGAAGAACACGGCCGCCTCGTTGCCGTTTGCGTGCCAGGGCAAGAAGTTGCTCGTGCGCTCGTCGCCGCCCGTGCGGATGATGAGGTCCACGTCACGGGCGGGACCGTCGTAGATGCGCTCTTCCAGGGTTTCGACCGTGATGTCCGCCGGCGCGAGGGTTCCTGAGTGGACCGACCGCGCCACGCCGCGGCAGGCTTCGAGGAGCTCCGCCCGGCCGCCGTAGGCGAGCGCGATGTTCAGGCGGAGGCGGTCGTAGTCTTTCGTCCGCTCGTGGGCGTATTCGATGGCCTCCTGAACACGTGGGGGGAGCATCTCGAGTTGGCCGATAGCGCGGATGCGCACCTCGCCCTCGTGGACGCGGTCTGCGTCGGCGAACTCGGTGAGTTTCTCGCAGATGAGGTCGAAGAGGTACTCGCGTTGCTCTGGCGGTCGGTTGAAATTCTCTGTCGAAAAGGCGTACAGGGTGAGCTCCTCGATGCCGAGGTCGTCACACCAGTAAAGTAGGTTCTCGGTGGTCTTCGCCCCCTGCCGGTGGCCGTCGTTCGCTTCCTCGCCGTGTTCTGAGGCGTAGCGTCGGTTGCCGTCTTGAATCACGGCGACGTGCGTCGGCGCACCCGAGATTTCGCGTAACAGCAGTCGCTCGTACGTCCGCTGGAGTTGGGTCCGGACCCACGTTCGCATTCATCTGACCATCTGGCTCCGGCTGTATCAGTCTTGCGTCACCCACGTTAGCAAGGCGGACGTTCACTCGCTGCTGTATATAACTGGGCAAGCAGGTATTTACGTGTGGGCCATCAAAAGGCGGTTGCAATGGCAAAAGGTACGGTTGACTTTTTCAACGATACCGGCGGTTACGGTTTCATCAAGTCTGACGACTCTGATGAAGACGTGTTCTTCCACATGGAAGACGTAGGAGGTCCTGACCTAGAAGAGGGTCAGGAAGTCGAATTCGAAATCGAGCAGGCGGACAAAGGTCCCCGAGCGAAGAACCTGGAGCGGCTCTGACCATGGCGAAAGGTACGGTTGATTTCTTCAACGATACTGGCGGCTACGGTTTCATCAAGACAGAAGACTCCGACGACGACGTGTTCTTCCACATGGAAGACATCGGCGGCCCCGACCTCGAGGAGGGGCAGGAAGTCGAATTCGAGATTGTGCAGGCCGACAAAGGCCCACGCGCGAAAAACCTGGAGCGCCTGTAATCATGGCGAAAGGGAAAGTCGACTTCTTCAACGACACCGGCGGCTACGGTTTCATCAAGACCGACGAGTCCGACGACGACGTGTTCTTCCACATGGAAGACGTCGGCGGTCCTGACTTAGAAGAAGGGACCGAAGTCGAGTTCGATATCGTGCAGGCGGACAAGGGTCCGCGTGCGAAGAACGTAAAGCGGCTGTAAGGCGCTTTCGAGCGACTCACACCAACATTTTCTGCGACTCAGCAGGCGAGGAGCGACCGTGACGTGTAAGCCTCCCCAGTGCGGACAGCGGGTATGAGCGACGTACTCGACGAGGACCTCTACCAACGCACGAAGGCACTGCTCGAACCGGGCGACATCGAACTTAACGGTGCGGTCGTCCACACGGGGCTCACCAGCGCAGCAGATATCGAGATGCACCAGGCGACCCTCGACGTCGGCGACATCATCGCGAAATATGCCGGCCACGAGGGCGACACCTACGTTTACTCGGGCAATGATAACCCGAAGTTCTCCTCGAACCAGCACCAGGGGCTGACCATCGACGGCGACGAGTTCGTCTGGGAGTGCCAGCAACTGCTTCGCAACGGCACCTTCCACATCGTCATCTACTACGAGGCGGCCCACGACCACGAGGCTATTCTCGACGAGATCCGCGACCTCGGCTTCGAGGTTACGGGCGTTCAGGGCTGACGGACGACCCAATACGTACCTTCTGCACGCCATTTTCCCCAAAGCTATTCATTCACGAAAATAACAGTGTAGTGACGATAGTCACCACAGTGCGAACCCGCCTCTGGGCGCGGAGGCAATAAGATGGGTTCCACGAAGGGGGAAGCCGGCACAGGCGGACGTTCTGGGGTACGTACTGGTCACGGCAATGGTCGTTTCACTGGTCACGTTTTTGTTGGTGACGGCGTCGGGTGGCATCGTGAGCGTTCAGCGGTCTGCGGACACCAGTCGGGCGGAGACGGCCCTTGGCGTGCTCGACATGCGTGCGAGCTCGGTGTCGCTTGGCGACTCGGACCTCCAGACGGTCCGCTTTGGCAATACGGGTGACGGCTCGCTTTCGGAAAACGAGACGGAGGGGTCGCTCAAAGTCTTCCACTCCGACCTCGAAAATCGTTCGACTGAGATTTACAACGGGTCGCTCGGCGCGCTGGTTTACGAGAACCATGGCACCGAAATCGCCTACCAGGGCGGCGGCGTCTGGCGACACGACCCGAACGACAAGGCGCGCGTCGTCTCGCCGCCGGAAGCTCACTACCGCGAGGCGACGCTCGTCATGCTCGTCGTTCGCCTGACCGGCAACGGGTCACTGTCGGGCAAGAACGCCCAACTCCAGGCCACCCGCGGCGAACCGCTCAAGCGTATCTTTCCGAACACGAATCCGAGCAAACGCCTCGCCAACGGCGACCCCTGAACGAATCCCGGGTCTGCGGGACGTGTCGAAGTCATCGTCCAGTCGCGCTACTACGAGGGCTGGGCGCAGTACTTCGAGATGCGCACCACGGGAACGGTAACTACTGACGACGCGACCCAGACGACGACGCTTGACCTGACGGTTCCCTACGACATGGGCTGGTTCAAGATGCCTGCAGAGGGCGACTCGCTCAGACTCCGGGCCGTCGGGCCTGACCACCCGCTTGACCAGTTCGCTCTCACGATGTACGCGGACGACTCTGATCAGGCGTGGTACAACAACCTCAAGTGGTCGTTCGTAGCCAAGGAGGGCGACGAAGAGTTCGAGATTCACCTTCGCAGAGGGAGTGGCGACGCTCCGGATGACGGTGAGGACTGCGATAAGCGCTGGGTGGGCGTGACCATCTACTACGAGAACGGGATGGTCTACGAGGGCTGGGAGAACGAACAGGCGTTCAAAACCTCGTGTTACGACGGTGACGGCGACGGCGTCGAAGACGAGTCGTACCTCGACATCGACCTTCGGAGCATGGACGTGACGATGGAGTACGAGTCAATCACCAACAGTGATGTTATCGGCGGTGCCGAAGGTGTGAGCCTCGATGCGTCTCAGACCGCCGCAGCCGACGCCAGAACGGTGCCGACACGAAACTCGGCGACGTGCTGAGCTACTACCTCGGCGAGATGGGCCCCAATGTCGACCTCACGGTCGTCGACAAGAGCGCCCAGACCATCAACGAGGCTGAATCCGAGGGCGTTATCCACTACGACCAGCGTAACTACACGCTGTACTACCTGCACATCTCCGACAACGAGGTCGTCATCGACGTGCAGTAAGCGGCGCAAACGAGGTTCTTATGCCTCGTGACTCCTGATACCCAGGTATGACAGAGGCGGACCTGAGTCCGACTGACCGCGCCATCGTCAACGCCTTCCAGGGCGGTTTCCCGGTGACTGAACGGCCCTTCGAACCGGCCGCCGCGGCCCTCCGGGAGCGCGGTATCGACATTTCTGCTGGCGAACTTCTCTCTCGTGTTCAGACGCTCGACGAGCAAGGGGTCCTCACCCGGTTCGGGGCGCTCATCAACGCCGAAGCCATCGGTGGGACGGCCACGCTCGTCGCGATGCACGCGCCGCCCGAACGGTACGACGAGGTGGCAGAGCAAGTCAATACCTTCCGCGAAGTCGCCCACAACTACGAGCGTGAGCACCCCCATCTCAACATGTGGTTCGTCGTCTCCGTGGGCCATCCGGACCGCGTCGACGAGGTACTCGGCGAAATCGAGGAGACGACCGGGCAGCGAACGTACAACCTCCCGAAACAGCAGGAGTTCCGCGTCGAAGCCAAATTCCTCCTCGACGGTCCCATCTCGGAGGGTGACGTGGACCTCTCGCATCTCGGTCCCGACGTGACACCGACCGAGCGCACTACCCTCACGCCCGCGGAGCGCGACCTCGTGCTCGAAATCCAGGGTGGATTGCCCATCACCGCCACGCCCTACGCCGACGTCGCCGCCGCGATTGGGCAGGAGACGGAGTGGGTCGTCGCCACCATCAAGCGGTTCAACGTCGAAGGAAAGGTCCGTCGGGTGGGCGTCATCCCGAACCACTACGCCCTCGGCTACACCGAGAATGGGATGACCGTCTGGAACGTCCCCGACGAGTTGCTGGACGAGGTCGGGCCGGCCATCGCGAGCCTCGATTTCGTCACTCACTGCTACGAACGGCCCCGCCACGAGGGGATCTGGCCGTACAACTTCTTCGCGATGACCCACGGTCGAACCGAGGCCGAGAGTCAGGAACACATCGAAATGGTCAAAGAACGCATGCACGAGTACTGGGACGTCGGCGACGACGACTGGGATACCCTGTTCTCGACCCGCATTCTGAAGAAGACGGGCATCCGCATGACGGAACGCGCAAACGCAAACACCGAATGATACCACTGTTTCACGACTTCCACGGCGAGACGGTCCTCGTGTTCGGCGGCGGTGCCGTCGGCGCACGGAAAGCCCGCCGTTTCGCCCGTGAGGCGACCGTGGTCGTCGTGAGCCCGGACTTTTCGGCCGGTTCCTACGGCGGCGCGGCGAAAGTTCGCGCCGCACCGACACTGGCCGCGGTCGGCGGCTGGCTCGACCGCATCGACCCCATCCTCGTCGTCGCGGCGACCGACGAACCCGCGCTCAACGCCGCCATCGAGGACGCCGCCCGCGAGCGGCGCATCCTCGTCAATCGCACCGACGTTTCCGGCGAGCGGGAGGCGGGCAGTGTGGTGGTTCCGGCGACTGTCGACGACGACCCCGTCACAGTGGCAATCTCGACGGGAGCATCGAGTCCAGCACTCGCGAAGTACCTGCGAGAACGCATCGAGGCAGACGTCGAAGGAGCAGGCGAAATGGCCGAACTGACCGCGACGTTGCGCCTCGAACTCCAGTCGGCCAAGGTCGCCCCGGCGGCCCGTCGGGACGCCATCCGCGCAGTCGTCAATTCTGACCGCGTTTGGAAGGCTTTAGGTAGTGGGAAGGCAAAGGCCCGCAACGAGGCACAGACCGTGATAGACGAGACTCTCGTTGGTGGTGATTCTGATGCGTGAGGCCGGCGTCATTTCGGGCGTGAGCGTTTCCCACAAGGACGCCTGCGTCGAGACGATTGAGGCGGCTTGCGCACCGGACCAGCAGATAGGTGTCGAGACGCTGCTCGCACAGGAGGGCGTCAAAGAGGCGTTCGTCCTCCAGACGTGTAACCGCGCAGAGGCCTACGTCGTCACGGCAACGCCAGAACTCGGTCGGCGCGTCCTCGCGGACTATCTCGCAGACGTCCCCGAGGAGGCAATCACGGAACGAACCCACGAGGCCAGCCTTCGCCACCTCATGCGCGTAGCGGCCGGCCTCGAATCGCTCGTCATCGGCGAAGACCAGATTCTCGGCCAGCTCCGCACCGCGTATCTCGACGCCCGCGGGGTCGGCGCGCTCGGCCGCCTGCTCGACGACGGGATTGCGAAGGCCATCCACGTCGGCGAACGCGCCCGTACCGAGACCGAAATCAACGAGGGAACCGTCTCGCTCGCGAGTGCGGCAACCTCACTCGCCGCTCGCGAGATGGACCTCACGAACGCGACGGCGCTCGTCATCGGCGCGGGCGAGATGGGGTCGCTCGCGGCTACTTCGCTCGCCGACACCGTTTCTCGACTCTACGTCGCGAACCGGACGCTGCCGCGTGCACAGGCCATCGTCGACGTCATCGAGGCGGAGGCGACCGCCATCTCGCTCGCCGACGTCCCGGCAGTCGTCCCCGACGTGGACCTCGTGGTCACGGCCACGGGCAGTCCAACGCCGATTCTCGATGGCAACACGCTGTCGAAAGCGGGCGAGTTGCTCGTCATCGACCTCGCCCAGCCCCGCGACGTCGCAAAGCGCGTCGAAGGGCTCGACAACGTCACCCTCTGGGACTTAGACCGACTCGAATCGATAACCGACGAGGCCCACGAACAGCGCAAAGAGGCGGCAGAACGGGTCGCAGAGATGATCGACCGCGAGTTCGAACACCTGCTCACCCAGTACAAGCGAAAGCGCGCAGACCGCGTCATCGCGGCGATGTACGAGAGCGCAGACCGCCTGAAGGCGCACGAACTCGCCACGGCGTTCTCCCAACTCGAAGCGAATGGCGACCTGAACGAAGACCAGCGTGCGGTCGTCGAATCGCTCGCCGATTCGCTCGTCGGGCAGTTGCTCTCCGCGCCGACACGGAGTCTTCGCGACGCGGCGGAGGAAGACGACTGGACGACCATCAACACCGCCTTGCAGTTGTTCGACCCGGATTTCGGGTCTGAACCACCCGCGTTCGTGAAGGCGCTCAGCGAGGCAGACCGCCCGAACTCCGCCGCGACCAGCGCCGAAGACGACTGATTCTCGGAGTATCCCGGCGTGCTGAACTAGGTATTTGCGCTCACGAGACGTATCTTCGGATAACCGTTTTCCCGGAAAACCGGAGACGGGGGGAACATGACACTGAGAGATATCGCGCGACCACGAGAGGAACTCGTCTCCGCGTCGCCAGACACACCAGTTACCGAACTCGCAACCCAGATGCGCGAACGCACCGTCGGCAGCGTCGTCATCGAGGAAGCCGGAAAGCCAATCGGTATCGTCACGGACCGCGACCTCGCGATGAAAATCGTCGCGACGGGTAAAGACCCGCTGAACATGACCGCCGCGGACGTGATGAACGGGAACACCGTCACCGTAGACATCGACGCGGGCGTCTTCGACGTCTGCCAGACGATGCGCGAACACGCGGTGCGCCGGCTTCCGGTGATGGAGAACAACCAACTGACCGGCATCATCACGCTGGACGATATCATCGTCCTGCTCGAAGACGAACTCCACGACCTCTCTGAGGTCATCCGGTCTGAATCGCCGCCGTATGCGCTCCCCTGAGCCTCAGGTGGCGACAACGATTATTTCAATCGAGTGAATAGTGGTAGCCATGGCAGACTTGCTCTCAGAGGACGAACTCGAATCGCGACTCCCGAGCGGCTGGGAGAAAGATGGCGACGAAATCACGCGAACCTACGAGTTCGACGACTACTTGGACGGAGTCGAGTTCGTGAACGAAATCGCGGAAATCGCCGACGAGGAGTTCCACCACCCGGAAATCATCATCGGTTACAAGGAGGTGGAAGTGCGCCTCACGAGCCACGAAGAGGGCGGCATCACCGAGAAGGATACCCACCTCGCGGGACGATTCAACGACGTGCAGTGACCGACGCAAACTACGCCTTCTCGGTTCGGGTTCGCCCCCGTATCGGTCGACCGGACCTGCGACTTTCGCCCGCGGAATTCGAGCTGCAACTGTCGAAAACGGCCTCCCAGCCGGGTGACGACGGCTGGCTGTTCTTTCGCGACTACCTCTGGCGGGGCAATCTGAACGACGAGGAGTACTTCCGGCGCGAACTCGAATCGGCGCTCGATATGCGGGTGACGAGCGTCTCCTTTAGCGGCCTGCGGACGTCTCCGGAGTATCTGGAGGCGCTGAAGAGCGAGATTCGTGCGCACCTGGACCTGTTCAACGCTGAAACGGTCGAAGAAGTGCTGAACAAGTATCTCGGCAGTTCGATTCAGGTCGAGTAGACGCGAGCGTCCTGATTGACCAGTGGGGCGGAAAGGCACTTAGCAGTCGGTGTCGTACCTCTTGGTGAATGGTTGGGGCTGACTACGATTTTTGGCTATTCGATTTAGACGGAACGCTCATCGACGTCGACTGGGGGTACACCCGCGAGGTGTTCGACCGGGTCGGCGACCGGATGGGCCGTCCGTTCACCGACCGGGAGGCCGAAATCCTCTGGCACGGCCTCGGCGGCAAGCGCGACGATAGGCTCGTCGAATGGGGCATCGACCCCAACGAATTCTGGCCCGCGTTCCACGCCGTAGAAGACCCACAGGCCCGCGCCGAGGCGACCTATCTCCACGACGACGCCACGTTCGTCGCGGACCTCACGACGCCCGTCGGCATCGTCACCCACTGCCAGCCGTTTTTGACTGGGCCGGTTCTCGCGCATCTCGGCATCGGCGACTGGTTCGACACCGTCGTCTGTTGTAGCGACGACCTCGGCTGGAAACCGGACCCCGGCCCAGTCACCCACGCGATGTCGCAGCTCGATGTCGAAACCAGCGCACGCGGTGTGCTCGCTGGTGACGGGTCGAACGACATCGGCGCGGCGTGGAACGCCGGCCTCGACGGGATTCACGTCGAACGCCACGACCCGCACCGACGGGGAGAGTGCGTCCTCGGCGACTATCGCGTCGCGTCGTTCGACGAACTCTGGCGACTCGTAAAAGCAACGGCTGACCGGACTGCGACCGAAGCGACTGATTAGTCGTAGGTGTCCTGGGGGTCTTCCATGCGCGCTTCCATCACTGTCTCTTCGACCGACGAGACCTGCGTCTCGACTCGCAGGTCGTGACCACATTCAGGACAGGGTAGCGCCAGCGTCACCACGAGGGCGTCGCTGTCGTCTCGCTGTTCGATTGCTAATACCTCTGCATCTGATGGGTACAGGAACTCTGCGTCGAGTGGATGGGAGCAACTCATGGGACACCACCGGAAACCGGTGTCTGGTATAACGCCCCACGCATGGTTATACACTTCGGCGACCCAGCAGGGCGAATCGCTATGCCGTTTCGAAGCCGGGGAGGTCTGCGAACACGGCGTCACCGTCCTCGATGGCCGTTTCGAGCGCCGCGACCCCTGGTTTCGAAACTCGATCCGGATTCGCGAACACGCGAACCTGTTCGGTTCCGAGCGAGACGAATCCGAGGTCCAGTTTTTCCGCGGTCGCACGAAGACCGAGTCCCACGTCGGCACGCCCGTCGGCGACCTTCCGGGCCGGACTCTCGTGGGCTTTCACGGTGAGGTCGAACCCGGAAATTGCGCTCACGAGGTCGTGGCGCGTCTGGCCGCGCTCCTCGGCGAGTGTGGCGAGGGCGTCGGTAAACGAAGTTCTTAGGCCGGCGGCCGTTCCGCGGTTGATGAATCGCAGGTCGCGGTCCACGAGGTCTGCGAGACCGGCCACGTTTTCGGGGTTGCCCGCCTGCACCACCAGCCCCCACTCGCGGGTCCAGCCGCCGAGTTCCACAGTGTCGAACTCCGGCTCGCCGCCCGTCGTCGTCACCGCAACGTCGGCGATGCCGTTTCGCAGGCGGCGGAGCCCCTCTCTGCTCCCCACGGACAGATAGCGCGGCCGTTCGATGCGGTCGAGCAATCGCGAGAGTGCAGGGTCGTCCTCGCCGACGCCGAACACGGTTGGCGGCCTGACGTCGGGCGAGAAGAGGTCCACCTCGACTTCTTCGCCAGCGTCGAGAAATGCCGTGTCCGGGTGGACGACGACGACGCCGTCTGCCTCCACGAGGCTCGTCGTCGCGCCGCTGCCCTTGTCAACTGGGTAGACGAGCAAGTCGCCTGCCCCGTCTTCGACGAGGCCGACCGGCATGAGGCGCATTCGACCCTCGCCGTAGCGCTCGCGGACGGCCATCTTCCCCCGAGCGGTCGCGACGGCGGGGGCCTGAACTCCCGCCGCATCACGAATCGCCGGCGCGACGAACGTCTGGAAGATGGTGAGCGCGGAGACGGGATACCCCGGCAAGCCGATGTACGCGGACTCTTCGAGTCGCCCGACGAGCATCGGTTTCCCGGGTTTCACGGCGACGCCGTGTAACAACAACTCGCCTTGTTCCTCGACGACGCGGTAGATGACGTCCACCGCGGAGGCGCTCGTCGAACCCGACGAGAGGACGAGGTCGCACTCGGTGGCGGCTTTCGTCAGCAGTCGCTCCATCTCGTCGTAGTCGTCACCGGCATGGGGGTAGAGAACCGCCTCGCCGCCCGCGTCTTCGACGCCCGCCGCGACGGTGTAGCTGTTCACGTCGAAAATCTGCCCGGCGGCGCTGTTGAGCGATTGGCCGGGGCGAACCAGTTCGTCTCCCGTCGAGATGATGCCGACGCGGGGTTTCGCCCGAACTGGCACCGACTCCACGCCGAGTGCAGAGAGCAGCCCAATTTCTCGGGGCGTAATTCGAGTTCCCGGGCCGAGAGCACGCTCACCCGCGGCGATGTCCGCCCCTGCGAGCATCACGCTGTCGCCGGGGGCCACCGCGGTTCGCATCTCGATTTTCCCGTCGCGTTCGTCGGTTCGCTCGACGATGACCACCGCATCCGCACCCGATGGCATCACCGCCCCGGTCGAAATTTCAGCACACTCACCCTCTGCGATTTCGACGTCCGGTTCGACCCCTGCGTGGACAGCCCCGACGAGGTCGAGGACGGCGGGGTCCGCTTCGTCCGCGCCGAAGGTGTCCCGCGCTCGCACGGCGTAGCCATCCATGCTCGCCCGGTCGAAGCCGGGGACGTCCATCCCCGCGTCGATGCGTTCTGCGAGAACGCGACCACGGGCTTCGGCCAGCGGCACCGATTCTGACCCGCCACCGAGGTTCAGCGACGCGATTGCTTCACGGGCTTCCTCTGGCGACGCGAGCTCACGAAACTCCTTGCGGCTCACGCCGACCACTCCCAGTTCTGGACCGCGACAGTCTCACCTTCGGCGATTCCTTCGCTCGATTCTGGCACTTCGACCCAGCCGTCTGCCAGCGCGACGCTCGAGAGGACGCCAGAGCCACTCGCTCGCGTCGGCGTCGCAACCGGTTCCGACTCGTCGTCGGTGAGCCGAACGCGGACGAACGTCCGGTCGCCGACGTCGCTTCGAATCTTCCGCGAGAGGCGCGCCTCGACCGTCGGGAACTCCTCGAGGGGCATCCTACCCGCCCATTTGAGCGCGGGGCGAAGGAACTGGACGGCGTTGATGATGCACGCGACGGGATAGCCAGGAAGCATGATGATTGGCGTGTCTTCGACCACGCCCATCGCGACGGGGTGGCCGGGTTTGAGCGCGACACCGTGGACGAACACGTCGCCCATGTCGGCGACGACGTCCGGAATCAGGTCGCGCTCGCCGACGGAGGACCCGCCCGTCGTGACGACGATATCTGCGTCGAGATTCCCCGCTACGGCTTCGCGGAGCGCGGTTTCGTCGTCGGTGACGATTTCCTGATAGTCGGCGTCACCGCCCCATCGTTCGACCAGCCGAGACACCGTGAGACCGTTCGTCTCGACGACCTCGCCCGGTTTCGGGTCCGCCTCGACGAGTTCTTCGCCGGTCGGAATCACGGTCACTCGGGGCGGTTCGTACACCGAAACCGTGGCAACGCCGGTCGATTTCAACAGGCCGAGGTCGGAGGGTCGGAGTCGATGTCCGGCGTCGTACAACTGCTGGCCCGCTTCGACGTCTTCGCCCTCCGGGGCGACGTTCTCGCCCTCCGCAACCGCGTCGAACACTTCGAGGTCGTCACCGACACGGTCTACGTGTTCGACCATGACGACGGCGTCCGCACCTGGGGGTAGTTCGCTCCCGGTGTGGACGCGGACGCCGCTTCCGGGTGCGACCTCGCCGGTTGCCACGCGAAGTACGTTCGGCGACCGGTCGGAGGCGCCGAAGGTGTCCGCTGCCCGGACGGCGAACCCGTCCATCGCGGCCCTCCGGTAATGGGGGACGTTGCGGTTGCTGGTAATCGGTTCTGCGAGAACGCGCCCGTCTGCGTCTTCGAGGGGCACGGCGCCAGTTCGACCGTGGGGGGAGACTGCGTCCCGGAGTCGGTCGCGGGCCGCATCGACGCGGGTCAGTTGCTTGAACCCCGCGTCACGAAGTTGGTCGCTCATGGCACGTCCCTACGACGCGGCCGACAAAAAACACCCGGACGGATTCCCCTACCGGGGGCTTTTTCGCTCCGGCGTCCGTACCCATGCGTATGTCAGCGCTGCGCGAAGCCCTGCGTGACCTCCCGGACGCAGTGTTCGCAGACCTCCTCGAGAGCGACGACTCGTACCTCCTCGTTATCGACTTCC
Organism: Haladaptatus sp. QDMS2; assembly: GCF_029338295.1. Lineage (NCBI taxonomy): Archaea > Methanobacteriati > Methanobacteriota > Halobacteria > Halobacteriales > Haladaptataceae > Haladaptatus > Haladaptatus sp. QDMS2. The sequence goes on from NZ_CP119791.1 coordinate 479,007, forward strand.
CCGGTGTCACCAAAGAGACCGTGGACGTTCGCGTCGAAGACGGCCGCCTTCACATCGAGGCGCGGCGCGAGAAAGACCTACCGACGGAGTATCGCTACCTCAAGGAAGACCGCTCTATGTTCCTCGACGTGGACCTCCCACTCCCACCGAAGGTGACCGGCACGGACGCAGAAGGAGCCGTTTCGCGAGGCGTCCTCGAAATCACCCTCCCGAAGCGAAGTGCCGCTCCCGGGACCAGCATCCCAATCAGTGACGAGTAGGGGGTCGCACAGTCTGTGAACCTCCGCCCGTACAGACGGTTTTTCACCGTCGCCAGACAGTTCTTGCCGCTTCTCATCGCGTACGCCCGGGACCGCCGCCGATTCCTGCTGTTCGGCGGTCGGCGGACGGTCACGCCAGAGATTCGCCGCCGCAGAGCGCGGGCACTGCTTGACGCCATGCTCACGCTCGGGCCGACGTTCATCAAACTCGGCCAGTTGCTCTCGACGCGCCCGGACATCCTGCCGCCGGAGTACATCGACGAGTTCACGAAACTCCAGGACAGCGTGCCACCGGCCCCGTGGCCTGAGGCAAAACAGGTCATCGAAGACGAACTCGGGCCGCTCGAAGCGTGGTTCGACGAGTTCGACACCGACGCGATAAGCGGTGCAAGTCTCGGGCAGGTGTACTACGCCGAAATCGACGGCCAATCCGTCGCGGTGAAGGTGCGCCGGCCCGGCATCGAGGAGCTCGTGGAAGCGGACCTCAGGGTCATCCGCTGGAGTCTGCCGTTGCTCATGCGCTTTATCGGCACCGCTCGGGCGTTCTCGCTCGAAAACCTCGCCGACGAGTTCGCGAAGACCATTCGCGAGGAGATGGACTACGGTCGGGAAGGGCGGATGCTCACCGAGATTCGCGGGAACTTTGCGGACGAAGACCGCATCGCGATTCCCCGCGTCATCGAATCACACTCGGACGCTCGCGTCCTCACGATGGAGTACGTGAGCGGGACGAAGATAAGCGACATCGAGGATATCGACGCGATGAACGTAGACCGCTCGGAACTCGCAGAGACGCTCCAGCGAATCTACCTCCAGATGATCATCGATGACGGTGTGTTTCACGCTGACCCGCACCCGGGGAACCTCGCGGTGCGTCCGGACGGCACCATCGTCTTCTACGACTTCGGGATGAGCGGTCGCGTCGATTCGTTCGTCCAGGACAAAATCGTCGAGTTCTACATCGCCGTGGCGAACCAGGACATCGAGGGGATTCTCGATTCACTCATCGAGATGGGTACGCTGAGCCCGGAAGCCGACCGGCGGGTGATGGGCGACGTGATGGAACTCGCGATTGCGGACGCTCGCGGTGAGAATATCGAGCAATATCGCGTCCAGCAAATCGTGAGCCAGGTCGAAGATACAATCTACGAGTTCCCGCTTCGGCTGCCGTCGAACCTCGCGCTGGTGTTGCGCGTGGCGACGGTCGTCGAAGGCGTCTGCGTGACGCTCGACCCGGATTTCGACTTCATCGCGGTCGCGACCCAGTACCTCACCGAACAGGGGTATCGCGAAGCAGGCGTAAAGCAGTTCATCGAAGACCGCGGCGACGAGGTGCGCAAGGCGGCTCAATCGACGCTGCGCAGCCCGCCGAAACTTGAGCGTGCGCTCGACCGAATCAACCGCGACGATTTCTACGTTCGGGCAGACATCGAGGACTCGAACGGACACCTGACGAGACTCGCGAAGCGAATCGTCCTCGGGATGTTGCTTTCGGTCGGTCTCATCATGACGTCAATTTTCTACGCGTTTGGGACGCTCGAAGCGACGCTTCTGTCGGGTGGGTTCTCGCTCGTGATAGCCGGCTGGCTCTATGTCTCGTTTCGCAAGCGCCGGGGGATTCGTGCGACGCCGCAGTTCACGCGGCAGAATCTCCGCCAGCGGCGGGGGAAGTAGGGGCGAACAGACGGCACGGTGGGGCGCGAAGCGGTGGCCGTACTCCCGCAGGCCGCTTCGCGGCGAGGTGTCAACGCATGGGGTCGGTGGCTGCGTTTCCGTATAAAAATGTGTGCGTGGTGGGGGACGACTATCGCCGGCCGATGAGGAAGTACAGGAATAGTCCGATGACACCGCCGAGAAAGACGACGACGGTCCACAGAAGTGTTCCCTTCGAACGCCGGTATTCGGCGTCCTGAAAGACCCACAGGGTCACGCCGAGCCAGACGACGAGGTAGAGCAGTCCGACGGTGACCGTGGTGTCGACCATGATTCTACTACGCTGACCAGTTTGATGAGCGTTGCTGGCTGGGCGATTTTGTTGGGTGTAAGCCACGGTACTTTTCTTCGGTTCGGGCAAAGCAGTGGGTATGGAAATCGACCCGTTCGGCCTCGAACGCTGGTTCGCGAAGTACGAACACGAGGCCGACATCATGCTGGCAGAGAGCGGGATTCGGTCGCTTCCGGCGACGCGCTTCGACACCGACCCCGGCGAACTTGGTTACGTCATCCCCACGAACGGCGACCCCGACCTCCGCGAGCAGCTGGCGGCACGATACGGGCGGACTACCGACGAAGTCATCTTCACCTGTGGCGCACAGGAGGCAAACTTCCTCGTCTTCCTCGCGCTGCTCGGTCAGGGCGGCCACACGGTGACCGTCACGCCGACGTACCAGTCGCTGCACGCGATTCCAGACGCCTTCGGGGAGGTGACGACGGTACAACTCGAACCCCCCGAGTGGGACCTCGATGTCGACGCCGTCGCGGACGCGATTACCGACGACACGCGCCTGCTCGTCGTCAACAACCCGAACAACCCGACCGGGAAATATCACGACGAAGCGACGCTGTCCGCGCTCTACGACCTCGCCGTCGAACACGACGCCTACCTGCTCGTAGACGAGGTGTACCGACTGCTCGCAGACGACCCTCACCCGCCGGCAGCGAGTCTCGGTCGGCGGGCCATCAGCACGGCGAGTCTCTCGAAGGCGTACGGCCTCGCTGGCCTGCGCTTTGGCTGGATTGTCGGGCCGCCCGAAGTCGTCCAGGCGGCCTGGCACTGGAAAGATTACACGACCATCTCGCCTTCCCAGTTCGGCCAGCACATCGCCCGCCAGGCGTTCAAGCAGGAGGACGAACTGCTCGCCGAGAGTCGCGCGGTGCGACAGACGAATCACGACATCGTCGCCGAATTCATCGCGGAGACGGGCCTCTCGTGGTACGACCCCATCGGCGTGAACGCCTTCATCGAGATCCCAAACTCGTTTTCGAGTGGCAAGGAGTTCTGCCGGGCGGTGTTGAACGAGGAGAGCGTTGTACTCGCACCCGGTGAGTTCTTCGGCTATCCAGACCGGTTCCGCCTCGGCTTTGGGCTTCCGACCGAAGAATTGGTCGAGGGTCTCTCACGCGTCAAAACCTGTCTCCAGCGTCACGAATAGCGTTCCAAACCGTTTATACAGTCTCGTGGAAAAAGCAGACACATGGCGAAGCAGCAAGGCGAGGTCCGCGACCTCCAGGAAGGTAGCTACGTAATGATCAACGACGTGCCGTGTCTCATCACCGCGTACAGCACGGCCAAACCCGGCAAACACGGCAGTGCGAAAGCCCGTGTCGAGGGCAAGGGCGTCTTCGACGGGAAAAAGCGCAGCTTCTCCCAGCCTGTCGACGCGAAAATCTGGATTCCAATCATCGAGCGCAAGCAGGGCCAGGTCGTGAGCGTCGAGAGCTCCGACGTCGCACAGGTCATGGACTTAGACACCTACGAGACCTTCTCCATCAAGGTCCCCGGCGACAAGACTCTGACTCCGGAAGACGAAATCGAGTACCTCGAGATGGACGCCCAGCGTAAGATTATCTGATGTTTCCTGGCGCGCTGACTTCTCGCACAGACGCTTCCTACGTCATCCTCGGCGCGCCGCTCGACATTTCTACGTCTTTTCAACCCGGGACTCGCTTTGGGCCCGACCGTATTCGACAATACGCAGAGAATTTTGACGACTACGACCACCGGACGGACTCCCATTTCACCGACCTCGGCGTGGCAGACGACGGCGACCTCCACGCGTGGGACGACGCGGCCGACTATCTCGACTTTCTGCAGGGCATGGTCACCGACATTCGGCGCGACGAGGCGCTTCCCATTCTCGTCGGCGGCGAGCACACGGTGACGGTGGCTGGCGTCAGAGCGACGACCCCCGATACGTTCGTCTGTCTCGACGCGCACCTCGACCTCCGCGAGGAGTACGCCGGCAACCCGCTGAGCCACGCGACGGTCACGCGCCACGCGCTCGACGTCGCAGACGAGGCCATCATCCTCGGCGCACGCACCGGAAATAAGGTCGAGTGGGAGCGCGCTGCGCAGGGCGACGTGACTGTCGTCCCGCCGGAGGACGTCGCAGACTGGACGTTCGACGGCGACGGGTCGGTCTACCTGAGCGTGGATATCGATGCCGCCGATCCCGGGTTCGCGCCCGGGACGGGGACGATGGAACCCTACGGACTCACGCCGCGGGAAATGCGCGACGTGGTCAGGCAAGTTGCACCCACCGCTATCGGATTCGACGTGGTGGAAGTCAACGACAGAGACGACGGGCAGGCGGCGACGCTCGGCGCGAAACTCCTCAGAGAATTCGTCTTTTCACACGCGGCGCAATCGTAGAAAGCGAACTCGGGCCGGTTATGACCCGGGGGTCACCCGGCGCACGAGTCCTTTTCCAGTTCGGACAATCCGATTCTTTGTTCGTCGAGGCAATCGACGCCAAACGAATGCGGCTTTGCGGAATTTACCCATAGGGAATCAACTCCGTTGTCCGTCCCGCAGAAAGCGGGTACGCTGTCTGTTATCGCCGTCTTTCTTAACGCTGGTGGCTAACGTGAGACTATGCAACTCAGCGAACTCGTCTCTCGATACGACGACCGCCTCCGAACGGCCGACTACGCCGCCTTCGACGCGAGCGCCAACGGTTTGCAGGTCGGGCCGGAAGACAAGGAAGTCACGACGGTGGCTTTCGGCGTGGACGCCGCCGTTTCGACCATCGAGGCCGCCGCACGAGCAGACGCGGACGTGTTCGTCGTCCACCACGGGCTCTCGTGGGGTGGCTTCGACCGCGTGACCGGCTCCACATACGAACGAATCCGCCTCCTCGTCGAGAACGACATCGCACTCTACGTCTCTCACCTTCCGCTCGACGGGCACGAGGAACTCGGCAACGCCGCCGGTATCGCCGACGTGCTCGAACTCGAAAACCGCGAGCGATTCGGCGCGGAGGCCACCGAGTACATCGGCGTTCGCGGAACCGCGCCAGAACCGTTCTCCGTGACCGACCTCCGCGAGGAACTCGTCGGCCTCGACAACGGTGGCCAGCGCGTGCAGGTACTCGAACACGGCCCCGCGGAAATCGAGGACATCGGCATCATCACCGGCAGCGGGACGGACTGGATTCCGGAGGCAGAAGCGACGGGCGTGGACGCACTCATCACGGGCGAGGGGAAACAGCAGGCGTATCACAACTCGAAAGAAGCGGGTATTCACGTCTTCCTCGCGGGCCACTACGCCACCGAAACCTTTGGCGTCCGTGCCCTCCAGCAACTCGCAGAGGAGTGGGGACTGGAGACGACCTTCATCGGAGAACCGACCGGACTCTGAGCCGGGTTGGTCGCCCGCTCCAGACCGCGCCCTTCAAACCTTCGTAACCCACAATCTGTGGCAATGAGCGACGACGCAGACCACGAACTCCCGCCCCGCGAGGAGTTCCACCACGACCCAATCGGACACACCGACGTGTGGGCCGGCATGACCGTTGGCGACCTCGTCTCCGAGTACGGCAAGGCAGGCATTGGCGCGGCGGACCTCCACGAAGCGGTGGACATCTACGCCGAGATGATCGGCGACGACGACGTGACCAACTTTTTCGGCCTCGCCGGGGCGATGGTCCCGACGGGGATGCGAAAAATCGTCGCCGACCTCATCCGCGACGGCCACATCGACGTGCTCGTGACGACCGGCGCGAACCTCACCCACGACGCCATCGAGGCAATCGGCGGCAAGCACCACCACGGCCGCGAACACGACGGCGAATCCTCTCCTCGCGAGTTCGACGAAAAGCTCCGCGACGAGTGGGTCGACCGCATCTACAACGTCTACCTCCCGCAAGAGCACTTCACCGCGTTCGAGGGTCACCTGCGCGCTGAGGTGTTCCCGAACGTAGACGAGACGGTCACCATCCAGCAACTCACCGAGGAACTCGGCCGAGCGAACGCCGTGGTCAACGAGCGTGAGGGTATCGAGGAGGACGCTGGCATCGCCGCGGCCGCCTACGAAAATGACGTGCCAATCTACGTTCCCGCAATTCAGGACTCGGTCCTCGGCCTACAGGCGTGGATGTACTCGCAGGTCAACGACTTCAGTCTCGACGCGCTCTCCGACATGACTGGCCTCACGGACATCGCGTTCGACGCCGAGAAGGCGGCTGCGATGGTCGTCGGCGGCGGCGTCCCGAAGAATTTCGTCCTCCAGACGATGCTCGTGGTGCCAGAAGCCTACAACTACGCCGTCCAGCTCACGATGGACCCACCGAACACGGGTGGCCTCTCCGGGGCGACGCTCGACGAAGCGCGGTCATGGGGAAAGTTGGAGAAGGCGGCGCGGAACGTTTCGGTGTATGCAGACGCCACAATCACACTGCCGCTGGTGGTTGCAGGGGCGCGTGAACGGATTTCGGAGTAAGCCGACCGCGAGTGACGGTTAGTCGAATTCGTCTCTTTCCCGGCGGTTTGGCGCGCATGTTGCATTCACGCCCGCCCGAGTTGGAGTTTTCACTCGTCTACGCAGCGTTCGCCACACCTGAGCCACTCCGCGAGTACGCGGCGAAGGTTTCGACCGGGGCCCTGCTCGGCATCGGGTTCAGCGTCCTCTTGACCATCGTCGCCGTCGGCTTCGTCATGCCACTCTGGTTGCAGGCTATGGGGTTCCCGATGGCTCCGCCCGTGCCAAATCTGCAGGTCCCGAGTTTCGTCGGACACGCGGTCTACGGCGTCGTCCTCGGGGCGCTGTACCCGCTGCTCGCGGCGAAGTTCTAAGCCCCATCGCATCGCTCATTCTTTGCGACATCCACCACCGCTTCCGGATAGAGCGTTCTGTCACCCGACTCGAAATCGGCGAGCGGTAGCCACCGAACCTCGAACTCCTCGTCTAATTCCTCCTCGTAGCCGGTCATCGACTCGGCTTCGTACACATCGTCGTCCGCGAGGTCGCCCTCGTACAGCAGGACGATTTCGTGGCCCTGCTCGCCGTCGAAGGTAAACCGATTCTCGATGTGTGAGAGGAACTCGACCGTTTCGAGTTCGACGCCGAGTTCTTCTTCGAACTCCCGGCACACCGTCTCCTCGCTGGACTCGCCGAACTGCATTCCCCCGCCGAGTGGTCGCCAGAACACTTCGTCGCTTTCGGGGTCGTATCCTCGACCCACCAGTATCTCGTCGTTCCGTCGGACGAGGCCGAGCACCACCGGGCGAATGTCGCGCCAACTCATGGCCTCTCGGTTTGCCCGACGGCGCGAAAAACGTTCTGCCAGAGGAAAACTGACTTGCCCACCGGTGGGTAACTGTCGGGTGGCCTGTGACGAGGCACCGACTCCGAACCGACCTAGGCAGTCGGTGATGTGGAGCCCTATGAGTGCCGAGGCCTCTCTCGAAAAACCAAAAAACAACACTCCCTACAACTCCTTCGCAACGAACCTCTGCCGACCAAACTTAAAAAGCGGCCACACGAGCGGGTTCGTCCCTCGCTCCCAGCGGAGGACTGGGACCGCTTTCGCGCCGTATTGGGTTTTGAAGCGAAACACCGAATTGTCGAAGTGAGAGCCTGCGGCGCCGAAACTGTACTCTTTGAACCCCTGTTCTATGCCCCACTTGATGGCGCGGGTGTGCATGAGTTCGGAGGGATAGTGGTCGTAACACTCGCGCTCTGGAATCGCCGAAAACCAATGATGAAGAATCGATTTTTCGGTATCGAGGAGGTAGACGTATCGACCTACTATCTCCCCGTCTACGGTGGCCGTGAACACACGCACGCGGTCGGGAACGTAGTCCCGAAGCGTTTCGAAAAACGAGAACGGGATGAGGTTTCCGCCTACCCGTCTCGTATTCTTCTCGTACATGTCGTACGTTCGGCACATGTCGGAGCCTATCGGCGTTATCTCGACGTGGTAGTCCTGTTCGTGTGATCGTCTGATGTCTTTTCGCCGAGATTTGTCCATCCCCGCGAGGATGTCCTCCCAACCCGCCGAAAGGTCGATAAAGAACGTGGCGACGTTCGATTTCGGTTCGTAGCCGCGGGACCGCAGATACTGCCCGTAGCGGATCTGTCCGAGGTCGGCCGTCGAGATAAGGTGATACAGGATTTGGGGTTCGGTCGTGGCTTCGAGGGCGTCGAAGAGCAGGTCGATGTTCTCGCGTTCGTTGTTGGTGATAATCGGGCCGCCGTATCCGATTCCACCCGACTTCATCACCGAGATTTCGAGCGACGAAGCGAGAAGATTAGCGACGTCGTTCGGGACTGCTAACGCCGAGACGAAGTTGGGCATGATGGCGACCGGATTGGTATCTTTGCGCACGACGACGTGGCGGGGTTCGTAGTCGAGTCCGTTCTCGATAGCCGCGAGCCACTCGTGGCGATGGAACAGCGTTCCCTGGTCGGCGTGGGTCACGAGGTTGTTCCACTGGTTCTCGTTCACCTCGTCGATACTCCTGAGGATAGCCACCCCTTTCGCCCCCGAGTCAGCAGAGTTGCTCCGGGCCATTGTCTGGGCAATTGAGGGGGAATGCTCTTCGTTATGGTTCGCCTTATGAGTGCCGTTGCGCCAATCGACGCGAGGGGTTCAAATGTGATTTAATCGATATGTCACAGGAGCTTTCACCACTCATTAAAAGGCACTGTCTAGTTAAGCCAGTTTGAGAAACGAGCAGGTCGTTGAGTTTCTTGTCCAAAGATGCTCGCAGACCTGCTCAGTGAGTCGTTTGCGGCGGATTTAGAAGAATGTTGGGAGCGTGAGCGGACGGCGACGCCGTTGTCTGACGCGGAGGTCACCGAGATACCCAGCGAACGCACGCGAATTCAAAACGAGGTGGTGGGCGGGGACTTCGAATATGTCCGCCACTGTGCCGGGACGCACATACACGTAGATCAGCAACCCGGGCACGAGGTCGACCAGATGAATGCGTTCGTCGCGCTCGATCCAGCGCTGGCGCTGGTCAACTCTTCGCCATACTACAGGGGAGAATGGCTGGCGACGGGCGCGCGTTCGAAAATGTACCGACGAGAAGCGTACGACAGCATGCCACATCAGGGACTGCTGTGGTCGTATATCGACGACAAGCGAGAGTGGACGCGCCGTCTGGAGCGTCGCTACGAGGAGTTCGTCGCCGCCACGCTGGACGCGGGTGTCGACCGGGCGACCGTTGAGGCGAATTTCGACCCAGAGAGCGCCATCTGGACACCGGTTCAGTTCCGCAAGCGGTTCGGTACCGTCGAATGGCGCTCACCGGACGCGGCACTACCGGGCCATGTCATTCAGCTGGCCGACCGGTTGGCCGACGTGACCGCCACCGTCCGCGACGGCGAGGTGCGTATCGAGGGCGAGACCGGCCGGTGGACCGGGGAGGAGGTTGTCCTCCCGTCGTTCGACGCCGTCCTCGAGTACGTCGACGCCGCCATCAAGGACGGCCTCGGCTCAGAGGAGGTCCGTGGCTACCTCGAACGGATGGGATTCGATATCGCGGCGTACGACCCTCTCACCGAGCACGTCGACGACGGGCCGACGATCACAGCCGAGGCAGCCCGGAATCGACGACTGGAGTGTGCCGACCTGCTCGAACAAGAAGTTCGCCGCCTGTCGGTCGATATCGACTGACGATGCGGGCAGTTGCTCCGCTACCAATCTGTCTGTATCCCTGCACAAGATTTTTTATGGCATTGCCCTCTCACTACAGAGAAAATCGTTTTAAAAACGACCGCAACAACGCATTGAACTCCTCCGGCTTCTCGAGCGGCGGCACATGCGCCGTCCCTTCCATGACTTCAACCTGCACATCCGCCAAGCCCGCGTCCAACACCGACGCAATGTCTGCCATGACCGGCGCTTTGAGCGCAAATCGACGGTTCCCGACTGGTGAGGGTATTGCGCCTCTCGCCGCCGTCCGCGGTGTGATGCGTCTCACGCCCGTACTCTGGTGATGCAGCGTGCCTCCCGTGTTTGTGACTCTCGATGAACAGAGCCTCGGCGGCGCTCAGAGCGGTCGAGGGAGTGGTCCGAAGCGGGCGGCCACCATTTACGAAGCGTTCAGGCGCTCGGACCGGACAGCCGGCGGGGCCCGTAGGCTCTTACACCTGGCTCCAGAATGGCCATTCAGTCATGAGTACTGATGGGGAGGGAGAGCCATCGGGGGCGTCGCTGTCGTACGAAAACGTCCTCGACCGCGAGATGGAGAACGCGCTAAAGGAATTGAGTCGGCCGAGTGAGGGATTGTTCCTCTCGGGACTCGCCGCCGGACTCAACGTCAGTTTCGGGGCGCTGTTCATGGGCATGGTATTGACGTTCTCGCCGTCGTTTCCCTCCCCGCTGGTCAAACATCTCCTGCTCGCGGGCGCATCGGCGGTTGGCTTTCTCTTCGTCATCCTCGGGCAGACCGAACTGTTCACCGCCCACACGACGCTCGCCGTGTTGCCCGTCCTCGACGGTCGGTCGTCGCTTGCGGACCTCGGGCACCTGTGGGGCGTCGTGTACGTCGCGAACCTCGTTGGATGTGGACTCTTCGCGGCGCTCATCGCCGTGCTCGGCCCGTCGCTCGGCATCGTCACGCCTGCGGCGTTCGCCAGCATCGCCGATTCGCTGCTCGGCCTTCCGTGGTGGACCGTCCTCCTGAGTGGCGTTGTCGCCGGGTGGCTCATGGGCCTCGTGACGTGGCTCGTCGCCGCGAGTCGAGACACCATCAGCCGGATTGTTATCGTTCTCGTCGTCACCACGACCATCGGGTTCGGGCCGTTCCATCACGCGCTGCTTGGGACGACCGAACTCCTCTCCGCGATGTTCCTCGGAACCGGGGTAACCGCTGTGCAGTACGGCACCGTACTCTTCTGGACGACGCTCGGCAATGTCCTCGGAGGGAGCGTATTCGTCGCCGGCCTCAATTACGGGCACGCCGCCCGGGCTGGCAAGGACGTGTCTGTAACCACAGACGCGTGACGGCAACGGTGTCATCGCTGGTTTCGCCACGGACCGGTTCGAATACTATCACTATACTGGAAATTTGGGATACGACAGAACCACCCGGTTGATGTGACTATTCAGTCGCTCTTGCCACGTAGAACCTGTCTTTCAAAAACAAATGGGTGAGAATCTGTGGAATTGAAATTCATTTGCGCGGAAAAATCGAATTTTTGCGGACGAATGCACAACCCTTATCCGTACACTCCAATTTTGTGTAGATGCAATGGTAAACGGTAAAGTTGATTTCTTCAACGACACTGGCGGCTACGGTTTCATCGCGACTGACGAATCTGACGACGACGTATTCTTCCACATGGAAGACGTTGGCGGCGAGGACCTCACGGAAGGCACCGAGATCGAGTTCGACATCGAACAGGCCCCGAAAGGCCCTCGCGCGAAGAACGTCACCCGCGTCAACTAACTTTTCCGCATAGTCGCCCACAGGCGACGACGCGAATTTTCAGTTTATTACATACTCATAGCGTGAGCACTCGCCCCGCCAGCGTGGACACCGCGTCAACCCGTCCCCGGTAGCGTGCATACTCCGCTCGGTTCTCAATAATTGTTTATTCGAATGTTGCCGGTTCAACCCGTCAGACGGCGAAATCTGCCACTTCTCGATGAAAAATTCTTTTAGGGACGAACCACTGCCACCCGAGCACACCAAATGACCGCGGCTTCACCTGCAAGTCGAATCCAACGGACATTCCTCAAGTACCAGCACGTATTCGTTTTCGCCGCGCCGGTTCTGTTCGTTCTCGGGGTATTCTTTGCCGCTCCGACGCCGACGGGGACTGACAGTGCCTACTGGCTCGAATACTGGTGGTTGTTCCCCTTCTTCCTGCTCGGAGCGACCATCGTCAACACCGTCGGCATCAGTGGTTCCGCCATGTTCGTGCCGTTTCTCATCTTCCTGTTTCCGGTGTTCGCGTTCAACCTGGAACCCGAGACTATCGTGAAAATCGGGCTCATCAGCGAGTCGTTCGGCCTGTCGAGTTCGGCCATCGCGTTCATCCAGTACGGCCTCGTCGACCGCCGATTAGCCCTCACGCTGGTCGGTGGCTCGATTCCGTTCGTCATCGGTGGGGCGCTCTTGTCGTTCGTCATCCCCGAGCCAATCTTCCAGTTCCTGCTCGGCCTCGCGCTTATCGCCGCGTCGGCGCTCCTGTTCAAAGCCGACTTGGGCCACGAGGATTCAGAGAGCACGGACAGTGGTGCTGACCCCGCGGTCACCGACGGCGGCCAGTCGCTCCCCGACGACGACGACAAACTCGGCCCGGCGGGCGTCGACGTAAATAACGGCACCGTCACGCGCGTCGACAAGGACGGGAACGCCTACCGCTACTCCCGTTCGGGATACGGCGAACGCTTCGCAAACTACAGCGTCGGCGGCGTGTTCCAGGGACTCGCTGGGTTCGGCATCGGCGAACTGGGCATCATCTCGATGCTTCGGTCGAACGTGCCCGTCAAGGTCGCCATCGGGACGAACCACATCGTCGTCGCACTCACGGCGGTGCTCGCCTCGCTCGTCCACGTCTTCGGCGGCGGCCTCGTCGGTGGTCACGAGATGGACCTCGCCTCTACACCGTGGAACATGGTCGTCTGGACGGTTCCGGCGACGGTGACTGGCGGACAGATTGCCCCGTACGTCGCTTCCAGCCTCGATACGGGCGCCATCAAGAAGGGCGTCGGCATGTTGTTCGCCATCATCGCGGTGGCACTGTTCGGCATCTCGGCCGGCGGCCTGTAACCCCGAGACGCCTTCTCGCTCGAACGCGTACCGCACGACGTGAACCACGACCGGATTCACGCGAAACGACCCGCCCACGACGCAGCGAGATTCACTCCCGGCACCATCGAACAACTCGAAACGCGCGACGACCACTGCGTCGTCACCGTCGCAGACGAGTCGGGGACGACCCACGACCTCTGGGTCACGCTCGCGGTCCGCGACCTGTTTTTCAGTCGTCTCGACCTCGCAGAAGACGACTCACCCATCGGAAAGACCGTCTGGTTCCGAAAACACGGCGGGTCGTAATCAGCAGAGGTTAGGCGGCGCTAGCGCTCACCTGTCGCGACCAAAAAATCGAGTTCGAGGTTCACCTAACTCGCAGGCGAGTCGGGATCTTCAGGCACTTCTCCGTCGTCGTCAGACGGCTCTTCACCGGGGAGGACGACCGTCACGGTGGCGTCCTCGATGAGGAGGACCTCGAACGGTGCGTCACCGGTTGCCGAATCGGGGTCGAGGTACCCAACGGCGAGCGCGGAGTAGGCGACGCCGCTTTCGAGGGTCACGTCGACAGAGGTGACCACGGTGCCGTTGTTATCGTCGGATGCGGCCCGGATGTCCACAGTGTAGTTGCCGGCAGGCACGGTCAGGTACTCCGTCCCGTTGCCAAAGCTCACGTTGTCAGCGAGGACGATGGTCGTGTTATTGACCGTCGTCGTCACGTCCACGGCTGGCGCGTCGGGCGACAGGTGGATGACGCTCAGCGCCGACTCGTTTTCGGCGGGCGTGTAGGCGTCGTCTTCGAACACCTTCGGGGCGAAGGCCGTGCTCTCGTTCGTTCCGAGCGCACTCACCTCACCGGTCGCGATGACCGTGTTGATGCTCCGTGCGTCAAGGGTGAGCGTTCCGTTGAACACCTCCGCTTCGCGGTCACCGGCTGCGGTAATCGTCACGTTGTACGACCCCGCGGCGAGCGTCAGATAATCGCTTACGGTCGAGAAGGACACGTTCTCGAGAACGCTCTCGTTCTCTACGTAGACGTCAACGCTCGGCGCGTCGGGCGAGGCGTGAATCACGCGAAGGTAAGTTCGTTCCTGTGTCGGGATTTCGTCTCCCGCTGTCGGCTCTTCCTGGGCGAACGCCCCGCCAATGGTGGCGACGCTCCCAATGACGGTGAGCGCGAGCAGTACGGCGAGTACTGCTCGATAGGTTTTGCAACATGCCAGCAATATAGTGGCAGTTTCGTGGCTTTGTTATGAATCGCCGCTTTCGCGGGAAACCGGCCTCTCTCGCGCCGAAAAATCAGTCAGAGTAGCGGTATTTCACGACTGACAACTCGGCGCGCACAGACAGTCAGCCGGATTGAATTCGACCGGATACGGCGCTTTCACGTGAATTCTTCGCTTACTCGCTCAGCAATCACAGAGTATTCGGTGAAACTGCCAGTTTCTCCGATTTTTCACCGACAACTGGCGGTCTGACCCGTGTGACTATCAGGTCTGCCACACTGGTCCGTGCTCACCCGGCGAGTGCAGCTGGCGCGACTGTCGTGCGATTGTCGGCCTCCTGGACCACGTATCGCTGGCCGATAAGCGGGTCGAGCAGGTCGTCGACCGGTGCGCGGTCGTCGCGCAGCACGGGCACGTTCTCGACGTTTTCGCTGTTGCGATAGGTCCGGAGTTCGCTGCTGAGGTCGATACCGATGTCACGGTTTGCGTTCCGGGCGAGCAACTCCTCCTGGGTGAGCACCGTCGCGTTCTTCGTGGCCACCACCTCGATGTTCTGGATGACCGTGGCGTCTACCGTTGGAAAACTGTACACCTGCGGAAACACCTGCGCCATCGTCTTGTACTCGGCGCGGTAGAACTGCGAGGCCGCTCCCTGTGGCGCGGAGATGATGTTCGCAAAGAGCACACCGTCATCTGAGAGCCGGCTTTCGGCCAGTCGCATGAACTCCTCGGTGGTCAACTGGAAGGGAACTTTGTCCATCTTGTAGGCGTCGAGGATGATGAGGTCGTACGTTTCGTCCGTCTGCTGGAGGAACTGACGGCCGTCCATGTTGTGGATGCGAAGGCGGTCCGATTCTTCGACCGCGAAGTACTCTTTTGCCACCGAGATGACCTCGGGGTCGATTTCCACCACGTCCACGGTCACGTCGTAGTCCTCGACGAACCGTTTCGGTCCGGTGAATCCACCGCCGCCGATGAACAGCACGCGGTCTACGTCGTCAGTCATGAGCAGCGGAAGGTGAAAATAGCGCGTGTAGGTGAACACGTGTCGAGAGGGATTGTCGAGGTCCATCGCGCTGTGTCGCTGGCCGTCGAGGTACAGCGTGCGCGTGCCGCCGAGGTCGATGACCTGGAGTTCCTGGTAGGGGGTTTGCGTCTCGTAGACGATGCGTCCCTCGATGCTGACCCCGGCTGCGCCGCTGCCGACAGCGGCGACGAGTAAGAGCGTCACCGCCGCGCTCCCGAGTGCCTGGTCGGTCGTGATGTCGGGGCGGGCGACGAGGACGGCCGCGCCGACGGCGATGAGGCCGAGAACGAGACCAATCTGGTCGATACTCAACTCAGGAATGAGGATGAACGTCGTCCCGAACGCCCCGACGATGCTGCCGACCGTCCCGACCGCGTAGACGCGGCCAGAGGCCGCACCCGTGCTCTCCGTCTCAGAGAGTTCGGCGGCGTAGGGGCTCACGAACCCGAGCAGGTAGGTCGGCGGCCCGAACAGGAGAACCACGGCGGGCAGCGACGCGAATCGGCTGGGGAGTGGAAACGCCCCTGCTGCACGCAACAGTACCTCGCCGGCGAAAATCAGGACGGCGACGTACAACGCGGTGCCGAGCAGGAGACGGACGAGGCGTCTGGTCGAGGCGCGTTTTGCCGCGAGGCGGCCGCCGCGGTAGTAGCCGAGACTGAGCGCCGCGAGAAAGACGCCGATGATACTCCCCCAGGTGAAAATGCTGCTTCCGTACTGTGGGGCAATCATCCGGCCGGCGAGGATTTCCAGTCCCATACTGGTCATCCCCGAGGCGAACACGGCCAGTTCCGGCTTTGGGGGTAACGCGGGCAGGCGGGCGGTGCGGGTGGCCATTGCCCTCTCCTACGCGCACCGCGACATTAAAGGGTGCACGCGAAGTGACAGGTCGCCCTCGAAACGAGTCGTCACGGGTGTCAGTCATTTTCGGTGGCAGGTGAGCAGTTACGCATAAACGCATTGAGCGAATCAAAGGGGATATGACCGTCATCGTACGCGGGTCCATCCCCGCAGATGAATTCGCCCTGAACCACGTCCTGTGTTCCTATCCGGATGTGGAGTTCGACATCGAACGCGTGGTGAAAAGCGGGGAAGACGCCGTCATGCCACTCGTCTGGGTTCGAGGGACAGACCGTGAGGACTTCGAGCAACTGTTGGAGGAAGACGAGACGGTCAATTCGGTCTCACTGCTCGCCGACCTCGGCGACGAGTACCTCTATCGCATGGAGTGGGTGGACCAGGTAATCTTGCTCCTCGATATGCTCACCAGTTCGAAAGCGACGATTCTCGACGCTTACGGCCGCAACGACCGCTGGACCCTTCGGGTGATGTACCCCGACCGCGAGCGATTTTCAGACAACTACGACTTCGCCGAAGACGTGGGCGTCACCTTCGAAATCGAATCCATCCGCGAACTCGACGAGGAACCCGCCGGCCGGTTCGGTCTCACGAAGAGCCAGTACGAGACGCTCATCACCGCCGTTGAACACGGCTACTTCGAGGTTCCACGCGACAGTTCGTTAGAAGACCTCGCCGAAAAATTCGACGTGTCTCACCAGGCGCTTTCAGAGCGCCTCCGCAGGGGCATGAAAGCACTCGTCGAAGACGCGCTCGTCATCGGGCACGTCGACGAAGACGAAGAATAGGTCGCGAGTCAGACGTTACTGTCTGCGTCCGCGACTTGCCGCGTGTGCCCGGCCATCAAGTTGCCGTCGCCGCCCGCACGGGGTGGTGCAGGGGTCGCCAGCAGTTCTACGTCTGCCCGGAGCCGGTCTGCGTACTGACGGCGAATCGTTCGCGCTTCTGACTCTTTAAGCGTGCCCGGCCCGCGCAATTCCTGGGAAATCGGCTCGTAGGCCGACGGGTCGAAGCCCATCGCTTCCAGGTAGTTGCACACCATCCCCGAATCGAGCCCCCACCGAATCGCCTGCTGGCTGACGGACTGCAACTGTTCGAACGTGGGGACGCCGATGCGGTCGAACTGGACGCCCGTCGTGCCAATTTCGAGTGGCTTCGTCTCCGTCTGGGTGACGACGTCGCGCACGTCCATGGCCAATTGAACCGCCTGGCTCGGCAGCGTCGAGTCGGGTGCCCGCCACTCGACGGTCGGCTGTTCGTGACGCAGACGGACCGGGTTCAACACGGTGTTCTCTGCGCTGAAGTGTTCACAGACGTCTTCCTCTGCCACACCGCGCTCTGCAGCGAGGGTTTTGAACGCCTCGTAGGCATCCTCGGTCTGCTCGTTCCAGGCCTCGACGTTGTCTGCGTACCCGCGCAGGTCGCAGTAGCGTTCGAAGTCCGATCCGCACTTCTTGCGGTAAGCAGCGGCCCGCGAAGAGTCCACCTCTCGCTCGCCGCAGTAGTACGGCGAGGAACTCACGAGCGCGAGTGCGGGGTCGAGCGCCGTAAGCAGGTTGAGTTGCCGACAGACGTTCCCCTTCTCGAAGTGAACGTGCGTGCCGGCGCAGTTTTTCGCGCTCTTGACGCCGTCTTCGTAGATGTCCTCGAAGAGATGCCCGCGCCCCTTCTTGGCCGGCACCGTTGCGTCGGTGAGCGGCGTCCCGAGTGGGACGAGTTGCTTTTCGAGCGTGTCCGCGTACTGAATCGTTTTCCGAAGCGTGTCCTGTAAATCTCGTCGGAGTGCAGTCGCTGTTTCGTGCGGGTCTGTCCGCACCTCGATCAGTGGCCCGACGAACTCGGGTTCCACCTTGTCATGCGCGTCAGTGAGATCGTGGCCGTTACAAAGTCGTCCGTCGTCGTCGACGACCCAGAACTCGATCTCGATTCCTGTATTCATCATAGTGGACCGGCGTGACTGCATCCCACCCCGGTCTTTCCTCTTTTCTGCTCATCCCCTCTCACTCTCCTGCTTGCAGGTGCAGTCTGTTTGTATCGGGGTCGATAACCCGTCAAAATACCACAGTGAACCGACCCGTCGGTTCTCAGTCCCAGTGGCTCAGATACTCGAAATCCGCGGTCCGGTCGTCGAACCGACCGAGTCTGAACTGTTCCATCGGGAACGGGGCATCCTCACCCGTCACGAGACTCCGTACTGCACGACCGGTCACCGGCGAGAGCATGACCCCTCTGCCGTGCAGGCCAGTGACGAACACGAGACCCTCCGGGACCTCGTCGGGCGCGTCGATGATTGGAAGTCCATCCGGCGAAGCACAATCGGCAGTCGGACAGCAGTCTTCCCGTCGGATGTCGCCCGCTTCGACCCCCGCGAGCAGCGGCGCGACGCGCTCCATCACGAGGTCACGAAACGATTCCTCGACGCCCATCGGCGTTTCCTCGGGGTCAGAGAGGAGGTGCTCGTTCCCGCCGATGAGCACGTCGCCGCGGGGTGTGGGCCGCCAGTAGACGCGCATTGTGGGTTCGGACCCGAGCGGTGCGTCCGCCGGCAACGGCGTGTCTGGTTCGACGACGACGGCGTTCCAGCGAAGCGGTCTGACCGGGAGTTCGACGTACTCAGCGAGCAGGTCGCGCGTCTTCCAGCCGGTTGCGTAGACGACGTGGGCTGCGTCCACGGGGCCGTACTCGGTTTCGACGCCGACGACGCGGCCGTCTTCGACCCGCAGGTCGGTCACCGCGTGGTCGCGGAACACGGCGGCACCGGCCTGCTCTGCGGCCCACTTGAGCGTCATCGTGTAGTCGAGGGCGTCGAGGTAGCCGGTTCCCTCGTAGGCGAGCGCCCCGCCGTAGGCGGAGAGGTCCCCGAAGGCGTCAGGGTAGCGTGCCAGGAGCTCGTCCTTGGGGAGGAATTTACCGCCCGTCGGGGCCTGTTCGGTGTATCGCGCCGCGTCTTCTTCGGGGACGAGGCGGACGGTTTTCTGTTCGGTGAACGAGAAGATGCCCTGACCGTCTAACTCCCGAAACTGCGAGAGGGCGAACGATGCCCATTCCTCGGGGAACGGTTCGAGCGAGAGAGAAATCATCCCAGACGCCCGCGAGGACGTATCGGCTGCAACGCCACCTTTGTCGAACACCAACACGTCGTGGTCCGGGGCCAGCTCCCGGGCGATTGCGAGGCCGGAAACGCCCGCCCCGACGACCACGACGCGAGATTCATCGCTTGGCATGCGTGGACACAGGACAACCCAGAATAAAACGCTACGGGATGTCGATTCCTCACTCGACGGCGATGGTTTCGTCGCTCACGACGACACGGTCGGCCGAGGATGAGGGGTTCCCACTGCCCCGGCGAGGACGGTCAGGACGGCGAGGAGGACGGGGACGATTCGGCGGGACATATAATGGGAGTTCGGAAACCAACGAATTAGTTGCTTTACAAACATTAGTCCCGCACCATGGCGAAAATATAGACTCGAATCTGAGTGCAATTTGTCTTCGAATTATCTCCGTCGAACCACAAACGAACGTCCAGCAACGGCAGCGGATTGTAGGCGTTTCGACGGTTGTTCACCCACCTTCTGTGTCGCGCGTGACAACACTCGAAAAACTCGCCAACGGGTGTTACACACTCTCTACCGCGAGAAATCGGCCGTGAATGTTGTATAGTTATACCCCCCACTCCCCGTTAGTGAACACAATGACTGACCTGGCTACAACAGTCCAGTCGCTCAAAACAGCGCTCCCGAATCCGCAAACAGCAGACAACGTCATCTACAATCCCTCTCTCGAGGAACTCCGCGAACTCGCTCGCGGACACGAGACGACGACTGAGTTCGGGTCGCCATCCTACGTGAGCGAAGAACGTTCGCGCAACGCGGACAAGACCAAGAACGCAGTCGATTCTGACTTCGACGACAAGGATTACGCCTACCTCGAGTCCGCGTTCGAGTACGCCGCAGCAGAAGAGATGATTTGCGTCGACCGCCAGATGGGTCGCCACGAAGACCACTCCTACCGCTGCCGACTGTTCGTCCAGAAGGAGTTCGCCCGCATCGGGCTCGCGTGGGCGAAACTGTTCGAACCCGTTACTGACGACGCAGAACCCGACTTCGTCACCGTCCAGATTCCAGAGTGGGACGAAATCGCGGTCCGCATCCTTCCAGACGAGGGACTCACAGCAGTCCTCGGCAGCGATTACACCGGCGAGGCGAAGAAGTCCTTCCTCCGCCTGCACATGTACTACGCGAAGCAAGCAGGCGGCCTCGGCCTCCACGCCGGCAGCAAGCGCGTCACCCTCAAAGACGCAGACGGCGACCTGAAGAACGTCGGGCAGGCGTTCCTCGGACTCTCTGCGACGGGCAAATCCACGCTCACCGCCCACGGCCTCTGGCTGGACGGTGACGAGGAAGCCTCAATGCTCCAGGACGACGTGTGTGCCCTCCTTCCGGACGGCACCATCGCGGGCAGCGAAGGAAACGGCCTCTACGTGAAGACCATCGGCTTAGACCGCGAGGAACAGCCGACGATGTACGACGCTGTGACTCACGAATCGGCCGTCCTCGAAAACGTGGACGTCGCCGAAGACGGCACCGTCGATTTCGACTCCGACCTCCACACGAGTAACGGCCGGGCCATCATCGTCCGCGACCAGCTCGCCTCCGCAGACGAAGACATCGACTTGGACGAGGTAGACCAGGTGTTCTTCATCACGCGCAACCCCGTGATGCCGCCAGTCGCCAAACTCACGCCCGAAGAGGCCGCCGTCGCGTTCATGCTCGGCGAATCCATCCAGACGAGTGCGGGCGACCCATCCGCCGCCGGTGAATCCATCCGCGTCGTTGGCACCAACCCGTTCATCATGGGTTCGAAAGGCGAGGAGGGCAATCGCTTCCGCGACCTCGTCTCCGACCTCGGCGTCGAATGCTACGTCCTCAACACCGGCCACCTCGGCGCGAAGGCAAAGGACATCGGCGTCACCGAATCCGTCACCATTCTCCGCGAAATCGCTCGCGGAACCGTCGATTGGCAGGAAGACGAGCAAACCGGCCTCACTATTCCGGCGAACGTCCCCGGCATCGACATCACCGAGTTCTACGTCCCGGACCACGTCGAGGACTTCGACCAGCAGCAAATCGACCTCCGCGGCGAGCGCCTCGCCCACCTGACGCAGTTCGAGGACTTAGACAGCGAGATTCTCGACGCCGTCTACTGAAGGCAGTTTTTCTCGTTTTCGTCGAATCGACCAGCCAGCGACGCGGATAGCGGCCAATTTCGAACGAATTTGGGTGAGACTGATGCGCCACTGCTGTCGCAGTTCGGCAAACGCTCTTGTGTCGATTTGCGCTCGAAACAGGTACCGCATCATGAGCAACACTGATACGACACCTGGCCGTCGCGGGCTTCGCTCGCGTAGAACCGTCCTCGGAATCATCGCGAGTATCGGCGGCGTGGCCCTCGCCGGCTGTACCGGCGGCACCTCCGGCGGCGACGGCATGACCACGACCGAAGACGGCACCACGACGACCACCGAAGGTGGAATGCAAACTACCGAAGACGGGTCGATGGACGAGAACCCGGACGTGGCCATCCTGAACTACGCGCTTACGCTCGAACACTTGGAGAACGCGTTCTACCGCGACGGATTGGCCGAGTTCTCTACCGACGAACTCATGCAGGCCGACGCGCTGAGCAAGTTCAGCGAAACCGTCCGCATGCAGGTTCCCGAGTACCTGAAAGCCGCCGGCGAGCACGAGGCGGCCCACGTCTCCGCGCTCGGTGACACCATCGAACAGCTCGGCGGGACGCCCGTCGAAGAAGCCGACTACGACTTCGGCTACGAGACGCCTTCCGAGTTCCTCGCGGTGGGGAAGGCACTCGAAAACACCGGCGTCGCCGCTTACGCCGGCGCGGCCCCGTCCATCGTCAACAACGACGTGCTGACCGCCGCGCTTGGCATCCACAGCGTCGAAGCGCGTCACGCGAGTTTCCTCAACCTCGTGAACTCCTCGTCCCCGTTCCCGAAGGCGGTAGACGAGGCCCAGACGATGGAGGAAGTGCTCGAAATCGCCAGCCAGTTCGTCACGGAGAACCCGAACGACAGCGCCGCACTGGAGCGCCACGACTCGATGGCGACGCCACAGCGCAAGGAAGACGACGGCACGAGCGACGTGGACATTCTGAACTACGCGCTCACCTTAGAACACCTGGAAGCCGTGTTCTACCGCGAGGGGCTGGAGACCTTCAGCGCCGACGAACTCCGCAACGCCGACGTTCTCTCCGACTACGACGAGCACCTCCGCATGACCGTCCCCGACCGTCTCGCAGCCATTGGCGACCACGAGGCGGCCCACGTGACGGCAATCGCTGACACCGTAGAACAACTCGGTGGGACACCAGTCGAGGAGGCGACCTACGACTTCGGCTACGAGACGGCCTCCGAGTTCCTCGCGGTGGGGAAGGCACTCGAAAACACCGGCGTCGCAGCCTACGCTGGCGCGGCGACCTCCGTCTCGAACGACGACGTGTTCGCGGCCGCCGCGGGCATTCACAGCGTCGAGGCCCGCCACGCGAGTTTCCTGAACGAACTCAACGTGTCGAACCCGTTCCCGATGGCCGTCGACGAACCGATGACTATGGACGAGGTGGTGGAGATAGCCGGACAGTTTATCGTAGAGGAGTAATCCTCTCGGTTGGCGATTCCTGTGTGCCATCCCCGGTGACGTGGCCTTTCTTCGCCACGTCACCACCCTTTTCTCTCGGCTTTCGCCCTGGTGGTCTCCGTCAGGGATATGCTATTTATCCGTCGAGTAAATACAGCGTACAATGACCGGTCACGCCGGGATCGATGGACGCACCTCCAGAGAGGTGGTACGCTTCTACCTGCGCGACCACCGGACGCCCGTCGGGAAGACCATCGACATTGCGCTGCTCGCGCTCATCTTCGCCTTCATCGCATTGTTTATCGTCGAAACCTACGCCTGGGCGACTCCTTACCTGCCCATCCTCTTTCAGCTCGAAGTCGCTATCGCGCTCGTGTTCTTCGCCGAGTATCTGCTTCGTATCTACGGCGCTCGCGACCGGCTCGCGGAAGTCACCGACCCGTACACCGTGGTCGACTTGCTCGCGATTCTGCCGACGCTCCTGTTGTTCGTCGTGCCCTCGGTCGAATCCACCGTCCTCAACATCGGCTACCTGCGGGCGCTGCGAGTGATTCGCGTGCTTCGCTTCTACCGTTTTACCAAAGACGAGGAGTTCTTCTTCGGAACCGTCTCCGACTCCGCCCTCCGAGCGATGAAACCCGGTCTCACCGTTCTGACGCTCTTTTTCGTCGCCGCCGGACTGTTCTACAGTTTCGAACAGGCGACGAACCCGACGGTAAACAACTTCGGCGACGCGTTCTACTTCGTCGTCGTCACGCTCACGACGGTTGGGTTCGGCGACATCACGCCCGTCACCCGCGCCGGGCGCTGGGTGACGGTTTCTGCCATCGTCGTCGGCATTATCCTCATCCCGTGGCAGGCGGGCCGCATCGTCAAAGAGTGGGCGCACAGAGACCAGGTGAACGTCGTCTGCCGGAACTGCTGACTGGCCTACCACGACAGAGACGCCTCCCACTGCAAGGCGTGTGGGAACGTTATCTACCAGCAGTACGACTCTCGCGAGTGAGTCACCGCGCCAGCACGAGCGACCGCTCTATCGATCCGAGCGAGAAGGGTAGGCTGTCCCACGAGTCGCCGTAATCGGCGGAGAACCACACCTTCCCGTCTGCCGCTCCAGCGACGACGAGTCCCGGTTCGCCGGGGAGCGTACAGAGGGCGTACGGCATCGCGGCGAACGGCCGGGGCAATCCGCCGCCAAGTCGCACCCACGGCCCGTCACCGCGCCAGCGATAGATGTAGGCTCTCGCCCGTCCTTCGCGGTGGGCGGCGAACGCTCCCGTAGAGGCCGACAGATACCACGTGTCCGGGTCTTCGGGGTCCGCTGCGACGGCCCAGCCGTACGACCGGTCGAGGCCGTGTGTGGGGGCAATCCACGTCGCCCCGCCGTCCTGACTCGTCGCGCCGCCACGTCCACGCAGGCCCGCCCCACCCTCGTAGAGCCTCGTTCCGTCGGTCGTGTGGAACGTAAGGGTGTGGCAGTCGCGTATCGCCCCCTCGCAGTGGCCCGACCACGTCTCACCGCCATCCGTACTCCGGACGACGGCACCGAATTCGATACCCGCCACGACGAGGTCCGGGTCGGTCGGCGAGAGCGCAATCGCCTGCACGTAGGGTGAAAGCGGCAATTCGGCGGGCGAGAACCAGAGGCGCTTCCCGGGAATCGAGTTGAACCCCGTCAACTCGGTCCACGTTAGGCCGCCATCGACCGACTTGAACATGCCCGCGGGTTTCACTCCTGCGTAGATTGTCGCGGAGTCGTGGGGACTCACGGCCAGCGATTTCACGACCCTGCCCGCGAGACCCAGGTCGTCCCAGGTCACCCCGCCATCGACCGATTGGAACACGCCCTCGCCCTGTGTTCCGGCGTAGCTGATGGCGGGCGTTGTCGGGTCCACGGCGAGACAGCGCACGTCCACGTGCGAGAGCGGGAGCGTGACTGTCCACTCGCCGTCGGCGAAACTGGCTCTCGCAATCCCCGCAGCCGTGGTAGCGAGAAACGTCGTTGCGAGGAGCGATTCAGGAACTGTGATGCCGCCAACGCGTGGCGGACTCCGGGTCTTGATTGCCATTCCCCATCCCTGCTAGACAGAGGATGTCGCGGGCGAAAAGTCTACGTCTCGAACAGGGACACCGAACTCTCCGTCAGGGGAGCAACTTGTTCACGGCTGATTTCAGACGATACCCGAGCGAGTTCGACTGGTAGCCACGCCATCCTCGCCAGCCGCCTTCGAGTGTCTTCGCCTCGTATCCCTCGGCTTCGAGGACCTTCGTCGCTCGTTTCGCGACGATACCAGCTTTGCACACGGTGACCACGTCTCTGTCCGCCGGAATCGCACCCAATCGGTCTTCGAGTGTGGCCGTGTTCCCCCTGCGCAGGTCGTCGTAGACGGGAATGTTTTGACTGCCGTCGATGTGTCCGGCGTGAAAGTTCGACTCGGGCCGAATGTCGAGGACGAACAGCTGCTCACCGCGTTCCAGCCGCGCGGCCAATTCGGCGGGACGAACCTTGCTCATCACCCACAATTCCGCACCCAGCCGCAAAAACGGTGTTGTCCGAAGAATCCGCAGCCTGCCGGTCAGGCCGTCGGCTTCACGTTCTGGTTCACCCGGAACAGGTTGTGCGGGTCGTAGGCCTGCTTTAACTCGGAGAGTCGCTCGTAGTTCGCGCCGTAGGCGAGTCGCTCTTCGCCCGAATCCTCGCTGATGAAGTTCACGTAGACGCCCTCCTGGGCGTTCGGTGATTGGGCGTCGTAGTACTCCCTCGCCCACGCCTTGCACGTGTCGTCGAGAGCCGGGTCGTCCCACCGGGTGTGGACGTTCATGATGTAGGTCGCATCCCGGTGTGGATAGGCCGTTGCCTCCGCTGGCACCCGTGCCATCTCACCGCCGACGTGGCCGAAGAAAATTTCCGACATCGGCGACGGCAGGTTGTCCGCGTACTGGATGGCGATGTCGATGACTTCGTCGGTCATGTCGGCGAAGTTGTGCGACTTCCAGTAGTTGCGAAGCCCGGGCTCAAGCAGTGGGTCGACAAGCTGTTGGAAGGCTTCGTACGGCACCGGTCCGACGCCGTCGCCGAGTGGCGTGGCTATCTCTCGAAGCGGTGCAACGAGTTTCTCACCTTCCGCCGGGTCACCGGCGTAGAAGGGGATGACGATGAGGACGTCTTTGCCGACGTCCTCCTCGGCGAGGAACGGCAGCGGCGGCGCTTTTCTGAGGACCACCCACGTCGAAAGCTCGTCGGGGGCGGTCTGGTTGAACTCGCGGACGAACTGGAGGACTGTCGTCCTGTCCGCCGTGTCGTATACGATTGGTCCGCCAAAGATCTCCGGACCGACTTCGTGGAGATCGTATTCGAAGGAGGTGACGATGCCGAAGTTGCCACTTCCCCCGCGAATCCCCCAGAACAGGTCGGGGTGTTCGGTTTCACTGACGTGCAGAAGCGTCCCGGCGGAGGTCACTATATCGACCGACTGCAGGTTATCGATCGTCATCCCGTACTTCCGGCTCAACCACCCGAACCCGCCGCCGAGCGTCAGCCCCGCGACGCCGGTCGTCGAGTTGATGCCGAGCGGTGTCGCGAGTCCGAACGCCTGCGCCTCGTGGTCGAAGTCGGCGAGTGTGGCTCCCGCCTCGACCCGGGCGGTCTTCGCCTCCGGGTCGACGCGAATTGCCTTCATCTGCGAGAGGTCGATGACCACTCCATCGTCACACAGAGCCGTGCCGGCGATGTTGTGCCCGCCGCCTCTGACCGAGACCAGCAGGTTATGCTCGCGGGCGAAGTTGACCGCCGCGATGACGTCTGCGACTCCCGAACACTGAGCGATAAGCCCCGGTCGCTTGTCTATCGCCGCGTTCCAAATTGCACGCGCCTCGTCGTACCCCGGGTCCTCGGGCTCGAAGAGTTCTCCGCGGAACGCAAGCTCGAGTGCCGCTATCGCGCCCTCGTCTATGCGCATTTCACGAACTGCCATAGCACCTAGAATTTCGATAAGCCGGGAGAAATAGTGTGTTTACTGTTAGCACGATATTCACGACCGCTGTTCGATTCACGCGAGAAGTTGAGCGGGCACAGGACAGCGTTTCGTGAGAGGTGCCACCACGAAACATGCTCGATACGAATAATCCAAAGGCGTTTTATGCACCAGTTGCATACGACCGGTGATGAGTTCACAGTCGTTCACGCCGCTCGGGTACGATGATATCGACCCCGACCGGCGACCGTCGCTCGCGATTGCGTTGTTGCCAGTGCTCGCCGTGCTGGTCTTCCTCGGCATCGGTTCTGCGGTGTTACAGCTTTCACCGCACGTCCCATTGCTCTGGAGCATCATCTTCGTCGGGGCGCTCGCGCGCTTCCACCTCGGTTTTCGCTGGGACACCCTCGCAGAGGGGCTGACTCGCGGCCTGCTCATGGGCAAACAGGCGCTGTTCATCATCTTCATCATCTACGCCGTCATCGCGACGTGGGTGAGCGCGGGGACGATTCCTGCGCTGATGTACTTCGGTCTCGACCTGCTCACGCCGGTCATCTTCCTCCCGGTCACCGCCATCCTCGCCGGGGTCGTGGCCTTCTCCATCGGCTCGTCGTGGACGACGGTCGGAACGCTTGGCGTCGCGTTCGTCGGTATCGGGTCCGGCCTCGGCGTCCCCGCACCGATGACCGTCGGCGCGATTCTATCCGGCGCCTACGCCGGTGACAAGCAATCACCGCTCTCTGACACGACGAACCTCGCCGCAGGCGTCACGAACACGAACCTCTACGACCACATCCGAGCGATGCGAAACAGCACGCTCGTCGCCTTCTCGCTCGCGCTCGTCGGCTACGCGGTTCTCGGACTTCGGGGAAGTGGTTCAATTCCGGCCGGTCAGGTCGCAGAGATTCAGGGCGCGCTCGCCGGTACCTACTCGCTCAGCCCGCTCGTGGTCCTGCCTCTACTCGTCACCTTCGGCCTCGCTCTCAAGCGGTATCCGGCGATTCCGACGCTCATCGCCGGCGTCCTCGCTGGCGTGTTCACCACCATCGTCGTGCAGGGCGCGTCGTTCACGGGTGCGTGGACGGTGTTCATGAACGGGACCGCGCCCGAGACGGGCAGCGAACTCGTAAACGGACTGCTCGCCACTGGCGGGCTAACTGGCTCTGCGTGGACGATTACTGTCGTCGTCGCCGCCCTCTCGCTCGGCGGCCTGCTCGAACGCATTGGCGTCCTCGCGGTGCTCGCCTACCATCTCTCGAAGGGCGTCGCGAGCGTCGGCGGCCTCGTCGCCGGGACGGGTGCGGCGGCCATCGTGACGAACTTGCTCACCTCCCAGCAGTATATGAGCATCGTGGTCCCGGGGCTTACCCTCCGCGACGTGTACGACGAGTACGGCCTCGACAGCGACGACCTCTCGCGCGCCATCGAAGCCGCCGGCACGCCGACGGGGGCGCTCATCCCGTGGCACGCCGGTGCACTGTTCATGGCGGAGGCGACGGGCGTCCCGACACTCGCTGGAAGCTTCGGGCTCGCCGGCTACGCGCCGTACTACTTCTTCGGATTCCTCTCGCCGCTCGTCCTGTTCGCCATCGCGGCGACGGGATGGAGCCTGCACCCGGGGACGAAATCCACCACTGCACAGCCTGCTGATTAGTCCCGGAAGAACTGGCGAATCGGCCGAATCTGTTCGGGCGTGTTCAGCGACGGGGCGTGCCCACACTCGATTTCGAGCGCCGCCGCCGCCGGTTTTCGTTCCTGCATCTCCTCGAACGTGTCTTTCGCGAGAATGTCAGAGGTCTCTCCGCGGAGGATGAACAGGTCGGCTTCGATGGCGTCCCACAAGTCCCACGGGTCGCCCTCCGGTGTCGCGGTCAACATCGGCTCGACGATACGCGGGTCGTAGGCAGGCGTGAACGCGCCGTTTTCGAGCCGTCTGCTCGACGTTTTGGTGAACCGCCGCCACTCTGCGTCGGTCATCGCGCTGTACGTCGCATACGTCTCTCGGTAGTAGGCTTCCAGTTCGGTAAAGCGCGCAAAAGAGGGCGGGTTGGTGAGGTACTCGATAATTCGGTCGAGGCCTTCGTCTGCGCCGTCGTCTTCGGCGGGGGCCGGACTCACGTCGTTCACCACCATGTGGGTGATGCGCTCTGCGAGCGGGCCGGCCGCGAGCGCGATGCCGAGGATGCCGCCCATCGACGTGCCGACCCAGCGCATCGTGTCGATGTCGAGCGCCTCGCAGAAGGCGACCAGCATCTCGGTCATTGATTCCGGGCCGTAGGTCGTATCCTCTTCAGCCCACTCGCTCAGGCCGCGTCCGGGCATGTCGGGACAAAGTACCCAGTAGTCGTCTTCGAGGTGTCGTGCGAGTGGGTCGAAGTCCCGGCCGACCCGCGAGAGACCGTGGACGCAGACGACGGGCGGGTCGTCCGTGTCTCCCCACGCGGAGTAGTGTAGTTCGGTGTCGGCGACAGTGACGAACTCGTCAGTTCGGGGCATGCGTGGGGGTTCGTCACACGGGGTCAAATGCCTGCGGGTGACCGTACTCGTCAGTTCTTCTCTGCTGCGTCGGACGCTTCGGGCGACTCATCTGTCGCCTCCGTTGCCTTCTCGGCCTCTCGTATCGCCTTCTTCGCCGCCCGTTTCGCTTCCGAGGCATCGACTGCGGCCTCGTCCGCCTTCTGATTGGCCGCGTTCGCAAGCTCTTCGAGCTCCGTCGCCCGCGCCGCTGCCTCGTCCGCTTTCGTAATCGCCTTCGCGGCTTCGAGCGTCGATTCCTGGGCGACTTCGAGGGCGTCCGCCGCGGTCTCCTCCGCTCGTACCGCAGTGTCGAAGGCCTCTTCTGCAACTTGCTCGTCCCCCGTCACGCCAGTCGCGTCGCCCACGCGCTCCGCGGCAGAGTTCGCGGCTTTAGCCACCCGCTCCCACCAGACGAAGAGGGCAATCGCGAGGAAGAACATCACCGTCCAGCCGACCAGCTGGCGGACGTCGCTCGGCCCGAGGACGATGTTGATGACTTTCTCTACGATTTTCGCCGCCCCGGCACCCACCAGCACCGCCCCGAGCAACTGCCGGCTGAAGATTTCGTCCAGCCGTCGGCGGACGATTGGTTCGCCCACCCCCGGCAAGTAATCACGGAGTTGCGTCACATCTGAATTTGGTCCAACCCGTAGAAATACCTGTGGCTGGTGTGGACTGTTCGCGTTTCACGAGTGTCTGTCATTTGGCGAACGCCGTATTTCTCCTCGTTCGACGTACTTCCCTGTGGTGACACCAACATGGCACACATGCTCATTCACCACCGGGTGAAAGATTATCCGACGTGGAAGAAAGTGTTCGACGAACACGCAGAAACCCGAAAGCAGGCGGGAGAGCGGTCACACGAACTGTTCTGTAGCGGCGAAGACCAGAACGACATCACGATTCTGATGGACTTCGAATCGGAAGACGGCGCCCGGTCGTTCGCTGAATCCGACGACCTCCGCCAAACGATGGAACGCGCTGGCGTGGTCGGGAAACCCGAAATCACCTACCTCGACCACATGGAACACTATGCGTCGTAAACACGCGCACACCCGGGTTTTATGACAAAATTCAGAGGCGTAGTGGTCACGACTACACAGCACTCGAACTTTGGACTATTCCCTGATAATCCGGCGACACTGGGGGTCAATTTGGGTCTAACTCGGGCTCATTTCGGGAGTAGTCTCGGAATATCTACATTAAGTCGATGGGCGTCTGGTGTCCCTAGAGGCAAACGACAATGCAACGACTCGACAAACTGACCGTGATTCTCGTCGCGGGCATGTTCCTCGTCGCAGGGGCGGGCCGAGATTGGAGACGGTCTTGCGCCTCAAACTCTTCCTCACGACGTTCAACGTCGTCCTGTTGTTCGTCCTCGCGAAGGGGTACGTCTCCATCTACCGCGCGCTTCCGAACTCCTTCACTCGGAGTCTCGTCCTGTTTAGGGTCGCACTCCTGTTCTACGCCCTCGCGGCGAACCCGGCAGTGCACATCCTTCTCGGCTACCCGCAAGCGGGACTAGGAACGCTTCTCGGACCGTTCACCAATCTCTCTGACCTCTTTGCCGCCATCGCCATCGTCGCGTTGTTGTATCAGAGCTATAAGTAGGCATTTTATCCCACCCTTGCCTAGTGGGTCGTATGCATCCGTTGGCCCGGTCTGCACTGTTTACGCTCGTTGGGCCGGGGACGGTCGCCGTGCTCGTTCCGTACATCATCCTCACCGGATTCCCCCCACTCTTTCTGCTGGCGCTCGGCCCGTTCCGGTATCTCGGTATCTCTCTCCTGCTCGTCGGTATCGGCATCTACGCGACCACTGTCGGCCTCTTTGCCGTCGCTGGTGGCACGCCCGCGCCCATCGACGAACCCGCCTCACTCGTCTCCGTCGGCCTCTACCAACTGGTCCGCAACCCGATGTACGTGGGTATCCTCTCCATCATCTTCGGCGAGGCGCTGTTCTTCGAATCCGGGTTACTGGCCGTCTATGGAATCGTCGTCTGGTTGCTGTTTCACGTCTTCATCGTGGCCTACGAGGAACCCCACTTGCGCAAGAAGTTCGGTACCGACTACGAGCACTACGTCGAGTCGACGCCGCGCTGGTTCCCACGACTCCCCCGGCAGTGACTCACTCGACAGGCTCAGAGACGAGGCCGAGTTGCCGATACAGGTGGAGGTAATCGGCCTGCACCCACATCTCGGCGAGTTTGCCGTCGGCAAATCGCTCTACGGTAATGCCGGACATCTCGGTCTCGCCACCGGTCGGTGACGGTCCCCCGCGGACCATGTCGTTGGCAGTATACACTGTCCACCGAGTTACGACCGTATCGCCGGCCGCGAACCGCTCGTGAACGTCGTACCTGCTGGTTCCGAGCGCCGCGCCGAAATACGACCGAAGACCGTCCGCGCCCACGAGTTCCCCGTCGTGCCCACCGAAACCGTGGCCCCGAAAGTCCGGGGCGACGAGGTCGTCCAAGATGTCGATACCGCCCATCAGGTACTCGTCGAAAAACCGTTCGCTGAGGGCGAGGTGCCGTTGTTCCGGTGCTGTGCTGCGTGTCATCGTCAACCTCCGAGTCAACCGACTCGATAACCGTGTGTAGGAATAGCATGGAGAAAATCGTCGTTCATCGGTTGCCGGACTATCCGTCAGTTTGGTCGTTCCAGATTTGCGAGGTCCCAGCCGACGAACTCGTCTTCGGGTTCGACTGAAAGTGCTGCGATGGTCCGGGAGAGGGCGAAGTACTCGCCGGCCAGCATCGCAACGCCCACGACGGTTCGGTCGTCTACGTGCTCGCGCAACCGGTCGTGAACCGCGTCGTCCACTGACTCGTGGACGTACGCGGTCACGTAGTCGACCAGTGCGGCGTCAAGGGGTGCGAGCTCTGCCACCGCGCCCGAACTGATTGCGAGGATGGTCTCTTCGGCCAGCCCGGCGTCGAGTGCGACGGAAACGTGCTGGTGCCACTCGTACTCGCAGTCCGTGGCTCGGGCGACGGTCAGTATGACGAGTTCGACCGCGCGTATGTCGATGCCCGCCTCGGCCCAGAGCGTTCCTGCGGATTTGGTCAGGGTTGCCAGCGCAGGCGGGTTGTTCGCGATGGCGCGAAACACGTTCAGCGGGCCGAGATTCGTCTCCTCGACAAGCGCGTCCACTGCTGGGTCGGGATCGGAAAAATCAACGTATGGGACACGTGGCATATCCCTCTCTCGGGAGCGACGAAGATAACGGTTCGCGCGTCACCAGACGCGGTCGAAAAACTGACCGTGGAAGTCAAAGGGGAGGACGTGCGGGAGTTCTGCTCTCGCAACCTCGGTGAACGTCTCGCCGTCGAGGACGAGCAGCGAAGACGCTTCGCGGTCTGCGTCGAGAATCACGGACAGGACGACGCCGTCGTCCTCTCGCGCTGGGGCCGGTGCGGGTACGAACACCGGTTCGCCACAGAACGTCGCCGACTCGCTCCAGCGCGTCCCGGTCCGTTCTTCGATGTCGGCCTTGACGAGGTAGTTAGAGAACGTGCCTCCCTCGACGAGACTCCCCTGCCCGTAGACGTACCGGTAGGGTTGCCTGCGGACGTGCGGGGAGATGGTCGGCAGTTCCATCGGCGTCTCGCATAGCGACTCGCTCTCGATACGCCCCGTGTCGCCCTCGGTGAGGGGAACTGTGTAGCGACGGAGTTCGCCGACGAGTCCCTCGTACTCGCCGCTCGCGAGGCGTTCGAGATAGAGGCCCTGGATGACACGCGGGTCCGGGTACGCTACTAGGTCGATGACGAGGTAATCGTCGCGCTGGAACGCGTTCACGTGGTGGAACACGAAGAAGGCGTCCGTCTCGGGCGTCGCGACCATCGCCTCGCGTTCGCGGTCTACGATGATGAACGTCGTCTTCTCCGCCGCGTCCCACGAGAAGTGGTCGATGAATCCGTCGTCGCCCGGTTTGAGGAAGCTGAGTGGGTTCACGGTGAACGGCACCTCGGTGAGCACCGCGTACCGGTCGGTGAGCGCGAAACTGTGCGTGTACGCCGGTCTCGGGGCTTCGATGGTGGCGACGACTTCGCGGGTCGCAGTCCCGTCCGGGAGTCGGTAGATGGTGTAGGTGTTTCGCCGTCCGAACTTCGTGAGCAGGCCAACGGTCTCCGCGCGCGCTGCGTCGTGGTGGACGTGCGCCGTAGAGAGGTGCCCGGTGAGGTCGTCGTCGAACGTGAAGTGTCCGACCGTTTCGAGCGTTCCCGGTTCGAACTCGACGACGTTCGGAACCTCGGTGAGCGCGACGAACCGGGTGCCAAACTGCGCGACGGTGACGTTCGCGTTGTCGGTGGCTTCGGGGAAGACGAACGACTTGAGTTTTTTGAGCAGTCCCTGCGACCCCGCGGTGCCGAACGTCCCCAGTCTGAGGTCGCCGTTCATGCGAGTTTGGTATGTCTCAGACCGCAGGAACCGATTGGAGTAGGACACGTCGCCACCGTGGATGGCGAACTTTCGCACCATTCCGAGCCCGTCGAACCAGTGGTTCACGCGCCCGTTGCCGACCTCGAAGTGGGCGGGGCCGTTTCGGAGCAGGGTCCCCGAAAGCCACTGCGGGAGGTCGCCCTCGACCGGGAGTGGGTGTGCTGTTATCTCTTCTGTGAGCGTCGAAAATCCCCGCCCGTGGCCGTCCATGCAACCCTTCGGCCCGGAGGCGAGATAAGGATGACTCGCCGGGTCAGTTCGTCGAGACGATTTCGATGACGTCGCGGTGTGAGAGGTCGCGGTCCGCGCCGACCTGCCGCTTCGACCGGCAGTCGATGGCGTGGAGGAAGCCGTCGCCGATGTCCGTGTGGAGGTGGTAGGCGAACCCCTCTGCGGTTGCGTACTCGGGCAGTAAGAAGCAATCGCGGAACTTGCCCTTCTCGTCCCACTTGCCGTTTGCCGTGCCCGGGAAGATGGCCTTCACGCCGAGTTCGTCGAACAGCGCCGCTTCGAGCGCCTGCTGGACGCCCGTCCCGCCGTGGGCCTGCATGAACTCCCGAATCTGCTCTAACCCCTGTTGTTGTTCTGCGGAGAGGTCTGCGAGAATTTCAAAGTCTTCGTCGCCGGGTCGATAGTCGACGACGCCCTGTTCGTCTGCCTTCTTGAGCGCCTTCTCTGCGTGGGCACTCGCCGGGATGATGGTCAGGTGTTCATAATCGGGGTCGGCCGTGACTTCCTCGTAGTTCGCCTGCGCCTCTGGGGTGTCCATCTTGTTGGCCGCGATGATGATGGGCTTGGTCACCTTGCGAATCTCACGGGCGAGTCGTTCGCGGTCTGCCTCGTCCCACTCGTCGGGGTCGAGTTCGAGGTCACAGCGGAGGATGACCTGCTTCAGTTCGTCCTTGTTGGTCCGAAACGCGGACATCTGTTCTGCGAGTTCGACCTCGATTTTCAGCTCCTCGGCCTGGTACTTTCCGTTGTAGCGCTCGATGCCCTTCTCTAGAATCTCCAGATACCACATGTCGAGTTCGTTCTCCAAGAACTCGATGTCGTCGCGGGGGTCGTGACCCTCCGTCTGTTCGCCCTCGGCGTCGGTCTTGCCCGAGAAATCGACGATGTGGATGAGCACGTCGGCTTCGTTCAGGTCGGTGAGGAACTGGTTGCCGAGGCCCTTGCCCTCGTGTGCGCCCGGAATCAGGCCCGCCACGTCCACGAGTTTCGTCGGGACGAAGCGCATCCCGTGGTCGCAGTAGCCGGTCGTCGGGGTACACTCCTCGTCGAATTCGGGGGCCGCACACTCAACGCGAGCGTAGGCTTCTCCCACGCTCGGGTCGATGGTCGTAAACGGATACGCCCCCTCCGGCACATCGTTCATCGTGGCCGCATTGAAGAAACTCGACTTGCCGACAGACGGCTTGCCGACAAGGCCGATTTTGTAACTCATTGGCGATTTTAGCCCGAACGACAGGTAAAGCGTTTTGTTCCCAAAACGCCGTGTGGGGCGGTGACACGGCCACGCTGCATGCCGAAACCCTGTGAGTTATGGTGGCACATCGCTCCATTCCTCCCATGCCCAACACCGCCCACTTTCGCAAACTCGAGGAGATGTACGCAGATGCACCCTGCAACGAGTACTACGAACCCGAAATCACCATCGAGGAGGGGCGTGCCACGCTCACGATGCCGGTAAAGGAAGACCAGTTCCACGCCGCCAACGCCGTCCACGGTTCGACCTACTTCAAGGCGCTCGACGACGCCGCGTTCTTCGCCGCGAACTCGCTCGTCGAAGACGTGTTCGTCCTCACCTCGCAGTTCAATCTCTATCTCACCAAACCCATCACCGAGGGCTGGATGGAGGCCGAAGGCGAAGTCGTCCACCAGAGCGGGAGTCAACTCATCGCCGACGCGGTGGTCAGAGACAGCGACGGTGACGTCATCGCCCGCGGCACGGGGAACTTCATCAGGAGTCGTATCGAACTGGACGAGGACGTGGGCTATCGCTGATTAGGACTCGACGTAGCGCCACGCGCCGAGAACAGTCGCGCCCGCCAGCAGCGGCAGGTCGGCCAGTTGCAACAGCGCGCCGAGTCGCGGGACGACCAACGGCGCCCCATCGACGGTGAGGACTTCGCCGACGATGGCGTCTCGCTGAACCGGCGGCTCGCCCCGTTCCTGGTCGGTGGCGTGGTTCGCGTCGCCCTTGGTGACGAATCCGGCGGCCGTCTCGCTGACGACGCGGTGGGTGACCAGTTCGTCCTCGCGGGTCGCCTCGTAGACGACGATGTCGCCGCGTTCGACGGCTGTCGGCGGAACGACGACGAAGCCGTCGCCCGTGGCAATTGCGGGTTCCATGCTTCCAGAATAGACGTAGGTGACTTGCACGGGCGCACTCGCAGGGGCGAGCACGCCGACTGTGAGGCAGGCGACACACAGCGCCACCAGGGCGAAACGCATTGTCCAGAGTCTGCGAGCAGAGATTCATAATAACCGGACAGTGTTCTCTATCCCGGAAAAAGGCTAAGGGCAGAAGCACGGTACGTCGTCCTACGAGGCGAATTTGTGACCGTTGACACCGATAGCGAAAACGTACTCGACGTGTTTGGCGATGCCTATGCTCGGTCGATTCTCACTGCACTGTCCGGCACGCCGCGCTCTGCGAAGGAGCTGTGTGAGTGCTGTGACCTCTCCCCACCGACCGTCTACCGGCGGCTTCGCACGCTCGAAGCACACGGACTCGTCCGCGCTCGAACGCGGGTCGCGGCCGACGGCAACCACTTTCAGGTGTTTGAGACGGCGTTTACCACCGCCCACATCACGCTGCGAGACGGCACCCTCTCTGCGCGACTCGTAGACGCAGCGGCCGATTCGACGCCACAGCCGATTCCGTCGCAGGAAGACTGACTACTCCTCCGGTTTGCGCACCACGAGCACGGGCACGTCAGCCTCGCGGACGATGCGGTCGGTGACGCTCCCGAGCAGCAGTCTGGACAGTCCCGACCGGCCGTGGGTCCCCATCACGACGAGGTCGATGTCGTTTTCCTCGATGTAGGTGAGGATGCCGTCGCGGGGGTCGTCCCGAACCATGGTCGTCACCGTGGTCACGCCGGCGTCCTCTGCGCGGACCTCGACGTCTTCTAAAAGCTTCGCGCCTCTGGCTTCGAGTTCTTCCAGAAATCGCTCTACGTTCAGTTCCTCTAAGAGGTCGAGTCCGGTAAACTCGACGGCGTAGAGCACGTGCAGACTCGCTCCGTACGTCTTCGCCAGGTCGATTGCGTTCTCGACCGCGCGTTCTGTCCCCTCGCTGCCGTCAGTCGGCAGTAAAATGTGTTCGTACATGCGCCACCCTGCCTACCTGTTGGTTGGCGACGGTAATGAATCTATGACGGAGACACGGTGTTCCGGAGCGTGCCGATGCCCTCGTACCAGATTTCGATTTCGTCGCCCGGTTCGAGCAGGCCGGGGTTCGCCGGACTGCCAAAGGAGATGATATCGCCGGGTTTGAACGTAAACCGCTCGGAGAGAAACGCGATGACCTCGATGGGGTCGAACAGCATGTTCTCGGTGTGGTCCTTCTGGCGCTGCTCGCCGTTTATCGTCGTCTCCATCGCCAGATTCGAGGGGTCTACGTCGGTGGCGATGACCGGCCCGAGCGGGGCAGAGCCGTCGAACGCCTTTCGCGCCGTCCGGCGGGGCTGGTCGAGTGCGTCCAGGTCGTTCATGATGGTATAGCCGCGGACGACGTCGGGCACTTCCGCCGGCGTCAGGTCGTGGCACTGCTCGCCGATGACCGCGGCCAGCTCGCCGGCGTAGGTCAGTTCCTCGGTGAACGTGGGGTACTCGATGGGTTGGTCGGGATGGTGCAACGAGACGGCCGGTTTGATGAAGAAATCAGGTTCGTCCGGAATCTCGTAGGACATCTGCTCTATCTTCTTCCCGAAGTTTCGGCCGACACAGTAGAACGTCGAGGGGTCGCTCGGCGCGAGGAGCGTGGCGTTCTCACCCACCTCGTAAGCCGTTTCGTTGTGGATGACGACACCGTCTTCGTACTCGCCGGTAATCACGCCGTCCGGCGTGCGAACGCGGGCCAGATGCATGGACGAGGTGTCTCAGCACATTCGCATACGTGTTGTGCTTGCGGTGGTACTGACCGACGTGTGCGTATTGTTATCATGTTGGCGAACGTACACCCGGCCATGAGTGACCGTCGTCACTACGAATTCGAGGGGATGCGCCCGAACATTCACGAACAGGCACACGTGAGTCGCGAATCGACGCTCATCGGGGACGTGACGGTCGAGGCAGACGCGAGCGTCTGGCCGGGGGTCGTGTTGCGCGGGGACATCGGTCCCGTCCGCGTCGGAAAGCAATCGCACGTCGGAGACAACGCGATGATTCACGCCTCGAACGTCGGCAACCGCGTGATGGTCGGCCACGGGGCGGTCATCAACGAGGCGAGCGTCGAGGACGGGGCGCTCGTCGGCTTCAACGCCGTGTTGAACGCAGGTGTCGTCGTCGGGAAAAAGAGCATCGTCGCCTCGGGGTCCGTGGTTCCGGAGGACTACCACA
This sequence comes from Haladaptatus sp. QDMS2, assembly GCF_029338295.1. Lineage (NCBI taxonomy): Archaea > Methanobacteriati > Methanobacteriota > Halobacteria > Halobacteriales > Haladaptataceae > Haladaptatus > Haladaptatus sp. QDMS2. The sequence continues at coordinate 517,250 of NZ_CP119791.1, forward strand.
TCCCCGCCGAATCGTTCGTCCGCGGGGTACCGGCCATCGTGACGCCACTCTCTGAGACCACCATCGACCCAGAAACCATCTTCACCGACTACTCGTCCGGTGAGTACACGAATCTCGCAGAACGCTACACCGACCTGTTCGACTGACCAGCAACCGGTCCGACTGACCACCGACCAGTCGTCCCGACTAGCCGGTTCGTCGGCCAGTCAGTTCTCTAATTTCGAGTTCGAACAGTGCCGGTTCCAGTTCCTCGGTGGCTTCCCCGAAGATTCGAATCGGGATGAACGCCTCATTGACCGTCGCGTCGTCGTACGTCGCTCGCTCCGCACCCGTGAGTTCGCGTAGCGACCCGCGGGCGATGATGCTCCAGGAGTCATCGGGTGGGTCGTAGTCGTAGCAGGTGAGACACGCCTGCGTCGTCGTCTCGATGAAGGCCATCTTCTCGCTTCCCTGGTGTCGCCCGAGACGAATGATAATTCGCTCGCCGTCGTAGTGGAACGCGACCGGAATCGCGTAGGCTTCACCGCCTCGCGAGAGCGCGAGGACGCCCGTCTCGGTCGATTTCAGCATCCGGTCTACGTCCCGTTCGCTCATCCCCTCCGTGAACGTGTATTCGATGTGGTCAATCGTCATGCGGCGAGGTCGACCTCCTCTACAATCTCCGGGCGGTCGTTGCTCGGATTGTTGACGACCGTCGAGACGGGGTACGCCCGCAGGTCGCTGTCGTCGGGATACGGACGGAGCAGGTCGTAGACCTCCTCGGGGTCGCCGGTAAGCCACGCGTCTTCGGCCTCGGGTTCGAGGATGACGGCCATCCGGTTGTGCAGCGGTTCGATGAGGTCGTTTGGCTCCGTCGTGATGATGGTGAAACTCTCGATCGGCTCGACCCGGGCATCGGGTTTGTCACCGCCACCGAAGTCGCCGAGACCGGTCTGTTTCTGCGGCGGTGTCCACCGTTCCCAGAGGCCCGCCATCGCGAACGGGCGGTCGTCTTCGAACGAGACGCGGTAGGGCTGTTTTCCCGAGTCGGTCTTCGCCCACTCGTAGAACCCGTCGGCGAGAACGAGACAGCGGCGCTGTTCGTACGCTTCGGCAAAACTGCGTTTCTCGCGGACGGTCTCGGCCCGCGCATTGATGCGCTTGTTCCCCACCTTCGCGTCGTCTGCCCACGAGGGAATCAACCCCCAGCGGAGGGTGCGGATAGTGTCTCGGGAGGTGTTCTGAATCACGGGCAGGTTCTGGGAGGGGGCCGCGTTGTATCGCGGCCGAAACGAGCGTTCGAACCGCGCGTCGAACCGCTCCTCGACCTCTTCAGGCGGCGTAAACAGGCTGTAGCGCCCACACATACCGAACAAAACGCGTCGCAGTCGGTTAAACGCTCCCCGCGAATTTTGGTGTGAGTTTGGTGCAATTCCGAAAAACGATGATACGTCCACGGGTCGAACGAGAGCTATGCATCGACGGAGATTTCTCGCCGGAACGGCCCTCACGGGCGTTTCCGCGTTCGCTGGGTGCGTGGGTGGTGTCGGAGACGCCGGAATGGAGGGTACTGGCCCGACCACTGGGAAAGATGGCGGCTCGACTTCGGCGTCCGAGGAGCCCCAGTACCGGGCACTCGACGCCCTCGACGCCCAGCCCGTGCTCGGGTCGCTCGACCGCGACCGCCTCATCGTCGCCTACGAGGACCCGTCGTGTCCCACGTGCAGGCGCTTCGAGCAGAACACGCTTCCGGAACTCACGTCGAAACACATCGACACTGGCGTGGTCGCCTTCGTCTACCGCGGATTTCCGGTCATCTACCCGTGGGGGAAACCGGCGACGCAGGCCATGGAGGCCACGTTCGCCCGCGACGAAGACGCGTTCTGGGCGCTGACCGACCACTACTACGCAGAACAGCCGTCGTTCACCACTGACAACGTCTTAGCGAAGACCGAGGCGTTTCTCAGTGCGGAGACGGACCTCGATGCGGCGGCCATCGTTCAGGACGCCCGCGACAAGGCCTACGACGACGCGGTGCAGACGGACCTCGATACCGGGAAGGCCGCGGGCGCGTCGGCCACGCCGACGTTCTTCCTGTTCGTCGACGGCGAGTTCCAGACGACGGTTCGCGGCGCACAGGACCTCCGGGTGTTCGAAAGCGCCCTCCAGCTATGAGCCGAATCCGCCTGCCGACGCGTGGACGTGACTGGCGTCTCATGGCCCGTACTGCCCGACTGGTCGTCACCATTCCCACGTACACCATCGTCGCGCTGGTGGGAGCGTTTCTCGGCCTCACGCTGTTCGTCTTCTCGCTGAACCCGGACCTCGTGGGCTTCGCGCTGTTCTCGGGTAGCCTCACGCTCTCCGCCCAACTGTCGTTGCTCTCGGGACTCTACCCCTTCGTGAGTGAGTCGTTCGACCTGCTCACCGGTTCCCTCCTCGTCGGTATCGCGCTGTTGTTCGGCGTGGACATCGCGATGGTCACCTACCACCTGCGCGAACACGACCTGTCGGTTCGCACCGGGAGCACCGGCGTCGCCGGCCTCATCCTCGGCACGCTCGGGGCTGGCTGTGCCGCCTGCGGGTCCGTCCTCATCGTCGGCATCCTCTCGCTGTTTGGCATCTCCGTTTCGCTCACGTTCCTGCCGCTCGACGGCCTCGAATTCGCGCTGCTCGCGTTCGTGACGCTCTTGCTCTCGATTTACTGGATTGCAGAAGGCATGCGCGGCGGCGAGATAAATGGCTGTCCGGTCGATTTCTGAGCCAATACTATATAGGTGATTGCGAACGAATTGCACGGGTAAGAGGGGACATGAGTACGGACATTCCGGATTTCGAGATTCCACAGCGCCCGCGCCGGGAGTACCCCCGCGACGGCGGGGTCGTCTTCGCCGGACAGACCATCTTCACGCTGTCGCCCACGCCAGAACAGTCAGACACGGCGCTCGAATCGCTGGTCGTGGGTGTATTAGAGGACGACCCGTACACATTCGGCGACTGGTTCGACTTGCCGATGCCGCTGTTTCTGGTGTACGACCGCGAGACGGGCGACGTGTTCCGCGTCGCGGTGCGCGGCGGTGCCATCGAATTTCACGTTTTGCCCGCCACGGAACCGGAGGGACTACGGGCACTCTACCAGCGCCTCGACGCGGTGAGCGACTGTGCGTGGGCGGTTGCCTGTCGATTGGCTGACTGAGAGCTAATCCCACAACCGTCTTATCACCCCGTCTCTCACATCTTTCCATGAGCGTCTCGAGTGAAGTCGAACTCGAAGGCCACATCATCGACTCCGGGATGATGCAGGCCTGTTTCGGCATCATCATGGACTTCGACGGCTGGTTCAACGTAGAGGAGTTCAACATCGGCCGACAGAAGACAGACGAATCGTACGCCCGACTCACCGTTTCGGCCGAAACCGACGAGGAACTCCACCGCATCCTCCACGAACTTCACCAGATGGGGGCGAACCCCTCCGACGTGCGTGACGTGGAACTCGAACCCGCACCCCGCGACCAGGTCGTCCCCATCGGGTTCTATTCGACGACCAACCACCCGACGTGGATTCGCTACGAGGGTGAATGGCTCGAAGTCGAAGACATCGAAATGGACTGCGCCGTGGTCGTAGACGAGGACGAACCACGCGCCTACACGAAGGTGTTGAACGGCATCGACGAGGGCGACCTCGTGGTGACCGGCGAATCCGGTATCAAAGTAAAACCTCCAGAACGGCCCCGTGAGTCTGGTGGCGCGTTCGGCTTCATGCAGGGTGGCATCTCCTCTGAGCGCCCCTCGAAGACCACTATCTCGAACGTCGCAGACGCGATGCAGAAGACGAAAGACGAGGGTGGGAAGATTCTCGCCGTCTGTGGCCCCGCACTGCTCCATTCCGGGGCCGGGCCGGCACTCGCCCGTCTCGTCCGCGAGGGGTACATCGACGGTATCTCAGCCGGCAACGGCTTCGCCGTCCACGACCTGGAGCGCGACCTCTACGGCACCTCGCTCGGGATGGACGTCGAAACGCTCGAACACCCGCGCAAGGGTCACAAACACCACATCTACACCATCTCCGAAATCATCCGCGTCGGCGGCATCAAGGAGGCCGTCGCGGAGGGCCTCATCGACTCCGGTGTGATGTACGAGTGTGTCGCGAACGACGTGCCCTACGTCCTCGCCGGGTCGATTCGCGACGACGGGCCGCTTCCCGACACCATCACCGACTCCATCGAGGCCCAGAACGCCATCCGTGAGCAGGCTCGGGACGCCGACATGGTGCTCATGCTCTCGACGCTGCTGCATTCGGTCGCCGTCGGGAACTGCCTCCCCTCCACGACGAAGGTGGTCTGCGTGGACATCAGTCCGGCGACGGTCACGCAACTGCTCGACCGTGGCAGCGCACAGGCGATCGGGATGGTGACCGACATCGGGACGTTCGTCCCGATTCTCGCAGAAGAGTTACTCGACTAAATTCCGCTGACCGTCGACCGATAGGCCTTGATTTCTTCGTGGGCCTGCTCGATGGCGGCTTTCTGTTCTGCATCGACGCTGGCTTTTATCTCGTGCAGGGCATTTTCGATACGCGCCAGCCGCCCGTGGTCCGGGCCGCGGGTCTGTGTGGCGAACTTCCCGACCTGTTCTGCGAGGCCGGCCAGTCGCTCGCTCACTGCCTCGTCGTCTACGTCCTCGGCGATTCCTGCCAGTTGTTCGCTCGCCGTTTTGAGATGCTCTCGGCTCATAATCGATAGTTTGGAAGAGGGGAACAAAAAAGCGTGCCTTACTCGGAGAGGGGCACCGCGACGACGGGGCGTTCCGAACTCAGGAGGATGTCCTGTGCGTTCGACCCGAAGACGACCTTTCCGGTCGGACTGCGCTTGCGGATGCCGATGACGATTTCGTTTACGTCCTTGTCCGCAGCGAATTTCTGGATGTCTTCTGCGGCCGTGTTGCCCCGGACGAGCTGGTGGGTCTCGACCGTCACGCTGTCGCTGAGGGTGTCCTCTACGTACTCGATGGCGTCGCGTCCGGCGAACACGTCTTTGTCGTCGGTGTCGTCACCACCGACTAGCGAGTTGACGACGTACACCACGTCGCCGTCTGTTGCCCGGGTTTCGAGATACTCGACGAGCGATTCGCTCGTTTTGACGTCGTTGGTGGCGACGAGAAATCGAACCATGACAGGAAATTGGGGGTAGAGATTATAAAGGTGTCCGACCGGGTATCTCCCCGTCTCAGCCACACATGCCCGTCGGTACCACCCTTCGACGCCGACTCCCTCCGTCGAACCCGCGCTCTGAGGGAATTATTTATCGCTGGCCCGAGTCGGGTGGCGTATGGACTCGAAGAAGTTCCTCTTTTGTTCGCTCGATGCGGCCCTCATCGGAGACACCGCCTGGCAGGTCGCCCAGGAGGGCCACGACGTAAAGTACTACATCGAAACCGAGGAAGACCGCGAAATTGCAGACGGCTTCGTCGAGAAGACCGACGACTGGCGGGCAGAAATCGACTGGGCCGACGTCATCATCTTCGACGACATCTGGGTCGGTTCAGACGTGGGAACCGGAGAACTCGCCCAGGAACTGCGCGAGCAGGGCAAGGCCGTCGTCGGCGGGACGCCGAACACAGACCGCCTCGAAGCCGACCGGGGCTACGCGATGGAGATTCTCAAAGAACACGACGTGAACACTATCCAGCATCGTGAATTTTCGGATTTCGACGCCGGAATCGAGTACATCCACGAGAATCCCGGCCCGTACGTCATCAAACCGCTCGGCGAGGTGCAGAACGTCAAACGACTGCTCTACGTGGGCCGCGAAGACGACGGCAGCGACGTCGTGGACGTGCTTCGCGCCTACAAGAAGGCGTGGGGCCACCGCATGAAGGGCTTTCAGCTACAACGACGGGTCTCGGGCGTCGAAATCGCCGTCTGTGGCTTCTTTAACGGGAACAAATTCATCGAACCGATCAACTTCAACTTCGAGCACAAGAAACTCTTTCCAGGCAACATCGGCCCCTCGACCGGCGAGATGGGGACGTCGATGTTCTGGACCGCTCGCAACAAACTGTTCCGCGAGACGCTCGGCCGCCTCGAAGAGTGGCTCGCTGAGGAGGGCTACGTCGGGAGCATCGACATCAACTGCATCGTCAACAGTTCAGGCATCTACCCGCTCGAGTTCACGCCGCGCTTTGGCTACCCGACCATCGTCCTGCAAGAGGAATCGTTCAAGACGCCGACCGGTGAGTTCTTCTACAAACTCGCACACGGCGAGGACCCCGAACTGAAGGTCCACAACGGCTACCAGATTGCCGTTCGCATCTGCGTGCCGCCGTTCCCGTTCGACGACGACAAGACGTTCGACGAGAACTCGCGCAACGCGGCCATCGTCTTCGAGACCGACGACCGCGACGGCATCCACATCGAGGACACGAAGAAGGTAAACGGCCAGTGGCGCGTCGCGGGCACCTCGGGTATCGCCATCATCGCCACCGGCAAGGGACCGACGATGCAGAAGGCCCAGGAGAAAGCCTACGACCGCATCGAGAACATCATTATTCCGAATCTATACTACCGTGACGACATCGGCGAACGCTGGATCGAGGGCGACAACGACCGCCTGCTCGCGTGGGGCTACCTCGGACCCTGAACGGCCCTCCACTACGTCGCGCCGGTAGCGAAGAATTGCACGAGGGCCTGGCCACCTTCGATGAGTCCGACGGGGGAAGCCGCTGACGACCAGTTTCGCAGTGTCGCCGCCGATACTACGCCAGCGGTCGTCGGGATACGGTTCGAGAGAAACCACACTCAATAGTTCCAGGAAACATTCCATTAATGTGAGGGGGTCGTTCGTTTTGTCCCCACGGGTCACTCGAAAATCCCAGCAGTAAGCGTTCCGCGCTCTGTCGAGACTGCCGCTGGTTCACTGACGTGCCCAACTGGTTGGGGTATTTTCGCAGACCGCGCAAACCCCTATTACTGCACCAATCGTCAATTCAGTTATCGTTCCGCATGGTACACCGTGAGTCCCTCGCCAAAAGTAAGGCCATCCACCGCCGGACTGGCAAGACGTTCTACTACGCGACGAAGCTACTGCCAAAGCGCATTCGTCACGCCACCTACGTCCTGTACGCCTTCTTCCGCATTGCGGACGAAGTCGTGGACAGTGCGAACGACCTGAGTCCCGCCGCCCAGCGCGAGCGCCTCGAAACCCTCCGCGATGAGGCACTCGGTCGCAAGCCGACCGAAGAACCTGTGTTGCTCGCCTTCCGGGACCTCTGTGACGAGTACGACATCCCGGACGAGGAAGTCGTGGCGTTCGTCGACGCCATGCTCGCAGACATCGAGAAAGACCGGTACGAAACGTACGAGGAACTCGAAGGTTACATGCGCGGGTCGGCCGCGGCGGTCGGCCGGATGATGACCTGCGTGATGCAACCGGACGAACCAGAGCGGGCACTACCACACGCGACCAAACTCGGTGAGGCGTTCCAACTCACCAATTTCCTGCGCGACGTGGGCGAGGACGTCGTCGACCGCGACCGCATTTACCTCCCGCTCTCTACCCTCGAATCGTTCGGCGTGACCGAACAGCAAATCGAGGAACTCGAGTTCACTGATGGACTTGAGAAGGCTATGTCCTTCGAACTGAATCGTGCGGAGGAACTCTACCGCGAGGGCGTGGCGGGGATTCGCTACCTGCCCGAGGACAGCCAGTTCGCCATCCTCCTCTCGGCGATTCTCTACGCGGACCACCACCGCCTCATTCGCGCACAGGGGATGGACACGCTCTCGAAGACACCGTCTATCAGCGCCGCCCGCAAACTCCGCCTCATCGCCGAGACGCGCTGGGCGTGGCTCTGGAACTCTGACCCCGAGGCAGTCTTCGAGAAGGTGAGCGTCGCGGGAACCACGACCAGCAGACCGCCGGAACCGACCGGGACGCCGACGCAGGCCCGGTAATCAGCTACTTTTCGTCCACCGATTGAACGCAGGTGGCCCGACCACGAAGTCGAAGCGGTCGAGTCGCATCAAGACCACTGCGAACCCGACCGCGAGCGCCGCGGGAATCCAGTTACCGAAGTAGCCGTTTATGACGCCCCAGAGAATGGCGAAGCTCACGAGATCGTCGAGCATGAACGAACATCTGTCGAGGCGTGCGCGGACGCCAGCGGCGTCGAAGCCCAGGTCGACGAGCGTCATTGCCACCGTTGCGGAGAACACCCAGCCGAGGTAGTTAGAGACGGGCACGTCGTAGTACGCACCGCCGTCTGCATATGCCCAGAAGCCGAGGTCCACTGCGGCGGGGTCCAACACGAGGTCCATCACGAGCACGAGGGCAATGCCGGTGAGCACGCGGCGAAGCCGCGAGGTGGCACGCGGGCCGAGCAGGAGCAACCCGAGCAGATAGCCGTTGAGCAGCAAGGGGAAGTAGAAGATGGGCAGGGCGAGGGGGACCTCTCCGAACAGCATCGGACCGAGGGCGAGTTGGTAGGAGAACTCGCCGTAGGGAAGGCCGGTTCGCACGCCGACCAGTTCGATTGCGTAGGTGAACGTCGCGAGCGCGAGCAGTGCGGTGGCCGCCCGGCGCGTTACGAGCGGCATGAGACCGGCGATGAGCGGCAGGCGCATGACGAACGTCGCCGCGACGAGCAAGAACGGGTTCAGGGCGAGTTCCGACGGGACGTATCCCTCGCTGCCGAGAATCAGGAGCACGGTTCCAACGAGGGGAAAGACGACGGCGATGGTGAAACGGTTGTGGTGGACCAGCGAATCGAGGCGGTCGGAGACGGTCCGGCGGGGCTGCTCAGAAGCCATTTACGAACCTCCAGAGGCCGCCGAAGGTCAAGACCATGCCGACGACGGTGTTGACCGCCGGATACCACCAGTACGCCTCCTCAACGCCCACGTCCGACGCGACGATGCCGAAGACGAGCAGCGGGTAGACGACGAGCAGTGCGCCGAGCAGGGGGTGGACGAGGGCGAAGGCGACGGCTGCCGCGAACCAGCAGGCCGCACAGTAGACGTAGGTCCGCCGAGCGCCGAGTGCGGTCGCAGTCGTGCGAATTCCGGCGGACCGGTCCGGTTCGATGTCTGGAATCGCAGAGAACGTGTGCATTCCCATCGTCCAGAGCCACCCGCCGACGATGGCGAGCGTCGGTGGCAGTTCACCCGCGAGAGTGACGTACGCGATGACCGCCGGCAGGATGTAGAGGCCGTTCGAGACGGAGTCGAGCAGCGGCGTCGTCTTGAACCGGAACGGTGGCGCACTGTACTCTATCGCGAGGAAGTAGTAGACGGCAAACACCCCGAGAGCGACCGCCGGCAGGAATGGCACGAATGCGAGGCCGAGCAACCCGGAGACGAGGATGACCGCGAGCGCGGTTCGGTTCCCCGAATAGCGAACCTCTTTGTCCGCTTTCTTCGGGTTCTCCGTGTCCACGTCGCGGTCGAAGATGTCGTTTACGCCGTACAGAAAGACGTTCGCCGGGACGAGGAAGTACAGAAAGAGGGCGATTGCGACCGGTGAGAGCAACGCGCCGAGTGAGTCCGCGCCGTAGGCCGCCCCCACGATGACCGGGCCGGCGAGGTAGAACCAGAAGCGTGGCCGCGACAGGCGAAGCAGGTAGCCACTCAGCGTGCTTTCTGTTGGAAGGAGGCCAGCGAGTACGGTTGTCGCTCCCGAGAACGTGGGTGTCCTCATAACGTCGAATCGTGGATGACGGCGTTCGCGGCGTGCTCGCCGCTGATGAGGCACATCGGAACGCCGATGCCGGGGGTGGTGAACGACCCGGTGAAGTAGAGGCCGTCTACCTTCTTCGAACGGTGTGGCGGTCGCAGCAGGGCCGTCTGTCGGAGGGTGTGAGCGAGGCCGAGGGCCGACCCCTGCGTGCTGTTGTAACGCGTCGCGAAGTCGCGCACGCAGAACGATTTCTCGAAGACGATGCGTTCGTGGAGGTCCACGCCGGTGTTCTTCGCGATGTCGTCGAGAATCTTCGCCCGGTACTGGCGGCGAAGTTTCGGCGTGTCGGTGAGGCCCGCCGCGATGGGCACGAGCGCGAAGAGGTTGCTGTGGCCCTCCGGGGCGACGGTGTCGTCGGTTTTCGAGGGGACACAGAGGTAGTACGCCGGATTGTCGGGCCACGCGGGTCGGTCGAAAATTTGCTCGAAGTGCGGGTCCCAGTCTTCGGGGAGGACGAGCGTGTGGTGGGCCAATTCGTCTACGTCGCCTTCGACGCCGAGGTAGAGCAAGAACGCGGAGGGGGCGTACGTGCGCTCGTTCCAGTACTCCTTCGAGTACTGGCGTTCGTGTTTCGGCAGGAGGTCCTGTTCGGTGTGGGCGTAGTCCGCGTCAGAGACCACGAGGTCGGGGTGGTACTCGCCCTGTGTCGTCTCGACGAGGAATCCCTCGCGGCGTCGGGTGACCTCGGTCACTTCGCAGTCGGTGACGAATTTGACGCCGAGTTCTTCTGCGAGTTCGACCATGCCGTCTATCACGGCCCCGATGCCGCTCTCTGGGTAGTACACGCCGAGGTTGAAATCGACGTGGCTCATCATGTTGTAGAGCGCGGGCGTGTTCTTCGGCGACCCCCCGAGGAACACGAGCGTGTACTGCATAATCTGCTGGAGTTTCGGGTTCTCGAAGTAGTCCTCGACGTGGCCCTGCATCGACCCGATGAGGTTGAGGCCGATTGGCGCGGCTTTCAGCACCGAGGGGTCCACCCAGTCGCGCAGGCGTGGGCGGTCCTTGTAGACGAACTCGTTCATCGCCACCTCGTAGTTGCGTTCGCTCTCTTCGAGGTACGCTTCGAGTTTCGCGCCCGCGCCTTCCTCGTAGGACTCGAACACCTCTTTTACCTGCTCGTGGTCGGGCGTGATGTCTATCTTGTCGCCGTCTTTGAAGAAAATCCGGTAGTGGGGGTCGAGGCGCTCCAGTTCGTAGTACTCGGAGGGAAGTTTGCCAAAGTGCCGGAAGAACCGCTCGAAGACGTCGGGCATGAGATACCACGAGGGTCCCATATCGAAGCGAAAACCGTCTGCTTCGAGGCGGCTTGCACGCCCGCCGAGTTGCTCGTTTTTCTCCAGAACGGTGACCGAAAAGTCGGCGTCAGCGAGATAGCACGCAGTCGAGAGGCCGCCGACACCCCCACCGATGACGACGACAGATTGTCGCGAGGAAGGACTCATGGGATAATCTACATGTCCTACCACCATAAGGAAGGCCCCCAACGAGACAGGGAAATCGCCTTTATCTTCGGGTTCACAAGAATCGGTATGAAGGAGTACACCGTGGTCGTCACCGGGGCAACCCGTGGCATCGGGCGTGCTGTCGCCCGGACATTTGCAGCCGAGGGAGCACACGTCGTCTGCTGTGGCCGGGATGCAGACGCGCTCGCCGAACTCGCCACCGACCTCGACGGCCTCGAAGGCGACGTCACCACCCACCGGGCCGACGTGCGCGACGAGTTCGACGTGGAATTCCTGATGGAGACTGCGGCGCGCATAACCGGCGACATCGACCTCGTGGTGGCGAACGCCGGCGTCTACCACGGCGACCCCGGTCACACGCCACTGGCCGAGGAGTCCTACGCCGCCTTCGACGACCATCTCCGGACGAACGCTCGCGGCGTGTTCACCACCGTCGTCGAAGCCCTCCCGTATCTCGCTCCCGAGGCTCGAATCCTCGTTCCCTCCGGTTCTGTCGCCCGGGAGTTCAAACCCGGCTACGGAACCTACGCCATCTCGAAGTCGACGGCCGAGGCCCTCGTCCACGGCTTCGCCGCCGAACTCGACCACCCCATCGGCATCGTCGACCCCGGCGTGGTCGAAACGGATCTGACGGGTACGGGCCGCGACCCCGCTGACGTGGCTCCGATGTTCCGCTGGGTGGCCCTCGAATGCCCACCCGAAGACCTGAACGGGCAGGTCGTCGACCTCACGGTCTGGAAACAGGCCACTCGGTGAACCGACGCATTTATTAATTCGACTCTCTGCGTTAACAACATGTCTCAGTCAGCCACGCGTCCCCTCGTCGGGTACGCAGGCGTTCTCGCGTTCGTCGTTCTCTCCGGGCTTGCGGTCACCGCGGGGCTCTGGAAGGTCCTCACCATCGGCTGGGTGGCCTTCGTCGCCATGGCCGGCGCGTCGATTCCGGGCAAGCGCGCCGCCGCCTCGAAACACGCCGGTCGCCTCGTGTGGGGCTACGGCCTCGCCGCGGGGGCGATGGTCACGAGTGCTGCCGTCTTCTTGCTTCCGCAGGCGTTTGGTTTCGACCCAAAAATCGGCGGATTCGGCGTCGCTGCGGGCATCCTCCTCGGCTTCGCCTCCCACACCGTCGGCCACCGCCTCGCCCACTACGACCTGCCGTTCGACGCGACGACGGCCCACCTGACGGCCCACTCGCTCACCGCAGGACTCATCATCGGCGTCGTCTACGCCGCACTTCCGGAACTGGGACTCCTGCTCGGCCTCGCTATCGTCTCGCACAAGGGGCCTGCTGGCTACGCCGCCGCCCGCCGCCTCGCTACGAACGGCAAGTCCACCTCCGTCATCCTGCTCCCTGCCGCGGGCGTCGGCATCACGGCCATCCTCTCTGGCCTCTTTGCCCTGCCCGAATCTGCGACCCTCAATGCCGCAGTCTTCGGCTTTGCCGCCGGTATCTTCCTCCACATCGCGATGGACTTCCTGCCCCGGTGTGAGGTCGGCGGGGAAGTCGGCGAAGTCGCGAAACTCACCGACGACGCCCACGCGCTGCTCGACCGGTTGCGGATTCACGCCGTCGTAAGCACCTCCATCGGGGCATTCGCGGTGTTCGGCGCGTGGCTCGTCGTTGCATAACGCTCCCGACTCCATTCTTTCTCGAGGCGGATTTCATCACGGATAATCAGACATACGTGCAACGTTAAATACTTAGAATACTAACATGTTGTATGTCCTTCCAGTCGCTGTCACCCCGCGCACTCCAGCGAGTCCTCGTTGAACTCGGTCTCGTTGGCGCGATGTTGGGCGTGGTCTACCTCTGGCGTCAGGGATTGCGGGCGATAGCACAATCACACACTTCGGTGCTTGGCTCCGTACCAGTGGTCGGTGGCTTTGCCTCTGGGTTCATCTTCCTCGCGGGACTCATCGTGTTCATCGCGGCGTATGCGTCGATTCGAGACGTTCCGGTAGCGTTCAGACTCCCCGACCGAACCAACCGCTCTGCGTTCGTGGTCGCTGGATTTGTCCCACTTGCGCTCGTCGCCCTCACCAAACTCGTAGGCGTGCAAACCGGCGTTCCGTACGGAACACTCACCAAGACCTCGTACGCCACGGATGCGGCGCTTGCACCGATACTGCTGATACTCGGGTTAGCGGTGGTAATTGGCGTCCCAACGCTCGTCTTGATTTGTCAGGTGCTCGTGCAGGGAACGCTCCGGCAGGTGTTCGACGGAACGGCGACCTTCATCCTCACCGCCGTGTTCACCGGAGTTGCGATGATGAGTACGACCGGCGGTTTTGCGCTGGCTCCCGACCTCGGCAAACTCGTCGGGACGTTGCTGTTCGTGCTCGCATTCGGCGTTGCGCTGTACGCCACAGCGCGCACGCAGCGCGCCTCGATTCGCTACCTGGCGTATCTGCCGCTCGTGTTTCTCGCCGTAGTCGTCCTCGTTCCGGGCATCAACGCGACCGACTCTGTCGCGGAAGGGTTGTTCACGCTCACGCACCTCGCGGTGTTCGCTATCGCCGCCTACACCTACGAATGGAGCGACTCACTCCTCCCCCCGGCGGTCGCATACCTGAGCCTCACGCTCGCTAATTACGCGGTCGTCCTTGGGTTCGAAACCAGACTCCTGTTCTAACTCAAAGTTCTTTCAGCGTGTCCGGATCGTCAAGCTCCCAGAGCACCTGCGGGAGGAAGGCGTCTAAATTGTCGATGACCTTCCGCTCGCTCACGTCAAGACCCTCGCAGTGTTCGTGGGCCGACTCCCTGACGGAGACGTGAATGTCGCCGTCCTCGACGGTCACCTGGAGCGGAAACACAGAACACCGCGCAGGTTTCCAATCGTGTTCTAAATGCAGCGAACAGAGGCCGTCGTCGCGCAGGAAAAAGCAGGCCTGTCCCTCCTCGTTTACGTGTTCGTCGCGGTCTTTCTGCTCGCGCTTGACGAAGTTCTCCCCGCGGAACGTCGTCGTCGTTTCGTTCAGGTCGGCGTGTTTCGCGAGTTCGAAGAAGTCGGGTTCGTAGAGCAGGACGCCGTGGGTGCAACACCACGTACACTCCTCTACGCACTCGAAGGTGATGTCCGGGTCGAAGTCCACGACGGCCTCACAGCCCGGATGTACCTCTACTCGTCGCTCGGCTGTGCTCACGTTCGGGGTTCGGACACTCGCGGGGAAATCCCTTTCGCACTCGGCGATACCTCGTCGGGAATCGGCGCGCACACGGCGACGTTACGAGAGGTAGGCGGTGACGTCCGTCGAAGAGACCATCCCGATGTAGTCGTCCTCGACGACCGGGAGGTGCTTGATGCCGTACGTCGTCATCATCGCCGCGACTTCCTCCATGTAGAGGTCCGGGGTTGCGGTCTCTACGTTCTTCGTCATCACGTCGGTCACGCGCAGCGAGTTGATATCGCGACCCTCAGCGACCGCGTCGAGAATGTCTGTGCTGCTGATAATTCCGCGCTGAGTGGTCTGGACGACCAGCGCGCTGATGTCTCGCTTGCGCATCAGTTGGGCGGCCTCCATCACCGTCGCGTCCTTCGAAATCGTCTCTAATGGCGTCGACATTACATCTCGGACGGTCGCTCGCTGTTTCGAACTCATGCCTCTACAGAGGCAGAGCGACGGTATGGTGTTTTTGTCTGAAAACGATGACGTTAACTGTACCCTCGCCACCGATGACCACACTCCATGCACTTGAAAAAGCGCGTCGGCGGTTCGTCCGCAGACCCGGTCTGCTTGATGGTGTACCACGCCCGGTCGTGCCCGCACTTCTCGCAGGTCTCCTTGGCCGTTGGCTTCCCCTCGTCCGCCGCCTCCTCGCTCGTCTCGATGACGTCGTCGAAGGTCTGCTTCTCGGTGCTGACGAAGTTCTTCGCGGCCTCCTCGTCCTTTGGGACGCGAGCGCCACAACCCTTGCACACCATCTCGCTGCCGTCTGCGTGCATCATCGAGCCACACTCGTCGCAGAATTGCATGGACGGGCGTTGTCGCTCGCCGTAAAAAAGCGTTAGCGGTCGGCTTCGAGCTCGCGACGTTCCTCGACGATGGGGCAGTCGCGCACCCGAAAGTGACGCATATCGACTTGCTCTAGGATGGTCGTCCCTTCGTGGG
This sequence comes from Haladaptatus sp. QDMS2, assembly GCF_029338295.1. Lineage (NCBI taxonomy): Archaea > Methanobacteriati > Methanobacteriota > Halobacteria > Halobacteriales > Haladaptataceae > Haladaptatus > Haladaptatus sp. QDMS2. Next base: position 532,536 of record NZ_CP119791.1, read on the forward strand.
TACAGCCGACTCCCGGCGGCGCGGTAAAGTGCTCACACCGCTCGCAGAAGCTCTGTTTCGGGACGACGGCCTCCTGGGGCTCACCCGGTTCATTTGTAATCGTGAACTCCGGGCCGGTGTCGAGTTCGTCCCACAGGTCTGCCTCCTCGGTCTGAGCGACCTCGACGTTGGTGAACATCTCCCCGTCGAGTTCCGCAAACGGGTCCTGTTCTTCGTGGGACGTTTCTGCGGCGAGTTGGTCGAACACGTCCTCGTCGGCGTCGTCGCTCATCGTTCGTCACCGCCGTCAGTGGTCGCCTCGCCGACGACCGCAGAGAGCACGTCGAGTTCGCTCTCCTCCTCTAGAGGCGCTTCGAGTTCCGGATGGGTGTTGACCAATCGCGGCGACCGGATGAGCCAGGAACCGGGTTCGACGTCAGTAAAGAGATAGCCACAGCCGGGACATGTGGGGTCGCTGAGGAGCGCGATATCGACGGGTGCGCCACACCCGGCGCACTTCGCCTTCCGCACGTCGTGTTCGAGGGCACGCTCTCGCAGGGCTGCGAGCATTTTGGTGCGCTCTGCGGAGACGGCCTCGCTCCGCAGTTGTCTGCGCACGTCGAGCGTGACCCGGGCGACGGTTTCGAGTTTGGATTCGAGGTCGTCGAGGCGTTCCTCCACCGCGGCGCTCACTTCTGCCCGGTCGCGCCGTACCTCGTCGACCGTCGCTTCGACCTGCGCGAGTTCGTCGTGCAGGTCACCGATGGCTCGTTCGAGTGACGCGAACTCCTCGTGGGTGTGGTCGCGGGCCGCTTTCGTGTCGACCTCTTTTTTCACCTGAATGACCCGCCCGCGAAGGTCCTCGATGTACGAATCTACTTTGTCCGAAAGTGCGCCGAGGTCGCGAGAGAAGTCGGCAGAAAGCGACGACTCCACGGCTTCGAGTCGCTGCTCGTCTACCGCATCTGCGGTCTCTCTCACTGCCAGTCCAGTCTCGTCAGTAACTCGATACGCTGCCACCAGCTGGACCAACAGCTCTTCACGCGTCACACCAAGCGCACTCGATTTCTCAGAGAGCCACTCGTCGAGCGCAACTGGTACGCTCACAGACAGGTCTCTCGACTCCTCACCCTCCATTCGTTACACCTTTTCGAACAATCACCTTAAACGTTCCTTCCACTTTACCGGATTTTCCGCACGTCGCTAATGTCGAATCCAGCATCGCCGATGTCCGTCTCGAAGCGAACGATGTCTTCGGCCTCGATGCGCGGCAGCACCCCACGGAACTGCTTTACGAACATCGTCCGCGCCCGACTGGACCCGCCGGTTTCCCAGGTGAATTCCATCGTCCCGTCGGTCGCTTCGACCAGTTGCTCGTGCGACTGGGAGTCGATGGTCTGGGGATTGATAGAGAGGAGAATCAGCCCCTGCCAGCGGTAGGCTGCCTTCTGAAGGCCTTTCAAGATGAGCGTGACGTCGGCCCAGGGGCGCTCCTCGGTGACGACGTTTACGAGGTCGGTAAGCGAGTCGATGACGACCAGATTGCCGGTGGCCACCTGGTCGAGACAGTTAGACAGCGCCGTAAGCACGCCTTCCGTGTCGTGTGACGCCCCGAGGTCGTCGATGGTCAGCGCCTGTTCTGCGTACCACTCGCGGGGGACTTGACTCTCGTTGAAGTACTCGTCCGAGAGGTCGTGGAATGTGATTGCGTCGACGCTCCCGTTTACGATTTCTTCGTCTATCGTCAGCCCGATTTCGCGGGTGAGCTGGGCTTCGTCCGCGGTGAACGAGAGATAGTGTACTTCTGCCGGGGACGCCGCCTCGGCTTGCAAGTCGCCGTAGTAGAGTTCGAACTGGTCGGGGTCGCCGTGTGCGAGTGCGTTCATGACCGCGCTCGTGTACATGAACTCACGCGCCCCCGCCCCCGCTTCGCCCGACAGCAGGACGACGCTCCCGGCCGGTGCGCCACCGTTGATGATGGTGTCCAGTCGCGGGATGCCAAAGGGGATTCGCTTCATACCGGGCAAATGCAGGCCTTCCGCTTACGTGTTACTCTGTCTCAACGGTCGCTCCCGCGTTCCGCCCCGCACTCACGACCACGGACCCACCCACGCCGACGCTGTCTAATATCTCTCGGGCCGCCGCTCGGGCTGCCGGGGCGTGTGCGCGGTCGGTCACGCCGAACACGGCCGGCCCCCACGACGATTGGCCCGCGCCTGAGACTGCCCCGCTCACCGTCAATCGGTTCACGATTTCACCGAGCGGCGGACGGAACACGCCGCCCTGCTCATCTGCGTACCACGCGCCGTTGAGCCGGCTGATGGTCGCCACGGCCGCCCCGAAGGTGCGCCAGTCGCCTTCTGCCATCGCGGGGAGCACGCGTCGGGCGACGACTGCCGCGATGTCGTCTGCGATGCCCGGGTCCGCGTCCTCGACGACGGTTCGGATGCTGTCGTCCTCGTTCGCCCCGCTGCGCCCCGAGGGCAGGTCGGGTATCACGACGACGAATCGCCAGTCTGCCGGAATTTCGTGGTGGGCGGCCACCGCGGGCACGTCCCACTCGCCGTCCGCCGGGCGGTCTGTGGTGAACCGTTCGGTCGGATGGCCCGCATCGAGGACGAACCCGCCCGATTCGAAGCCGGCGACGCCGATGCCGCTTCGCCCACCTCTGCCGAGGCGAGGGGCGACGTCTCTAACTGAAACAGCTTGCCCGTTTGCCGCGGCGACGGCCTGCAGCGTGGCGAGCGCCAGTTGCGTTCCGCTTCCGAGGCCGACGTGGCGAGGCAGTTCCTCGTGGACGATCACGCGTGCGCCTAGCACGCCGAGAACCGCCGCCGCCTCCCTCGCGTAGCGAGTCGCAACCGGGTGGTCACAGACCACGTCGTCTGCGGCGTGGGCTTCGACGACCACGCGTGGCTCTGAAAGCGTGACGCCGACGCCGCCGTAGAGGCGGGCGTGGGCGAGCGAGAGATTCTGAAAGCCAAAGTGGAGACGCCCCCCAGTCGTGACTCGCACCATACCCGTCACGTGGAGACGGTATCGTATCGGGGTTTCGGCAGTGGCAACTCCCTACTTGAAATAGCCGTCGTCGGGGCGACGCCCGAGGACGAAGTAATCGAGGTAGCCCCGAGCGTAGATGAGAAATAGGCCAAGGTATCCCTGGTCCGATTGCCGGCGTGTCGAGGTGTACACCGGACACTCCTTGTCGTAGACGACGCGGCCGTATTGCTTCATTCGCAGGGAGAGTTCCGTGTCCTCCATGAACGGAATCTCCTCGTCGAACCCGTCGGCGTCGAGAAACGCGCTCCGGCGGTACGAACAGTTGTTGCCCGATTGCTGGACGAAACCCACGGGCCACGCCGCCCGATACCAGTAATCGGTGAGTAGTTTGAACAGCACGCGATGTTTCGTGCTGTCCTCCGTCGGGCGCAGGGGGCCGCCGACGCCAACCACGTCGTCGTCCGTGTAGTGACGGCGGTGTTTCGCCACCCAGTGGTTCGGGACCACGGTGTCGGCGTCGGTGAAACAGACGACCGGCGCGTCCGCCGCGCGTGCGCCCTGATTGCGGGCCGCGCTCGGCCCGTCTTCTTCCTCGTCGGGAAGGACGCGGTCTACAGCAGGATGCTCGGTGGCGATGTCGTCGGTTCCATCGTCGCCGCCGACCACGACGATGACCTCGGCGTCTTGCCCGTCGAGGGAATCGAGCGTGCGACCGATTGAATCGGCTTCCTCGTAGGCGGCGATGACGACGGCTGCGGCCGGCCAGTCGGCGACTTTCATCACCCCTCACTCCCGCGTGCGCCGGCAAAGGTTTTCTGTTGTTTTCCGATATGACAGCAACTTCCGATAATACAGCAACATCTGTTCACGTGCGGCCTTTTAAGCATCCGCGTGGCTACCTCCGGGTATGAGCCAACAGCACACCGAAAAGCGGGAGAAGGCGGCGGGCCTTCCCTCTCGCGACGTGACAGAAGGGCCAGAACGCGCCCCGCACCGAGCGATGTTCCGGGCGATGGGGTTCGACGACGAGGACCTCGCCTCGCCGATGATCGGCGTCGCGAACCCCGCGGCCGACATCACCCCGTGTAACGTGCACTTAGATGATGTCGCCGCCTCAGCTATCGAAGGCGTCGACGAAGCGGGCGGGATGCCAATCGAATTCGGCACCATCACCATTTCAGACGCCATCTCGATGGGCACCGAGGGGATGAAGGCGTCGCTCATCTCGCGGGAGGTCATCGCCGACAGCGTCGAACTCGTCGCCTTCGGCGAGCGTCTGGACGGCCTCGTGACCGTCGCTGGCTGTGATAAGAACCTGCCGGGAATGATGATGGCGGCAATCCGCACGGACCTGCCGAGCGTCTTCCTCTACGGCGGTTCGATTATGCCCGGCCAGCACAACGGCCGCGACGTGACCATCGTGCAGGTGTTCGAGGGCGTCGGCGCGTACGCAAGCGGCGACATGAGCGCGGAAGAACTGGACGACTTAGAACGCCACGCCTGCCCCGGCGCGGGGTCCTGCGGCGGGATGTTCACGGCGAACACGATGGCCTCCATCAGCGAAGCCATCGGCCTCGCTCCCCTCGGAAGCGCGAGCGCTCCAGCAGAACACGACGAACGCTACGACGTGGCCCGCCGCGCCGGCGAACTCGCCGTCGAAGTCATCCGCGAGGAACGTCGCCCCTCCGACATTCTCACCCGGGAATCCTTCGAGAACGCCATCGCCGTCCAGACGGCGATTGGCGGTTCGACGAATGGGGTGCTCCACCTGCTGGCGATGGCCGCAGAAGCGGGCATCGACCTCTCCATCGACGACTTCGACGAAATTTCCCGACGCACGCCGAAAATCGCCGACCTCCAACCCGGCGGCACGAGCGTCATGAACGACCTCCACGAGATTGGGGGCGTCCCGGTGGTCATCCGTCGCCTGTTGGAAGCGGGTCTCATCCATGGTGACGCCATGACCGTCACCGGCCGCACCATCGCCGAGGAATTGGAACAGCTCGACCTGCCCGCAGACGAGGACATCGAGGCCGATTTCCTCTACACCGTCGAAGAACCAAAGCAGGCAGAGGGAGCCATCAAGATTCTCAAGGGCAATCTCGCTCCCGACGGAGCCGTCCTCAAAGTGACTGGCGACGACAAGTTCCACCACGAGGGCCCTGCGCGTATCTTCGAAAACGAAGAAGACGCGATGGCCTACGTCCAGGAGGGCCACATCGAGTCGGGCGACGTCATCGTCATCAGAAACGAGGGCCGCGCGGCGGCCCTGGCATGCGTGAGATGCTCGGCGTCACCGCCGCCGTCGTCGGCGCGGGCCACGAAGACGACGTCGCCCTCCTCACTGACGGTCGGTTCTCGGGCGGGACGCGCGGCCCCATGATTGGCCACGTCGCCCCCGAGGCGTTCGTCGGCGGGCCAATCGCGGCACTCGAAGACGGCGACATCGTCACGGTGGACATCCCCGAACGAACCCTCGAAGTGGACCTTACGGACGCGGAACTCGCCGCCCGCCTCGACGACTGGGAGGCCCCCGCGCCCGCCTACGATTCTGGCGTCCTCGCGAAGTACGGCCAACTGTTCGACTCGGCGGCCAACGGTGCGGTCACCAATCCCGGCGCGAAGCGCGACTAAGCGTCCTTTTTCTTCCCGGTTGACGTAGGTCTCCTATGCGCGTGCTCATCGCTGGCGCGACAGGTGTTCTCGGTCGCCGTCTCGTCGCAGACTGCGTGGAGCGCGGCCACGAGGTCATAGGCCTCGCCCGCGACCGGGACGGGGCGTGGAGTGTCAGACGTGCCGGTGGAACGGCGCGATACGGCGACGTGCTCGACCGGGAGTCGCTGTCCGCCGCCGCGACGGGTGCGGATGTCGTCATCAACGCCGCGACGGCCATTCCAACCTCTGCGCGACCACGACGCACCGAGTGGCGGCTCAACGACCGCGTCCGACGCGAGGGAACCCGAAATCTCACTGAGGTCGCCGTCGAAGCTGGCGTTTCCCAGTTCATCCAGCAGAGCATCGTCTGGGTCGCCCGCCAACCGGACGGGAGCGACTTCGACGAGGACTCGACGCCACACCCCGACCGCACGACGGCGTCCGCCCTCGACGCAGAACACATCGTGACCGCGGCGGGGACGACCCACGGGTTCGACACCACGCTGTTGCGCTGTGGCTGGTTCTATTCTGCGGACAGTGCCCAGACACAGGCCATCGCCCGTGGCTTGCTCGCCCGACGGATGCCGATTATCGGCCGCGGCGACGCCCGAATGAGCCACATTCACGTCGCAGACGCGAGTACCGCGTTCGTCACCGCGATGGAAACCGGCGTCGCGGGACGCTATCACATCGTAGACGACGCGCCCGTCAGCATGGCCCACTACCTCGGGACGTTCGCCCTCGCCCTCGGCGCACCTGAACCACGACACATCCCGCCGCTGCTCGGCCGACTGGTCGCCGGCGGCGACGTCGTGCGCTTTCTCACCCAACCGATGCCAACCAGCGCGACCCGATTCCACGACGCAACTGGGTGGACGCCTCGATATCCCACGATAACCGAGGGCCTGCCCGCCGTCTGCGAGGAGTGGCGCGGCGCTGGCGTCGTGGTCGAAACCGACACCGGCACCGCCTGGGCCGCCGCCTGACCCGACGACCAGACCGGAACCATTTGGACGCCCCGGTGCCATGACTCCAGTATGTCACTCATCGATACGACAATGGCCGTCTTTCACATGCTCTTCGCCGGCCTCTGGGTCGGCGGGACGCTCTTCTTCGTCGGCATCGTCCTCCCCGCCGCTCGCGCCGGACAGATGAGCACCGACGGCCTGAAGTGGATCGCCGGCCGCTTCACCACGATTACCACCGCGTCGATTCTCCTCTTGCTCATCACCGGCGGCCACCTCGCCGGCACCTTCTACACCTTCGAGGGTCTTGCCACGACAGGACGGGGCCACCTCGTCGTCTCGATGGTCGTCCTCTGGCTGATTCTCGCCGGCCTCCTCCAGGTCGGCCTCCGCCGCCTCCGCCGGGAACTCGGCAGCGTGACCGCCAAGGTGGCCGTCGAACAGAACCTCCCGCTGTTCTTCACCGCCGGTATCGTCGCGTTCGCACTGCTCGTCGTCGCTGGATTACTCTAAACTGCTGAAAAACGAACCGCGTCGTCGAAACCGCGTGGCCGCTTCCCAGATTAGCTCTGGAACGGCTCGCCGTCGCGGTGGTTGTCCGGATTCTCCGCTTTCTCGGCTTCCTGCTCGCGCTGTTGGTCCTCGCGTTCGAGCTTCTCCTGCTTTCGCTCTTTTTCGTGCTCTTTGCGGGCTTCACGCTGCTTCTCTTCTGCTTCTGCCTTCGTTTCGGATTTGTCGTCGGACATAGTTTTCTGGTATCAGACCACAGGTCGTTTGCGACGGTACAGTCGCACCAGTGCTTCACCGGCTAGCCCCACCGCACTCCACCGCATGGAGAGCGTGGCCGCACCGATGAGCATAGCGGCGACTTTCGGTTCCCCCCGCTTAAACGCCATGGCCGCCTCGACCAGCATCGAAACCGTGCTGAGTCGCTTGGCGCTGTTCGAGTTAAGGAATTTCATCAACCCCATACCCATGCTTACGTCAGTCTCACTTATTTTCTCTTGGGCCGTGAAAGTGGTAATTCCGGGCCGGAGAAGCGTTCTTGCTTGCGAGTGCAAGTTCCGAGACAGTCTCGCTTGCTGGTGCAAGGTGGGTGAAACTGCGTCTTCATTTTTGCTCGCGTGGAATCCAGTCGCTCCCTATCCTGCGCTCGCTACCGCTCGCGTGAAACGCTGAGATGAATCTCAGCTCCATCCACCAATCAGTCGCTCCTTCGTTTGCTTCGCTCCGCTCAGCAAACCACCGTCACTCCCGAAGGTCGTGACGAAATCCGCACTCACTCTGTTCGTGCGGACCGCTGTTGCTCACTGCGTTCGCAACATGCCTTGCGCTCGCTACCGCTCGCGCAAGACGCCAAGGCTCGTTCCACAAATCAGTTGGCGCTCGAAAGTGAGCGCCAGCAGAATTAATGTGGGACCGCCGTTGCTCCCTCCGGTCGCAACGTGCTTCACGCTCACTGACGCTCGCGTGAAACGCTGAGATGAATCTCAAGCTTCATCCACTAATCAGTCGCTCACGCCGTGACTCGCACACGCTACGCGGTGCTCGTCGGAGTTGTTCGCGACAGAAGTTAGGTGGGACCGCTGAGATTCGAACTCAGGTCCTACGGACCCCATCCGCAGAGGATACCAGGCTACCCCACGGTCCCGCATATCGGCAGATGAGAGAGTGGGCATTAAGCCCTTCGCTTCGGTCGAATTCTCTCAGACGAGCACACGCTCTAAGGAGACCACACAGCCGCGCTCACGAGACGGCGCACCGACCAGTCTGCCGAGGCAGACCACCGCACCATCGGGCGTGTAGCAGGCCACGAGTGGTCGGTCCGCCTCGTCGCCGTCTGCGACGCCCTCGACGGAGATGACGCCGGGGGCGTACACCTGTGCGCCGTTTGCGACCTGTTCGGCCGCACTCGGGGCGATGGTGATTTTCGGAAGGTGCGTGAGGGCGCGTTCTGCGGGCAGGACGATGTCACCGAGCCAACTTTCGTCGCCTTGTTTGGCGAATTCGAGGGCGTCGGCGAAGTCGTGGAGGGTGACCATCGTCGAATCGTCGAACGGCGTCGTGGCCGTCCGTCGGAGGTGGCCCATGTGCCCGCCCGTCCCGAGCGCGAGGCCGATGTCGTGACACAGCTTCCGGATGTACGTCCCACTCTCGCAACTGATGCGGAGCAGGGCTTGGCGGTCGGTCACTTCGAGCACGTCGATGTCGTAGATTTCCCGGACGCGGAGTTTGCGCCGGACGGCACTCTTTCGCGGCGGTTTCTGGAAAATCGGGCCGACGAACTCTTCAACGGTGGTTTCGAGGTCCGCGGGAGCGCGGCCGTGAAGTTCCAGGACGGCGACGTACTCCTTTTCGCCCTCCAGAAACACCTGCGCCATCCGGGTGGCGTCGCCGAGCAGAATCGGGAGACAGCCCGTAACCTTCGGGTCGAGCGTCCCGGAGTGGGCGGCCTGTTCGACTCCGGCCAGGTCGCGGACCCAACCGGTCACCTGGTGGGCGGAGGGGCCGGGCTGTTTGTCGAGGTTGATGACCCCGAACTGGAGTCGGTCGAGCGGGCGTCTGTCCTCGGGTGGGCCGCGTTCGTCCATTAGAACGTGTAGTCGATGGTTATCTCGACCGTCCCCTCGTCCTCCTCTGCCGTGTACTCCTCTGCGGCAGTTCGGACGATGGCGAGCGCGCTCTCGGGACTCCAGCGCGCCGTGTTGACGTTCAGGTCGTAGATTGAGAGGTTGTTGATGTCGATGCCGTAGTACTCCTGGTAGCGCTGGGCCTCGCTGCTCGACCGGGCACGCGTCTCCTTTCGCGCCTGCTCTACGGTCTTGCCTTCGCGGTCTGCGATCCGCGCGGCTCTGACGTGAAGGGGTGCGTCGAGCCAGAGTCTGAGGTCCGCGTACTCGCCAGCGAGCCAGCCTGCGAGGCGGGATTCGAGGACGACGTTGTCGCTATCTCGCGCGATGTCGCGGAGTTTGCGGTCTAAGTCGCGGTCGATTTGCTCGTCTTCTTCTGCGAGTTTGTTCAGTTCGAGCGGTGTCAGGCCGCGTTCGTCGGCGAGGGAGCGAAAGAGGTCGCCACCGCTGATGTGCTCGTAGCCGAGGGCCTCGGCGAGCGCCTTCGCGGTGGTACTCTTGCCGCTTCCGGCGGGTCCGGAGACGGTGATTAGCATATACACCCTCCGTCCGAGAGCGTAAAAAGAAGTTCGTTACGTCGGCGTCGTCTGGATGTTGAGCGACTTGCGGATAATCTGGGTGAAGCTCACAGAGCAGACGAAGTACCAGAGAATCCACGCCTGCAGTGGGCCGAGGACCCCCTCTTGCCAGCCGACGGTCCCGATGAGCGGGAGCGTAATCTCGGCGGGCGTAATTGAGCCAGGAGCCGTGAGCAGCTTCCAGTACATCCAGAGGAACACCGGGATGGTCAGGAGCATAATCCAGACCATCGGGCGGAACTGCTCTTTAAACATGCCGAGGTTGTCGCCCATGGCGTCCATCTGCTCTTGCTGGATGCGTTCGAGCTCGGCGTCGTCGCCGCGCTCCTGGGCGGCCTTGCGCCGTTCCTGAATCTCCTTCATCGCGGCCTGGTATTCGCCCATCTTGTCCATGTCCATCAGGTTCGCTTGCAGGAGCGTCGAGTAGAGACCGGTAAACAGGGCGAGCACCATCACGACGACGTAGAAGGGCAGCATCGATTCGAGTGGGCCGAGCAGGGCGTTCATCGTCTCGCCGATGATGTCCCGGACCGGGCCGTAGGAGTAGCCCGCGAACAGGCCCACGGTGAGCAGTGCCGCCGCCTTGTCGTACTGCGACCAGCTCGAATCGGTGTCGCTGTCCGTCTTCGACGACTTCTTCGACCGACTTCGCGTCCCGCCGGTCGAATCGTCGAGCGCCTTCCGAACCTCGTCAGGGTTGTTGACGACGAAGCCTTCGCCGTCACCCTCCACGAGGATGCCCTTCTCGATGAGCCGACCCCACTCGCCGCTCGTAATCTCGCCTTTGACGTCGCCCCAGGTGACGGAGCCATCGCCGTTCTCGGCGGTTTCGAGGACGACTTCGAGTGCGTCGGCCATCGACCCGTCTTGTTTGACGAGTGTGGTGACTTTTTCCGCTGTCCGTGCCATTGACCTCTCTTGGCACTAGCCGTTAATCAACCTTTTACTCTCCGTGCGAGGGCGTAGGGACCAAAAACCAGCAGAAAAGTCGCTTACTGAGCGTTCTCGATGGCCGCGTTCAGGTCCGCCCAGACCTCGTCGGGCGTCCCTTCGCCGTCGATTTCGACGAGCTGGCCGCGCTTGCGGTAGAATTCGATGACCGGTTCCGTGTTCTCACGGAAGACGCGTAGCCGCTCGCGGACGGTCTCTTCGGTGTCGTCGTCGCGCTGGATGAGGTCTCCACCGCACTCGTCACAGACCCCCTCGACTTCTGGCTGGTTGAACTTCACGTGGAAGTTCGTCCCACACTCGCTGCAGACGCGGCGGCCGGTGAGGCGTTCGACGAGTTCCTCTTCGTCTACCTTGAGGTAGGCGACGAGGTCCAAGTCGGTCATGTCGTCGAGTTCTTCGGCCTGGTCTACGTTGCGTGGGTAGCCGTCGAGGACGTAGCCGTCTGCGCTCGTGAGCGCCTCTTCGACGATGGCGTTGACAACGGGGTCGGGGACGAGTTCGCCGGCTTCCATGAACGAGCGGGGCGTCCCGTACTCAGTCTCCATGTCCTTGTTGGCGCGCAGGGCGTCACCAGTCGTGACGTGCTCGACGTCGTACGCCTCGACGATGCGACTGCTCTGTGTGCCTTTACCAGCGCCGGGTGCGCCGAGCAGCAGGATGTGCGGCTGACTCATAGCCGACGATTTGGGGCCAGCCCTAAAAGGCGTATGGAAACGGGCGAAGGTTCGCCCGTGGCCGTCCCGTTTTTACCACTCCGAGACGAATTCGTCCGCATGACGCGATTCGCCGCCGACACGGCTAGCGGGCGACGGGACCTCTTCGTCGATGCAATCGCTGCCCACCAGACACGCGACAGCGCCTTTTTGACCATCGAAGCCGCGATAACGGGCGACGAACTCACGCCTTGGTTGCAGTACGCAGACGGCACGCTCAACCTCGACTGTACCGAGGACGAACTCGACCGACTGAAATCCCTCCTCGAATCGTACGACGCGTTTACTATCGACGACCTCACCCGCCCGGAGGACGCAGAAGGGGCAAACGTCCGTATCGCGGCTCGTACCGACCCCGAGCGCGTTGCGGAGTTCGTAGACGACGCCTTCTGTACCGTCTACGAACAGCCGGACGACTACACGGCCTGGGTCACGCAAATCTAGGAACGTCACACTTTCAATAGCCAACGGAGAACTCCAGTTCACATGTACATCGTCATCGTCGGTGCCGGTTCTATCGGCCTTCCACTCATCGAGATTGCGACGGCTGGCGGAAACGAGGTGGTCGTCGTCGAACGCGACGAGGCGAAGGCGGAACTCGTGGCCGCGGAGTACGACTGTCTCGTCATCCACGACGACGCCACGGTCAAGGACACGCTCGAAGATGCGGGCGCGGCTCGCGCAGACGCCTTCATCTGCACGACCGACCAGGACGCAGTCAACATCATGGTGAGCCTTCTCGCGAAGGAACTCGAGGTTCCTGCAATCGTCTCTGTCGTCCACAACCCAGAGCACATGAACATCTTCAAGCAGATCGGCGTGAACACGATGGAGAATCCACAGCGACTCATCGCCGAGTACCTCTATCGGGCGGTCAAACGCCCGGCTATCGTGGATTACATGCACGTCGGCGAGCAGGCGGAGGTGTTCGAAATCTCTGTGACCGAAGACGCTCGAATCGCCGGAAAAACCCTTCAAGAAGCGGCCGGCGAGGGGCTCATCTCCGACGATATCCTCATCGTTGCAGTAGAGCGAAACGGCGACGGGGAACCGATTACACCTCGCGGCAAGACGCGAATCGAAGCGGGCGACCTGCTCATCGTCTACTCCGGCGCTGGCGCGACGCCCGACGTGACGGACATCTTCGGCCACTTTGAGGACCACTAAGCGATGGCGACACGGACGCGCGAGGGAGTTTTCCCGACCGACCTCGCCATCATCTTCCGCGACGTCGGCGCGCTCCTGTTGATGGAAGCCGCGCTACTCGCCCTCTCTGCGGGCGTCGCCCTCGCGTTCACCGAGTTCTACGTCGCCGGCGCGTTCGTTCTCGCTGCCGGGCTCACGGCGGGCGTCGGCGGCCTCGCCCGCAAATCGTTCGACGATGCGCCAGCCCCGCGCATGAAACACGGCATGGTCATCGCCGCCGCTGGCTGGTTCTCGACGGCACTCTTTGGGGCGCTGCCGTTCCTGTTTGCCGCCTATCTGGTTCCGCCGGCCGTCGCCGCGGCGTACGTCCCGGCGGGGGTCGACTACGGGTCCAGTCTGTTCTACTTCCGGTCGCCGCTGCACGCCTTCTTCGAATCGATGAGCGGGTGGACGGGCAGCGGTCTCACGATGGCGGTTCACGAACCGACCATGCCGCGGGCGTTGCTCTGGTGGCGCTCGCTCATGCAGTGGGTCGGTGGCGTAGGCGTCATCGTCCTCACCGTCTCCATCCTCGCCCGGCCCGGCAGCGGCAGTTATGCGCTTTACCAGAGCGAGACACGCGAGGAGAAGATTCACCCGAGCGTCGTCTCCACGGTGCGCACCGTCTGGAAAATGTTCCTCGGCTACACGCTACTCTCGATTGCGGCGCTTTTCGCGGCCATCCGCGCGTCTGCCTACGGCGCGACACTTCCGACGAGCGAAGTACTCTGGCAGGCAATCAACCACGCCATGACGGCACTCTCGACGGGCGGGTTCTCCGTCACGGACAACTCGATTGCCACCTACAACTCGCCGCTCATCGAAGTCGTCCTCCTCCCGGTGATGACGATTGGAGCCATCGCATTTCCTATCCACTACATCGTACTTCGAGACCGCGACCCACGCCATTTCTTCGACGACCTCCAGACTCGCTGGTTGTTCATCCTCTTTGGTCTCGGCGTCGTCGCGCTCACGCTCCAGAATCTGGCGACGCTCGCGCCTGCGCTCTCGTTTCGCGATTCGACGTTCCAGTTCATCAGCGCCCTCACCTGTACTGGGTTCCAGTCTGCCCCCATCGGGACGTGGACCGCTGGCGGGAAGGTCATTCTCTCGGGGGCGATGACGATGGGCGGCGCGGCGGGCAGCACCGTCGGCGGCATCAAAATCATCCGTGGATACACCATCGGCCGGGGCATCCGCTGGCAGTTCAAGCGCGTGTTCCTGCCGGAAAACGCCGTCATCACGCTCAAGATGGACGGTCGCACGCTCAATCGAACCGAGATGGAACGCGAGTTCGCGGAGGCCGCCATCGTCACCATCCTGTGGCTCATCCTCCTCATCGTCGGGAGCGTCCTGCTCGCTAACCTCGCCGGCCCCGACTTCAGCTACGCCGACGCGCTGTTCGAGGTGGCGAGCGCACAGGGTAACGTCGGGCTTTCGACGGGCATCACGACGCCTTCGATGCCTTCGCTGGCAGAGGGAATGCTCATCCTCAACATGTGGGTGGGTCGCCTCGAAATCATCCCGATTCTCGTGTTCGCACGGGCGGCCATCTATGGTCTCAATCCCTGACGTGTGGCCAAAGAGGTTTTTGCCACGACCTTCATAGCGCCCACCGCGCCTCACCGCGAGGCGCCTCATGGAGTCCAACTGGGGGGTTGGACTGGGTTGGTCCCCACTTTTTCGTTTTCACCGCCGCCAGTACGCCGACGTGAGCAACACCAGCACGGGGAAGATTTCCAGTCTGCCCACCCACATCAGGAACACCATTAGCAGTTTGCTCTCCTGGGTGAACACGAGGTAATTGTTCATCGGCCCGACTGCACCGAATCCCGGCCCGACGTTCCCGAGCGTCGCGGCGACGGCGCTCATCACTTCGAGCACGGAGAGCGAGGACTGGACGCGCGTCATGTCCACGAGGACGAACAACACACCCAGGAAGAAGATGAGCACGTAGAGCAGCGTGAAGGCGTAGATGCCGCGGATGGCCCGTTCGTCCACCGCCAGACCGCCGAGTCTGACCGGCGAGATTGCCTCCGGGTGAACGGTCGTGAACAGCTCGCGGCGCAGCGATTTGAGGATGACGAGCCAGCGGACGATTTTCACGGCCCCACCGGTGGACCCTGCACTGCCGCCGATGAACATGGCGAACAGCAGGAGGTACTGTGCCGGGGCGCTCCACGAGTTGAAGTCCATGGAGGCATACCCGGTGGTGGTCACAATAGACACGACCTGAAACGTCGCGTGTCGCAGCGAGTCTTCGGCCTCAGTGATGATTGGCGGCACCTGTCCGGTGATGGTTTCGATGCCAGCACCCGTGAACAGCAGCCCCGCAACCATCGCCGAGAGGACGCCCATGACGCCGAGGTAGGCGCGAAACTCGCTGTCGGTGACGAGACGCTTTGGTTGCCCTGTAAGGACGTGCCAGAACAGCGCGAAGTTGGTCCCCGCGACGACCATGAACGGGATGATGACCCACTGGACGGCCGCAGAGAAGGCCTCGATGCTGCGCGCCTCAGGTGAGAACCCACCCGTTGGCAACGTGGTGAGCGCGTGGGCGACGGCGTTGTAGATGTGCATATTCGGCGCTAACCCGCCCAGGTGGAGGCCGTAGAGCAACAGTATTTCGAGGATGGTGAAGCCGAGATAGGCCCCCCAGAGTGCCCGCGCCGTCTCCGCAATGCGCGGCGTCAGCTTTTCGAGTCCCGGTCCGGGGGCCTCCGCATCCATGAGCTGTGCGCCACCGACCGAGAGTTCGGGGAGAATCGCCACGGCGAGGACGACGATACCCATCCCACCGAGCCACTGGGTGAGCTGTCGCCAGATGAGCACGGCTCGCGAGTGGATGGTGAAATCACCCATCACCGTCGCGCCCGTCGTCGTGAAGCCGCTCATCGACTCGAACAGCGCGTTGACCGGGTTCGCGAGCATGGACGCCGTGCCGTACCCCGAAATGATGTACGGAATCGTCCCAATGACGGCCACGCCGAACCACGTCAGCGCGACCATCAGGAATCCCTCGCGGAAGCCGAGTTCGTCGTCGCGTTCGACCCGTTCCAGTGCGGTTCCGACGACGAGGGTGATGGCGATGGTGATGACGAACGTCTCGATGTCTACGCCATCTACGAGTGCGACGAACAGCGGCAACAGCAGCGCAACCGAGAGGTACTTGATGACCGTCCCGGTGAGACTGACGCTCGTCCGCCAGTGCACTCGCACGTTCATACGTTGGCGGTCACGGCATCGATTGCGTCGTGGTCGACGAACATCACGACGTGGTCGTTCACTTCGATGACGGTGTCACCGCGTGGAGTGATCATCTGGTTGCCCCGGGTGACCGCGCCAATAACGACACCCTCTGGAAGTTCCTTGACTGACTCCTGAATCGGCCGGTTCGCGAGGATGCTGTCTGCGTTGATTTCGAATTCGAGAACCTCCGCACGGTCGGATTCGATGAGTGCGACGTTCTCTGCCTGCTCGTCGCGAGTAAAGCGCGTAATCTCCTCTGCGGTCGCCTCCCGGGGGTTCACGGCCACGTCCACGCCGACGGCCTCGAACAGGTCTACGTACTCGCCCGCATCGACGATGGCGACGGTGCGCTTCGCCCCGAGGCGCTTTGCGAGCAACGAGGCGAGCAAATTCCGCTCGTCTGAGTCGAGTCCGGCGATGACGATGTCTGCCTGCCCCACCATCTCACGCGTGAGGAATTCGATATCTGTCGGGTCAGACTCCATCACGGTGGTGTTCGGGAGTTTCTCTGCGAGGTCACGAGCGCGTGCTTCTCGGTCCTCGATGAGCCGTGGGTGGAATCCGCGGGCTTCGAGCAGGCGGGCGGTCTGGAAGGCGATTTCACTGCCGCCGATGATGACCACGTCCTGTCCGTTGCCCCCCTGTCCGGGGGCGAGTTCCATCGCGAACCCGCGGACGCTATCGGGGCTGCCGATGACGATAACCTGGTCACCGTTTTCGATGACCGTTTCCCCGCGGGGGATGACCACGTCGTCACCGCGGAGGATTGCGGCGAAGGTGAGCGAATCGAAGCGGTCCGCGTCCCGAATCGTCTGTCCCGCGACGGGACTCTGTTCGTTCACCCCGAACTGCGCCATGAGGACGTTCCCGCCGGCGAAGGCGTCTACGTCCTGGGTCGCGGGAAGGCCCACGACGCGGACGATGCTCTCCGCGGTCAGGAGGTCTGTACAGACGAGGAAATCGACGCCGAACGCGCCCTGCTTGTTCTGCCAGGTCGTGAGATACTTCGTGTTCTTGACCCGGGCGATGGTGAACGCGTCGCTGATCGTCTTTACCGTCCCACACGTCACGATGTTCGTTTCGTCGTCGTCCGTGCTGGCGATGACCATGTCGGTCTGTTCGATATTCGCCTCTCGCAGGGTCGAGAGGTCGGCTCCGTCACCCTCGATGGCGAGCACGTCGAGTGAGTACGTGAGCGCCTCCACGCGGTCGCGGTCGATATCGATGACGACGACTTCGTGGCTGTCTGCGAGGCTCGCAGCGATGCTCGAACCGACCTCTCCGGCCCCGACGACGATTACTCGCATCGACACCCCTCACGAGCGAGACTCTTCATGCTTGTCGTATTTCGTTGGCGCAGGTAAGTTCATTTCTATTCCTCAGGGTCGCTCACCGTGCAATTTGCTCACGAAGTGACCGCCGACACCGACCAGTTAAGTTCGAGTAGTCTGTCTGCTCCTATCATGAACCAATCGCTCGCCAGCAACGGGTCACTCGACAATCAGGTAATCGAACGAACACAGACAGGGGGGTTCGTCGATGGGTAAGTCCATCTTCGAGTGCGTCGTCGTCCCGGTCGCTGACGAGGACGATGCGCGGACGACCTGTTTGGCACTCGCTCCGTATTTGGACGCCGAGAGTCGCGTCGTCGCACTCCACGTCATCGAAAAAGCCGGTGGCGCACCCGACAAGGCCTCGGTCGAACAGCGCCAGGAAGGCGCGACGAAGATTTTCGACGTCGTCCAGGACACCCTCGCGGATGCCACCGTCGAAACCGATCTGCGCTACGGCACGGACATTGCGGACACGATTTTCGCTGCCGCCGCCGACGTCGACGCCAGTTCAATCGCGTTCTCGCCACGGGGTGGCAGCCGGTGGGTTCGACTCCTCACCGGTGACGTCGCACTGTCGCTCGTGACCGAAACCGACCGGCCGGTGGTCGTCTTGCCGGACGCGCCTGACGAATGAGCGACGAAGAACTCGCGAAAGACCTCGGCCCGCTCGCCGCGCTGACCATCGGCGTGGGGACGATGATTGGGGCCGGCATCTTCGTGCTGCCCGGCGTGGCCGTCGAGTCTGCCGGGCCACTCGCAGCAGGCGCGTTCGTCCTCGGCGGCGGTATCGCCCTGCTCACGGCGCTCTCGGCTAGCGAACTCGGCACCGCCATGCCGAAAGCCGGCGGGGCGTACTACTACGTCAACCACGCCCTCGGCCCCCTCTTTGGCAGCGTCGCTGGCTGGGCGAACTGGATGGGACTGGCCTTCGCCTCCGCGTTCTACATGTTCGGCTTCGGCCAGTACGTCGCCGTGTTCGTAGACGTTCCCTCGTTTACCATCGGGCCACTGGCGCTCACGTCGGCGAAGATTATCGCCCTCGTCGGGGCGGCGCTGTTCACGCTCATCAACTACGTCGGCGCGAAGGAGACGGGTCGTCTCCAGAACATCATCGTCATCACGCTCGTCGCCATCCTCACCGTGTTCACACTCTTTGGCGCACTTCAGGCAGACCTCTCTTCGCTTCGACCGTTCGCCCCCGACGGCTACGGGGCGCTCCTGCCGGTGACGGGCATCATCTTCGTCTCCTACCTCGGATTCGTCCAGATTACGTCGGTCGCAGAGGAAATCAAAGACCCCGGACGCAACCTCCCTCGCGCAGTCATCGGGAGCGTCCTCCTCGTGACCGCCATCTACGCGCTCGTCCTGCTCGTCGTGCTTGCCGCCGTGCCGAACAGCGTGGTCGCGGGCAACGACACGGCGGTCGTGGACGTGGCGCGAATCCTCCTCGGCCCAATCGGCGCAATCGCCCTCCTCTTTGGCGGGTTGCTCGCCACCGCGTCGAGCGCGAACGCCTCGATTCTCGCGTCCTCGCGCATCAACTTCGCCATGGGGCGAGACAAGATCGTCTCCGAGGAACTGAACACGATTCACCCGCGCTTTGGGACGCCCTATCGGGCCATCGGCCTCACGGGCGCGTTCATCTTGCTGTTCATCCTCTTTGGCGACCTAGAGACGCTCTCGACGGCCGGGAGTACGCTCCACCTCATCATCTACGGCCTGCTCAATATCGCGCTCATCGTGATGCGCGAGGCGAATCCAGCGGACTACCAGCCGGATTACCGGGTTCCGTTCTACCCGATTGTCCCGATTCTCGGGGCGGTCATCTCGTTCGCACTCGTGGCGTTCATCGAACCGTTCGTCGTCGTTCTCAGCCTCGGGTTCGTCGCCTTCGCCGCCCTCTGGTACATCTTCTACGCCCGGTCGCGGACGGAAAAACAGGGCATCTTGAGCCAGTACATCCTGAACCGGTCCGACGTGATGCCGGAACCCGCCGTCTCCGCCGCCGGCGCAGTCCAGCCCGACGGCGGCTCCTACCGCGTCATGGTTCCCCTCGCGAACCCGAAAAGCGAGAAGGACCTCATCACCCTCGGGAGCGCGATTGCGAAACAGAACGGTGGCACCGTAGACGCCATCCACATCATCACGGTTCCCGACCAGACAGCGCTCGCAGGCGCAGCGGCCTACAAGGACCAGTTGGACGCAGAATCCTCCACGCTGCTCGAACGCGCTCGGGAAGACGCGACCACGTTTGGCGTAGACGTAGACACCCACACCATCCTCTCGCATCGCTCGTTCGAGGAAATCTTCGACGCCGCGAAAACGCACGAGGCCGACCTCGTCGTCATGGGCTGGGGCGAGGACGCCCACGGCTCTCCCGGCCGCGCGGAGGGTGCTCTCGACGAACTGACCGAGGACATCCCGTGTGACTTCCTCGTGCTCAAAGACCGCGGCCTCGACCCCTCGAAGCTCCTCGTGCCGACCGCCGGCGGGCCCGACTCGGACCTGTCTGCGGCCGTCGCGAAACTGCTCCGCGTAGAGTACGGCTCGGAAATCACGCTCTTGCACGCCGTCAATAGCCCCGAAGAGGAATCGGAGGGACGGGCCTTCCTCGAAGGCTGGGCGGCAGACCACGACCTCACGGACGCCTCGCTGCGCATCGACACCTCCGGCAACGTAGAGCGGGCAATCGAGACGGCGGCCGAAGACTCGACGCTCGTCATAATCGGCGCGACCGAACGCGGCCTCCTCACGCGCCTGCTCCGTGGGTCGCTCGTCCTCGACGTGGTGGACGACATCTCGTGTTCGGTGTTGCTCGCAGAGAAGGCTCGCAGCCGAACGCTGAAAGAGCGCCTGTTCGGTCGCTGACCCGTTCACCCCTTTTAGTCTGCGGATAATAACGGTTGCTCGCCCCAGAGCAACTACCAACGATGGGCATTACCCAGAAGTCCCTCTACCTCGTCGGCGCGCTGCTGTTCGTCTCCGGCATCGCCGTCGCGACGGGCATCGCACCGTTCTCGCCTGACGTCGGTCCCTCGATGAACCAACTCCCCGACGGTAATCAGTCGGACGCCCCGAACACGGCAACCCAGACGCAGTCCCCGTCGGCCACCACCGAACCGACCGAGACTGACTCGACACCAGAGGCTACAGCGACGACCGAGACGACGACGCCGGAACCGACGACCGAAACCGACGCTGGCGATGAAACCACGACCGAGGATGAGGCCGATTCGGACGACGAACAGGAGACTGACGACGAAGAGAGCGACGACTCTGACGACGGAATCATCGTCATCAGCGACGACGATGACACAGAGACGACGGACGGCCCCGGCAACTCAGAGAACAGCAACGGGCAGAAAAACGGGAAAGACAAAAACAACGACCTTCTTTCGGGCGTCTTCGGCTAACGCCCGCGTCAGTCGTCCGTCGCTACTGCCTGTTTCTGCGTGGTCGCCTCCCGGTGGCGGTGTTTGTACCGCGCCAGCTTCCGGTACAGCAAGTAGCCAAAGACCCCATCGTAGAGGATGACGAAACCGATAAACGCGACGCCGCCCCCGAACGGAAGCACGGTCACGAGGGTGTTGTACGTCGCGTGAATCACGGTGGCGATGAGCAGGCCCTTCACGACGATGGGGCCGCGATTCTCGGGGTTGAATTTGGCGAGGCCGAGGTAGTAGCCCGCGAACGCAGAGTAGATGACGTGGCCTGGCCCGGCGAACGCCCGCGAGGTGGCCGTTTGTAGTGCGACCTGTAACTGGGACGCTGCACCGGAATTCTGGGCTGCGGTGAGCACCTCACGGGTAATGTACAGCGAGTTTTCGATGGTAGCGAAGCCGAGGCCCGCGACTGCGCCGTACACCGCACCATCGACCACCGCGTCGAACTCGCTCGTGTTGAAGGCGTGGACGCGAACGGCGAGTATCTTCACCGTCTCCTCGATTGGGCCGACGACGAGGAAGAAAAACAAGATGGTTCCGACGAGCGGAATCAGCCCGAAGGCCAGCTTGAGCGCGGAGTTCACCACGGCGGCGAAACTCGCAAACAGGACGCCGAGCAGGAACGTAATGGCGAGCGTTTCCCACGGTTCGCGCATCGTCACGTCCTCGTACCAGATGAACGCCGCGAGCGCGAACGCCGGCACCACCGAGATGAGCGTGAGCACGCCGAGCGTCGGACTGGTCGCGATGGCGTATCCAGTCAATCCGAGTTGCCCGAGGAACACGAGCAGGGCGAGCGCGACGAGAAAGCGCCCCTTGTTGTTGGTAATCGCCCCGTGGATGGCAGTTGCGAGTCTGTCCACCGGCGACCTGACCTCCCAGCGAGTGACGTCATAGAGGTCGTCATCGCCGTCGTAACCGTCTTCTACCGGGTCGGTCGGCTGGCTCATGCAACACGCGGGGGCAAGGACTCGTCTTACAAAGGAATTACTGCCGAGTTTGTGCGCCAGCAGGGTTCGCGAAAACGAAGCTTTCGCTCACTTCCGATGCGGCTTTGCCGCATCGGCGTTCGCAACGGCTACGCCGTTGCTCACTCCCACTCCTCGTCGACGACCGGATTGAAAAATTCGTAGAAGAAATCGTACGCCTTGCCCATGAGCAAGGCGAGCACTATCACGCCAGCCCAGATGACGGCCGCCGCAACGAGGTCTCCCAACCCCGTCTCGACACCGGTCCCCCCGAGACCGGTTTGGAAAATCCACATGTGTGAACAATTGGCGTACGACGTACTTCAACCTCTCGCCGAGTCATGAGGACGCGATAGTCTGAATTTGTTGAAAAATTTTCACTATCTCTGCTATCGAATGTCATGTGGGTACTACGGTACCCAGTAAGAGTATGGGAGACAGAACGATATTACACGTTTGCAGACACTGCGGTGCCGTCTTCGCGACGTCGTCTACGACGTCGCCACGAACGTGCGCCGTCTGTGGAGACGCGGCCAACTTCTCGCTATTCGCGCCAGAACCATTCGGCCCGATGCCAGTAGCACGTCCACGCGCACCTCGAGTGCGTTGAGAGCACAGTTTACACGCACTGCTGACCTACTTCATTTATGCACCTACGAACCACCGGGCGCGAGCGAGTTATCCACGCGACGGTGACCGTTCCGGCGAGCCGTGACGCAGTCTGGGACGCCTGGACGACCGAGGCTGGACTTCGGAGTTTCTTCGCGCCCGACTGCACCGTCGAACTCGAACCGATGGGAGCCTACGAGCTGTTCTTTGACCTTGACGCAGACGAGGGCCTTCGCGGTGGCGAGGGCAACGTCGTTCTCGCAATCGAACCGAAGCGCATGCTGAGTTTCACCTGGAACGCACCGCCGAGGCTCCCGTCGGTTCGTGACCAGCGCACGAGCGTCGTCGTCCGATTCCGTGACCTCCCGAACGACCGCACGCAGGTCACCCTGACGCACAGTGGCTGGGGCGAGGGACCAAACTGGACGAAAGCCTACGACTACTTCGTCGAAGCGTGGTCTGAGACGGTGTTGCCACGGCTCAAAAAGCGATTCGTAAGCGGGCCAGTGGATTGGAACGCGCGTCGGTAAAAACAGGACGGGGTTTGAGTTACTCCTCGGGCGCAGACACAGCCTCGTTCGGGAAGCACTCTGCGAGGTCGTTGAGCATGTTGATGGTCTCCTTGCGCGTTCCCGGGTCGATGTCGTCTAAGGTCTCTACGTCTTCGAGCGCCTGTTCGAGCAGTGGAAGGCTCAGTCGCTGGTCTAAGTGGGCCACCGGGAGGTACAGGTCGTCGAACGACTCCGGTGGAATTCCCGACGTCGAAAGCAGGAAGTAGTCGTCTAAGTCAGCGAGGTCGTCGGTCTCGAAGTCGTCGGCACTCAACGCACGATTCGGTGCCGCCTTGGTTACCCCTCGAATCGACGGGACGTGCAGCGTATAGTCCGTCATGGCAAACCCACCCGGCGGAAGCGTAAAAGCGATTTTGGCAGGCAAAGTGGTATGCCCCACCGTTCGCCAGTTCAAGAGCAGGCGCTGTCGCTCGCTGCGCGAAAGACGAGAGAAATGTAGAGAGGGTGCGTTAGTCGCCGCCGCCGAACATCTGGCGCATCATCGGGTGCATCTCCATGAGCTGTTCCTCAGCGATTTCCTCGTACAGTTTGTACGTGATGGAGACCGTGAGCAGCAGCCCCGTTCCGGAGACGGCACCGATGGTGCCGAGCATGTTCGCCATGACGGCGAGCAGGCCCACGAGGGCACCACCGATGATGGTGACCTGCGGGATGTAGCGTTCTAAGACCTTCTCCATGACGCCAGGACTCTGACGGAAGCCGGGAATCTGCATTCCCGAGCGCTGAATCTGTCGCGCCGTCGCTTCCGGCCCCATGTCGGTGGTCTCCACCCAGAAGATGGCGAAGATTGCGCCACCGATGACCATGAAGGTCAGGTCGATGAGCACGCGGATGATGATCATCCACGGCTCCGCGGTCGTCTGCCCGAGCCACCACATCCACTGTCCAGGAGACTGGATGGGGGCCAGGTAGTAGAACAACCCGCTTACGGGTTGTCCCTGGGCGTACGTCCCGACCCAGCCGGGCATTCCGGCCCACTGGGCTTCGAGGATGCGCCCGAGGAACTGGATGTTCGCCTGCAGCGCGCGGACGAGAATCATGGGCAGGACGCTCGCGTAGATGAGCTTCACGGGGAAGCGACCCCGTGCACCCTTCACCCGGGAGTGGGAGAGGGGAATCTCCACGCGGACGCTCTCTGCGTACACGACCACGATGAAGATGAGCAGGGTCGTGATGAGCGCGAGAATCTGCCCTTCACCCATGAACAGGACCTGAAGGCCCTGTGGCGTCAGGAGGCTCGGAACGTCCACACTGCCGGTCAGCATGCCGAACCAGGTGGCGAAGAGGCCAGCCTCGTTCGACCCGATTCCGGGGACGGCGAAGAAGCCACCCACGAGACTCTGGCTGACACCGGCGATGATGAACAGGCCAATCCCTGACCCGACGCCCCACTTCGAGACGACCTCGTCCATGAACAGGATGAGGATACCGCCGACGAAGATTTGGGCGAAGATGAGCCACTTTACGCCACTCAGTCCAATTCCGAGATTCTGGGCGACCTGTGGGTCTGCGGGGAGGAAGTCTCCGGCGAAGACCATCGGGAGGCCGGTCAGACAGATCATCACCACCACCAGGAACTTCTGGAGGCCCTGATAGAGGATCTGGTCTCTCGGGTTGTTCGTATCGAGGCCCAAGAGGTCTGCGCCGCCGAGTAGCTGCAGCACAATGCTTGCGGTGACGATTGGACCGATACCGAGCTGCAGGATTGTCCCCTGACCACCCGCGAGGATGGAGCGGAACTGCCCGAACACGTCTGACTGCCCGGAGCCGAGTCCGTACAGGAACACGTTCGTCAGGAAGAAATACAACACCAGAATGCCGGCTGTCCAGCCGAGCTTGCGCCGGAATGGGACGTGTCCCTCCGGCCGACGGACTGACGGCATTCGGGTGAGCACCGGTTCAGCAGCCTCCTTCCAGCCCATTTGTCTACTCCGCGTCCTCGTCTTCGTCTTCGTCGTCTGCTTCGAGTTCAGCCTGGCGCTCTTCGCCGCGCTCACTGAGGATGGCGTCGCCGCCTTCGCCCTCGATGAGCTCGCGTGCGCTCTCGCTGAAGTCGTCAGCCGTTACGACGAGCTGGTTACGAATCTGGCTGCCACCGAGGACTTTGACGACGTCTACATCGTAGCCGTCCTCGACGATGTCGCGGACGTCCAGTTTGAAGCCGTTGTCTGTCTCTTCGGCGAGGCCGTCTGCGGCGTAAACGGCCGCGTTCTCGTCTAACGTCTGCACGTCGATGGTGCTGACGTCCTCACGGACGGCTGGTGGACGGGTGAACCCGTGCTTGCCAAGCGGTTCGTAGTTGTGGAACTCGTGTTTTGCGCGCCCCGCGCGACCACGGCCACCACGGTTACCGGCACCGCGCCGGTTCTTGTGGGTACCGCCGCCGTGAGTGCGAGAGCCACGCTGGCGTCGTTTCTTACTGGTCATGATTATCGCATCGCCTCGAGGAGCTGGTCGATCTCCTCTGTCGTGTGCTTACCGAGTTCGCCACCCTCTTTAGTGACGTGCTTGATGCCCTTGTGACCCTTGCGCGGTGGGTGCAGGCGAAGCACTGGAGAGAGGCCCTGCTCGCGGAGCGTCGTCTCGTCTGCGTAGATGGCGTCCGCGAGGGCTTCGATACTGTCGTAGTCGGTGTTCTCGGACACCCAGTCGTCGTCGACCGTCGCCTTGCCTTCGAGTGGCTCTGCGCGGGTGCGAATGAGCGTCTCGACGACCTCCTGGCTTGGGATGCCGTGGGCAACGTAGTCGTTGACCTTGGTGACCATGCCGCGGTAGGTCTCCGTCTCGGGGACGAAGGTTGCGTGGTTGACTTTGTGGATGTTGAGCATGGAGAGCGTGTCGCGGACGCTCTGTTCCATGTTCACTTCACCGCGAATCTGGACGAGTGCTCGCATTATTCGATCACCTCACGCTGTTCGCGGGCGTGCTGGGGCACGCGTGCCTCAGCCGTGTTGCGAAGCGCGTTGAAGGTTGCTTTCGCGAAGTTGACCGTCGTGCGGGTGTTCCCCGACGAGCGGGTCCAGATGTCTTCGATACCGGCGAGTTCGAGCACCGAACGGACGGTTTCCCCGCCCGCGAGTCCGAGCCCGCGTGGTGCGGGCTGGAGCTCGACCTCGACGCTGCCTGCCTTGCCGGACGTGCGGAGTGCGACGGTGTGGGGTCGCCCACAGCCACATTCCCACGACCCGCAGCCACGCGAGACGTCGATGATGTTCAGTTTTGCGCGCTCGATTGCCTTCTGGATGGAGCCACCGACCTGGTCGTCTCGTCCCTGGGCGTAGCCAACGTAACCGTCGCGGTTACCGATGGCGACGACCGAGCGGAACTTGACACGTCGGCCGGAGTCGGTCATGCGCTGGACCATGTTGATGTCCAGGACGTCGTCTTCGAGCCCCGGGAGGAGCTGGTCGACGATCTGGGGTTCCTTGAGCGGAAGCCCCGAGCTGAGGGCGTCTTCCATCGTGGTGATGTCGCCCTCTGCGACCTTCCGGCCGAGTCGGGTTCGTGGCTCCCAGCCGTTGTTGTTGCTCATAATTCGTTCTCCATTCGTTCACGCACTTCGTCGAAGTGCTCGGGGAGTTCGGTCGCGTCGAACTCGCCGCTGTAGAGTGGTTCGTCGAGCGATGCTGCGTACTCGGCAATGTGCTCGCCGCGGGTGCGAGACCAGTCTGCGAGGACGCTCTCGTTGTGCGGGATGTCGAGTCCCGCGTCGATTGCGCCTTCCTGAACTGCGAACACTTTGTTGCCGGGGGTTGCCGTGTTAAGGCCGATGTCGAGCACTGCCTCTTCGAGGCCTGCCTCGAGCGCGCGCTTGCCGGCGAGGAAGCCGGTCAGGTACGCGGCGGGCAGGTTACCAGTCGGAGCTTTCCAGCCGAAATCGGCGAGGTCGGCGGACGTCGCACTCGCGAGTGTTACGTCGCCTTCGTCTCCAGCCGTGATCAGCTGCGCCCTGATGTGCTGGTTGCTCTTGCGAGCGACCAGACGAGGCTTGCCGGATTTCAACAGGCGCAACCTCTGATGGTAGTCCGTTCGGACCTCGCGGCGGCGCCGCATCGGAACCTTGTATCGTGGTCCGTTAGCCATTATTCGTCACCGTACTGTTGTTCGATGTAGTTGAGCAGGTACTGGACACTGCGGAACTCGCCACCGCTTGCCTTGTTGTAGAGCGAGCGGTACTGCGTGCGGTCGAGTTCGCCCTCGTCGCGGAGTTCCTTGAGCTTCTTTCGCTGTGCGCGAATGCGGCTCGTCCAGTCCTTTTTCTTGTTCTGTCGTGCGCCAGCCTTCCCTTTGCGGGAACCGGGGCCTTTGCGGTGGCCGTAGGCGCGCTTCTCGTTGCGCTTTCGGGCACGGCCACGCGAGTTGCCTCGCTTGTCCTTCGCCTTGATAGACCCGTCCGCGACGAGTTCGCGGATGTCCTCGCGCGTGATTGCCTCTGCAATCTCGGCGGACGCTTCTGGGTCCATCCAGACTTTGTTCTTCCCGACGTCCAGGACGTCGGCAGCGAGTCGTCGCTGTGCTTTCAGGTCGCTCATTCGTCTGTCACCTCAACTTCGACGTAGGTTGGGTTGAGCACGCGAATGCCGCGGTCCTCCGCTTCCTCCTCGATGCGCTCGCGCTTGCGAGCACCGACCGTGGAGGCGATGCGGGCCGCCTGCGTGTCACCGTCGACGCCGTCTAAGTCGTCGACGTTGAAGACGCGGACTTCTTCGAAGCCGCTCGGGTGCCGCCCTCGAATCGATTTCGGGGTGCGGTAGCCGGCTTCGACCATCGGGCCCTTGCCCTTGATGCCGCGTCGCTGCTTCGAGAGGCCGCCGCGTGGCTTGCGCCACGAGGTCGGCGTCCGCTTTTTCTTGTGATAGTCCTGGCGGTTGAACTGCGGTTTGTTCACGCGAGCACGCTTCTGCAGGAGGCGTGCTTCCTCGTCGTCGAGGTCGGGGGTCTTGTTGACCAGTCCGCGTGGTTGCAGTTCGGTCTCGACGTCTTCGGCGTCGGCCTCCTCGGCCTCCGCGTCTTCGTCTTCGACTTCGGCGTCCGTCTCTTCTGAGACTTCGAGCCCGCCAACGTCCGCTTTGATACGGGCGGCGAGCGCGTTGCCGATGCCGTCGACCTCGGCGAGGTCAGCCTGGGAGGCACGGGCTACGTCTTCGACCGTCTCGTAGCCTGCTTCGCGGAGTGCCTCGGCTTTTGCCTCGCCGACACCGCTAATGTCGGTCAGTTCATTTGGTGCGTCTTCGTCTGCCATCAGGCGTCACCTCGCTGTGGTTTTTCGATGATGTAGACGCCGTCCTGGAACACCCGAGTGTCCTTGCCTTTGACGCGGGTGAGCTGTTCGATGTCCGCTGCGGTCTGGCCGACGTGTTCCTTGTCGGGACCGGAGAGGGTCACCTCTTCGCCGTCAACCTGGACTTCCGTGTCGCCGTGGATGGTGGTCCGTCGCGGGGACTTCTCACCGAGGAAGTTCTGGATGACGACGTCGTCACCTTCGACGCGAACCTGCATTGGGAAGTGAGAGTAGAAGACTTCCATCTTGTACTCCCAGCCCGCGGTCACGCCGTGGAACATGTTCTCGATGTGACTCGAGAACGTCCCGATGGTGGCGTTCGTCTTGGCTTTCTCTACGTCACTCTCGACGACGAGGACGTCGTCCTCGACCGTGATGGTGACGTTCGGGTACCAGAAGCGGCGCGTTACCGATCCTTCTGGGCCGCTAATTGTGACGTCGAAGCGATCTACTTCGGCCGTCACGTCGTCCGGAATTTCGAGTTCTACTCGTGCCATGGTTCAGTACACGTACGCGATGATCTGGCCACCGATGCCCTGTTCGCGGGCCTCGTAATGGCTCATGATCCCGTGGCTGGTGGTCACGACGAGGGTCCCGTAGTCACGGGCCGGGAGGAATCGCTTCTCCCATTTCTCGAAGTCGTCTGCACCCGCCGAGTAGCGGGGCTTGACCGAACCACATTCGTTTATCGCGCCTTTCAGTTCGACCTCGAATCGACCGGCTTTGCCGTCTTCGACGAACTCGAAGCCGTTGATGTACCCGCGGTCGTAGAAGACCTCAAGCACGCTGCCGATGATGTTCGAGGCGGGCTCAACTGTCTGGGTCAGATGACCGACACTCTCTGCATTGTCGATGCCCGAGAGTGCGCTGCTGAGTGGGTCGTTGTCCGCCATGTTACTTGTATTTCTTGAAGCCCATGCTTCGGGCAATCTCACGGAAGCACTGCCGGCAGAGCCAGATATCGTACTTGCTCACCAGGCCCTGCTTGCGACCGCATCGCTGGCACTGGTGGAGCTGGCCCGTTCGCTTCGTGGCGTGCTCGCCGAGTTCCTCGCTCATTTGTTCACCTCCACATCGTACGTCGATTCGAGGTACGCGATGGCGTCCTCGGCCGTCAGTCTGTGACCTGACGGAATCTGTCGGTTCACCTTGTCGCGCTTTGCGACGCGGTAGCCGGGACGGACGAGGTTGACGGTGACGTCAAGCCCGTAAATCCCGATGTTCGGGTCGTACTCCTGGCTCGGGAACTCGGTGTGTTCCGCGACCCCGAAGCTGAAGTTCCCGTTGTCGTCGAACTGGGTTTTCTTGAGGTCGACCAGCTTGAGCGCCGTCGTGAGGAACTCCGCTGCTTCGTCGTGGCGGAGCGTCACTTTCGCCCCGATTGGGTCACCCTCGCGGATGCCGAAGTCGGGGACCGTGCGCTTTGCGAGCGTCCGAACGCTCTCTTGGCCGGTCACGCTCTCTAAGATGTCCTCCGCGTTGGCGAGCTCGCGCCCACCGCGGCCGACGCCCATGTGGACGACGACCTTCTCGACGCGAGGCTGTCGCATCTCGTGGAATTCAGCTTCGCTCATTCGTCATCACCCGTGAAGTTCTCGTCGATGACGACGAGGTAGTCTTCGAGCGTTTCGAACGAGCCATCTTCCTGTTCGACGACGACGTGGTTCGGAGCCGACGACGGCGAAATCTCGATGGACGCGAGCGTCCCGATTTCGCCAGCGTGCTGGCCCTTCGTCGCGGTCACGAGCGCACCCTCTTCGTAGACGAAGTGGACGACGACTTCCCCGTCGCTGTCGACGACGAGCGAGTCCTTCGTGCTGTAGCCAGGGTCCTCGTCGAAGAGGAGCGTCTGGCCGTTGTGCAGTGCGAGCTGCGTCTTGCCGCCCTGCACGGTGCGCTTGCCGGTAATCTTCCCGAGCTTCGAGTCGGCTGCGTCCGCGGAAATCGCGGACAGTGCGAGACGGCCACCCTCGTCTGGGAAGACGCGGTAGTACTCGTCGCGCTCGGTGAACGACAGGATGTCGAACATACCGATTGGCCGGCGTTCGTCGGTTACGTGTGTTCCATTTACCAGCACCGTGCCCTGGTTGAGCGCGTAGCGTGCTTCTTTCTTCGAGTCGACGTAGCCGAGCACGTCGCGAAGGATGATGAGCAGCGGCACGCCCTCTTCGCCGTGGGGGCCTGCGCCCGCTTTCACGGTGAAGACGGCGGTCTTGCGCTCGACCGGCCAGGACTTTGGCACTGAGAGTCGCTTCTGGTGTTTACTCATTGTCTGCCTCCAGGCGCGTCTCGCGCACGTCGTCTTCCAGGTTCAGCTCGGTCACGCGGACGTTGCTGGTGTCGAGTGCACGGGGGACCTCTTCGCCGTCTGCCTTCTCGATGGTGACACCCTCGACGTGGATGACGACCTTCTTCAGGTCCACCTTGATGACTTCGCCTTCTTCGCCGGCGAAATCACCGCGCATGACCTCGACGATGTCGCCCACGTTGACGCGGACGTTTCGCTTGCCGTACTCCTCGCGGAGGTCGTCCGAGAGGGTCGCACGGACCTGGCGCTGACGCTCGTGCAGCGGTGCGCGCGCGGTCTGGTTTCGCTGTTTGGTTGGTTGTCGAGTCATACTATCATCGTAGCTGTGGAAGCGATGCTTCCGAAGCGTTCTGCGACCTCACGCCCGATTGGACCCTTGATTTCGGTCCCGCGTGGGTCTTCGTTCTCATCGACGATGACGGCGGCATTATCCTGGAACTTGACTCGCTGTCCGTCGGGACGGCGAATCGGTTTCCGCTGGCGGATAATGACGGCCTCGAGGACCTGCCGGCGCATTTCCGGGGTCCCCTTCGTCACGGAGACGGTCACCTTGTCCGCGAGCCCCGCTTTGGGGTGGCGGTTGATGGTGCCGGAGTAGCCGGCAACGCTGATGACCTTGAGTTCGCGTGCGCCCGTGTTGTCGGCACACGTGATAATCGAACCCTTCTCGAGTCCTTGCGTGATGTCAGCTTTGAGTGCTTTCATCAGGCATCGCCTCCTGTTGTCTCGACCACGACGTGTGCTTTCGTCTTCGAAAGCGGTCGTGTCTCTGCGATACGAACCGTGTCGCCGACCTCCAGACCCAGGCACTCAGGTGCGTGGGCCGGGATGCGCGAGCGTCGCTTCATGTACCGGTCGTATTTCGGTACTTTCACGTCGTACTCGCGTTCGACGATCACGGTTTTATCCATATCCGTCGAAGCTACTTTGCCTTCGAGGAGCTGGCCGCGCACGGACAGCGTGCCGTGGAACGGACAGTTCTCGTCAGCGCAGGTAGCTTCCGGTTCTGGTACGTTCAGTCCTAACGCCATTTGGAATCTCCTGTAGTTTCTGTGCGTAGAGCAGGGTGTGAGAGCAGTCGGGCCCCATCCACCGTAACGTAAGCCGCATCCTCGCCTGCTGGTTTGGATGCGGTCCCGGCCTCCTTGCGGTCGGCCGCAGCTTCATCTATGGGTCCGAATTCGAGTATCGAGGCCTGCTTGGGCACGTGCGTAACCCGAGACCCCACCTCGATGCGGAGCATCTGGGTGGTCTCACCGACGACACGCCCCGCTATCCCGACGAGGTCGGGGTTGGCGGCGGCAGCGACCCGCACGTGCAGGCCGATGAGTTCGTGTCGTGGGAGTGTCTCGGGTGTCAGCATTTCGTTATTCCTCGTCGAAGTCGCCTTCTTCCGCCTGAATCGTCTTGATTCGGGCGATCGTTCGGCGAAGTTCTGAAGTTCGACCGGGGTTCTCAGGCGCGCCACCGGCGGCCTGAATCGCGCGGTCGTTCAGCAGTTCGGTTTCGAGTTCTTCGAGTTCCGCCTCGCGCTCTGCGGGCGTCATGTCGCGAATCTCGTCTGTGTAGAGGATTGCCATTATGCTTCATCCTCCTCGTCTTCGTCGTCGGCTTCCATCTCGGAGAGCAGTTCCTCTGCTTCCTCCTCGACGGCTTCGTCGAGTTCTTCTTCGTCTTCGGCGGCTGCCTCCTCACCGTCTGGCGAGGTTGGGGCTTTGCCTTCTTCGTGCTCGACGTTCTCTTCGACGATTTCTTCCTCGGCGACCTCTGCGGCCTCGGCAGGCGTCTCGGCTTCGTCTTCGGGTTCCGCTTCCTCATCCTCGTCGGACTCGGCGAGCAGGTCCTCGACACCCTCGTCGTCGGTTTCGACTTCCGGCGCGTCTTCGACGTCGACGTCGTCGTAGATTTCGAAGTCGTCAGGCAGCTGGGCCTCTGGCGGGATGATTTTCACCGTCACGCCGATGGTCCCGAGCTTCATGACTGCGGTTGCCTGACCCTCGTCGACGATGGCCTCGGCGGGTTCACCGTTGTGCTTGATGTATCCACGGTTGAACTTCTCCACGCGCGAGCGTGCGCCGGTGACCTTTCCGGACAGGACGATTTCGGCGCCGAGTGCGCCGGCGTCCATGATGCGGTCGATGGTCGTGTGACCGGCTTTCCGGAAGTACCAGCCGCGTTCGAGCGCGTTGGCGAGGCGGTCTGCGACGATCTGCGCGTTCAGGTCAGGTTCTTCGACTTCCTGGACGTCGATCTGTGGGTCTTCTAAGTTGAAGCGGTCTTCGAGCTGGCGGGTGACCTTTCGGATGTTCTTCCCGCCTTTCCCGATGACCATCCCGGGCTTCTCGGCCTTGAGGATGATCTGGGTGCCCATTGGCGTCTTGGCGACTTCCATGCCGCCGTAGCCGGCGCGAGCGAGTTCTTCGCCGAAGAACTCGTCGATCTGGGTGCGCTGGAGACCGTCTTCGATGAACTGGTGTTCGTCTGCCATCAGTTCTCGACCTCCTGGACGATGATTTCGACGTCAACCTGTGGGGTGTTCCACGAGGTGGCGCGGCCCATGGCACGCGGTTTGCGGCCTGGCACTTCGCCAACCTTGTGGGCGGCGATGTGGATAATCTCCATCGTGTCGCCGTCGAAGCCCTGGTTGCTTGCGTTCGCGGAGACGTTTTCGAGCAGGTCGAGGAAAGCCTTCGAGGCCTTCTCTGGGTAGCGACCTGCGTCCCAACCGTCGATGTCCGACCGGTGGCCGACGCCCGAATTGTGGGACTTAAACGGCACCGAGCGCTTGCCTTCGACGACCTGTGAGAGGTAGTCTTTGGCTGCGCCGACGGTCATGCCCTTGATTTCGCGGGCAATCTCCTTGCTGTGCTTGTGACTCATGTGACGCTCCCGAAGCATCGCTTTCGCCGTGGTGTCCGGGTCCGCGTCCACGCTGTAGCTGATTCCCATGGTTTACTTGAGGGGCACGAACTTCGAGGAACGGGTTGCCCCGATACCAGCCTGTCCGTGGGTAACCGACTTGCGCGTGAGCTGGAACTCGCCCAGATAGTGGCCGATCATCTCCGGCTCGATACGCACGCGCTCGAACGACTGTCCCGTGTAGACGGAGAACGTCTTGCCGACGAACGCCGGCAGGACAGGCATGTTGCGCAGGTGCGTTCGAATCGGGTTGTCGGCCGACTCTTGCGCGTCTCGGCTCGCCGCCTTCTCCATGAGCTTCTCCTGCTCGATGGACAGGCCGCGTTTGATACTTCGCCGCATCCGTGCGGGGAGCAGTTCCGCAACTTCTTCGAGCTCCATGTCCTGCAGCTCGTCGAGCGTGTGACCGCGGTAGGTGAACTCACCCTCACGGCCGGTACGGTAGTCAGAACTCATTTGGAACCTCGCTTTCTGCCAGTGCGTTTGGAGGCGATGTCACCGACCTTGCGGCCAGGTGGTGCATTCCGGGAGACGGACTTCGGTCGTCCCGGGTGCTGGCGGCCACCGCCACCGAATGGGTGGTCGACGGCGTTCATCGCAACACCACGGACGCGCGGCCACTTCGAGCCGCGTGCCTTCATCTTGTGGTACTTCTTCCCGGCTTTGACGACCGGTTTCTCGGTCCGGCCACCACCAGCGACCACGCCAATCGTGGCGCGACACTGTGGGTCCAGACGCTTGATTTCGCCACTTGGCAGTTTGACGACTGCGTTCTGGCGGTTGTGGGTGATGAGCAGCGCGCTCACGCCGGATGCGCGAGCGAACTTGCCACCGTCACCAGGCTGGCGCTCTACGTTGCACACCGGAATCCCCTCGGGGACTTCGGCGAGCGGGAGCGTGTTGCCCGGCTTGATTTCGGCACTGATGCCGACCTGGACGGTGTCGCCCACACCGACGCCTTCGGCGACGAGGATGAGACGCTGGTCGCCGTCTTCGAATTCGACGGCGGCGACCGGTGCGCTCCGTGCTGGGTCGTGTTCGATGTCGACGACCGTGCCGGAGATGACGTCTTTGTCCTCGGTTTTGCGGTGCGAGAGTTCTGCCTTGTATCGGTGCGACGGGGCCCGGAACGTGGGCGTGCCGCGACCGCGTCGTTGACCAAGAATTCTGCGTCCCATGGTTAGAACACCCCAATTCGAGAGGCGACTTCCTGGGCGTCGTCGTCCTCAGACAGCGACACCGTGGCCTTCTTCGTGCCGTCTGGGGTCACCTGCGTGTTGACGGAGGTGACGGACACGTCGAAGCGCGTTGAAATCTCCTCTTTGATTTCGTCTTTGCTTGCGTCGAGGTCGACGATGAACTGGAGCTTGTTGTCGAAGTCCATGGCGTTCATCGCTTTCTCCGTCACGTACGGGTACTTGATGAGGCTCATCGGTTTGCGACCTCCTCGAGCGCGCTTTCGGTCCAGATGGTGAGGCGGCCGGCCTGCGTGCCGGGTGCCAGGTCCTCTGCGGACAGGTTCGCCGCGGTTGCGACGTCGACACCGGCGAGGTTGCGGGCTGCCTTCGATGGCTCACCAGCCGTGACGAAGAGGATGGACTTTGGACGGCGGTACTTGCGACCGCGCATCTTCCCTTTGCCTGCGCGCACCTTGCGGTTGTCCGCGCGTTCGATGTCGGCGTCGACACCGAGGGCTTCGAGGAGCGAAACGACTTCCTTCGTCTTCACGAGGTCCTCGAACTCGTCGGAGACGACGAGTGGGAGCGCGACATCCTCGTCGAACTTGTGACCGCGCTCGGTCACGAGTTCTTTGTCGGTCGTCGCAGCGATGGCGCTGCGGACGGCGAGTTTGCGCTCTTTCTTGTTGATGCTCAGCGAGCGGTCCTTCTCGGGTTTCGGTGGGTGCGCTGGGCGACCACCGACGGCCTGTGGCACGCGACGCCCGACGCCGTTCTGGCGCGGAACGTGAGCCATGCCACGGCCACTCCCCATCGATTCTGCGGGCGTTCTCAGCCCGGCGTATGGGTCGGACCCGTAGTCCTGTTTCCGGTTTGCCTGGGCGGCGAGGACAGCGCGCTTGATGAGGTCGGGACGGAATTCCGTCTCGAACACCTCGGGAAGGTCAAGCGAACCGGCCTCAGAGCCGTCCAGACTGCGAATTGTTGCCTTCATTATCCTTGGTTCGATGCGGTGGAGACGTAGCGCACCTCAGGGTCGAGGCGCGGTTGGTCGTTCGGTCGGATGGCCGGTCGGAAGCGCAGGAGGCGCTTGTCCGGGCCCGGAAGCGAGCCCTTGACGAGCGCGTATGGGCCGTCGACTTCGCCGTAGCCGACGAAACCGCCGTCGACGCTGGCATCGTCGCCGTCACCGAGCGCGATGAGCCGTTTGTTCAGCTCGGTGCGCTGGTGGTACCCCATCTGGCCCTGCTGTGGAACGGTCGAGCGAACGCGGCTCGGGTTCCATGGGCCGAGGTTACCGATGCGACGCCGCCATCCCTGGCGGGCGTGCTTGCCCTTGCGTTTCTGGACGCCCCAGCGCTTGACGGGACCCTGGGTACCCTTACCCTTGGTCACACCGCCAACGTCGAGGTACTCACCGGCGCGGAAGACGTCCGACATCTCGTGGACGCCGCCCTCGGCGATGAGCTCGAGTCCGTACTCGACGCGCTCTTCCATGGAACCGCCGCCGATGCGGGATTCCATGACGTCGGGGCGCTTCTTCGGAATGCTCTTGATGTCGGAGGGGACCGTGTGCGTGATGACACGCAGGTCCGCAATCGTTCCGGCCTCAAGGGCTTCCTGCAGCTCTTCTTTGGCACTTTCATCTTGCTCGCTTGGGACGTCCAGGACGCGGGAGAGTTCCGGGTGGAACTCGTCGGTCCAGACCTCCGTCAGCGGACGCTTTCCGTACGGCGTTTGTTCGTAGGCTCGGAGCGCGACGGCGCGCATTGGCGGCGTCTCCACGATGGTGACGGGGACGGTTTCCTCCATCCCGTTGCGAGGCGATTCTGCCTCGTCGTTAATCATCACCACGTGGGTCATGCCGGCTTTGTAACCTGCGAAGCCCTGCAGTGCGGGCTGGCCGTCGTCGGATGGCCATGAGCCGAACCGCGGGACTTCACTGGCCGCGCGTTTCCGCGGCCCGTAGCCCAGCGAACCTTTGCGTGGTCTGCTTGGTTGTGGCATCGTATCACTCTTTGAGTGTCAGGTAGGCAAGCACGGCGAACAGAGCCTCTTCCGTTCGCACGGTCTTGCTACCTTGATTCGGGATCGCATTGAGCCAAAGGTCGAACCGGCTGGGGGCGCCTGGTTCGACACGCGGCGTAGCCGCGTCTGTGTCCCAGATCCCGCTCCGATGAGCGGCGATCTCAGCTTCCTCAACGCCGAGTATTTCCACAAGCCCTCTATCGGGCGACCCAAATACGATGGTCGCGCCATCTGTTTGGATGCGTCCGGCCAGCGCCCCGAGTCGCCCCACGGAGAGTTCCTCCCCGTGGCGCGAGGTTGCAATTCGGAGCCCGGCGTCCTCACGGCCGAGAGCTTCTGGGAGGTCCATGCGTTCGACGGCAAACCCGGGTGGGGCTTGGTCGACGATTTTCGCACGGACCGGACGTCGCGAAGAGATCCTGATGGTCACGCGCTCCCCCACATCGGGCGTCTCCATCGATGGAGGCACGATGAGGGAGATCGGGTGTTGCAGGCCGCAATTGACCCGAACGCGCCCGTCAGGTCCGACCTCGGTCACGATTCCCTGTCTTATCGACTCCGAATCGTCTGATTCGGAGCCGGTCTGTGTCGCGGTGCGAAGCGGGGGGAGAATGCCCGCATACTGCAACTCGTCTCGTTTCCCCCACGCCTCCTTGCGGAGGTAGGGGGGCGTTGCGGCGTACCGCAACACGGTCTCGACGAAGTCGCCTCCCCATCGATTCTCCCCTGCTTCGTCGGGGAAGATGGACACACGGTCCACGTTGAATATCGTGGCCGCGCGGGCGACGTAGCCGATTTTTCGAGTTGCCTCGCGTTTGTCCTCAGCCTCTCTGACGAGAGACGAGGGGACGAGGATGCTGACAGTCATACTGTCCGCATTCGCGCCTCGACACTAGACTGTGCCGATTGTACCGTATCCTGTGTTAAAAAGGCCTCGCTTCGTCTGTGGGCTTGTGAGGGCCTGACACTCACGTTTGTGAGACTTTCGAGGGGTCCGTGGTTCGCCCCGCCCTCACACGATTTCGTACCCGATTCGCAACTCTTTTATTCCATCCTCCTCCTCTATTCGAATGCAGTTGAACGCCCCAACAGGCACGCGCTGATAGTGTAGTGGTATCACGTGACCTTGCCATGGTCACAACCTGGGTTCAAATCCCAGTCAGCGCACTTCTACCGAGAACAAAACCGTGAGCGACGCAAGCGTCGCTCACACGTTCGTTCGAGGATGCAGGCGGTACACTGGTGATTTGAATCAGGGAGCGAGAGGTGAGCGAAGCGAACGGGAGCGACCGTGGTTCAAATCCCGAAGTGGTCTGCGACCGCTACGATGTTCGCGAAAACTCCGTTTTCGCTCACCTCCAATGCGGAGAAGCCGCATCGAGGCTCGCAATTCCGAAGGAATTGCTCACTTCCCGGCGAACAAGTTCGCCGACGTTCGTGAAAGCGCTGCTTTCACTCACTCCTAGTCAGCGCACTTCTTCAAATTCAAATCCCTCCCAACGAACCCTCACGCGTGAGCGTATTCGCTCGCGCGAGTCAAGATAACAATAAAGAGCCACGTCAGCCGAAGAAAAGCCCCACCCCGGGAAAAAGTCGCCTCAGTCGTCGTCGGCTTCCAGTGCGACTTCCTGTGGAATGCCGTCCACGGTCACGCCGCCGGTGAGTTGGCGGTACGGGTACGGCATGTCGATGCCTTCCTCGTCGAACCGTTCTTTGACGGCCTGGACGTATTCGGACCGCGTTTTCACGAAGTCGGCGCGGTTCGGGTTCTTAATCCAGAATCGGGACTGGAGACCGACGGCACTGTCGCCGAGTTCCGTGACGCGGACCGTCGTGCCGGGGTCGTCGAGGATGCTTTCGATTTTCTCGGCTTCTTCGATGATGATGTCCGTCGCCTGGTTAATGTCGTCCTCGTAGCCGATGCCGAAGACGAACTTCTGGCGGAGGGTGTCGAAGGCGACGGGGTTAATCAGTGGGTTGTTCGCGAGGTCGGCGTTCGGGACGGTGATGAGCTGGTTGTCGAACGTCTTGACGCGGGTGACGCGCAGGTCGATGTCCTGGACGCGACCGGCGTAGCCCTCCCACTCAATCCAGTCGCCGATTTCGAACGGCCGGTCTTTCAGGATGAACAGTCCGGCGACGAAGTTGCTGAGTAGGTCCTGTGCGGCGAACCCGAAGGCCAGCGCGAGCGCACCGCCGAGGGTGGCGAAGGCGGCGAGGAATGCGCCGAACCCGGCCACTGTGAACGCCACGGCGAGCGCGAAAAAGAGGGTGAGGACGCCGACCACCTTTTCCGCGAGGTTCGCGATGGTGTCGTCGAAGCCGCGTCTGTCCATCGCCCGGTTGGCGAGTGGCGCGAGGATGAATCTGCCGATGAGGTAGACGACGACGAACGCGAGGATGAACGCCGCTACTTTCCCGAACAGTTCGGTATATTCGGCGAATAATTCTCCTACTGTCGGAAACCCTGCTTGCAGTAGCATGAACGTGTATCCGTCGGCAAGGACGGAGACGGTAAAGTAGTTCCGGCCAGTTGTCACGTGGCTCAATCTTCGCGCGGCGACCACCATACTTCGACGCCGACGGTTCCGTCGCCGAGGTGGAGCGGCGAGCGTTCGGTGTCGGTCGTCACCGTGAGCGGCCGCGGGAAGGTGATTTGCTCGCCATCGACGGTGACGGTAATCTCCTCTACGTCCTCGCGTTCGAGGAGTTCCTCCAGTTCGGAGAGGCGTTCGGTGAGGGTCGAACGTTCGATATCCGACTGTTTTGCGAGTGGTTCAATGCCCCCGATGACGGGCTGGATGTTCACGTCTTTGCTCCGATTCGAGAGGACGGCGTTGATTGCCGCCCCGACGAGGATGACGAGACCGCTGAAGTAGAGCCACGTCAGGAGGATGATGATGCCCGCGACGACGCCGCCTTCGCCGTCGGTTCGGAACTCGGTGTAGAAGCGAAACAGCGTCTCGAACAGCGCGAGGCCGACGGCGGCAAAGGTGACGCCGGGCAAGACTTCTCGCACGGAGACGTCCGTGTCGGGGAAGATGTAGAACATGGGGAAGAAGGCGAGCGAGAGGCCGACGACGAGGATTCCTCGCTGGACGACCCACCGAACTGCGGGTGACCCAAACTCTGGCAGACTCGTCTCGACCCACCCGCCGACGAGCAGGGCGACGGCCACCGCTGCGAGGACGATGAGACCGTCGCTGAGCGAGTCAAAGAAGGTGTTCTCGGCCTCCGTCTCGTAGATGTCCGAAAAGGCGGTGTCGAGGCCGCGGAAGATGCGCAAGGTCCCCCAGATGAGCACGACGAGACCGAGGATGGAAACGCTCGTCGAAGCGCCTCCGGTCTGGAGTTCCTCGACGAGAATGTTTCCCGCGTTTTCGGTCAACACGGCTTGCATCAACCGCAGGAATCCGTCCTGAAGCGTCTGGTTACCGACCGTCGAGATGACGGCGGTGACGAGCAAGAGGAGCGGGAGCAGGGAGACGAAGGCGTGGTAGGCGATAGAGCCCGCCATAAACGTAATATTCTCCGTCCGAATCTCGTGGACGACGGCGCGGGCCACGGTGACCGGCCGGTCGAGGCGCGCGTTCATATCCACTACACGTCACCATCCCGGAAAAACACGACGGCGAGGACAACGACTTTGCCGCCTGCCCGAGGGGTTGTCACTATGACCGTCGTTGCACTTCTCAGCGTCGCACCCGTCAAAGAAGGAAGTATGGCGAGCGAAGTCGCCAAAGCCGTCGCCGCCCTCGACGACTTCGACGTCGAATACGAGACGAATCCGATGGGGACCGTCATCGAAACCGAGGACGTAGACGAACTGTTCGCTGCCGTCAAGGCGGCCCACAAGGCGGTTTCGGGCGACCGCGTGAGCACGTTCCTGAAGATAGACGACAAGCGGACGAAGACCCAGTCCGCCCGCGACAAAGTCGCTGCCGTAGAGCGTGAACTCGGCCACGACGCCCGCAGCGACCGGTAGCCGCGGGCCGCTCGCCGCAGTCTCGAACTGATAAACGGTTTATCCGGCCAGTCGTAACCTGTCTGCATGGAGAGTCTCAATCGGATGACCTTAGAGCTCGTAGACGAGGCGCTCGACTTCGCCGACGAACTGGCGATCGAGGCGTTCGAACTCGACAACGAGGCGACGGTCATCGACTTCGGCGTCGAGGCGCTCGGCGGCATCGAAGCCGGCCTGTTGCTCACGGAGATACAGACCGCGGGCCTCGCGACCGTCCAGACCCGGATGGACGAGGTCGCCGGCGCACCGATGCCCCACGTCGAACTGTCTACCGACCACCCGGCGTTCGCCCTGCTCTGCTCGCAAAAGGCAGGCTGGGAACTCGCCGTCGACGACTTCGAGGGCCTCGGCAGCGGCCCCGCCCGTGCGCTCGTCGCAGAGGAAGACGAGTTTAGCCGGATTGGCTACCGCGACGACTTCGACTTCGCGACCCTCGCCGTCGAATCCAATACGCTCCCGACTGAGGCCGTCGCAGAACAGGTCGCGGAGATGGCCGACGTCCCGACCAACGCCGTCTTCCTGCCGGCTTTCTCGACAGCGAGCATCACCGGCAGCGTCAGTATCGCCGCCCGTGCCGCGGAACTCGCCGCGTTCCGGCTGTCTGAACTCGGCTACGATCCGCTCTCTATCCTCTCGGTGAGCGCGAGCGCGCCGGTCGCGCCCGTCGCCGGGTCCGAGGAGGGGGCCATCGCCCGCACGAACGACGCGCTGGCCTACGGCGGCCGGGTCCACCTCGTCGTCGAAGACGAGTTCGACCGCTTCGACGAGATTGTCTCGACCGCGACCGACGAGTTCGG
The DNA here is from genome assembly GCF_029338295.1 of Haladaptatus sp. QDMS2. Lineage (NCBI taxonomy): Archaea > Methanobacteriati > Methanobacteriota > Halobacteria > Halobacteriales > Haladaptataceae > Haladaptatus > Haladaptatus sp. QDMS2. The sequence goes on from NZ_CP119791.1 coordinate 573,902, forward strand.
GACGCCTTTCGCGGAAATCTTCGAATCGGTGGACTGGGACTTCTACAAGGTTCCAGAGTCGCTGTTCGCCCCGGCACAGGTCACGGTTGACGTAGTCGGCGGGCCGACCCACGTCTTCGGGGACACTCACGACGACCTGCTCGCGGAGAGTTTCGAACTGTGAAGTTCAAGGTCGTCCCCGTGCCCCCGGAGTCGCTTGACTTCGTCGAGACCGCTCACCGCGCCGTACCGCTCGTCGCCGGGTCGGTGGACGACTGCTGTGCGCGGATGATGGCGAAGGCGAACGTCCCGGCACGCGACCAGGCCCGCGAGTGGCTCACCTTCCTGCAGGCACTCGGCCTTGCCAAGGAGGGTGACTCCGGCTTCTCCCGCGTCCGCAAGGACTACGACACGGAGACGCTCGCCGCCGCCTTCCGCGAGCGCGTCTTCGGCGCGGACGAACTGATCACCCTCCTCGAAGACGCAGACGGCGTGCTCACCCCACTCGAGGCGTTCGACCGCTTCGAGGACACCGTCCCGAACTGGGAGCGTCACCGCCACCCGGAAACCTGGGAAGACATCTGGACGGAACGCGTCCGCCGACTGCTCGAATGGGCCGTCCTCCTCGACCTCGCCTCCCGGGCGGACGGTGGCTACCGAGCCTGAGCCTTTTACCTGTTGAGCGCGTTCGACAGAATGATGACTGCAGTCGACACGATTCTCTTCGATATCGACGACACCCTCTGTACCTATCGACGGTCTGCGGCCGAGATTCTCGACCACTCCTTCGACTCGACCGGCATCGACCCGTTCTTCACGGTCCAGGACTACTTCGCTCGCTTCCACGAGTTCACGGAAGCCGACACCATCGACGAACTGCGCGCGAACTGCTTCGCCGCCATCGCGACCGACGGTGGCTACGACGCCGACGTTGGTCGAAACGTCGCGGAGGCCTTTGCCGCCGAGCGCGACCACGGCGACGTGGTGTTTCTGCCGGGCGCACAGGAAGCCCTGGAGGCGCTGGCAGACCACCGCCTCGGCATCGTGACCAACGGGAGTCCGGACATGCAGACGCCGAAAATCGAGAGCCTCGGCATCGGCGACCACTTCGACGTGGTCGTCCACGCCGGGTACGACGGCCCTGCGAAACCGTCGCCCGACCCCTTTTATACGGCCTTAGACGCGCTCGATTCCGCTCCGGAACGGGCCGTCCACGTCGGCAACTCGCTCGAAGCGGACATTCCCGGCGCGCAGGCGGCGGGCGTCGGCGCAATCTGGGTGCCAGACCACACCGACGCGACGCCGACCGACTACCAGCCGGATTACACGGTCGAGACGCTCCACGACCTTATCGACAGGCCATGGTCTGCCTGAGATGGCAGCACCCGTCTCCATCTGCGAACGTCTCCCCTCGGTAGACGAATTTCTCGCGCTCCGCGAAGCCGCGGACATGGCTCCGCGCTCTCGGGAAGCGGTCGAACGAGGCCTCTCCAACTCGGTGTTCGGCGTCGTCGCCGTCCACGACGAGACTGATGAAGTGGTCGGCATGGGACGCATCGTCGGCGACGACGGGTCGGTCTACCACATCTGCGATATGGCCGTCCAACCGGAGTTACAGGAGCAGGGCATCGGGTCGCGAATCATGGACGCGCTGATGGCATACATCGAAGAAACCGCCCCACCGAAGGCATACGTCAACCTCATGGCCGACGTGGACGGCTTCTACGAACGCTGGGGGTTCGAACGCACGGCCCCCGCCTCGAAGGGGATGTATCGGCGAACCGAATAGACGCGAGCTTTTTGGGACTCCTCGGTGAATGCTCAGGTCATGGCTCCCGCGGGAACTCTCTCCGATACGTACCTCGCCGCCATCCAGCACGACCTCGCGGAGCTTCCGCCCGAGTCCACGCTGGTCGGCGTCGTCAGAAAGCCGACGCGCTGGTTTTCCGGCGCGGTCGATGAGAACATCCCCGAACTCGGCCCGCCCGACGCACTGCTTTCGGAAACCAAAATCCGACAGGAGGACATGAAGATGCAGGGCTTCTGTGACGAGGAGGCGCACAACGCGGCGTGGGAGGACTGTGATTTCGAGGCGAACTACCGCGAACACCTCCAGTCGGGGGAGGCACAGGAGGCGATGGCTCGGCTGCGTGAACGTCTCGACGCGGGGGAAAACCTCGCGCTCGTCTGTTTCGAGAATACCCAAAAGAAGCGGTGTCACCGGACGATTCTCCGCGAAGAACTCGACGCGAATCGGTGATTACTCGACGACCTTCGTGACCGTCCCGACGCCCTTGCTCCGGCCCTCACGGAAGACGAATCGCTGGCCGACTTCGACGTGATACGGACGGAACTTGAAGCGGACGCGAGTCTTCCCGGTGTCGCCGGGGAGCAACTGCCCCTCGTTTGGCGTGAACGTCACCGTCTCGCTGATGGTCTCTAGGTGGATGACTGGTTCGTAGCCGTCGCCGATCCGCGTCGGGTGATTGAGCACCATCACCTCGGCTTCGAACTCGCGGACGGCGGTCGGGGCGGCGTCCCGTCGGACGAGCACCATCCCGCGCTGGATGTCTCCTTCTTTGACCCCCTTGAGCGCGATGCCGACGATTCGCCCGGCCTTCGCGTGGTCGACGCGATGGTAGTGCATCTCGATAGAGCGCACCTCCACCTCTCGATACGTTCCGTCTGCCATCGGCCCGAGCAGCAACTCGTCGCCCGCATCGACCGTCCCCGACCGGATGGTTCCCGAGGCGACGGGGCCGACGCCGACGACGTTGTACGAGCGGTCTACGTACATCGAGAAGTCACCCTCGCCGAAGGCTGTCTTCGGCAACTGTTCGAACATCCGGTCTAACAGGTCGAGGCCGGCCATCGTCACGGAACTCGTCCGCAGAATTGGGATGACCTGCGGGTTTATCTCCTCGATTGCGGCCTCGACGCCGTGGCGCGACACCGAGAGCGGCGTCTTTCCGGCCATGCGGAGCATTCGCTCGATTTCGTGTTCGACCTCGACGACGCGCTCGTCGCTCACGGCGTCGGCTTTCGTGATGGCGACGATGGTCGGGAGGTCCATCGCGAGCAGGACGCCGAGGTGTTCTTTCGTCGTCTTCGTGGGGCCGTCGTCCGCGGCGACGACGAGCAGGCCGTAGTCGAGTTTCTGCCCGACGAGGCCACGAATCGTCGTCCGGAGCCACGGTTCGTGCCCGACCGTGTCCACGAAGGAGACGAGGCGGTCTGCTCGCTCGACGATTTGGGCGCGTTCCTCCTTTCTGAACGGGTTGTGCATTCGGAGCGGCCCCTCGTCGGTGAAGCCGTAGACACCGTAGGAGAGGTCAGCAGAGAGGCCGCGTTCGACTTCGTGTGGCTGGACGTCCAGATAGGCACGCGTGCCACCCTCGCCGTCGTCCGACTGGCCGGTGACGAGCGACCCGACGAGCGTGCTCTTGCCGTGGTCTACGTGGCCTGCCGTGCCGACAACGATGTGTTCGTCGTCGGTTTCGAGAACTGCGCCTTCGAGGATTGTGGCGACGCCGACGATGCCGCCGTTTATTCCCCAGGTCTGTACCGTCTCGATGTGCGCGCCTGCCTCTTCTGCCAGAAACGAGAGGACGTCCATCGACTCCGCGAATGCGTCGGGTTCTAAGCCCGCCAGCCCGCCGTCGTCGGTGACGCCAACGACGTACAGCGCCTCGCCGTCCCCCGAGAGGACGCGGTGGCGCAGTTGCGCCGCGAGGCTTTCGAGCCGGCCACCTGCCAGATGCAGGTCCTTGCTGAGCCGTTCTTTGAACTCGACGTTCCCATCCTCCTGTTCACCGCGTTTGAGTGCGCTTTCGAGGATGGCCCGGTCGGGGCTCATGCCCTCAGTTAGTTCACCGTCGAAGAAAAGTGTTGTCAGGTGTGTTAACAATAGTCATTCAAACCGATACCCGAGACACTGGCTTACACCCAGTTACGCGAGAATCTGGTCGATGGCTTCGAGAAAACCGTCGCCGTAGGCCCCGTCGGTGACCGAATCGGCCGCAGCCTTCGCCTGCTCGTCAGCGTTAGCCATGGCGAACGACCGGCCCACGACCTCGAAGGTGGACACGTCGTTCTCAGAATCGCCGATTGCGACGAAGTCCTCGGGGTCGAGGCCGAGGTGGGCCGCCGCGACGGTGAGCGCCTTCCCCTTGCTCATCTCGGTGTCCTTTACGTGGTAGGCAAAGCCCGTATCGACCACTTCGAGGCCGTGTCGTTCGGCGATTTCGTAGAGTGGTTCTTTCGGCGAGTCGAGTGAGACGGCGACTTCCGTCTCCCGCCAGCGGTTGACGAAGTCCGGCTTCCCCCAGCCGAGGTCGTAGCCGGCTTCGACGTACTCGTCTGCGACGGCCTGTGCGCCCTCGCGGTTGCCGAGGTGTTCGAGCAAGCTTTCTGCGGCAACCACACCGCCGTTTTCGGCGATGACGCGAATCGGAATCCCGATGAAATCACAGAGGCCGACAGGGTACGGCAGGGCCTTCCCGGTCGCGATGACGACGGGGGCGTCCCACCCGCGAATGACGGGAAACACCCGTTCGTCGAGAGACCGGTCTGCACGACTCAGCGTACCGTCGATGTCGAGGACGAGCGGCGGAACCATACCGCAAACTGTGTGCCCAGCGGCTTACAGGTTTCCGCTTTCGCCGAAAAAGAAGCGGTGCTCAGTTCGCGCGGAAGGTACCGAGCGTCTCGAAGCTCGAGCCCTGTGGGCCGGTCCAGAGGACGGTGAGTTCCGTCCCTGCGTTCACAGCGTACTTCGTGGTGTGGGAGTCGCCCGCCTTGATGGCGCTACCCGAGGGCATCCAAAACTCGAACTGGTCGTAGCCCTCGTCGTCTACGTACTCGAGATAGAGCACGTCGGTCACGTGGTCGCCACCCTGGTGGGTGACGGTGACCGTCCCGTCGGTGTTCTGTTCGAAACTGAACGAGACGGCGGGGACTTCCACGTCGCTTCCACTGGAGCCGTCGACGTAGCTGCCGCCGGAGCCGCCCATGAAGCCGCCGTCGGTCTCCTCTAAGTCTTCCCAGAGCGATTTGGTGTCCACGTCCGTGGTCACGACGACTGCCCGTCCGTCCTTGCTCACGGTGATTTCCGCGGTGTTCTCCTCGAACTCCTCGGATTCCTCTTTCATGCGCTCGATGAGGGCTTCGACGTTTTCGGCGCTCGCAGCCTCTTCTTCGTCGTAGACGAGGACGATTTTGTTCTCGGTCGTCTCGCCGTTGATGGTCGCACCCCAGCCCATCGCCTCTAAGTCGTCGAGAACAGCCTTGATTTCCTTTTCCTCGTCTGGGACCCAGTCCTTGAGGAGGCTGACTTCGAGGTTGAGGCCAATGGCCATCGTCGCGTCGCCGAGTTCCATCATCAGCGTCCTCGCGTTGTCGTTCGCGTCGTAGTACCGCTCTACGTCGCCCGCGTCGGACTGGACCATCTGTTTGATGGTCGTCTCTGCGCGCACGTCAGCGTCGAGGAGCATGCCGAGCAACAGGTTCTCGTCGCCGACGGCGAGGGTGCCGGACATGACTGCCTCAGACTCGCCGGACATCCCGTAGCCGTAGGGCGTCTCGTAGCTGTAGAGCGTGTACCCCTCGTAGGTGGACTTTGAGAGTTCCTCACCCGAGTTCTCCATCTCGGCTTCGATTTCGTCGACGATGGCCTTGCCGTTGAACTTACCCGAGACGACCATCGACATGCCTCCGCGGCTGAAGTCGGTCTCCGCGTAGCCGATTGCGGTGACGTGCTTCATCGCCTTGACGTCGACCGAGTCGATCTCATTGTCGAGTTCTTCGAGCCCCTCGAACAGTTCTGGTGGGAGCTGTTCTTCGTTCTCGTAGAAGCTCTGGACGTTGAGTGAGGCGAACAGGTGGTTATCGACGTTGAGGACTGCCTCTGGATCGTATAACCACGTCGAATAGGATGGCGGACCTCCCGCATTCCCCCCAATGTCTTCGAGTTGCGTGCAACCTGCTAGAGAACCAATGGACGCGAGTGCGAATGTAGCTCCCCCGGCTTTCAAAAAGTTTCGTCGCGATGCCATACATGTCATTCAACTTCAGTTATTATATATTTATTCATTCTCCAAAAATTATATATATGGAATAGTAATGTGCGAGACTATTTAGCTTAATTTTTAGAGAGGCGTTCGTACGCGGCGGTCACCCGTTTGAACGCCTCTTCGCTGCCGCGCTCGGTGTCGGGATGGGTCTCCTTTACGCGTTTTCGGTAGGCCTGTTTCACGCTTGCTTCGTCTGCACCGGGTTCGAGGCCGAGCACACGGTAGGCGTCTGCGAGCGACTGTTGGTTGCGCGACGGCGGCCGTCCCACGCGCCCGCGGGTTTGCGCCCCCTGTCTTCTACCCTGTCTCGGTCCCTGCCACTGCTGGCGCGGGCCGGCACCGAAGCCACCGCGCTCCTGGCGCGGGGGGCGTCGCGCCGCGTTGGCCTGTCGGTGGACCTGCTCCTGGAGTTTCCCGGACGCGTGGAACCAGAGCAGATACGTCGTCGCACCGAACAGCGCCGCCGCCACGAGCATCGCGGGCGAGAAGACGAAACTGAGCACCAGAAACAGCACCGTCATGCCCGCGAAGACGGAGACGAGTCCGATGAGGAGCCGCGACTGTGTCACGCCTATGCATTCGGCCTACACGACCCTAAAGTTCTCGCCCATCACAGTCAAGTGGCGGGCTGTGGTAGGTTTACACATGTCCGTCTCCGGTACCTGCCAGATCTGTGGGGAGCGCGAAATCACGGACGACTGTGGCCGTTGTGGTCGACTCGTCTGTGACGTCCACTTCGACGAGTCGCTCGGGTACTGCACCGAGTGCGCCACGGAGGTTCGCGGCGCGAAAGAACCGACGCCACAGCGCCAGCCTGACGACGACGACGATATCTTCCCGGACGAAGTCGAGAGACACCAGAGTTAGGGACGATATCGGTTCAACCGCTTTTTCAGCCGCTTTGCCGCCTCACCGGCGGCTTTGTCGAACGTTTCGCCCTCGCCAGCGAAGATAATACCCCGCGAGGAGTTTACGAGGCCGACGCCGTCTGCGAGGCCGAACTCGACCGCCGCCTCGGCGTCACCACCCTGTGCGCCCACGCCGGGGACGAGAAACGGAATGTCCGGAACCTGCTCGCGGACGGTTTCGAGGTCCTCCTGCGTCGTCGCCCCCACCACGAGGCCGACGTTTCCATTGGCGTTCCAGAGGTCGGCGAGGGCGGCCACGCGCTCGTAGAGTTTCTCGCCAGAGTCGAGCGTGAGGTTCTGTAAATCTGCTCCGCCGGGGTTCGAGGTGCGACAGAGGACGAACACGCCCTTTTCTGCCTGCGAGAGGAACGGTTCGAGCGTGTCGCGGCCCATGTAGGGGTTTACCGTGATGGCGTCTGCGTCGTCTAAGAGCTTCGCGTACTTTCGGGCAGTGTTCCCGATGTCGCCGCGTTTCGCGTCCAAGAGGACGGGGACGTCCTTCCCGTGTGCGTACGCGATGGTCTCTTTGAGTGCCAACCACCCGTCGCGGTCCTCGTAGAACGCCGCGTTCGGCTTGTACGCGACGGCGTGTTCGTGCGTCGCGTCGATGATGCGCCGGTTGAACGCCCACCGGGGCAGGTCGTACTCCTGAAGGTGGTCGGGGATGCGGTCTGCGTCCGCGTCGAGTCCCACGCACACGACGCTGTCCTTGGATTCGATACCCCGGGCAACCCAGTCGAAGAAGGCCTCGGTCATAGAATAGGGTCGTTCGGGGGGCTTTACCAGTGTATCCCTTCGCGGCAGATTCAACTGTGTGGCCCGCTTTCACTCGTATATGATACGCGCGGTCGGGTTCGACCTCGACTATACCCTCGCCGTTCCGGAACGCGACCGACAGACGCTGCTTCACGAGGCCGCAGCGGCCGTCGATGCTCCCCAACTCTCTCGGCAGGCCTATCTGGACGCCCACCGACGCAACCTCTCGAACGAGACGCGCGAACCCATCTTCGCAGACCTCCTCGCCGACCACGAAACGCAGGTTTCGCCCGCCGACCTCTCTGCGGCCTACCGGAACGCAATCAATAACGCGCTCGTCCCGGTGTCGGGTGCGAAGCGGCTGGTCGATACCCTCCGGAAATCCTACCGCGTCGGTCTCCTCACCGACGGCCCCATCGTCGCCCAGCAGGCGAAACTGGAACGGCTCGGCTGGCAGAACCTCTTCGACGCGACGCTCATCAGCGGGGCGCTTCCCGCTGGCAAACCCGACGGGCGCGCCTTCCGCGCGCTGCTCGCTGAACTCGACGCGGAACCGGCGGAGACCGTCTACATCGGTGACCATCCCGACCTCGACGTGCAGGGCGCGAAGGAAATGGCAATGTACGCGGTCCACGTCGTCGGCCCCGACGAGGAGCCATCTCCCGTCGCAGACGCGGTCATCGACCGCGCCGACCTGGTCGAGACGCTGCCGAAAGTGCTGAAATCGTTCTAATCAGGCCTCGACGGCCGCGGCGAACACGTCGAGAATCCATTTGACTTGCGCCCCGTCCTCGATGAAAACCAGTGCTTTCGGCGGTTCGGTCGCCTTCGGGCGCACGCGAAGGTTCGCTTCGTCCGCACTCGCCACAACCGCGTCCAGTCCAACCTCGAATTCGACGTGTGCCCGGTCGGGGTGGACGAACACCCGGGCGATGTGCTCGCCGTCGCGTTCGACGTCGTACGCCCGGGCGAGGTCCGAGAGCGGTCGCAGGTCGGCTGCGGCTACTGCGTTCGTCACCACGAGCGGGCCGAGGGGGCCCTGTTCGTGCCCCTCCAGTTCCGAGGCGAGCAACTGCGCGAGGCGGATGCCGTCTGTCTCGCGTTCTTTGACCATGGTTCGTCCACGTCGCGGGGCGGTTTATGCCTTCAGAGTTCTCCCAGCGCCGCCTTCGCTTCCGCGTCCACGGCGACGCCTCGGCGGTGGGCGAAGAGGACGGCCGCCGTCTCGATTGTCACGCCCAGCTCCCGCTGGAGTTCGTTGACCGCGGCGACGGCTTCCTGTTTACTGTGACCGTCCGCGATGAGGTGGTCTAATATCTTCTCGAAGGTAGACCGCTCTTGAAGGAGACTCGCGTCGGGGGCGAAGTTATCGGGAATCGTCACGTCGTCCGGGTCGAACTCACAGATGAGCGTGCCGTCGTCACGGCTGAGCAGGCCCTGGCTCACGGCGATGTCCACGAGCCGTTTCGCCTGGTCAGGAGAGAACCAGTCGCGGTCGAGCGAGAGGGCGACGACGAACTCGCTCTCTGCGAGTTTGCGCTTTCCTTTCGTGCGAAACGGTGCGGCGGCGGCTACCCGGAGACTCATCGTTTGTGACGACTTTCACGCGCCGGCGTAAGTTTGCCGGTGTCCACCGGTCGCGCGGGCCAAACGCGGGCCAGGCGAGCGTAGCGGTGCGAGTCGTGCGATTCAAGTACTCCGTTTGCCATTGATGGGATATGAAAGACCAGGGACGCTCCATGCGCAAACGCACGGGTGGGCGACGTCGCCCGTTCCGTAACAAGAAAAAGCACGAACTCGGCCGCCAGCCGACCGAGACGCACGTCGGCGAGCCGAAGTTCCGCGTGGTCGAAGGCCGCGGGAACACCGAAAAGCTTCGCGCCATCGCGACGAACGCCGTCACCATCGCGAAGGGCGACGGCTCCTCCGTCTCCGCGACCATCCAGAACGTCAAAGAAAACAACTCCGACCCGAACTACGCCCGTCGTAACATCATCACGAAGGGCGCAATCCTCGTCACGAACGAGGGCGAAGTCCGCGTCACCTCCCGTCCCGGTCAGGACGGACAGGTAAACGGCGTCATCGTCGAATAACCGCTCGAATTTCTCTTCACTTTCCGTTCGTCGAGCGACAGCCCTCTTACGGGCGCGGGGCCGCCTTCTGCAACGCCGTCTCCGCGATATTGCCGCCGTAGTCGGCACTCCGCGAAAGTGAGTCGACGATGAGGCCGAGCAACTGGGCGCGTTGTGGGTTCAGGTCGCGGATGAGGTTGTCCACGTTTCGGGTCTGCTCGTCGATGTCGCCGATTTGCTCGCTCGCGTCGTTCGCGAGGCGGGTGGCGCGTTCTGGGTCCTCTTCGAGGAGTGCGTCCATCGCCATCTCGACGATGGTCGCCGCGTCCTCGTAGAGCGTCTGAATCGCGCTCGCGGACTCCTCGGGAATCTCACCGAGTTCGAGCGTGATGTTCGCGATTTTCGAGGCGTGGTCCGCGATGCGTTCGAGCTGTCGGGCGCTCGAATGGTAATCGAACGTCGTCTCCCGGGGGAGGCCGATTTCCGTGGCGGCCGTCGGATTTCGCAGTGCAGAGCGGAAGACGCGAGAAATCATGAACCAGAGGCGGTCGACGTCGTCGTCACGCTCCATCACGTCGCGGGCGAGGTCGTCGTCGTTTTCGACGAGGGCGACGACGGCGTCTTTGAGCATCGTGAGGGCCACGAGCCGCATACGCGTGATGGCGTTTAGCACCGAGAGCTCGGCAGAGTCGAGGAGGTCCTGGAGAACCACGCGGTCTGCTGTCTCCTCTATCACTTCGAGGCCGACGAGTCCCTGCGTGGCCTGCCGGATGGCCCGGCGCTGTTCTGCCGTGACCCGAGAGGTTTCGAGCGTGATGATGTCGAACCCGCTTACGTACATCGTGACGATGGCGCGCATGAGTTCGTCGCCTTTGAGTCCGACGATGTCGAGGGTTCCCTCGATGTGGGTCGAGTCGTCGTTCGGCGTGAGAACCAGCGAATCGTCTTCTTTGAAGAACGCAACTTCGCTGCCGGCTTTGATTCCATTGTCCGTCGCCCACGACTTGGGAAGCGAGACGGTGAATGTCGAGCCTCCTGTGATTTGCACCTTCCGCGTTTCCATATACACCCTCTTATCCATCCCGGTGCACAATAAATCGTCCTATATCTACATATCTCAACGAATTTCTCCTTTCATCTCTCCGATACTCGAATACTGGCAGATAATTCAATCCGTGTAATAGTTGTAATTTGATTCTACGGAGAGTTTTCGGTCAGAACCTGAGGCTTGGCGATATTTGTAACCCACCCACGGTGACCGTAAACATTCTAAAACCCGTGAGTACCACGGTGACTGTATTCTTTGTTGAATTGTCTCATAATGAGTACTATATAGAAATCATAGGAGGGTATTTATTCCTCTCTCTGGTTTTCACAGGTGATGGCAGACAAACCTGACTTCGTTTCGCGTCGCAAATTTATCACCGCTACAGCAGGCGTCGGCGCACTGAGCATCGCAGGGTGTGTCAGTGAAGGTGGTTCCGGCGACGGGCAGAACAACAACGGCGACAACAACACGAGCGAAGGCGGCAATGGCGGCAACGGGGAACTCTCGGGTACGGTCGAAATTGCGGGTTCCTCCACTGTCTTCCCGCTCGCAGAGGCAGTCTCCGTCGAGTTCCGCAAAGAGCACCCGAACGTCGAGTTCAACATCCGCTCGACCGGGTCCGGTGGCGGCTTCAGCGACTTCTTCTGTCAGGACAAGACGCACTTCAACAACGCGTCCCGTCCGATGAAAGACAGCGAGAAGCAGCTCTGTGAAGACGCCGGTGTCGAGTGGCTCGAGTTGAACGTCGCGACTGACGCCCTCACCGTCGTCGTCCACAACGATGCCGACTGGGTCGACTGCGTGACCATCGAGGAACTCAAACAGATTTGGGAGCCAAACGGCGCGACCAAGTGGAGCGACATCCGCTCTGAGTGGCCAGACAAGGAGTTCGAACTCTACGGCGCAGCATCCACCTCCGGTACGTTCGACTACTTCACCGAGGCCGTCATCGGCGAAGAAGGCTCCCACCGTCAGGACTACACCGCGACCGAGAAAGACCGCTCCATCGTCCAGGGTGTCTCCGGCAGCCAGTACGCGATGGGTTACTTCGGCTTCTCGTACTACTACAACAACCCAGACACGGTGAAGGCGCTCAAAATCGACAACGGCGACGGCTGCATCGAGCCATCGCTCGAAACGGCCAAGGGTGGCGAATACACGCCGCTCGCCCGTCCGCTGTTCACCTACCCGAAAAAGAGCGCGCTCAAAGAGCCACACGTCGCCGAGTTCGCGAAGTTCTTCGTCGAGCAGAGCGCGAACCAGGAAATCGTCGCGAACCAGGTCGGCTACGTCCCGAACACCGAAGAGGACATGCAGAAACAACTCGACAAGCTGACCGCCGCAATCGAAGAAGTCCAGGGCTAAGCGCACCCGTTCGAAACGAAGCGCTTTTTTTGAAACCCCAAAAATTACCTCCACGTAAATGAGCACTGATTATCAAGCATCCGATATGACCACGCGTGTCGCGAATTCGCCGAGAGAGCGGCTAATTCGGTGGTTTTTCTTCGCGTGTGCGGCCGTATCGGTGTTGACCACGCTCGGAATCATCCTCGCGCTCGTGGGCGACGCGGCGAGGTTCTTCCGGGTTACGGGCACGACGCTGATGGGCATCGCACCGGAACAGACCGTTACGTTCACGCAGTTCTTCCTCGGTGAAACGTGGGCACCGGCGATTAGGCCGGTTCAGTTCGGTGTGCTTCCGCTCATCGCCGGCACACTCACCGTGATGGTTGGGTCCGCACTCGTCGCCCTTCCGCTCGGACTCGCCACGGCAATTTACCTGAGCGAGTACGCGAGCTCGTCCGTTCGCTCGGTGCTCAAACCGCTCCTCGAAGTGCTTGCCGGGGTCCCAACCGTCGTCTACGGGATTTTTGCACTCATCTACATCACCCCCGCGCTCAAGACGTTCATCCCGCAACTCGGCACGTTCAACGCGCTCTCTGCGTCGCTCATGGTCGGTATCATGATTATCCCGATGGTCTCTTCTATCAGCGAAGACGCGATGAGCGCGGTGCCAGACTCGCTCCGACAGGCCGGATACGGCCTCGGAGCCACCAAGTTCGACGTCTCGACTGGCATCGTCATCCCGGCGGCAATTTCGGGTATCGCCTCCTCGTTCATTCTCGCTCTGTCTCGCGCAATCGGGGAGACGATGATTGTGGTCGTCGCCGCGGGTGCGACGCCAAAACTCGTGAATCCGCTCCTGCCGAACGCCTACCTCGAATCGATTCAGACGATGACTGCAGCCATGATTCAACTCGGCGTCGGCGACATCGCGGCCCAGGGACCGGCCTACCGCAGCCTGTTCGCGATTGGGCTCACCCTGTTCGTCATCACGCTCGCTATGAACTTCGTCAGTAACCTCATCGCACAACACTACCGGGAGAGCTACGAATAATGGCGACACAGACTGGCACCCAGCAACAGACGGACTTCGGGCAAGTGAGCCGCACGAAGGGCATCATCTTCAAAAACGCGCTGCTCGCTTCGGCCCTCATCGGTATCGTCTCGCTCGCCACGCTGCTCGTGTACGTCACCTTAGACGCGGTTCGACCGGAAACCGCGAGTACGGGTTGGTCTATCACCTACCTCGCGTACGTCCTCGTCGCGCTCGGGACGGTTGGCTACTTCTCGCTTCGAAACAGAGAGGGGCTTCAGGTCGGATTTTCCACCACCGGCCTCCCAATCGCCGGCGTCATGCTCGGCGCGGCGATTCTCGTCATCTTCGTGGACGTGTTGGACGACGACGTGTGGTTCTACCACATGGTCGGCTTCGCTCTCGCTGGCGCACTCGTCTACGCTCACCGAAAGCTTCGCTCGTCGTCGAGCGCTTACGAGCGCCTGCTCGTTGGCCTCGTCGTGTTCGGCTATGTGATGCTCGGCATTCCGGGATACTTCTACAGCGTTCCAGAAATTCTGCTCATCTTCGTACCATTCGAACCCGTCCGATGGTTCTCCCTACTCTCGACGTTCAGCGTCGCGGCGGCGATTCTCACGGGCCGATACATGGCTGGGAAGTACGACAGCCAACGAACGGGACTCATCGCCGGCGCGCTCGTGTTCGGGGCCTCGCTCGTGAGCACCTTCGCGTTCATGTTCGCCGGTCTCGACCCGAGCATCGGGACGATTTTCGCACTCACCGTCGGCGTGCCGACGGCGCTCTACGTCGAACACCTGTACAGCGATCCTGAATCCGTCGGGTCGCGGTCTGGACTGCTCATCCCCGTCGTCGTCCTCGCCGGTCTGCTCGTGGTCGAAACCCTCGTCGGCGTGCTCGGCTTCGCCGGTCCGGAGGCGTGGATCGACTGGCAGTTCCTCACGAGCCTGCCCCATCCCGAAGCCGAGCAGGCAGGGATTTACCCAGCGCTCGTCGGCTCCGTGATGCTAATGGCCGTCGTCGTCGTGCTCGCGTTCCCAATCGGCGTCGGCGCGGCAGTGTACTTAGAAGAGTACGCCCCGGACAACCGCTACACGCGGTTCATCCAGCTCAACATCGCGAACCTCGCCGGCGTTCCGTCGGTCGTGTACGGCCTGCTCGGACTCGGCCTGTTCATCAACTTCCTGAACATGGGTATCGGGTCCGTGCTCGTCGGCGGGATTACGCTGTCACTGCTCATCCTGCCAATCGTCATCATCTCCTCGCAGGAAGCGATTCGCGCCGTGCCAGACTCGCTTCGGCAGGCGTCCTACGGGATGGGCGCGACGAAGTGGCAGACCATCCGCGAGGTCGTCCTCCCCCGGTCGATTCCGGGCATCCTCACCGGGACGATTCTCGCCATCGGTCGCGCACTCGGCGAAACCGCGCCGCTCATCATGATTGCCGCTCCGACGGTCACCTACTCGGTTCCGGCGAAGCTCTCTGACGCGGCCAGCGCGATGCCGCTCATGATCTTCAACTGGGCGGACCGGCCACAGGACGACTTCCAGTATGGTGTGCTCGCGGCGGGCGTCGTGACGGTGCTCGTCGTCCTCCTGACGATGAACTCCATCGCGATTGTGCTCCGCAACAGGTATCAGAGCGAGAACTAACCATGTCACAAGAGAATATGACTTCGAACGAAGAGGTAGAGACAGACGACCCAACCAACGACGGGATGTTGCTCGAAACAGACGTCACTGCCGGTCTCTCGGGCGACGCCTCCTCGTTGAGTACGGGTCGCGCAGTCGTCGAAGCACGCGACATCAACGTGTTTTACCACGACGACCAGGCACTACAGAACATCGACCTCGCCATCCCCGAAAAGCAGGTCACGGCGCTCATCGGCCCCTCGGGCTGTGGGAAGTCCACCTTCCTGCGCTGTATCAACCGCATGAACGACCTCATCGACGCCGCGCGCGTCGAGGGCGAACTCCTGCTCGAGGGCAAGAACGTCTACGACGACGACGTGGACCCCGTGGCGCTCCGTCGCCGCGTCGGCATGGTGTTCCAGCACCCGAACCCGTTCCCGAAGAGCATCTACGACAACGTCGCCTACGGGCTGAAGATTCAGGGCAAGACCGACAACATGGACGAGAAGGTCGAAAACGCCCTCAAAGCCGCGGCCCTCTGGGACGAGGTCAAAGACCGCCTCGACGAATCCGGGCTCGAACTCTCGGGTGGCCAACAACAGCGCCTCTGTATCGCCCGCGCTATCGCCGTGGACCCGGAAGTCATCCTGATGGACGAACCGGCGAGTGCGCTCGACCCCGTCGCAACCTCGCAAATCGAGGACCTCATCGAGGAACTCTCCGAGCAGTACACCGTCATCATCGTCACCCACAACATGCAGCAGGCAGCGCGCATCTCTGACAAGACGGCGGTGTTCCTGACCGGCGGGGAACTCGTCGAGTTCGACGACACGAACAAAATCTTCGAGAACCCCGAGAGCCAGCGGGTCGAAGATTACATTACTGGCAAGTTCGGATAAAAACCATGGCACGACAAACGTTCCAAGAGCAGATGGGGACGCTCCGAGAGGACGTTCTCTACATGAGCGAGGTCGTCCTCGAACGGCTCCGCATGGGCTTAGACGCCTTAGAACAGAAAGACCGCGAACTCGCCCAGGAAGTCATCGACGGCGACGACGAGGTCAACCAGCTCTATCTTGACTTAGAACAGGACTGCATCGACCTCATCGCCCTCCAGCAGCCAGTCGCCTCCGACCTGCGCTTTATCGCCTCTTCGTTCAAAATCATCACCGACTTAGAGCGCATCGCGGACCTCGCGACCAACCTCGGCCAGTATACCCTCTCTGCTTCCCGGGACATGTTCCCCGAAGTCGACATCCAGGAAATCGGCTCCTTCACCATGGAAATGGTCGAAGACGCCATGGACGCCTACGCCGACAACGACGCCGACGCAACCTTCGAAATCTCCGAACGCGACGACGAACTCGACGCACTCTGTGAGCGCGCCTCCAGCCTCGTCGTCCGCGACCTCATCGAGACCGAAGTCGACGACGCAACCAGCGAGAAAGAAGTCGAGAAACTCATGCAGGACGTTTCCCGACTCCTCCTCACCATCCGCGACTTAGAACGCGTCGGCGACCACGCAGTCAACATCTCGGCCCGGACGCTCTACATGGTCGAGAACGACGACACCCTGATCTACTGACCGCATCTTTTTCCGCTTAGGGTTCGCTGCGCGAACCGCTCAGCGCAAAAACACGCCTGAAAAAGGCCGGTCACTCGCTTCGCTCGTGACCGGTAGACTAACTGGACCGCGACCGCAGAACCGCATTTTCGAATAAAACTGAGACGTGGTCAGTCACGCTGCCGGTTGCGTCGCTCCGGGTCGGAGGTATCCACCCGCGAAGTCCGGAATGTGGGTAAGCGTAGTCCCAGGCGTCCCTTCTAATACGGCGAGTGCCTCCTCGTTTGGTTCACCGAATACTTCGTACAGCTTGAATTCGAGGAGTTCTGCGGCCTTCTTTACGCGGTCATCGACGCCGCCCATGTGGGCGTCCATCGCGGCCGCGTCCGGGAACACGTGAATCGTGGTCACCTCCGTCTCGTCTTCGTTGAAGTACGAGAGGTGCACGACGGTCCCGGGCTTGTCCTGTTCTAACTGCTTCGTCACCGACTGAATGAGTTCCTTGTACTCGGCGGCTTTGCCGTCCTTGATGCGATGCGTGCTTCTAAATACGATTGGGTTTGCCATCTCTATCCCCTCGCGTTCTCCTGAACGCCACGTAGGACTACGCCTTCGAGACGCTTAACCGCGCATTCAACTTGTGTTCGTGGCGGATTGTCGTCTCATCTCTCAACATAGAGTCCGAACAAAATCACTGGCAAGCAGTTCTACCGCGAGCGAAGCGAGCGGCCTTTTTCATGGCGGGCGAGACGCGCACCGTCTCGCTGCTTCCGCGAATCTCCGATTCGCAGAACAAGTTTTTCGAGGAGCGGGTCGCGAAGCGACCCCGACGAAGAAAAAGTTGCTATTGGAAGCCGATTCTGGAGTGCCGACCCGCAGTCGGCTCCGTCGCACCGCCCTTGAACTCGTCTTTCATGCGCTCGAAGTACTCCATCATGTCGTCGTTGATGGTCGGGCGGACGTTCTCCATGGCCTTGCGGAAGTGGCGCATCTCCACGACGTCCGCGTCGTCGTCCTCGCGCAGCGCCTGGATGGCGGCTTCACGCGCGATGGATTCGAGGTCGGAGCCGACGTAGCCCTCGGTAATCTCGGCGATTTCTTTGAGGCTCACGTCCGCGGCGAGCGGCATGTTCTTCGTGTGGATTTCTAAGATTTCCTCGCGGCCTTCTTCGCTTGGCTCGCCGATGAGGACGAGGCGGTCGAAGCGACCCGAGCGGATGAGCGCGGGGTCGATCATGTCCGGGCGATTGGTCGCGGCGATGACCATGACGTTGCCACGGTCTTCGAGGCCGTCCAGTTCCGTCAGGAGCTGGTTGACGACGCGCTCTGAGACGTTCGAGCCCACGTCGCGGCCACGGCTTGGCGCGAGGCTGTCGAGTTCGTCGAAGAAGATGACCGTCGGGGCGACCTGCCGCGCCTTGCGGAAGGTCTGACGGATGGCCTTCTCAGATTCGCCGACCCACTTAGAGAGCAGCTGCGGGCCGCGCACCGAGATGAAGTTCGCGTTCGTCTCGTTTGCGACGGCTTTCGCGATGAGCGTCTTGCCCGTGCCGGGTGGGCCGTAGAGCAGCACACCGGCTGGTGGGTCGATGCCCATGCGGGTGAACTTCTCGGGTGAGTTCATCGGCCACTCGACGGACTCCTTGACGTTCTGCTTGGCCTCTGCGAGGCCGCCGACGTCGTCCCAGGTAATCTTCGGGAGTTCGACGAGCACCTCGCGCATCGCCGAGGGGTCCACTTCCGTGAGCGCGCCCCGGAAGTCGGACCACTTGATAATCATGCGGTCGATGAGCGACGGCGGAATGTCCTCTTCGTCTAAGTCGATTTCAGGCAGGTACCGCCGGAGGGCCTTCATCGCGGCTTCCTTCGTGAGCGACTCGATGTCGGCACCGACGAAGCCGTGGGTCTCCTCTGCGAGTCCGTCGAGACTCACGTCGTCTGCGAGGGGCATCCCGCGAGTGTGGACCTGTAGGATTTCCTTGCGGCCTTCCTCGTCGGGAACGCCGATTTCGATTTCGCGGTCGAAGCGGCCTGGTCTGCGGAGGGCGGGGTCCACGGAATCGACGCGGTTGGTCGCCGCGATGACGATGACGTTGCCCCGGGCTTCTAAGCCGTCCATCATCGTGAGCAACTGGGCGACGACGCGGCGTTCGACTTCCCCGGTCACGTCCTCGCGCTTTGGCGCGATGGAGTCGAGTTCGTCGATGAAGATGATAGATGGCGACTCCTCTGCGGCGTCTTCGAAGATTTCGCGCAGTTGCTGTTCGGATTCGCCGTAGTACTTGGAGATAATCTCAGGACCAGCGATGGAGAAGAAACTCGCGCTGGTTTCGTTGGCGACGGCTTTGGCGAGCAGCGTCTTGCCCGTCCCCGGCGGGCCGTGCAGGAGCACACCTTGCGGTGGCTCGATGCCCAGTTTCTTGAATATCTGGGGATGCTTCATCGGCAGTTCGACCATCTCGCGGACGCGCTGAATCTCTTGTTGGAGGCCACCGATGTCCTCGTAGGTGATGCCACCGCCGGTCTTCTCGAAGCCGCTGATTGGCTCCTCGCGGAGTTCGACCTCCGTGTCCTCGGTGATGAGGACGACGCCTTCTGGGTCCGTCTCGACGGCGATGAGCGGGATGGCCTGGCCGGGAGAGCGCATGAACGGGTGGTTCGTGCTCGACATTACGGGGACGATGTCGCGCTCGACCACCGGGCGCTTCAGAATCTGGCGCTTGACCATGCCGGCCGCGTCGGAGCCGAACTGGACGCTCGCATCCTCTGGTGGGGCGAGGACCAGTTTCTCTGCCTTCTTCGCCTCGGCTTTGCGGATGGTGACCCGCTCGCCGATGCCGACGTCTGCGTTCTGTCGGGTGAACCCGTCGATACGGACCGTATCAGTGTTCCAGTCCTGCCGGTCCGCCCGCCACACCTTCGCCGCCGTCACATCGCCGCCCTCGATTTGGATGATATCGCCCGGGCTGAGCTTCAAATGTAACAGCGTATCCGGGTCGAGGCGGGCGATGCCCCGGCCCGAGTCATTTGGGTACGCTTTCGCGACCTCTAGTTGAACTTCATTCATGCTAGTTTCACGTTCGGGGAGATGAGTATACTCTGTCTTCGACGGCGATATGCTTTTTGCTCCCAGCACTCACGGGGTATCACGTTTTCGCCTGCCTGCGCAGGGTCCCTGCCAGCGGCTGACACGCGTCTGACGCCACGTCGATACCGGGTGCTTTTCTCACCGGGCCGCGTCCCCTCGCGTATGCGAACAGTTGCGTTCGACGGCCGAATGGGAGCGAGCGGGGACATGCTCCTCGGCGCGCTGCTGGCGGCGGGTGCGTCTCCCGACGCCCTTGCGCCGGTCGAAGCCGCGCTCGACATCCGCTACGACGTTCGAACCGTGGACAAAAACGGCATCTCGGCGACGAAGGTGGACGTCCTCCTCACCGACCAGCCGGAGGCTGCCCGCCGCACCCACGAGGATGCGGAGGGCTACGACTACGACGAGGACGACGAGACGGAGCACGAGCATAGCCACGAGGACGGACACGACCATTCCCACGAGCATGGCCACGCACACGACCACGAACATGACCACGGCCACGAACACGGTCATACCCATTCACATGACCACGCTCACGACCACAGCCACGGGCACACACACGCCGAAGGTGCCGGCCCCCACCGCACCTACGCCGAAGTAATCGAAATCGTCGAGCGGATGGAACTCCCGACGGCCGTCGAGCAGGACGCGAAAGCGGTCTTCAAAATCCTCGGTGAGGCCGAGGCGACGGTCCACGACACCGACTTGGACGATACGCATTTCCATGAGGTCGGTGCCGACGACGCCATCGCTGACGTGGTGGGCGCGTGTCTCCTCTTCGCCGACATCGCCCCCGAGCAAGTCGTGACGACGCCGCTTTCGGTCGGCGGCGGCGAGGCGGACATGGCCCACGGGCGGTATCCGATTCCGACCCCTGCGGTCGTCGAAATTGCGGCGCAGGCCGACTGGGAACTGCAGGGCGGTCCTGTCGAGGCCGAACTGCTCACGCCTACGGGCGCGGCGATTCTCGCCCACTTCGCGACGGGTGTCGACTCCCTGCCCGCGCTGAAACTCGAACAGTCCGGCTACGGCGCTGGCGGCTGGTCGTTCCCAGACCGTCCGAACGTCCTGCGGGCGATGGTCGGCGCGGCCCGCGGCGGCCTCGTCCAGGAGTCCATCACCGTTCTCGAAACGAACGTGGACGACGTTTCTCCCGAGATTCTCGGCGGCCTCCAGGACGCACTCTCCGAACGCGGCGCGCTCGACGTGAGCATCATCCCGATGACGATGAAGAAAGCACGCCCCGGCCACCTCGTGAAGGTCGTCGTCCGCGCGGAGGACGCAGACCGCGTCGCGAGGAAACTCGCAGAAGAGACGGGCACGCTCGGCGTTCGCGAGATGGTCGTTCGCCATCGCTGGACGGCCAAGCGACACTTCGAGACGGTCACCCTCGACATCGATGGCGAAACGTACGACGTATCGGTCAAGCTGGCGACCGACACCGACGACGTCCGCTATGACGTGAGCGCGGAGTACGAGGACGCTGCGGCGGTGGCGGAGGCGACGGGCCTGCCAATCCGCGAAATCATGCGCCGGGCGGAGAACGCCGTCGACGACGCCTAATTCTCGCGTCGGTCGATTTCTGCTTTGTGTTCGACGAGTGCCTCTTCGAGCGTGAGTTCGCCCGTCGCGACTCGGCGGGCGAGTGCTTCCCCGATGGTTCGGTTCTCATCGGATTGCTCGCGCGAGCGGTTTTTGATGACCTGTAACTCCCCGGCGGTCGGTTCGATGGTGCGCTCGGTCACGCGTTCGCCCGAGAGGTGGGCGATGTTGATGGCGGCGATGACGTCGCCCATCCCTCGCGCACCCGTCCCGAGGTAGGGAGTCGTACCAGTCTCGTCTACGAGTTCGATGGGAATGCCGTCCAGGTCGTCGATGAGTTTTGCCCCCTGTAATCGCGCGCCATCGCCGATTCTGACGAGCGGGTCGACCGCACCCTCGATTTCTTTCAGGATGATTGCTGCGGCCTGCGCCAGTGGGACGTGGAACGTGGCGATGATCATCTCACCGTTCAACACCGCGATGCCGGGGCGTTCGCCGGGGTCGATGCCGACGATGGTGCGGCCGCCGCCGCTTCGCATGAGTGCAAGCGCCTCCTCGACGGCCTGTCGGCACTCGTCTCCCGTCGTTCTGACGACGCTCACGTCGGTCGCCACCTCGTCGTTTTCGCCTGTGATGACGACCTTCGTCCCTGCTGGCAGGTCGTCGTCGGGTTCGATGGTGGTGAACTGCACCCCGCGCTCGCGCAGTTCCGCAACCGCCTCGTGATACACTTCGAAATCCGCAGTAGCGACGACTATCACTCCCCTACTATCTGCGCCCCAGGTGACTAAATCCTTCGGCAGACCGGACCCTTTTTGCTGAAGACGGCAAAAGGAAACCTGTGTCTAACGAGCCCGTTCCGACTGGTTGTGCTCCACTCGATTCGTTGCTCGGCGGCGGCTTCGAGCGCGGCACCGTGACCCAGATTTACGGCCCGCCAGCGTCCGGAAAGACCAATCTGGCGCTCGCCGCGGCCGTCGAAACCGCTGCCGCCGGTCGGACCGTCCTCTACATCGATACGGAAGGGCTCTCCATCGACCGATTTCAGCAACTCGCGGAGGGCCGGGGTGAAGATGTCTCCGAACTCGCCGCCAACATCGTCATCTCCGAGGCCCACGACTTCGCAGAACAGGAGGCTGCGGTCCGGGATGCGACTGAGCTCGCCGCCCGCGCGGACCTCATCGTCCTCGACAGCGCGACCGGTTTCTACCGCCTCGAACGGACGACCGAGGAGGAAGGCGAGGCCCTCAGGAAGGTCGCCAGACAGATGACGCACTTGCTGTCACTGGCCCGGAAACACGACCTCGCCGTGGTCATCACCAATCAGGTATTCACCGACCCTGAGGGAGATTCAGCGCGACCCCTCGGCGGACACACCCTCGCCCACTGGACGGGGACGGTCCTCCGCCTCGACCGGTTCCGCGGCGGCAATCGCCGGGCGACCATCGAGAAACACCGGGCGAAAGCGACCGGTGAGTCGGCGCGATTCCAGATTACACAGCAGGGGCTCGTCGGCGTGGACGACATCTAAAAAACGAGACTGCGGGGTGTTCTCTATAATTCGCCGAGTTTACGAAGCAACTGCCCCTTGTAAATCTCGTCTGAACGCATGTCTTTCATCTCGATGACGTTGCGTTCGAGTTTATCGAGTGCGACGTAGAAGGCGTTCTCTGCGCCGTAGCCTTCGCCGGAGCCGGCTACCTGGCCGCGGTCAGACCGAATGCGAATCTGACACTGGATGAGCGGGGTGCCGCGGAGTTTCTCCTTGTGTTCGTGGAACCGAACGTGGGCGTGCTGGACCGTCATCCGCTGGTACTTGTCCACGACGGCTTCGATGCTCTCGCGAATCTCGTCGCGGCTGAGCGTTTCGAGCAGGTTGACGTTGGTAATCTGGACGTCGAGGTGTTCTTCCTCCGTGTAACTCAGTGCACGCAGGACGTCGGTCTTGGTCAGCACGCCGGCGATGAGATTGTCGTTCTCCTCGGGCGTGACGACGAGGCCTGCGTAGTCGTTTTCGAGCATCCCGGAGACGGCGTCACGCACAGACGCGCCGAGCGTAATCGTGCGCACGGGACTGCTCATGATGTCGTAAACGGGCAGGTCGAGCATTCGCTCGATGTCGCCGGAGCGCTCGCCCGTCGTCGCTTTGTTCATGTCGCGAACGACGAAATCGACGATGTCGTGGGTCGTGACCATCCCGGTCAAGTGGCCGTCGTCGTTGACCACGGGGAGGCGGGAGACGCCGTGTTCGCGCAGGAGGTTGATGGCCTGCCCGACCCGGTCTGTCTCGTGGACGGAGACGACGTTATCGGTATAGATCTGGTCGACGGTGAGGACGTCTAAGTTCTCCAGGACGGCTTCCAGAATGGCGTCTGCGGTGACGATTCCCCAGAGCGCATCGGCTTCGAAGACGGGGGCGACTTTCGTCCCGCCTTCGACCAGCATCCGGGCGACTTCGCGGATGTTGGTGGTTCGTTCGACCTTCGGGGCGGACTTCATCAACGCGGCCACTTTCGTCGAGTCTTCGACGTGTG
This sequence comes from Haladaptatus sp. QDMS2, assembly GCF_029338295.1. NCBI lineage: Archaea > Methanobacteriati > Methanobacteriota > Halobacteria > Halobacteriales > Haladaptataceae > Haladaptatus > Haladaptatus sp. QDMS2. Next base: position 597,475 of record NZ_CP119791.1, read on the forward strand.
ACTGGAGCAGTTCGCGCTGGGTCACGAGGCCGGCGTACTCGCCGTCGTTCGTGACGATGATACCCTTCGGGTTCTCCCGTTCGAAAATTGACCGCACTTTACCCAGTCGCTGGTCGACATCGACTTCGACAAAATCGTTAGTGGCAATATCAGCAATGTCCATCAATTCATCCCCAGATTGTCAAAGGTGCGCAGGCCTAATGAAATCTAGGGCCAACCCGGCGACAAGACCTATATCGTGCGAGTCCCTATCACACCGAGTGATACCGGACATTGGGGTGTTCGGCCCGTACACGTATCTCGTCACAGAACTCCTCTGGGGGTCGGTGGCGCTTGTTCTTCTCTGGTACTCGAACGCCTGGCGAGCGGCGGCCAGAACCGTCGCGGTTCTCTACCCCTTCGCGTACGTCTGGGACTGGTATACGCTCACCGTCGGCGTCTTCGCGATTCCGCTCCGAACGGGGGTCGATTTGCTAGGAATTCCCATCGAGGAACACATCTTCATGCTCGTCGTGCCAGCGATGGTCATCGGCACGCACGAGTCACTGAAAAAGCGGCTCGACGACTCAGAGTAGGGCGGCGACGAGCCAGCCCGTACCGACCGCCAGCAAGCAGGCCGCGAGATTCCCCGCCGCGTTCAGGGCCGTGAGTCCGTGTTCGCCACGCTCCCAGAGCAGACTCGTCTCGACCGAGAACGACGAGAACGTCGTGAACGCGCCACAGGCCCCTGTCCCGACGAGGAGCATGACGTCGTCGCCCACACCGACGAAGGTGAGCGTCCCGAGGACGAAACTCCCGACGACGTTGACGGTGAGGTTGCCATAGGGCAGTCGTCCCTCGGGGACTCGTCCCGCGACGAGGTAGCGGGCCATCGCGCCGAGTGCTCCGCCGAGACCGACGAGGTACGCGGGATTCACGACTCCACCTCTCGATTCCCCGGGGTGGCACCGGGGAGGGATTGTGCGAGGAACCGTCCGACGAACACGGCGGCGAAGCCGAGTGCGTAGTTCGCGACGACGTTCACCAGCGCGAGTTCCGGCGAGAGCGCCGTCTCGACGGCGAACGTGGAGTAGGTCGTGAGCGAGGAGAGAAATCCGGTCGTCATGGCGAGGCGAAGTGGTCGGGAGACGACGCCGAGAAATCGCTGTTCGTAGACGAAAAAGCCGAGCAGCAGACTGCCGACGACGTTCACGACCAGCGTGCCCGGAATCCCCGGGAGCACCGTACTCGTGGCGTAGCGAAGGTTCGCACCCGCAAAGCCCCCCACCGCGATGAGCGTGAGTGCTTCTGCGGTCGCGAGGGGGTGGTCTCTACTCATGCGACTATTCGAGGGTGGGTGAGGCCAGTATAAGATTGTGGTGAAGTCACGGGCGAGACCAATACTGTCAAATAGCTAACCACAAGTTGGTAGTTTGCACTGAAACGATGTCCTCCACCATCGATGCAGCTGCCCTCACGAAGCGATACGGGCAGACAACGGCCGTCGACGCCCTCTCCCTCTCGATTCCCGCCGGCACCGTGTACGGCTTTCTCGGCCCGAACGGCGCAGGAAAAACGACCACAATGCGGATGCTCACGGGCCTCACGCGCCCGACGAGCGGCACGGTCCGCATCAACGGCATCGAGGCGAACAACCGCACTGCGATTCGGTCGCAGTTCGGCTACCTCCCCGAAGAACCGCCCCTTTACGACGAGTTGACCGGATTCGAGCAACTCGACTACATCGCCGGTCTCAGGGATTTAGACCCGGAAACGGCGCGAGCACGCGCCGACGACCTCCTCTCACGACTCGACCTCGCTGCCGACGCCGGAGAACCCATCGGCGAGTACTCGAAAGGGATGCGCCAGAAACTCGCCTTCGTTCAGGCCGTCCTCCACGACCCGCCCGTCCTCCTGCTCGACGAACCGACGAGTGGCCTCGACCCCCGCGCGGCGCGGACGCTGCGCGAGCTAATCACCGCGTACGCAGACGAAGGGACGACCATCTTCCTCTCTACGCACATTCTCCCCGTCGTCGAGGAACTCGCGGATACCATCGGCGTCCTCGCCGACGGGAAACTCGTCGCTGAGGGGGCACCCGAGACGCTCACGCGCCGGGCCGAAACCGGCGAGGAGCGCACCCTCGAGGAGGCGTTCCTCGAAGTGACGGACGAACTGCGGCCCGAAGACGGAGCGACCGATGCCTGAGGCGGACTGGCTCAGGCAGGGCGGCTCCATCGGACGCACCGAATTTCGCCGGACCGTCCGGGCGCTTCGCGCAGACCGGGCGCGCTTCGCGCTCATCGGCTTCGGACTGGTCGCGATGACCCTGTTCATGTCCGCAGGTGCGTTCTTCTTCGCGGTCGTCCTTCGGGACGTTTCGACGCCCATCGAACTCCCCGCGACAGTCTACGGGACGCTGTCGCTGTTCTGGTTCTTCGCCGTGTTCTTGTTCACCCAGCGAATCAGCTCTCAGCGCCCGCGCATCGACGCAGACGAACTCATGCGTGCGACCGTCTCGACTCGCGCGATCGCCACCGGCCTCGTCATCGCCGAGTTCTTCCGGGCGGCCACCTACCTCACGCTCCCGTCGCTGCTCCTCTCCGGGGCGGTCGTCTACGGGCTTCGTGCCCCCCTGCTCCTCGTCTCACTCCCCGTCGCGGTGCTGGTCTGGGTGCTCACCGCCGTCATCGTCGGGGCCGTCCTCGGATTCGGCGGCGCGTTGCTCGTCGCCAAATCCCGCTTCGTCGCCCGCCACAAGACCGTCCTCGGGTCGGTCGCGGCCCTCCTCGCCATGGGTGGCTATTTCGTCTTTCAGATTCCACAGGGTCCGTCGGTAGCACTCCTCGCGTGGACGCCCTTCGGCTGGTTCATCGACGTCGTGACGCTCGGCTCGCCCATCGCGAGTTCACCCCTCCGAGTAGTCGGTGGCCTGCTCACCGTCGGTTGTCTCGTCGTCGGCGGTGGCTGGCTAGTCGAACGCATCACCGCAGAACTGTGGTTCACCGACCCGGTAGACCCGGACGAAACGCCTGCTGAACCCGCTCGCGCGACGGCTCCGACCGCCGATTCGCTCGCCGAAGCGACCCACCCGCTCTCGATACCGGCTGGTATCCTGAGCCAGCCGACCCGCCGCGTGGCCCAGCTCGCGCTCGTTCGAACCCGCAGAGACCCTCATCGGCTCTTGTTCCTGTTTTTCCCACTGATTTTCCTCACGAGTTTCCTCGGCCCGGTGGTCAGGAACCCGGAACTGCTCCGCTTGGTCGCGCCGCCGGCACTCGCGCTCCTCCTTCCATGGCTCGCAGGCGGCCTGTTCGCGCTGAACCCACTCGGCGATGAAGGCGCCCTGCTGCCGGGAACGCTGACCGCCATCCCCTCTGGCAGTCACTACGTCCGCGGCCTCGCCTCCCCTGGACTCCTGCTCTGTTTGCCACTCGCGCTCGCCCTGCCTGCGGTGTCGGGGCTGGTCAGCCCCTACTCACTGAGACAAATCGGCGCACTCACCGCGTTGAGTGCGCTCCTCACGCTCTGTGCGGTCGCGCTCGCACCCGCTATCGGCATGCGGTTTCCTCGGTTCAGCGCGATAACGACCCGCCGCAGCCGCGACATCGTTCCCCCGAGCCTGTCGGCTGTGGCGCTCTACTCGCTGTCTACGGCCGGTCTCGGCGCGGTGGCCGCGGCGTCGCTACTCGTTCCCGCGACGGCGCGAATGCTCGCCAGAGTCGTCTTCTCGCTCATCCCCGGGGCGATTCTCTCCATCCTGGCGAACCAGGGACTTTCCGTGCTCTCTGGTCCGGCATATTGGTTCGCGGGCGTTGGCCCCCACATCACCGACCTCTCGCTCTCCGCGGTTCGGTGGGGCGGGTACGCCGTCCCAATGGCGCTCGCCTGCTTGCTCGCACTCGTCGGGTACCGCAACGCGGTTACCCGTTTCAACCGATACACCATCGCGTAGCCACTGTGGCGGCCTACATGACGTACAACTTATCAAAACCCAGTAACACATTTTATTGCTCGGTCGGTCGAACTAGCAGGGGCAATGACCGCTGTAAAAATCATCAAAGTGCTCGGCACGTCGTCTGAATCCTGGGAAGCCGCCGCGAAGGAGGCCGTCAAAGTAGCCGCCAAGTCGGTCGAAGACATCCACGGCGTCGAAGTCGAAGATTGGACGGCAGACGTAGAAAACGGGGAAATCGTGATGTACAAGGCGACGGTGGAAATCGCCTTCCCAGTCCACGAGGAAATGTAACCGCGAAAAAATACGTCCGAAGGGGAGTTGGCAATGGGGGTACGGGCTCCAGTTTTTACATCCCGTAGTCGGGATTCGACTCGACGAGGAACAGGGTGTTCCCCTCCACGTCTCTTGCGATGGCCTCGGTGCCGTAGTCTTGCGTTTTTGGCTCGCTAACGAACTCGACGCCCCGAGCGCGCAGGTCCTCGTAGGCGGCTTGACAGTCCTCCACCGCGTAGACGAGCATCGGGTTGTTTCCCACGAGGGGACGCAGTTGTTCCTCGTCTCGTCCGCCGTACCACGAGATGTCGTGTAGTGCGATTTCAACGCCCTCCTGTCCCGGTACGGCGATGGTCACCCACCGGTCGCCCTCCTCCTCCATTGGGATGTCAGCCTTCAGTTCGAAGCCGAGTTTCTCCGTGTAGAACGCGAGAACGGCATCCTGGTCTTCGACGATTAACGACGCGTGGGTCAGGCCCGAAATCGGGCTCATCTGGGTCTTGCTCATGGTGACTTCCTCCGCAAATTGAGTACGACGGAAGTGGGGTTATTCGTGCGCCAAGTGCGGAGTGAAAGTGATTTTCAGAGGTGGTGATTTTGCCCGTCTGAGCCACCCGAAAGCACTTGTTCTCTCCTGTCAACCCCTCAAGTATGCTGTACGATGTCCCCTCCCCTACCCACGGCTACATGCCCGTCGTCCTCGTATTCTGGCTGTACGTCGGGGTGACGCTCGCCATCACGCTTGCCATCACCTTCGCGCTGGGGGCCGTTGGCGTTCCCTTCAACATGGGAGTCCTGGTGTTCGTCGGGGTCGGCATCCTTCTGCTCCCGGTGTTCCTCCCCAAGTTCCGACAACGATTGCCGGGACGAGTCGAGGCGGAGTGAAGACGGCTGGAACTTCGATTGTTTCTTGGTAGATTTGAACCTCGGTCGCTAGTGCTCCCAAATTCAATCTGAGTTGAGTGCCATCAGAAAGTAGTAGGTTCGAGCAGATGTTGAACCACGGTCGCTCGCTCTGCTCGCTCCCTGGTTCAAACTGCCCTCACGTCAAAACGTCACTCAGCGCAGCCGACTCGCTGTGCTCGTCGGATTTGCGCTGAGATAAGTGAGTGGGTTCGGGCAGATTTGAACTGCCGATCTCCTCCATGTCAAGGAGGTGTCATAACCAGCCTAGACCACGAACCCTTGCTGGTGTGCTTCCAACTGCATTCCTTCGTAACCCGCCGGGGTAATTGAAGGTTTCGAATCGGGAGCGAATACACCGCCGCCGGAGTGCGTTTTTCTCCTACCATTCCTCGAACCACGACGAATCACGATTCTCCCGCCTCGAAGACACAATTCTCGCCAGCGATGCGCACACGCCTCACCAGTGCCATCGACGACACGGCGACACGCTTAAGTTGATGTACGAATTTGTACATTGTAAGACAAAGAAGTACATTGGTGATACAATGAGGGAATTTATCGAGCGTGTGACGGAGGGCGAGGACTTGACCATCGAACAGGCCAGAGAAGCGGCGACGCGCATCTTCGACGGCGCGACGGAGGCGCAGATGGGGGCGCTGCTCACCGCGCTCCGGGCCAAGGGCGAGACGGAGGACGAGATCGCGGGCTTCGCACAGGGCATGCGAGAGGCCGCACTCACCATCGAACCGGCACGAAACGGCAAGCCGCTCGTGGACACCTGTGGGACCGGCGGCGACGACTACGACACCATCAACGTCTCCACGACGAGTGCCGTCGTGGCCTCGGGCGCGGGCGTCGCCATCGCGAAACACGGCAACTACTCCGTCTCCTCGTCGTCGGGGAGTGCGGACGTGCTCGAAACGCTCGGCGTGAACGTGAAGGCAGACCCCGCGGACGTGGAGGCGGCCATCGAACGCGACGGCATCGGCTTCATGCTCGCGCAGGTGTTCCACCCGGCGATGAAGGCCGTCATCGGCCCACGCCGCGAACTCGGCATCCGGACCATCTTCAACGTCCTCGGACCGCTCACCAACCCTGCCGGGGCCGACGCACAGGTCATCGGCGTCTACGACCCCGACCTCGTACCCGTCATCGCCCGCGCTCTCTCGCACATGGACGTCGAACGCGCACTCGTCGTCCACGGCGCTGGTCTCGACGAAATCGCCATCCACGACGAGACAGTCGTCGCGGAGGTCACGGGCGAGGACATCGAGGAGTACACCATCACGCCCGCCGACCTCGGCCTCGAGGCACACCCAATCGAAGCCGTCGCCGGGAGCACGCCCGAAGCCAACGCCCGCGACCTCGAGGGCATCGTCGCAGGCGAGGTTACGGGCGCGAAACGTGACATCATCCTCGCGAACGCTGGCGCGGCAATCTACATCTCCGGGGAGGCCACGTCGCTCGAAGCCGGCGTCGACCGCGCACGCGAGGCCATCGACTCCGGTGCCGCGCTGGAAAAACTGAACAAACTCCGCCAGACTGTGGTGGCATGACGCGGGTGAAAATCTGCGGACTCACGACAGAAGACGACCTGCAGGCCGCAGTTACGGCGGGTGCGGACGCCGTCGGCTTCATCTGTGACGTCCCAGTCGAGACACCTCGCGAAGTCGACCCGCACGAAGCAGCAACGCTCGCCCAGGCGACGCCGCCGTTCGTCACCAGCGTGCTCGTCACCATGCCGGAATCCGTCGACCGGGTTTGTTCCCTCGTCGCCCGGGTCGAACCGGACGCGGTCCAACTCCACACGACACTCACTCCCGACGAAGTGGGCGAAATCAGTCGCCGGACGAACGTCACCGTCGTCCAGCGCGTAGAGGCGGACGACGCCCGCGTACCGAAGTACGCTGCCGTCGCGGACGCGCTCCTCGTCGATTCCGTCGACGAGCAGGGCGCGGGCGGTACGGGAACCACCGCAGACTGGTCACAGACCGCTGGCCTCGTCGCGTCTATCGACGCACCGGTCGTCCTCGCAGGTGGCCTCACGCCCGAGAACGTCGCGACGGCCATTGACCAGGTCAGCCCGTTCGCCGTCGATGTCGCGAGCGGCGTCGAGACGAGACCGGGCCACAAGGACCACGAGAAATTACACGCCTTTGTCCGCGCCACCCACCGGCAGGTGATGGTTCGGTGACGACCCGTTCGCTCACGCGCGATGCATTCGTCGCGCTCGCAGCAGAGGAGCGCCCTGCGGTTGTGCGACTCGCCGTCGAACTGGACGCGAACATCGACCCGCTCGCTGCGCACGCGGAACTCGCAGAGGGCGACTACTCGTTCCTCCTCGAAAGCGCAGAGAAGGTCGCCTCGAGCGACCCAGCCGGCGCGTTTTCCCCAGACACCGACGACCGCCACGCCCGCTACTCCTTCGTGGGCTACGACCCAGACGGTGTCGTGACGATTTCGCCAAACGAAGCTACGACAGAAGGGTTCGACGGCGCACTTGCCTCGCTCTCGCCGCCGGGTGAGGGAGACGTCCTCGACACACTATGTGAAACGCTCCCTGACCTCCCGCTTCGCGGCTTCGAGGCCGCTGGCCGCCAGCACCTTCAGGGCGGGTTGGTCGGGTTCATCTCGTACGATGCGGTGTACGACCTCTGGCTGGACGAAGTGGGCGTCGAACGACCCGCGTGCCCACTGCCGGACGCACAGTTCGTTCTCTCTACGAAGACGGTCGTCTTCGACCACGCAGAGGAGTCGATTTCGCTGGTGTTCACGCCGGTCGTCACTCCGGACACCGACGCTGGAGACCTCTACGACGACCTCGTCGCGGAGGCGGCCCGCGTCGAATCCCGCCTGCAAGCGGCGGACGCCGTCTCCCTTGGTCGGTTCACCCGCGAAGACGAACACGCAGACCCACGCGACGAGTACGAGGCGGCCGTCGACCGGGCGAAAGAACACGTCCTCGACGGCGACATCTATCAGGGCGTCATCTCCCGAAAGCGCGAACTCACGGGCGACGTGGACCCGAAGGCGCTCTACGCCGCGCTTCGAGAGGTCAACCCTTCGCCCTACATGTACCTCCTGCGTGCGGGCGACCTGAGCGTCGTCGGCGCGAGTCCGGAGACGCTCGTCTCTGTCAGCGGCGATACCGTCGTGAGCAACCCCATCGCGGGGACGTGCGGGCGCGGTGGGAGTCCCGGCGAGGACCGCCGACTAGCCGGCGAGATGCTCGCGGACGACAAGGAACGGGCGGAGCACACGATGCTCGTGGACCTCGCGCGAAACGACGTCCGCCGGGTGGCAGAACCCGGGTCCGTCCGGGTCGAGGAGTTCATGAACGTCCTCAAATATTCCCACGTCCAGCACATCGAGAGCACCGTCACGGGACGGTTGGCTCCCGAGTACGACGCCTTCGACGCGACGCGGGCGTCCTTCCCGGCGGGAACGCTCTCCGGTGCGCCCAAAGTCCGGGCGATGGAACTCATCCACGACCTCGAAGCCGGGCCGCGCGGCCTCTACGGCGGCGGCGTCGGCTACTACTCGTGGACGGGAGACGCGGACTTCGCCATCGTCATTCGGACGGCGACCATCGACCACGGGGAGACAGACCGGGTGACGATTCAGGCTGGCGCTGGCATCGTCGCCGACTCGGACCCGGCGAGCGAGTACGAGGAGACAGAAAAGAAGATGGGCGGCGTCCTCGCCGCCATCGAGCGGCTCGAACTGCCTGAGGTGACGCCATGACCGAGGTGCTGTTCGTCGATAACTTCGACTCGTTCACCTACAACCTCGTCGAGTACGTGAGCACGCACGCGGAGACGACGGTCGTGAAGAATACAGTCTCTCTCGACGAAATTCGGGCCGCAGACCCGGACGCCCTGATTCTCAGTCCGGGGCCGGGGCACCCGAAAAACGAGCGTGACGTGGGGGTCACGCGAGCGGTGCTTCGGGAACTGAGCCCCGAGATTCCGACGCTCGGCGTCTGTCTGGGGCTCGAAGCCGCCGTCTACGAGTACGGCGGGGAGATCGGTCGTGCGCCATTTCCCGTCCACGGGAAAGCCTCGGCCATCTCGCACGACGGGGCGGGGGTCTTTTCGGGGCTACCGCAGGGCTTTCGCGCCGGGCGCTATCACTCGCTCGTCGCGACTGCGGTGCCAGACTGTTTTACCGTGGCTGCGCGGTCGGACGACGACCTCGTGATGGGCGTCAGGCACACCGAGTATCCACTCGAGTGTGTGCAGTTTCATCCGGAAAGCGTGCTCACCGAACGGGGTCACGACGTCATCGAGAACTTTCTCGCGGGCGTTTAGAGGAAGACGCCGAGCACCCAGAGTATCGCCACCGCGCCGATGGCGAGCAGGAGAAGTTTCCAGGCGATGTGAAGGAGCACCCGACCCACGAGTACCATCGCTGCCAGTAACACGAGCGTCATGAGCAGCGCCGGCGGCGACGTGAGGCCTTCGAGCGCGAGTGGAATCATGATACGACCGGTATGAGATGGCGACGGATAATCGTATGGGCTGAAAACCCCCCATCGTTTCTGCTGAACCATCCCCTCACTCTGCCGATTATTCGCGAAATGATTCACTTTCACCCCGGTCTGGTGAGGGTTATTAGTGTCACACGCGTACCTACAAGTGGAGCCAAAATCAGCAACATCTCCCGCAATGGAGGTGTGAAATAAACAGCTGAGTTACAACTTCCCAATTGCCCTGAAAATCGCGAATGCCAAAGGGTTATTTGGGTGGACTCAGTACAAAATCGCCGTTACAAATGTCGCGTATGATGCCACACTTTGAAAGTCGTATCGCCCGACAGAGTGCCTCTGTCGGTTGTCGAGGGGAGTTATGAGCCGCGCAAACCTCTCCGCCGACGAGATTACCCTGCCACGAAAACGAACCGATGGTGAGACGCTCGCAGACCGGATGACCGCGAATGCGTACAACAACATCTTGCCTGCTCGATACCTTCGCAAGGACGCAAACGGGGACCTCATTGAGACCCAGGAGGACCTGTTCGTCCGCGTCGCGAAGAACATCGCACTCGCAGAAGCCGTCTACGAGGCCGAAAACCGCGGAATCGAACTCACCGCCCGCCCCGAGCAGCTGAAGCCCCGCCACCCCCGCCGCGACGAGCTCGCCGCGGAAGTGTTCGGTGACGGGACAAAAGCCACGGACGACGTAACGGTCGTCCTCACCGAGCGCAACGTCAACAAGTTCGACTACGATACCATCGTCCCGGAACTCCCTGCAGAAATCAAGGAGACGGTCGAATCCGTCCGCACCGAGTTCCAGGACCTGATGGAGGGGCTCAATTTCATCCCGAACTCGCCGACACTGATGAACGCGGGCGACGAACTCCAGCAACTCTCTGCCTGTTTCGTCGATTCGCCCGCAGACGACCTCACGGACATCCACAAGACGGCCATGGAGGCCGCAGAAGTGTTCCAGTCTGGCGGCGGCATGGGGTACGCCTTCTGGCAACTCCGCCCGTACGGTGACGCAGTCGGTTCGACCGGCGGCATCGCCTCCGGTCCGATCACGTTCATGCGGACGTTCGACCAGATGTGCGAGACCATCGCGCAGGGTGGGACGCGCCGTGGCGCACAGATGGGCGTCATGCGCGTCAGTCACCCGGACGTCATCGAATTTCTCCACGCGAAGAACAAGGACGTCTCGCTCGCGGTCACGCTCCGTCTCAACGACCCAGACGACTACACGTACACGAGCTTCAACGAGGCGCTCGAAGAAGCTCGCACCCTCATCGACGAGGAAGGGCGGGTGCCAAAGCACCTGCGCAACGCCGTCGAGGGCCATCTTTCTAATTTCAACATCTCGGTGGGCATCACCGACGACTTCATGGACGCACTCTACAACGAGGAGGAGTTCGTCTTCACCAACCCACGCACCGAACAGCCACACATCGCCACGAAAGAGACCAAGGAGATGTACGACCGCTACGGTCTCGGTCACTACGTCACCCCTGGCGAGGAACTCAAGATTCCGGCCGTCGAAATCTGGGACCACATCATCGACGGGTCGTGGGAGAACGGCGAACCCGGCGTCATCTACTTAGAGCGCGTCAACAAGGAGCACTCCTTCGACGTCGAGAAACACCCAGACCACCGCATCCTCGCGACGAATCCATGCGGCGAACAGCCGCTCGAAGAATACGAGGCGTGTAACCTCGGCCACATCAATCTCTCTACCATCGCCGACCTCGACGCGCCCGACTGGCGCGTCTGGTACGACGAGCACGGCGAGAACTACGGCTCGACCGAGGAGGCCATGCAGGCGTTCCTCGCCGACGCCATCGACTGGGACGAGTTCGACCACCGCATCGAGTGGGGGACGCGCTTCCTCGAAAACGTCGTCACCATGTCCGACTTCCCGGTGCCGAAAATCGAAGAGAAGGTCCGCAACATGCGGAAAATCGGCCTCGGCGTCATGGGTCTCGCCCAACTCTACATCCAGCTTGGCATCCGCTACGGCTCTGAGGAGGGCAACGAACTCGTCCGCCAGCTCATGATGCACATCAACCACGGCTCGAAGTGGGCCTCCCACGAACTCGCGGAAGACCGCGGGTCGTTCAACGACTGGGGAGATTCGAAGTACGCGAACCCGACCGAGTACCGCGACTGGTTCGAACACCACACCGGCCTCTCGGCCGACGAGTGGGCAGACGGCTTCTCAATTCGCAACCACAACACGACGACAGTCGCCCCGACCGGGACGACATCCATGGTCGGCAACACGACCGGAGGCATCGAGCCAATCTACAACGTCGCCTACTTCAAGAACGTCTCCGACGACGTGCAGGGCGACGAGATGCTCGTCGAGTTCGACGACTACTTCCTGCGCGTTTTGGAGGCAAACGACATCGACGCCGAGGCCGTACAGGAGGAAGCAGTCGAGCAGATGCAAAGCAACACCTTCGAGGGCGTCACGTCGCTCTCGACGGTCCCTGACGCGATTGGCGAACTGTTCGTCGTCACCGCAGACCTCACCGGCCTCGAACACGCAGGCGTCCAGTGTGCCGCACAGGCTGGCGTGGACTCGGCGATTTCGAAGACCTGCAACTTCCCGAACTCCGCGAGCAAGGAAGACATGGACGAGGTGTACCGCTACATCTACGACAACGGCGGGAAGGGCGTCACCGTCTACCGCGACGGCACCCGCAGCAAGCAGGTGCTCACGACGCGGGCGAAGAACGCAGACTTCGCCGACGACGACGAGGCCGCAGAAGCCATCGTCGAGCAGATTACGGAGGTCTTCGGGTCGATGGAGGAGTTCTTAGACCACGAGGAGGTCAAAGCCGCACTCGACGCGCAACTCGACTCCGTCGCCGCCTCGGCCGCGAAGGGCAATCTCTACGCCGAGAAGCGCCCGCGCCCGGACGTCCTCTACGGCGTCACCCAGCGCATTTCGACCGGCTACGGCAAACTGTACGTCAACATCAACGAGGACGAACAGGGCCGACCGTTCGAACTGTTCGCGAACATCGGCAACTCTGGCGGGTTCACCGCGAGCTTCACCGAGTCGCTCGCGAAGACCGTCTCCACCGCCCTGCGTTCGGGCGTCGACCCAGAAGAGATTGCTGGCGAACTGAAAGGCATCCGCTCGCCGAAAATCGCCTGGGACAAGGGCGAACAGATTCAGTCCATCCCGGACGCCATCGGCACCGCGATGCGCCGGTATCTGGACGGCGAAATCGACAAGACCTACCCACAGCAGCGCAACCTCGCCGAGATTGCAAAAGAGAGCGCGCCACAAGCCGACGACACGGAGACCGACGGTGGCGCAGCCGCGAAGCCAGCCGACGACGACGCGACGCAGTCGCTCATCGACGCCGGCGAGAGTCCGGAGTGTCCCGACTGTGGCTCGATGACGCTCTACTTCTCTGAAGGCTGCAAGACCTGCGAATCCTGTGGCTGGTCCGAGTGCAGTTAAGCGAACCATAGCGGAACGCGACTTCTCCGATTTTTCTCACGCCGTGACTGGCAAGGCGTGGCCTGCTATCGTTAAGCGGCAACCAGAATGACGGTCGGAAACGCGGATTCTCGATTGTTTACAACCGCTCTACCGACGAAATTTGAATGTTGTCAATAGGTCTAACAGAGTCCATGTGCGTCACTCCAGAGCGGTCTGATTCGAAACGGTGGGCGAGATTAGTTGTTCTGCCGAAATTTAGTGTTGCTGTGACCGACTAACTGACTGGCCGGTCCGGTCAAACCCGCCGAGTGATAGTGTTTCCGACACTATTAGTTAGTAATCCAACAAGTTTTTACAGTTGGCTCTTTGACATCGGTTCATGCCCTCCCCCCGCAGTTCGTCTCCCTCCAATAGCACCCGCCGCAGGCTCCTTTCGCTCACGGGGTCTGCGATTCTCGGGTCGCTCGCTGGCTGTGTTGACCGCGTTCCCTTGTTTTCGGACAGGGACACGGAATCTAAGCCGACGACTGGCAACCCCCAGACAGACCTCGAACCACGACCGGAGACGGAAACGGGGACGCCCGAGCCCGAACTCGCGCTCCACACCGAATACAATTCCCGAGAGCGGTTTGGGTCGCCCGGCGACTCGTTCGACGACTTCGAAGACCTCTCGTCGTGGCAGGCGGTCGAAGGCAAACTCTCGGTGGACACAGAAACGTACGTCACCGGGTCCCAGAGCATGCGAGTGACTGGTCCGGCGGACGAGAAAGCGGTTTTCGACCGCCACCTCGAAACGCCGCTGAACCTGGCCGAAAACGACCTGTCGTTCGAGTTTCGCTCGGAGAACCCGGGGAAAGTGGCCGTGCTCGTCTACGCCTACGACGCCGACGACAACTGGGCGGTGCTCGAACTCCGGAGCGTCACCTACCGGCCACCGGACGTCGGCTGGTTCCGGACGTGTCCAGGCGTGTTCAAGACGAGCGAGACGGACCCCGACCTCTCGCAGGTCGAACGCCTCCACGTCGAGGTCATCAACACCGCAGACACGGACACGAACTCGTGGCTGGACGACATGCGCGTCGTCCCGAAGGCGGACACCGGCTACGTCGTACTGAGTTGGGACGACGGCTTCACCAACTTCTACGAGCAGGGTGCGCCGCTGCACGACGAATACGACGTGCCTGCGGTTCACGCCTATCCACCCTACGCAGAGGAGTCGCCCGGCGTCTCGTTCATGACCGAAGCACAGATTCGCGAACGACAGGAGGCAGGCGACGAAATCGTCTCCCACGCGACCATCCAGAAGCGATTCTCCGAGATTTCGCCCGACCGCCTCGCGGAGAAACTCGAACGCAACAAGCAGTGGCTCGTCGACCGCGAGTTCGAGGGAGCGGACTTCATCGTCTACCCGGCAAACGACTTCGACCGGGCCGCCCTCGACACCATCTCCGAGTACCACTATATGGGTGGAATGAATCAGTCGGGAAGTACCAACACGACGAGCGTCTACGGCTTCGACCCGCTCGTCCTCCCGCGAACCATCGGCCACGACCTCGACATCTCGAAGCGGGCAGTCGATATGGCCGCCGCGCACAACCAGTGTGCAATCCTCAACTTCCATCACTTCAAGAAACGGCACACGATGCCGGTTGCGGACTACGAAAAACTCCTCCAGCACATCACGGAGAAGCAGGGCATCGAGGTGATTACCTTCTCCGACCTGTGGGAGTTGCGAAAAACTGGCCCCTGACTGCGCTCACTTGACCGTGACCCACGTCAGGAAGACGAGCGCGACGAACTGCAGCGCACGCAGGACGGCGACCGCCCCTTGAACCGTCGGGTCGGAGCCGTAGAACATCTGCATGGTGAAGAAGAAATACAGCGCCATGGCGTTCTCTACGAGCATCACCGCGCCGAAGGCGATGAGGCCGAGGATGGTGTTCGTCCGGAACGTCCGATAGTTGCGCGCCCACACGAAGGTGAGCGCCGCGAGCAGGAGAATGTTGAGTCCTGCGAGCGTGCTTGCGATCAGTAGTTCAGTTCCCATTGCCATCGTGAGTCACTCCATTTGGTCGGTGATTCGTTCGAATGTGTCCCGGTGGTGCTCGAACTGGTCCGTGAGGAAGTAGAGCGCACCGTAGCCGTCCCCGCCCGGTTCGACGACGCCGTGTTCGACCAGCATGTCGAGGTGGTGGCGTATCGTGTTGTAGTCCACGTCGAGTTCCGTCGAGAGTTGGTTCGCGTTGTGGGGGCGTTCTGAGAGGGTTCTGATGATGCGGACGCGGTTTGCGCCCCCTCGCATGCCCACGAGCAGGTACCACAGCACCTTTTCCATCGGTCGTCTACAGGGTGTTCAGTTGGTGGCAACGACAAAAGTCTCTCTCATCTGACTGTCTGGGAGACCCAGCCGCTTGGCCCACTCGGGAAGGCGGGAAGTTCTTCGCGCGACTGGACCGTCCCGTCCCCGGCCACCGCTCGCGCAGTGACCCGGTGTTGGGAACCGGGGTGGTCGTAGGTGTAGGTCCACTGTCGCCAGACGTCCTCGCCGGGGAGCGGTTCGGAAAGCGTCGCCTGCTCCCAATTTCCGCCACCCGTGGTGACCTCGACAGCTGAAATGTCCCTGAGGCCGGCGTAGGCGTGGCCGCCGACGGTCACGGTCCCGTCGCCGTTGTCGTTCACGAGCCAGAGTTTCGCCACGAGGTTCACCGGCCCGGTGCCGTGCCAGCCGCGTTCTTCCCAGTAGCCGTCTACCTGTTTGTCGAGGAATTCGATTTCTGTGAGCCACTTGACGTTGACTTCGCCCCAGTGGCCCGGAATGAGCACCCTGACGGGCGCACCGTGACTCCGCGGCAGTGGATTGCCGTTCATCCCGTACGTGAGGAACCCAGTGCGCAGGGCGGCAATCGGGAACTCGACGTAGTAGCCGTCTCCGGCGTGGAGCATCGCGCACTCACACCCCGACGCGGGCGTCACGCGGTCGAGGATGGGCGCGAGCGGTGTCCCGGTCCAGAGGGCGGTGTCCATCTTCTGTCCGTTGAGCGAGTCACCGACACACCGGAGGGTGACGAACCGTTGTTCGACGGGGAGTGCCCGCAAGTCGTCGTACGTGATGGTCAGGTCCTCGTCGACTGCGCCGGTGAGGGTGAGCGTCCACTCTTCTGCGGCCAGCCGAGGATTCACCGCGGCGATGTCCACCTCGTAGAACGACGTACTCACGAGAGGTTCGAGTCCGGCCACGGCGAGCGATTTCACTTCAGCCTCGGCGAGAAGCGTTTGAATCTCCTGGGTCTGGTCCGGGGTGAGACCAAGTGGTTGGTCCGCCGTCTCGTCTGCGTCACGCGACCCGAGGACGTACGAGAGGAGTGAGAAGCCAGCCACGCCGGCGATGGCAGTGAGCACACGTCTGCGAGCCCGTGAGTCTGCCCCACTGGTCGAGACGCCCGATTCGGTGAGTGCGAGGACGGCGGCTGCCGGAATCGCCGCGGCGAGGGCGAGAACCGGTTCGGCGGTGAGCAGCGTGACGGCCGCCCACGTCAGGCCGAGGGCCGTGGTCACGGAAACGAACCTGCTTCGCTGACGCCACCCGGTCGCCAGCGCGGCGGCCGAGAGACACGCAATGAGGAGGACTGCGAGGGTTATGGCGGCAAAGAGGTTCAGTTTCTGGCCGAGGTCCCCGAGGACGACGATGGCGAACGTGACGAGCGATGCCGGCGCGACCCGCGAAAGTGTCGCTTCGAGTGGTGCGCCCACGAACCCGGGGGTAAAGCCAGCGGCTGCGTACGACCCCGCCACGGCCGCGACGCCCGCGAGCAGGACGCGGGCGATACCGATGCGAACCAGTCGACTTCGTGGGAGCAAGTTCATCGGCGATTAGCTCCGGATGCGGGCGACGACCAGCGCGACGCCAATGAGGGCTACGAGGGCGACGCCGATGGCTGCGGTCGGACTGAGCAGTCCGCCGGCCGACTCGTCCATGTTGTCACCGGACATGTCGTCGCCAGCCATCTCGTCTTCGGTCATGTCCTCAGCCATGTCTCCGTCGGTCATAGCGTCGTCGGACATGGTCTCATCTGACATACTGTCGTCCGTCATCGAGTCGTCAGACATATTGTCACCAGTCATCTCGTCGTCGCCCATCCCGTCGTCGGTCATATTGTCGTCAGTCATGTTGTCTTCCTGGGCGAAGCTAGCCTCTGTCGCCGCGCCGACACCGCCGACGGTGAGGGCGATTGCGACGAGGAGAATTCCTACCGCTGTCACGAGTTTCTGCATGGTCAGGTGAACAGAGTCTTCGGGGGTGTATACGGATTTTTCAACATCTGGACAAACTTATTCTAGAATTTCTTCCGATTCCACGACACAACGCTCAAGCGTCTCGCGCGGGGAGTGGATGTATGGCGCAGGAAGTCGGCGGCCGCCCGTGTCCGCTCTGTGAAGAGCCAATGTACCACCGCCACTGCAAATACGTCTGTCCGAATCACGGCGTCATCTACGACTGTGCGGACACCTTCTGGTAGCTACTCGGCTGCATGCAGGCGTCTCAAGAGCGGCCCGGCGACGAGCAGGAAGGCGAGGGCCGCCGCGCCAAGCACAACCGGAAGCCCGACTCCCGAGACGCCTTCTGTCGTGAGTGTCTCCATCGAACTCCCAGCGAGGACGCCCGCAATCGCCCACGGAGCCTCACCGACGAGCGTTCCGACGACGAACGGCCACGTTCTGACTCCGGCGAGGCCCGCACTGTAGGAGATGATGTCCGTCGGGATGGGGATGAGTCGCGAGGCGATGACCCCGCGTGTCTCGCCCGTCGCGGAGAAGAACTGCGACCCCACGTCGCGGGCCTTCCCGATGATGCCATTCTCTGGGAAGTACCGTACGAGGAAGAACGGCGGGACGGCGGTCACTACGATTCCGACCAGCGCGATGGGGATGCCCACCGTGACACCGTAGACGTAGCCGACGACGATGGAGAGCGGTGTGACCGGCCAGGCGACGAGCGGTCGAAGGAGATAGGCAAGCGCGAGTACGACGGCGAAGCGCACCGGGTCGTCTGTGAGTCGGGCGAACGCAGTGAACAACTCGCGCGGGGAGAAGGCGAGCGAGGCGACGAGGATGGCGCTCCCCACGAGCGCGATGCCCACGAGTTGCCGCCGCGTCGCCCGGTCCATGTCGGTTCTCTGCCGGAACGGGGTAAACCAGTTTTGGCTCACCGGTTTGCTTTTTACCGTTTCGCGTGAACGACGAGTGTGCCCACACGCGATACGGTCGAACTCGGGGTGGAACTCCTCTCGAAGCTCGAACTGGAGGAACTCACGCTCGCCGAGGCGATAGACCGCATCGAAACCATCACGACGAACCCGGCGACGACGCGCGAGATTCTGGACGTCGCGGAGATGCGCGGCGTCATCGAGCGCGACGGGACGCTTCTCAGACCGCAGAGTGGCAACTACGTCAAATTCGAGAGTGAGGTCGTCACAAAGGAGGGGGAATTCACCTGCCGACGGTGCAACGCGGCTATCACGACGGGTTACTTTATCAAGATGCAGGCGGGAGAACTCGGGCCGTTTGGGTCCTCGTGTATCCGGAAGGTCACCGGCCGCGACTGAGTTCGTCGATGAGCTGTTCTATGAGTGCCTGCTGTTGTTCTAAGAGCGCGCTCTGCTGTTCTACGGCCGCTGTCAGTGCTTCGAGTTGTGCCTGAACGTCGTCTGCGTCAGCTGCGGGCGCTGCAACCTCGGTCGGTGGGGATTCGTCGGATTCCGCCTCGTGGTCACCGAACATCGCCGTGACCTGTCGTTGGTCGTCCGGTGATTCGCTCTCGGTTTCAGCCGCCTCAGCGCGGCCACTGCCGAGGGGTTTCAGCCCACTCTCTTCGAAGTCGTCTTCGATGGACTCGTGGGTCGGTTCCTGTTCATCAGGCGCGACCTGCGCGTTGAACGCTTCGAGCGTGGGCACGTCGTAGTAGTCGAACAGCTCCGATTCGAGCGTCTGACGAACGAGCCGGGCCTTCTCGTTCGGGCACTTGATGCGCTCGGGTCTGCCCGCACGCGAGAGGACGATTGCCGTGGCGACGCTCCCGTCTTCGAACGAGAGGCCAGTCAACTCGTCGAAGGGATAGTCATCGAACTCTGCGTCCCAGACGGCCTGCCCGACGTGCTTGACCAGGCGCTTGCTCGTGATGGCGAGCGTGAGTTCGCTAAACCGGTAGGCCGCGGCGAGCGTCTCGTCTGCGTCCATCACGCCGGCGGCAGCGAGGATGCCCGCGAGCAGCGGCTGGAGGATGTCGTCGGTTCGCTTTCCCGGCACGGTGAACGACTCCGTCCGGTCTACGTACTCCAGTTCGAAGGTGTCCTTTCGCCGCCCGCTCGCGACGGCGAGGCGGTCTACGTCGTGGCCGAACTCCGTGACGGATTCGTCGCTGAGGAGGCCCTCCGCGCGGTAGACGAGCGTGCGCGTCGGGGTGACGTAGACCCGGTCGTCACCCCCGAGGTGGACGTTGGCCGTGACCTGCTCGTCCCCAAGATGTTGGTGGACGAGGTCTGGCAGATTCATGGTAATTCATGTGATGGAATAGGTATAAAACCGCATGATGACTCGGGTGAAGATGAGAAGCTTAAAGAAGTCCCTCCTGCTACGGAAAAATGAGCCCGGGTGGCTTAGCTGGACATAGCGCCGCACTCATAGGGTTACGAGATTCGGTGCGGAGCCTTGGAAGCTCCCGACATGTTCCCGGAGGCTTTGCCGAGCCTCTAACCTGGGACATGCGGAGATCGAGGGTTCGGAGCCCTCCCCGGGCATTAATTCTGCAATCGTCGCTCACTCTGTGAGCGACACGGCTGGCAGAATTCTGGGTCGGAAATGCGACGAACCCGTAGGTGTGACGCGAACAGCGTGAGCGTCATGCAGGGAGCACCGTAGGTGCGACCGTGGTTCGGAGCCCCCTTCTCACCCGAACGAGGGGCCGTCGTTGACCAACGGCCCGAATTCGTCGATTGGAACGCCTTCCATCGTCTGGAGGCTGAGGCCGTGACGCCGGACAATCATCGCCAGGTCGAACGCCGAGGCGCGGTCGGGGGCCTCGTAGATGCAGAGGAAGTCGTAGTCGCCGAGCAGGGCGAGGGTCGTCTCGATTTCGATGGGCAAGGTTTCGGTCTCGCGGTAAATCTCACCCCACGACGACGCGAGTTCCTGCATGTTCTGGTAGTCTTTGTCGATGACGTCGACGAGCGAAACCCAGGTGGGCATGTGTTAGTCTCACACTAACAGACGTAAAAATAATTTGGGCGGCTTGGAGAACAATCTTCGGTGACGACCGGTCGGCTCACCCGACCAGTCTAAGTTGCTGTGGTGTTGTTCCGGTTACGCGTTCGATGACGTCCTCGTTTTCGAGGTCCAGTTTCACCCTCGTCACGAACCAGAGGACAGAGCCGTCGAACGCCTCGCCGATGTGGGCGTCCACGTCGTCGACGAGTTCGGCGAAGGTCAAGGCTCCGTGTTCGCCGAGGCAGGCTTTGATCGCGTCGCGCACTGCCCCGTATTTCTCGTCGTCGATACTTGCGTCGTCACGGTCGAAGTCGGGATACTGCGTGGAGATTGGTTGGTGCATGCTAGCACAGATGCTGGCCGAGATAATAGACGTGACTGCTGTAGTGGCACCGTCGTTGTCACAATAGCACTCGATGGGCATATATTCGAAAATAAAGAATCAAAAATAAATTCATTATTTTAACGAAATTTAAGACGGGACGCTGTGAGCGCTCCGTATGGACGTTTCCAGGCGGTCGTGGTTGAAACGCATCGGTGCGGTCGGAACTGGCGCGGTGCTCAGTAGTTCGCTCGCTTCGGCGGCGACGAAGCCGTCTGTCGATTGGCGACCTGCGGATTCCTCGAACTACACGAACACGTCTCGGACGGCGGCGGACATCGACTGGGTGGTCGTCCACACCATCGAGGGTAGCGACGAGACTGGCATCTCTGTTTTCCAGGACCCGGATTCGAACGTGAGCGCCCACTACGTCGTCGACGACGATGGCTATCAGGCTCAGTGTGTCTACGACGAGGACGAGGCGTGGCACGCGGGCAACAGCGATTACAACGCCCAGTCAATCGGCATTGAGCACGGCGGTAATGCCAGCCAGTCGAGTTTCCCGGACGTGCAGTATCAGGCGTCGGCTGAAATCTGCGCGTACGTCTGTGATGCCTACGACATCCCGAAAGAACACGTCGCCGGCATCCCCGACTGCAACGCCGCGGGCGGCGGCATCATTGGCCACGACCAGGTCCCGGACCCGTACAACTGCTCGCAGGGTGGCGGCGCGAGCAACCACACGGACCCCGGTGACAATTGGGACTGGGATTACTACATGGAACTCGTCGGCGGGACGAACAACGGCGGTGGCGGGTCGTACAGTTGGCCAACGTACTCCTACGGTGACCAGGCGGAGGCCGTCTACTCGATTCAGTATCTCCTCGAAGACCACGGCTACGCGCTTCAGTATCACGATGGCATCTACGGCTCCGAAGTCGAGAGCACCGTCGAACAGTTCCAGGCCGACACCGGCCTCGCGGTCGATGGAATCTGCGGACCGAACACGTGGGAACATCTCTACGTGGTCGTCTCCGGGCCGAACGACGACCCGTACTGGGCGACCTACGGCGCACAGCACCACCTCAAGCACGGCGAGGGCTATTCCATCGCCGTCGACGGCTACTACGGCGCAGAGACAGAGGGCGCAATCGAGGACTTCCAGTCGAGCGCTGGACTGACCGTAGACGGCGTCGTCGGCCACGACACCTGGCAGGCGCTCGTCGACATCTAAGCAGGCGATTTTTCTCCCACTGGCGCGTGGCACCGACCATGCACATCCGCCTCGCCACGCCGGCCGACGCACCGGAAGTGGCCGCCATCTACGCGCCGATGGTCCGCGAGACCACGGTCTCCTTCGAAACCGACCCACCCACGGAAACCGAGATGCGCGTTCGCATCGAGAAAACGCTCCCGGGCCACCCGTGGCTCGTGTGCGAAGGTGACGGCGGGACGATTCTCGGCTACGCCTACGCGGGCACTCACAACTCGCGTGAAGCCTATCAGTGGACAGTCAACGTCTCCGTGTACATCCACGAGGACGCCCGTGGGCAAGGACTGGGCCGGCGCCTCTACGAGACGCTGTTCGAAATTCTCCGTCTCCAGGGGTTCTACACGGCGTTCGCCATCATCACTGTCCCGAACGATGCGAGCGTCGCGCTCCACGAGTCGCTGGGCTTCGAATCGGTCGGTGTCATCGAATCGGCCGGCTACAAACACGGCGGCTGGCACGATGTCTCCTATTGGCGGCGCACGCTCACCGTCCCACTCGACGACCCGACGCCACCGCGCTCGCTCGACCAGCTTGATTCCGCCGTACTCGACGGGATCCTCGACACGCCAACGTCCTGAGTCCGGCAGGGTATGTTGTGCTGATCGCTGTGCGGCACTGTCGCACACTTTCTCTATATTTCTGTCGTTTCGAGGTCCGAACGTGCGTATCTGGCGAAGACCGCCTTTTTGTGGCCTTCAGACGACACATTGGCGCGTCTGAGCTTATGAACTTATTTAAACAATTCTGGCTACGTTTAATACCTCGTGAAGAGATTAGACAGTTGGCGCGGGAGTCCGATTGTTATACTTCCCCCCTAACATCCTTCCCCCCCGACTCCCCGCGTCCACTATTGTACGTCGAAGCGTGCCTTCCAGTCGGCGACGAGGTCGTTTGCGGCCGTTTCTGTCGCGACCATCTCGTGTCTGTAGTGTTCGCCCTCCGGTGCCTGAATCAGGCGGTCGAACGAGACGGCCCAGTCGCCCGCTCTCGTTTGTCTGAGACTGATGGTGGCGTAGCCGTCGTCACGCCGCCACTCGCGTTTGCTCCCGATAGGGTCACGTTCGGTCCAGCTCATACCTATTCCTATGCAGTCACTAAGGTAAGCCCCGCGAACCGAATACGCTCTTTAGGCTCCGCCGCCTACCTCGACCGATGCCCTCCCACCCGTCGGACTACCGAGTCATTCGGTCTCTCGCGGTCACGGCCAACGATGTCGTGATGGCCTATGAGACCAACCGGTCCCGTCGTGACCAGCAGGCGGTCATCAGAGTCACGCCGCCGTTTAACGGTCGGATGCGTGCGCGACTCCATCTCGTCCGGCACGGAGACACCTACGATTCAGCCAGTGTCGAACCGCTCCACATCGACCCCGCCGCGCTCGTCACCAACCCGCCCGCTTACCCGCATGCGACGGACACAGAAGCCGAACTCAGAGCCGACCCATCGACGCCGTACTCGGTCGACGCCCACTACGAGTACCACCGAAACGCCATTTCAGCGTGGCGCAGTGCCGTTTCCAGTCGGATTGGGGAAACAGTCACGCATTCTGGTAGGCACGGCCCACACACCGTTCTCGTGAAGGTTCTTGGAAAGGAATCCGGCAATGTAGAATAATTGGTTCTCCACGGGCTTTGAAGGTTTTAGTCCATTTTTAGGGAGTCATGAAACGTTTTCAGACTGTTTTCTTAGCGTGAAATGGGCGAAAACTGTCCAAACGCTCCACCCATTATATGCTACCTCCTATCGTAGACATGTGTGAGGTAATTGGGGTGTCCTCCATGAACGAATCCGCCATGAATGATAACAGGTCCTCACTCGCCGCCCGCCCCGACGCGGGCGACTCCGGAGACCCGACTGCATCGCTCGCAACCGTATCCGCGAAGTACAGAGACGAACTCGTCCGCTCGTTCGAGGCTGTGGCCTTCTGGTCAGCAATCGCACTTCCCTTCCTCCACGTGCCATTGCTCGTTGACGGACTCGACACGCCTCCAAAGCAGGTCGCGTTCGCCGCCCTCCTCGTCCTCAACGTCGTGATGCTCGTCGTGGGCCATTCCCACCACGACCGCGAACGCTGAGGATTTATTCCCGTTCGGGAGCAATTTCCGAGCATGGATCTCGACGTCGTCCCGCTCGGCCGTACCGGTTTACACGTTTCAGAAGTCGCCTTCGGGACGTGGCGCTTCGGTCGTGAGAACGACCGCGGCGACATCGAAGTGGGCGAAGACCGCGCCCACGAACTGTTAGACGCCTACGCAGAGCACGGCGGCCGCTTTATCGATACTGCAGACATCTACGGTGATGGCCGGGCAGAGGAGTACATCGGCGACTGGCTCGCGGGCCGCGACCGCGAAGAGTTCACTATCGCCTCGAAGATTTACTGGCCGACCCGGCAGGACCCGAACGGCCGCGGGCTGAACCGAAAGCACATCCGAAAGGAGATAGACCGGATTTTAGAGCGTCTCGGAACGAGTTTCGTGGACATCCTCTACATCCACCGCTGGGACGACGACACTCCGCCCGAGCAGTTCATGCGAACCCTGAACGGCCTCGTCGAAGACGGGAAGGTAAACCACCTCGGCACCTCCACGTTCGAACCGAACGCCTGGAAGGTCACCCGCGCGAACGAAATCGCAGACCGGCGGGGCTACGAACCGTTCACCGTCGCTCAACCGCGATACAACCTCGTCAACCGGGAAATCGAGGGGAATTATCTGGAGATGGCCTCTCACTACGGGCTCGCTATCGTCCCGTGGAGTCCGCTCGCCGGCGGGTTCCTCTCTGGAAAATACAAACGAACCGAGGAACCGCCCGAGGGAACTCGTGGCGCGACCGACTCCCAGTTCGCGGACACCTACCTCACGAGCGCGAACTTCGACGTGATGGAGGAAGTCTCTGAGGTCGCCCGCGAAGTCGGCACGTCACCGGTCGCGGTCAGTCTCGCCTGGTTGCTTCACCACGACGCGGTGACGGCTCCGATTATCGGCGCACGCACCGTAGAGCAGTTAGAAGAGAACCTCGCGGCCACCGACATCACCCTCTCGCGGACGCAGTTCGAACGCCTCGCAAACGCGAAATAACGGTTATCCTGTTCCCGAACCAACGTATTGGGGATGAACACGTCTTCGATGGATTCGATCGTCGAAAAGCTCCGCTCGGCTGCAACCGTGTCGTCGGTGTACGGTGAACCGGTCGAACACGGTGAAAAGACCGTGATTCCGGTCGCCCGCATCGCCTTCGGCTTCGGCGGTGGCTACGGGTCGAGTGAGGAACACGAAGCGGACGACGAGGAGGCGACCGAACACGAGACTGAGGAGGGTGGCGGTGCTGGCGGCGGTGTCGTCGCGATGCCCCTCGGCGTCGTGGAAATCACGGAGGCGGACACACGATTCATTCGATTCAGCGACCGAAAACGCGCCGCGAGAAACCTTATCCTCGGGATATTCATTGGGCTCCTGCTCAGCCGCAGCTTGCGAAGGCGAAGTTAGTAGCCGTGGCATCACACTTCGACACCGTTGACCGAATCAGTGTGAGCTCCTGTCTGGATACTATTTTGAGGTGGTGCGCAGCATGACTAGCTGATTCCGATCGATTTTCTAGGTCGATTGTGCGTGGCTGTGTACACGTTGTACTACAGATATCCAAGATCGGACAGTCGATCCTCTATCTGATCGTCAAGCACATTGTCCACTTCACCCGTCCGATACGTAAGCGACTCGTACTCGTCATATTCGATGTCTTTGCGAACTAACTTTGACGGGACACGTCCTGTCATTCTCGTTGGTACGGGCACGTCTGCAGTTGCAAGCGTGATTGGAGCGACATCGATTAACTCTAAACTCCCGTTCCAGTCCAGATTGAACGCCGGGCCGCTCCCAATGAACACGCCCACCGTCTTGTGGTCGAACACATTGGTTTTGATGAATCTCTTCCCGAATAGTTTCGTTTTCACCGGATTGTTCATCTTGTTTGGATAGAACAAGATATCACACGCGCTATTGGTGTACGGTCCCGAGTAAACGTCTTCTCTCCGCACGACGCGTTCGAACGCCGATTCTCCATCGGGTGTTTCAATTGTAGATAATAACTCGATTATCTCGTCTCGAATCGTTTCGTATTCGTTCAGGTCTACGATACCACTCGCCTCTCTACCTTTGACATTTAGTCGAATACCTAGTTCGGAGCTGCTTCGGCAATAGGCAACCGATGATTCCACTTCGACGACGACCTCTATTGCCTTTTTTACGTTGTAGGGGAGCATCGAAAGCGTGATCTCCCCAAGTCCAACCCGCTGAAGCACTGCATACATCTGTCCCGGAGAGATGCCCATCCCCCGTAAGAGGCGTACCGTGTGTTGAATCGCAGTAGTGGTACTCTCAGTTCGGTCCGAGCGGTTCACCTGTGTCAACGTCTGCTTTGCCGAACGAAGCGAATGATCGTGACGGGTCGTTGTGGTTTCAACATATCCTGCGTCTCGAAGAATTTCGTTGATGTAGATTGTATAGCCGTTGGCCGGTCCGATGCCATGGTCTGAACAAACGATTATCGTATCATCAGTATCTACGATGCTCACTAACTCACCAACAAACTCGTCGGCTTTTTTGTAAACTTGGAGGAACTCCTCGTCCGTATCGAAATTATGAAATACCGCGTCCGTCTTTTGCACCTGGATGATTCCGACATCCCACTCGTAGTTCGTCAGCAGGTATTTTGCCGCCTTCGTTCGCATTTCTATCAGATTCACATAATCATTGAGTTTTTTCTCGGCATCGTTGCTCAATTCGTACTCGGCATAGATTCGATATGTTTCGCCGATTGCCTGACTAATCTCCGACCGAATATTCGCTGGATAACCCGGTGCTTTCTCGGGTGCAAGATAGCCTGGAACGATTACCCCATTAATTTCCTCAACTGGATGCGTAACTGGAAGATTCAATACAATGGACTGGCGGTTTTTTTCAGTTAAATAATTCCACAGTGC
The DNA here is from genome assembly GCF_029338295.1 of Haladaptatus sp. QDMS2. Classification (NCBI taxonomy): domain Archaea; kingdom Methanobacteriati; phylum Methanobacteriota; class Halobacteria; order Halobacteriales; family Haladaptataceae; genus Haladaptatus; species Haladaptatus sp. QDMS2. The sequence goes on from NZ_CP119791.1 coordinate 624,355, forward strand.
TGGTGCCCGGACATCATTTCGCGTTATCAGTGTTGACTCTGTTGGAGCCCTTGCATCATGAGAGAAAAAATCGTAGACACTGTGGTAGCTTGGATCTACGCCCGTGTACATCGAAGGCCAGGCGCTTCCCGTCCATGGCGGCATCGTCGACGCAAGCGGTGTCGCTACGCCTTTCGAACGGAGCGAAGCGAAATTGGGGAGTTCATCAGAAAACCTGTTTAAATACTCAAAGTCAAGTGCGTCGAATCCAAGAACGAGGGTTTTTCCAGACATGTCAATTATTAATGTTCGACTGCTATCCGTATTAAGCTTTGGTAGAGCCCCCCAAATCTGGTACTCCACGTTCAGGAAATAATGATATAATTATGTCTATTTGGGGAATTTTCAGCTATTCTATCATTAAACGCTGGTGATAAGCAATACAGAGATCTCTGCGGTGTGTTGCTACTCGGCTGTTTCGTTGCTCTGGGTAGTCCCCAACAGTTCGGTATGGATGTCCCGCCCCTTGAGCAGCAGGAAGCCGGTGAAGATGACGAGGAATCCGGCGGCAGTGTAGACGTCGATGACCTCGTCCAAGAACAGGAACCCACTGAGCGCCGCGAAGATGGGTGCGACGTAGGAGACGAGGTTGATTTCGACGGGGCCGAGGCGGTCTAACAGGTCGAAGTAGATGAGAAAGCCAATCGCACTCGCCACGAGGGAGAGGTACGCAAGTGCGAGCAGCCCCTCGTTCGTCCAGACGACGTCTCCGAGCGACTCGTTTGGGAGGGCGAGACTCACAGCGTGCATGAGCACGGCCCCACCGAGCATCGACCACGCCTCCATCGTCTCGATGGGGAGGTCTGCCTCGATGCGGCGGGTAAGCACGCTCCCGAAGGAAAATGAGAGCGCGGCGAGGAAGACGAGGAACTTCGCGACCACGTCCTCGGTGAGGAGGTTAGCAGGGTCTGGGCGTGCGAGGATGGTGACGCCGACGAGGGCGATGACCATGCCGACTACACCGGCGACGGTGAGGCGCTGACTCGGCAACAGCGCACGAGCGAACGAGGTGGTCAGGATGGGTGAGAGGCTGATGATGACGGCGGCGGCGGCGCTCGTCGTCTGCGTCTCGCCGATGAACAGGAAGATGTGGTAGCCAGCGATGAGCAGGACTGCGCCGACGATTACGAGATACCACTCCTCGCGCGTCCGTGGAAGCCAGTGGTCGGTCACGTACACGGCGTAGGCGAGCATGAACACCGCCGCGATGTCGTAGCGGAGGGCGGCGAACAGCACGGGTGGGAAGAAGTCGAGGCCCGCCTTGATAGCCATGAACGCAGACCCCCAGATTGCGGCGAGGACGACGAACAGCAGGAGATTCCGATAGCGCACACCGGTGATGGAGTGTCAGCGTGCCTCAACCTTTCGTTAGGGAACGCGCTCGCCGCGAAGTGCGATGAGGATGTCCTCGCGCGTGATGATGCCGACGAGGACGTTGTTTTCGACCACCGGGAGGCGATTGATGTCGCGCTCTACGTCGGTCACGAGGTCGATGATGTGGTCTAAGTCGTCGTCAGGGGAGACGGTCACCACGTCGGTGGTCATCACGTCCCTGATTGGCTTGCCTGCGTTCTTCACGAGGTCGATGTTCACGTCGAGTTCGTTCCACGAGAGGTCGAAGCCGTAGGTCTGGCTTTCGAGAAACGGTGGGAAGCCAATGGGAATCCAGAGGGTGCGGTGGGAGGGCTGGAAGATTTCGACGAGGTCGCCCTGCGTGACGATGCCGACGACGTGGTCCGCCTCGTCCACGACCGGGAAACCGTTGAAATCAGCCTGCGCGAGTCGCGTGAGTACGGAACTCACCTCGTCGTCTGGGTGGACCGTCTCTACGTCGGTCGTCATGATGTCGCGTGCGAGGAGTGCCATGTGCAAACACACATCTTCCGAGGCCGTAGTGGTTGCGGTACCCTGAAATATCAGTGAGCTATCCTAAAACACACATTTAAATCATCTGGGAACATACCAGCAGGCATGGCCGTGTACGGCCGATGCACCCTTCGTAACCTGTTCGACGATTCGCCCACGCCGCACATCGCACACCCTCCTCGCACTCACCATCGCCATTTTTACGTCGCGACTGATGGGTCCTACCGGGAGTCGGGTGGCGGGCTTGGGGTCGTCATCGAAACGCACGACGGCGAGCGCGTGGCTCGGCTTTCGGTGCCCGATTCGCCGCCGGACAACAACGTCGCCGAGTACCGGGCGCTCCACCTCGGACTCGACGTGCTCGCCGCGCGTGCGCCGCCGACGGCGCGGGTCGGCGTGCTCGTGGACCACGCGAATCTCGCGGCGAACGTGAACACGGCGACCATCCTCGCCCAGGACGCAGACTGGCTGCCACACCACCAGTTCACGATTCCGACCCGCGCAGAACACCACTGGCGGGGGATTCGAGCGCGCATCTGTGGGTTCGCGGAACTGCGCGCCGCCCAGATTTCCTCTGGCGACAACCCGGCGCACTCGCTTGCGAACGCGCCGGACCAGTACGGTCACGTCAATAACGAGCCACCGCGTTGCGTGCTGCCACAGCCCTTTGACGTGCCCCACTCCCCGAGCGAGACGGGCGTGCCGCCGCCGTCTCGCGCCGACCGTCACGCCGGAGATTAACCTATGACCTACGCCGAGGAACTCGACGTCCAGCGCGCCAGCAAAGACGAATTTTTCAAGCGACACCCACACTCGCCCATCCCGCACGACCAGCGCGAGGGGTTCCGTGGCCTGTCCTACTACGACCCGAACCCGGACCTCCGGTTCGTCGTCCCGCTCCACGAACACGAGGAGAAAGAAGAACTCTTGCTCGACACGAGCACCGAGGGCGTCCGCCAGTACCTCCGCTGGGGCGAGTTCCGCGTCGAAATCGACGGCGAGGAGGTTGCGATTCAGGCCTACCGAACCGACGAACACGAACAGCGCCTGTTCATCCCCTTCCGCGACCGGACGAGCGGCAACGAGACCTACGGCGCGGGTCGCTACCTCGATTTAGAGGGCGACGACCGCGACGGCGAGCAGTGGGTTCTCGATTTCAACCTCGCGTACAATCCGTACTGTGCGTACTCGGAGGCCTACGAGTGTCCGCTGCCACCGGGTGAAAACTGGCTGCAAGTGCCGGTGAAAGCCGGCGAGAAGAACTACGAACCGGCGTGAGCGATTAGTTGTTCTCCTGGGCGTCCACGACGGCCACGGATGCCAGATTCACGATGTCCTTGACCTCGTCGCCGCGCTGGAGGACGTGGACAGGTTTGTTCATGCCGACGAGCATCGGCCCGATGGCCTCCGCGCCGCCGAGGCGCTGCAGTAGTTTGTACGCGATGTTCCCCGCCTCCAGATTTGGGAACACGAGTACGTTGGCCGACTTCTTCAGATCCGAGAACGAGTACGTCCCGTCGAGAATGCTCTTGACGACGGCGGTGTCGGCCTGCATCTCCCCGTCAACCGGGAAGTCCACGGTTGGGTCGGCGCGGAGCGTGCGGGCCGCGCGGCGGACCTTCGCCGTGCCCTCGTTGTCCACCGAACCGAAGTTCGAGTACGAGAGCAGGGCCGCACGCGGTTCGACGTTGAAGCGGCGTGCGAGCGTCGCCGTGTGCTTGGTAATCTCTGCGAGCACTTCTTCGGTTGGGTCCAGATTGACCGTGGTGTCCACGCAGAAGATGACGCGGTTCTTGAACGTGAGCATGTACACCCCGGCGGCGTAGTTGGCGTCTTCTGCCGTGCCGATGACCTGCAGCGGCGGGCGCAGCGCGGAGGGGTAGTGGTGGGTGAGGCCGGTGAGCATCGCGTCGGCGTCGCCCATCTCGACCATCACGCTGCCGAGGTAGTTGCCGTCGGCGATGAGTTCGTCCGCCTCACGCCGGGTGACGCCCTTGCGCCGACGCAGTTCGTAGAGACGCTCTGCGTACGGTTTCAGGTTGCTCTCGTCTGGGTCCACGATTTCGGGTTCGAATTCGAGACCGAGACGCTGGGCGGTCTGCCAGATTTCCTCCTGACTGCCGATGAGGATTGGCTCCGCGATGCCCTGCTCGACGAGCTGGTAGGCCGCACGCACCATCTTCTCGTCGTCGCCTTCTGCGAGGACGACGCGCTTTGGGTCGAGTTTCGCCTTGTTGAGGACGACGCGCATCATCTCGCGGGACTTCCCGAGGCGCGCTTCGAGTTTCTCGACGTAGCGGTCGATGTCGAGGTCGATGCGAGCGGCGTCGCTCTTGATGGCCGCTTTCGCGACGGCCGGAGCCACCTCGAACAGCACGCGCGGGTCGACCGGTTTCGGAATGATGTAATCCGGGCCGAACTGAATCGGCTGGTCGCCGTAGGCCTTGACCACGGCGTCGGGGACGTCCTGTCGGGCGAGGCGGGCGAGGGCTTCTGCGGCGGCGACCTTCATCTCCTCGTTGATCTCGCTGGCGCGCACATCGAGTGCGCCCCGGAAGATGAAGGGGAACCCGAGGACGTTGTTCACCTGATTCGGGTAGTCAGAGCGGCCCGTCGCCATAATCACCGTGTCCTGTCGGGCGTCTTTGGCGTCCTCGTAGGTGATTTCTGGGTCGGGGTTCGCCATCGCGAAGATGACAGGGTCGTTCGCCATCGACCGAACCATATCTTGGCTCACGATGCCGGCGACCGAGAGGCCGACGAACACGTCTGCGCCTTCCATCGCGTCGGCGAGGTCGCCCTCGGGGATGTCGCGGGCGAATTGGCGTTTGTACTGGTTCACCTCGCCTGCCTCGGCACGTTGTTCGGTGATGATGCCCGAGGAATCGCACATGGTGATGTTCTCTTTTTTTGCGCCGAGTGAGACGTAGAACCGGGCGGTTGCGATGGCGCTCGCCCCAGCCCCGGAAAACACGATGTCGAGTTTGTCGATGTCCTTGCCCACCACGTCCGTCGCGTTGAGCAGGGCGGCCCCAGAGATGATGGCCGTCCCGTGCTGGTCGTCGTGGAACACGGGGATGTTCATCTCCTTTCGCAGGCGCTCCTCGATGGTGAAACACTCGGGGGCCTTGATGTCCTCTAAGTTGATGCCCCCGAACGTCGGTTCCATCGCCTTCGTCGCGGCGATGATGGCCTCCGGGTCATCGAGGTCGAGTTCGATGTCGAAGACGTCGATGTCGGCGAACCGCTTGAACAGGACGCCCTTGCCCTCCATCACCGGTTTCGAGGCCTGTGCGCCGATGTCCCCAAGGCCGAGCACCGCAGACCCGTTCGACACCACGCCCACCATGTTCCCCTTCGCGGTGTAGGTGTAGGCGTCGTCGGGATTTTTCTCGATTTCGAGACACGGTGCGGCCACCCCGGGCGAGTACGCGAGGCTCAGGTCGCGTTGGGTGTTCGTTGGCTTTGTCGTCGAAATCTCCAGTTTGCCTGGCGGGTCGCGCTTGTGGTATGCGAGAGAATCCTCATCAAGTCCCATGGGTGTACTCCCGCAGGGTTCCCTAAAAAGCTATGCGAAGTCAGAGTTCGACGACTGTCGAAAACAGGGTGTGCCGCGGCAAACCTTACGCGAATCGGTCGTCGGTCGTGTCGCTATCGTCACCGTTCACGTCGCCCAGCGATTCTTCGTCATCCATCGGTCCGACTTCGTCCGTCGATTCATCTTCGGCCCGCACGGCCCGCCGCTGGGCCGGGATGAGGTCGAACTCGCCGTAAGAGTCGCCGAGCACGAACAGCGCGTAGTACCGGAAGAACACGGCAAATGGCACCTGCACGAACAGGATGTAGAGCAACACCAGCAGTCCGAGCGGAATGGCCAGGATGACGAGGAAGGCGAGCACTGCGGTGCTCAGGCCACCTGCCGCCGTGAATATCCCGAAGCCGAGTAGTGCCGCGATGCCGAGTACGGGCAACAATACGACGGCGAGTGCGATGGCGGCGAGGATGCCCGCAGCAAAACCGAGCAACCACCGGAGAATAACGAAGAGACCGTACTGCTTCCACTGAGCACGAAGAATTGGCCAGAAACGCCGCCACCCGGCGATTACGCCGAGGTCTTCGCGCATCATCACGGGGACGACGAAGTCCGTGGTGAGCGTGAGCCCGATACCGAGCAAGAGCGCGATGATGAGCAAGAACGGAATCAGGAGGATGAGAAACAGCGGCGAGAAGGCGAAGATGAACACTGCGCCGATTGCGAGAAACGGCGCGAGGATGAGCAAGACGAGGACGAGGGTGAACACGAACAGGCGCACGCCCTTTCCGAACCAGCGGTTGAACGGTCCGCGGATGCGGACTTCCTCGCTTCGCACGGCGTCCACGAAGACGAACTGGAAGACGGAACTCAACACTCCGAACAGAAGCGCGAGTAACCCGACGACGACGCCGATGACGAGCACGATGGCGAGAATGTCACCCTGCCCGTCGATGGGTGGAATCTCGCCGCCCGGTGTGTCTCCGGCTGGAACCGAGAAGTTCGTGCCACCCCCACCGCCGCTGACGCCGCCGATGAAGAAGACGATGAGCGCGAGTTTGAGCCACTTGCGGAAGTCGAACGGAAAGAGGAACTCTCGAGTCGCCTGAATGGAGTCCTCGATCCCGTCGATAGCGTACCACGACATGTCAGGTGAATCAAAAGTCACGCAGGGGTAAGAAGCTACCCCTGACCCGACTCGGACACATCTAAGTACTACCGGGACTGAGTTCCGACCAATGAACCTCCGTTACCGGCATCTGGCCGCCGTTACGGCGGGGCTGACCTACCTCCTCATCCTACTTGGGGTGTACACGAGTCTGATGGGCGCAGGAGCATCGTGCAGTTTGCAGTGGCCACTCTGTGACGGCGGCTTCCTGCCCCAGACCGCCGCCGGCTGGATCGAGTGGACCCACCGACTGGTCGCGATGATAACCGGCTTCTTCATCCTCGGGACGGCCTACGGCGCGTGGAAGCACAAATCCGACCCACGCCTGAAGAAGGCCACCGCCGTCGCGACGGTGTTTCTCCCGACGCAGATTCTGCTCGGCGCAGTCACGGTGAAGGGCTACATCTGGTTCGGCAACATCCAGCACCTCGTCGTGCTCGCCCACCACGGAACGGCGATGATTATCTTCGCCGCAACCGTGGCCACGACGGCCTGGGCCTATTCGGCTGACAGGAGCGAGAAAACCACGGTTCCGTCACGCAATTCTGCCCCTGCAGACGACTAACATCACGAAACGTTATTATCTGTCAGGTGGCCTTTTTACTGCATGGACCGCAAGGTAGCTGCTGACATGGATCGCCGCGCATATCTGAAACTCGTCGGAGCCGGCGGAGCCGCCGGAATGATGGGTCTCGCTGGCTGTACCGGTGGCGGTGGGGACGGCACCCCGACCACGACCACGACCGAAGACGGTGGCAACGGAACCACGACCACTGGTGACGGAAACGGCGACGTGACGACTATTACGCCCGGCACCGCGCCCGGATTCGCCCCCTTCGAGTTCAAGCAAGGCGACGAACTGGTCGGCTTCGACATCGACCTGACCGCGGCCGTCGTGGAGAACATGGACGGCTACGAACTCGGTGAGTGGCAGGAGTTCGAGTTCGCGTCGCTCATCCCCGCGCTCACGAGCGAGAACATCGACCTCATCGCCGCCGCGATGACGATAAACGACGAACGTAAACAGACGATTGCGTTCTCCGACCCCTACTACGAGGCAGACCAGTCGGTGCTCGTCGCCGCTGGCGGTGACTTCTCGCCGTCCTCGCTCGACGACCTGAACGGCCACCCGGTCGGGGCACAGAAGGGGACCACTGGCGAATCCATCGTTCAGGAACAGGTTCCGGACGCAACCTACCGCGGCTACGACAACTACGTCCTCGCGGTGCGTGACCTCGAGAACGGCAACGTAGACGCCGTCGTGCTCGACAAGCCGGTCGCCGAAAACTTCGCCTCGAACTCCAACGTCGAAGTCGCGTTCGTCGAGGAAACCGGCGAACAGTACGGCCTTGGTGTGCGCCAGGATTCAGACTTCCTCGACGCGCTCAATCAGGCGCTCGCCACCGTGCAGGACGACGGCACCTACGACGAACTCGTGAACAAGTGGTTCGGACAGGAATAAGCCAGTAGATGACAGCCACAGCCCCTATCTTGCAGGCGAGTGACTGGGCGTTCATCGCCGAGAACGCCGAGTTTATCATCGATGGGCTGGTGGTCACGATTCTGCTTACACTTTCGAGTATCACACTCGGGTTCCTCATCGGTTTTCCAGCTGGAGCCATCGAAGTGTACGGAAGCGGCCCGCTCAAGTGGGCCGTCGAGACGGCGGGTGTCGTCATTCGCGGCATCCCAATCGTCGTCATCCTCGTGTACATTTTCTTCGTGCTCTCGCTGAGTAACGACCCCTTCTGGGCGGCGACAATCGGGCTCGGCCTCCGTGGTGGGGCATATCAGTCGCAGATTTTCCGCGGTGCGTTCCAGAGCGTGTCGACCGGACAGATGGAAGCCGCGCGGTCGATTGGCCTCTCGCGTCTGCAGGCGATTCGCCACGTCATCGTCCCGCAGGCGCTCCGTCGGAGCGTCCCCGGATTCCAGAACGAGTTCACCATCGTGCTGAAAGACACGAGTGTCGCACTCGTGGTGGGGCTCTCCGAGATGCTCACGCGCGGCCGGGACCTCTACCTCCAGCCAGAGGGTGGGTCTGCCGTGCTCGAAGTGTTCTTGACCATCAGCGCCATCTACTTCGTCCTCACGTTCGTGACCAACCGCAGCCTCGACAAACTCAACGATTACTATGCAATTCCCGGAGGGAACTCACGATGACTGACCCACTGCTTCGCGTCGAAAACATCTCTAAGTCCTACGGCGACGAGGAGGTGCTTCGCGACATTAGCTTCGAGATGGACGCCGGTGACGTCGAAGTGCTCATCGGGCCGTCAGGCAGCGGGAAGTCTACGATGCTTCGGTGTGTGAACCGCCTCACCGAAATCGACTCAGGTGCTATCTATCTGGACGGCGAGGAAGTCACCGCACCCGGCTACGACGTGAACAAACTCCGCCGCGAAGTGGGCATGGTGTTCCAGGACTTCAACCTCTTTGCCCACCTCAAAGCCCGCGAGAACATCACGCTTGGCCTGCGGAAAGTCCGCGGCATGAGCAAGGAAGAGGCGAACGAACGGGCGATGCGACACTTAGAGCAAGTCGGTCTCGCCAATCAGGCGGACTCCTACCCGGCGCAACTCTCCGGCGGGCAGAAACAGCGCGTCGGCATCGCCCGGGCGCTCGCGATGGACCCAAAACTCATGTTGTTCGACGAACCGACGAGTGCACTCGACCCCGAACTCATCGGCGAGGTGCTCGCCGTCATGCGAAAACTCGCAGAAGAGGGCATGACCATGCTCGTTGTCACCCACGAGATGAGCTTCGCGCGTGAAGTGGCCTCCGGCATCTCGTTTCTCGCCGGTGGCTCGCTCGTCGAGCGCGGCCCACCCGAACAGCTGTTCAGGAACCCGGAACACGAACGCACCCGTCAGTTCCTGAGCCGCCTCTCGACGACGGAGTCACACGGATGAGCGACGCGGCGACCCGCCGAAACCGCCGCCAACTTCTCGGGCGAACAGGCCGACTGCTCGCCCTCGCCGTTGGCGTCCTCTTCTGGGGGTGGCTCATTGCCCGCTGGCTGAACGCGTGGCTGTTCTCCGGCGTGACGGGCATCGGCCCCGACGAGCCGTTCGTCTCACCCGGCATCTTCGCTGGCCTCGCGGAGACGTTCACCTCGACGGCCGCCATGCTCGGCCCGTTCGGCGGGCCGGTGAACCTCGTCGGCGAGTTGTTCCTCTACGCCGCCCAGACGCCGCAGGGACTTCCGCAACTCGCCGGTGCGGTGTGGCTCACCATCGTCCTCACCGTCCTCGGCCTCGCGTTCGGTCTCGTCATCGCGATTCCCCTCTCGGTCGCCCGCGTCTACGGCGGCCCATTCGCTCGGGGTATTGCACTTGGCTACATCGAGTTGATTCGCGGGACGCCGCTGCTCGCACAGTTGTTCGTCCTCCACTTCGGGACGGGGCTTTCGGGTTTCATCCGCGAGTTCCCCGGCGTCGGCCAGAGCATCATCCCCGACCAGTTCGTCTGGGTGGCCATCATCGGCTTTACCATCAACAGCGCGGCGTATCAGGCCGAGTATATCCGGTCTGCGCTGCTCTCGGTCGAAGCCGGCCAGCTGACGGCGGCCAGAGCGGTCGGCCTCTCGCAACTCGAAGCGATTCGCTACGTCGTGCTTCCACAGGGGCTTCGCTTTGCGATTCCTGGCTGGTCGAACGAGTTCGTCTACCTCATCAAGTACTCCTCGCTCGCGGCGTTCATCACCGTCCCCGAACTGTTCTTCACCTCCCAGGAACTCGCAACGGTCGGCTATCAGATTACCGTCGTCTACACGCTGGCGGCGCTCATCTATCTCGCGCTCGTCCTCTCTGCGTCGAAGCTGATGGGACGGGTCGAAGCAGTCGTCTCGATTCCGGGACTTGGGCACGTCGAAGGACGAACCCACTGACCTCTTTCGTTTTAGAAGAAATCAGAGAGGCCAGACTGGGAGTCTGAACTCTCTTTCTCGCTGTCGTCGTCCGCGCTCGCTTCGTCTTCTTCGTCAGCCGTCTCCTCGTCTGCTTCCGGTTCCATCTCGGTGCGGTGTGCGCCCTCGAACGCCCCTCCCGAGTGCTCGACTGCCTGTGCTTCCTTCAGTTCTTCTGCGTCTTCGATGATGCCCTGGACCTTGTTCGTGTCCTTGCCACTGCCCGTGAGGAAGGAGAGGTGGTCTGCGTCGAGGTTGTACCGCGCTGCAACTGCCACCGTCAGGTCTCGGTTCTTGCAGTGGTAGGTCATCCCCGCGAGATACGGCAGGATGTCCCGGCGGGCGGTGCCCATCGAGACGCCGCTCGTCTCGGCGATTTTCTGGGCGATGTAGTCACGCTTGTTCCGGGTGCCCTTCGAGCGACCGAGTTTCGACCAGTAACTCGGCGGTCCGTAGCGCGTCCACCCGCCTTTCGTGCCGTTGCGCGAGGCGGCGACGCCCGCCGTCATGTTGTCGCCCGCGTAGCGCCAGTAGGAGTAGTTCTGGGTCTTGCGAACCCGCCCGAGCCAGATGTCCGCCTTTCCGAGGTGGTCGTAGGCGTCTGCGAGTTCCTCGCCCGCGTAGTCTTTGGGCATGTTGTCCTCGATCCAGTTGATGAGGTCGTCGGGCGTCTCGTCTACGTCGTAGGACTGTTTGAGCGCCTCCTCCGCGCCGAGCTTCTTGATAACGTTGTCGAGGTAGTCGAAGATGCCCGTAGACCGGTCGCGCTCGCCCGTGACGACCTTGTCCGCGGTCAGGCGGTCGGTCGATTCGGCGAGTGCCTGCAGGTCGTTTACCGCCCCACGGAGGTCGCCCTTGTTCGCCTCCGCTATCTTTTCGAGCGCCTCGTCCTCGAACTCGACGTCCTCCTTGCGACAGATGTCCCGGAGGACGGGCACGATAGAGCGCATCCGCACGTCGCGAAACTGGATGTTCTCACAGGCGTTGCGAAGCGAGTTCGACATGTCGTAGTACTCGTTGGCGATGAGCACCATGGGCTGGCTCGCTTCCTTTACGAGCCGCGTGAGCGCCCGCGCCCCGCCGCGGTCTGCGTTGCCGTGGATGTTGTCGGCTTCGTCTAAGATGATGAGTCGTCGCTCCGCCGCGCCCGTCTGGGTGAGCGTTCCGCTCTTTGCGGCCTCGCCCGCGACCCGCTCGATGACGCTCGCCGTCCGCTGGTCAGAGGCGTTGAGTTCGATGGTGTCCCACCCGAAGTCCGCGGCGAGCGCGTGGACCGCGGACGTCTTGCCGACGCCGGGACTGCCGTGGACGATGGCGGCTTTCCGGTGTGAGTCCCAGCCCTGTGCCCACTCCTTGAGTTCGGTTCTGGCACTGTCGTTGCCGCGAACTTCAGAAAGCGTCTTCGGGCGGTACTTCTCCGTCCAATCCATTGACGCAGGGTACGCGCGAGCGGCGTTTAGTGGTTGCGGAGTCCCGGTTACCCACCCGAAAAAACAGTGTCCGCGCTGTTCAGACCGCTGGCGTCGCGTCCGCGCGGAGTTGTGCGCCGAGGGCGACCCACGCCGCACCGAAGGGCGCGCCGAATGCGAGCCACGCGAGGTCGATTCCGATGACGGTTCCGAGCGCGCTCAGAGCGACGAGCCCACCGATGAACAGGGGCAGGTTGACGACGAGCAGACCCGCACCGAGGCGCGAGACGCCAGCACGCCAGAGGACGATGCCGTAACCCGTCGCGAGGATGAGCGTGGCGAACATCGCGAGTCCCCAGATAGTCCCGCCGAGCGTCGCGCCCTCCTGGGTGGGGTCGACGAGCGTCGGGGCCAGGACGTTCATCGCGCTGCCGACGATCATGGTCGCGAGCGTGAGCGTTATGAGGTAGACGAGCGCCGTCCCGACCCGACCGTACTGCTGGCTAAAGCGGGAGTGGACCGCCCAGAGGCCGACTGCGATGAGGCCGTAGGCCGTGATGGCGACGAGGCCGAGCAGCCAGTAGAGCGACCCACCCGGCGAAATCGCCGGAATCGTGTTTTCGAGATAGGTGAGCGCGTAGAGAACGCCGCCCACGATGGCCGCGAGGGCAGCGATGCGCACCCGGTCTGTCGTCCACGCGGACGACGGAAGGGTGACTGATTCGGTTTGAACCATAGTGAAACCTCTGTGCCCGACTCGGGAGTCGCGTTTCAGTACCCGACCACCGTTCGAGTCACCGTGAATATCTACCGCTCAGATAATAAACACTATTCTCGATTTTTGACCCGATACGGGAGAATTCGGCGTTTTCGGGGGCTAGCGCCTGTCCTGAGCGCGTCGCGTCCACTCCACCCGAGCGAGTTACGCGTTCTCCCGGTCGACGTGAATTTCGTGGGCCTCCACGTCTTCTAACGCGGCGACCTGTCCGCCCACTTCGACGGGGCCGTCTGCGGTTTCGACCACGAGGTGTGCCGTCTTTCGGCTGTCTCCGAACGACGCTTCGACGACGGTTCCCTCGACGAGGCGGCTCTTCCCGGATTCGACGTCCCGGCCGCGAATCGTTGCGTAGAACGTCTCGTCGCGACCCAGCAGGTCGCTCACGCAGCGACGAATCGTGGCGTACCGGCGGGGGAAGGGCCGGTCTTCTGCCTGTTCAGCGACGGGTTCTGCCGTCGTCCACAGGAGCGTGTTGAAAAAGCCAGAGACGAGGAAGCCGAGTGCAGAGCGGTTGAAGATGACGCCGTAGCGGTCTGCGTCCTGCCCATCGGTGAGCGCTTCGCGCGGGGCGTACACTGAATAGTTGCCGTCGGCGACGGCGATGATTGGCGTCGTGATGCCGCTTCGGGCCTGCACCGTCGTCGCCACCGAATTGTAGTCGTAGGACTCCGCGCTCGGTAACTCGCGACTCGGTGAGAGTAGGAGGTCGATGGTGACGCCGTCGTCGATTTTCGCGGCGAGCGCGTCCTCGAACGTCGCGAGGAGGTCGGGCGAGAGCGAGAGGATGAGTTCGTATTCGGCCGTCTGAATGACGTCTTCGAGGTAGCGGTTTATCGTCGCGCTGGATTTCACCAGTGACGCGGCCTCGGTCTGGCGTTTCGGCGCGGTATAGAGGTCTTCGAGGCCCGTCACGACGGATTCGAGCGAGGTGCGGTAGTCGGCAAACGCCTCTTCGGGGTCTATGGCGAGGACGCGAAGCGGTCTGGTCTCCTGGAGTTCGACCAGTCCGTGGTCGCTCAGCGTGCGGACGGTGTCGTAGACGCGTGGCTGGGGGATGTCCGTGTACTCAGAAATCTCCGACGCCGTCACCTCGCCGTGTTCGAGGATGGTGAGATACGCTCTCGTCTCGTACTCTCCGAAGGAGAATCGCGAGGAAAGCGCCTCTAGCGAGCGATAGAGGTCCGTGGTCATGCTATTGCGATGTTTTCGCGGCTAAATCAGTGTGTTCATTCGTGCCACGAGAGGGGTGCCGGCTATCGGTCTGCGACCGGAATGACCTCTACCAGCGAGTGGATTGGCACGTCAGCGATTTCCCCGACGCCTTCCTTGTCCACGAGGACGACGCCAGCGACGGGGGTGCCACCCGCCTCACGGACGGCCTCGATGGTCTCGCGCATCGTCGTCCCGCTCGTGATTGTGTCGTCGACGACGAAACAGCGTTCGCCTTCGACGGCGGTGAAGTTCCGTGAGAACGACCCGCTCGTCTCCGCCTCGTCGTCGTCCCACTGGTGTTTCGCCGGGGCGTAGGCGGCGAGCGACGTCTCCAGTTGTTGGGCGACGGCCGTTCCGAGGGGAACGCCGGCCTTTTCGATGCCCACCGTGACTGTGGCGTCCGCGGCCTCCGTGGCGAGGACGTTTGCCATCGCGGCGCTCACCTGCGATAGGCGGGTGTTGTGCTGGCCGATGGTGCTCCAGTCGACGTGCACGTCGTCCGCGCCGGTCGATTCTGGGGTTGGCTGCTCGTCGGTCGCACTTCGGGAGACGAGCCAACTGGCCGTCCGCCGCGAGACGTTCAGTTCGTCTGCGATTTCGCCCTTCGAGAGGCCGTTTTCGGTCAACTGCGCTGCGTTTTCGATGAGGTCGTCGATGTTCTTCATAGCTGGTCGAATTCGATTGCGGTCTTGATGGTTCGTTCGTCGGTTCGGAAGGCCTTCTCGTACGAGTCGAGGTCGTACACGCCGGTGACGAGGTCTGAGCAGAACCACTCGGGGAGCGAATCGAGCGTCTCGGTTGCGGCTTCGAAGTGCTGACGGCCCGAGTTCACGCTTCCGACGAGCGCCTTGTTCTGGAGGACGAACTCGCGGTGAAGGTCGCTCCCGGCGACTTCGAAGTCCCAGCCGCCGGCGGGGACGCCGAGGAGCGCGCCGACGCCGTTGGGCGCGAGCGCCTCGATGGTCTCGAAGGCGTGTTTGGCGTAGCCGGTCGCCTCGTAGACGAGGTCCATCGCCTCGTACGCGCGCGGAATCTCGGAAACTGGTGTCTCTCGCGAGTCGATGTAGGTCGCCCCCAGTTTCTCGATGATGTCGATAGTCGGGTCCGGCCGGTCGCGCTTGCCGAGGCAGTAGGTCGAATCGTAGTCAGAGAGCATCGCGAGCGTGAGCAGGCCGAGCGACCCATTCCCGAGGACGAGAGCGCTCTCCGGAGTCCATTCGAACGACGCGCGAGACGCGGCGGCGAGTTCCAGCGCCTTCTCGGTGATGCTAATCGGTTCGACGAGGAAGCCAAATTCGGCGAGATGGTCGGGGATGGGAACGAGGTATTCGACGTGACTCGTGAAGTATTCGGCCATGAAGCCGTCGCCGCCGTCGATGCCGCGTTCTACGTACTCCCCGGGTGGGGCCATGTCGGCCTCGCCGCGGTCGAAGTAGGCGTTCGACTCGCCGACTGCGGGCGGGCGGCGCACGGTCGGGACCACCACGTCACCGGCCGAGAGGGCGGCGTCTTCGGGGGCCGTTTCGACCACGCCGACGGCCTCGTGGCCGAGGACGAGCGAATCGGCTCCGGCCGGGAAGCCGCCGTGGCCACCGCTCAGCACCTCATGGTCGGTGCCGTCTACGCCCACGCGGAGGGTCCGGACGAGTGCCTCGCCGGGCCCAGCCTCCGGTTTTGGCCGCTCTACCAGCCTCGGTCGTTGTTCCCCTTTGCGAACGGCGATGGCGTGCATGGGAACGTGTAGGACCCCCAGGGATAAAATATTTATTCTATTCCGAGTAAGTATTTTCCACGCCGAAAGCTGGATGATGGCGACAACCGTGCGCCTATATAGCACGACACAGAACTCATGACAGACCATCGACCGCACGCCGGAGATTTACAAATGGAACGCTACGACAGACTGTACGACCTCTACGACCGCGTCGATACCGCGACCCTGCGGGCCTATCAGGAGTTCGTCGACCTGTTCCCGATGGTCGATTCGATGGTCGCCCTCGAATACTGGGAGGAGGCCCAGGAGGAACTCACTGACCGGAAATCGAAGATTAGCGAGACGTATCCCGAGGGTGAAACCTTCGCGGAAATCGCCGCCTACGCAGAGCGCGAACAGGCGTTTACCGCCCTCGACCTCTTCAACAAGTACGAACGCGGCGTGAACGTACTCGTCCTCGACGTAGACGAGACGCTCCGCAGCGCGGGCGAGACGGACAACGAGATTCCCCGCGAAACGCTCCACGTGCTCACCGAGTTCTACGAACGCGGCGTCCCCATCGTCATCTGCACGGGCCAGACCTTAGAGAACGTGAAAGGATTCATGATCCAGGGTCTGGGCAACGAACTCGTCCACTCGGGCGATTTCAGCATCGTCTACGAGGGCGGCACGGGCGTCTTCACGCCGGGCCACGGGGCGGACACGAAGCAGTTGCTGTACGAGGATTTAGACGCAGCCATCACCAGCGTGTTCGACGAGGTTCTCACCCGAGTGCTGCCCGAGGCCCCAGAGCGGCTCCGGCGTGGTTGTCACCTGCAGGGCAACGAGTTCAACGTCACCCTCAAACCGAACTACGACATCGGGAGCGACCAGGCCGTCGAAATCATCGACGAGGCACTCGTCTACCTGCTCGACCTGCTCGGAGAGGCGACGGCTGGCGAGGCGGGCAGCGAGTGGGCACGTGCCTACTACGCCGACGCCGACCCGGAGATTCACGAGGTGCTCGCCGCCCACGACGCACTCGTCGAGAGAGACCCGGCGGATGCCCCCGCCGAGGTGCGCGAAACGCTCGACCGAATCGACGTCGGTTACTACGAGGGCGACGCCGTCGAAATCGTGAGCCGCGAGCTGAACAAGGTAACCGGTGTCCGCGCCGCCTTCGACGTGCTCTCGGTGGACGACCCGTTCGCCCTCGTGATGGGCGACAGCAAGAGCGACCTCCGGGTGATGGAGTGGGTGGCAGACAACGACTGTGGCATCGCCGCCGCACCCGAACACGCCTCAGAGCGCGTTCTCGACCACGTTAGGCAAACGGACGAACTCGTCTTCCCCGAAGGCGTCGCCGGCGACATCCTCTGGACCGTCCACGCACTGAACCGACTCGCAGCGTAACCGACCGATACCATGCACGAACACGAACGACGAACCGAATCAGGAGACCCACTGGGCCTCCACGGGGTCGTACCACCGACGGTCACGGCCTTCCACGACGACGAATCGCTCGACGAACAGACAACTGCCGCCCACGCCCGCTACGTCGTCGACCGCGGCGCACACGGCGTGTTCCCTCTCGGGACGAACGGCGAGTTCCCGCTGCTCACTCCCGACGAACGGGAACGGGCGCTCGACGCCGTCGTCACGGAAGTCGGCGGCGACGTGCCGGTCATCGCAGGCGTCGGCGCACCGAGCACCCGCGAAACCGTCCAGAACGCCCGGGCGGCCGCGGATGTGGGCACAGACGCCCTCGTCGTCGTCACGCCCTTCTACTTCCCGCTCGACCACGACGCGGCGGTGACCCACTACCGACGAGTCGCAGAAGCCACCGACCTCCCGGTGTACATCTACCACATCCCCGGGCGGACCGGAAACGCGCTGTCGCTCGACACCCTCGCCGACCTCGCGTCCATCGAGAACGTCGCCGGCCTCAAGGATTCGAGCAAGGACGTGCCGTGGCTCACGCAGGCCATCGACGCGAACCCGAACCTCACGTTCTTCGTCGGGTCTGACTCCCTGCTGTTCTCGGGGCTCTCACTGGGCTGCCACGGGATGGTGAGCGCCGTGGCGAACGTCTTCCCGGAACTCGTCTGCGACCTCTACGACGCCCACGAAGCGGGCGACCTGTCCCGGTCGCGCGACCTCCAGCGCACCGTCTTCGGCGTCCGGCGGGCGCTCAAGTCCGGCCCGTACATGGCGGGCGTAAAGACGGCCCTCCGCCTTCGCGGCTTCGACGCCGGGCCGCTTCGCTCGCCGCTTCGCACCATGGACGACGCCCAGCAGGCGTCGCTCGAATCGAAACTTTCCGAACTCGAACTGCTGTAACCGAGACAAATGACACGAGACTACGCAACACTGCACGACCCGAACTCAGAATACACGATGCGCGAACTCTCATCGGCGACGATGGGGCTCGCGAACGACCGCGGCCCGCGCGACGTCGAAATCACGGACGTTCAGACCACGATGGTCGACGGCAACTTCCCGTGGACGCTCGTCCGCATCTACACCGACGCGGGCGTCGTCGGCACGGGCGAAGCTTACTGGGGCGCGGGCGTCCCCGAACTCGTCGAACGCATGACGCCGTTCGTCGTTGGCGAGAACCCACTCGACATCGACCGCCTCTTCGAGCATCTCGTCCAGAAGATGTCTGGCGAAGGGTCGCTCAGCGGCGTGACCGTCACTGCCATCTCCGGCATCGAAATCGCCCTGCACGACCTCGCGGGCAAACTGCTCGACGTGCCAGCCTACCAGTTGCTCGGCGGCAAGTACCGCGACGAAGTGCGCGTCTACTGTGATTGCCACGCGGGCGACGAGAGCGAACCCGAGAGCAACGCCGCGGAGGCAGAACGCGTCGTCGACGAACTCGGATACGACGCGCTGAAGTTCGACCTCGACGTGCCCTCCGGCCACGAGAAAGACCGCGCGAACCGCCACCTTCGCGGGCCGGAAGTCGAGCACAAGGCCGAAATCGTCCGTGCCGTGACCGAGCGAATCGGCGACCGCGCCGATGTGGCCTTCGACTGCCACTGGACGTTCTCGGGCGGGAGCGCAAAGCGCCTCGCTCGCGCCGTCGAGGACTGCGACATCTGGTGGCTCGAAGACCCCGTCCCACCGGAGAACCACGACGTCCAGCGCGAAGTCACCCAGTCCACGACGACGCCAATCGCCGCCGGCGAGAACGTCTACCGCAAGCACGGCCACCGCCGACTCTTAGAGGAGCAGGCGGTGGACATCATCGCCCCCGACCTGCCGAAGGTTGGCGGGATGCGCGAAACGCGGAAGATTGCGGACATGGCCGACACCTACTACGTGCCCGTCGCCATGCACAACGTCTCCTCGCCCGTCGCGACGATGGCGAGCGCGCAGGTCGGGGCGGCCATCCCGAACTCGCTGGCCGTCGAGTTCCACTCCTACCAGCTCGGCTGGTGGTCGGACCTCGTCGAGGAGACGGTCATCAGCGACGGCCGCATCGAGATTCCAGAACGACCCGGCCTCGGCCTCACCCTCGACCTCGATACCGTCGAGGAACACATGGTCGAGGGTGAGACCCTCTTCGACGAAGCATGAGCGACCTCGTGACGTTCGGCGAGACGATGCTCCGTCTCTCACCGACGCCCGGCGACCGCCTCGAAACCGCAGACTCGCTCGACATGCGAATCGGCGGCGCAGAGAGCAACGTCGCCGTGACGGCCCAGCGCCTCGGCCTGGATTCGACGTGGCAGTCCGGACTCCCGGACTCCCCGCTCGGCCGGCGAGTCGTCAACGAGTTGCGCCAGCACGGCCTCGCCGTGGACATCTCGTGGCAGACCAGCGAGGCTGCGAGACAGGGTCTTTACTTCATCGAACCCGGCGGCGCACCTCGCGGCACGGACGTCATCTACGACCGCAAAAACGCCGCCGTGACCACGGTGACGACGGACGACATCGACGTAGACAGTATCCGTGGGGCGAAGGCGTTCTACACGAGCGGTATCACGCCAGCGCTCTCGGACACCCTGCGTGAGACCACCGCCGAACTGCTCGACGCCGCACAGGCGGCGAACACGACGACGGCGTTCGACCTGAACTACCGGTCGAAACTCTGGACGCCCGCAGAAGCGAAGGAGGCGTTCGACGACCTCCTCCCGAAAGTGGACGTGCTCGTCGCGGCAAAACGCGATGCGGCGACCGTCCTCGGGTTCGAGGGTGATGCAGAAACCGTCGCCCGCGACCTTACAGCGGCGTACGATTTCGAGACGGTCGTGGTCACCCGCGGCGAGGAGGGCGCACTCGCCATCGCAGACGGCGAGGTTTTCGAACAACCCGTCTACGAGGCGGACACGCTCGACCCAATCGGGACGGGCGACGCCTTCGTCGGCGGCCTGCTCACGAAACTCGTCGAAGGCGAGTCGGTAGCAGGCGGCCTCGCGTTCGGGGCGGCCGCCGCGGCGCTCAAACGAACCATCAGCGGAGACGTGGCCGCCATCACCCGCGCCGAGGTCGAACGCGTCATCGACGCGGGTGCGGCGGACATCTCTCGATAAGTCAGACGTCGCCGATTTCGGGGTTCCAGACGGGAGTTTTTGGGGCTTCGAGCCGTTCGATTTTCTCGTCGCTCAGGGACACTTCGAGTGCGTTCACACTCTCTTCTAGGTGCTGGACGGTTCGCGGTCCGATAATGGGCGCATCGACCACTTCCTTGTGCAACAACCACGCGAGGCTGACCTGCGATTCCGTCACGCCCTTCTCTTCGGCCACGGTCCGTACTTCGTCCAGTACGGTCCAGTTCTCCTCGGTGAATCGCTTTTGCATGAACTCGTCGCCAGCGGCCCGTCCCTCGGTGACATCTGCACCTCGTTCGTACTTCCCAGTGAGGAATCCTCCGGCCAGCGGTGACCACGGGACGACGCCAATACCTTCACTCCGACAGGTCGGGAGCACGTTCGCTTCTTCGTGGCGGTCGACGAGGTTGTACTCTGCCTGCATCGAGACGAACCGCTCGAAGTTGTTCAGGTCACTCTCGTAGAGTGCTTTCGTGAATTTCCAGGCGGGCATCGTACTCGCACCCACGTACCGGACTTTGCCCTGGCTGACGAGGGTATCGAGTGCCGAGAGCGTCTCCGTGATGGGCGTCTCGTCGTCCCAGCGGTGAATCTGGTAGAGGTCGATGTAGTCGGTTCCGAGACGGTCGAGACTGGCTTCGACCTGTTCTAAAATGTGGCGGCGCGAGAGGCCCTGCCCGTTCGGTCTGTCGGCCACCTTGCTAAACACTTTCGTCGCGAGGACCACCTCGTCACGACGACCAGACAGTGCCTCGCCGACGATTTCCTCGCTCTCGCCGTGTGAGTAGACGTTCGCCGTATCGAGGAAGTTGATGCCGAGTTCGAGGGCACGGTCGATTACGTCGTGGCTCTGTTCGTGGTTGTTTATCATCCACGGTTGACCAGACCCGAAGTTCATGCACCCGAGGCACAGTCTCGAAACTTCGAGTCCGGTTTCACCGAGCGTCGTGTATTCCATCGCACTCATACAAATTACACTACTCTTGGACGAGTAAAAATTATAGGTTACTTCTGCTGTCAGCGACGACGGTTCTGGAACACTCGAACTGCCTCGCGGGTCGGCAACGCGGTAATCGCGCCGGGTTCCGTCGTCGTGAGGGCGGCAACGGCGTTCGCGAATTCGAGTACCGACTCCGGCGCGGTTTCGCCACGCGCTAACTGCGACAGCACGCCCGCGACGAAGGCGTCGCCAGCGCCGGTCGTATCGACCGCATTCACCGGGTAGCCAGGGTGGGTCGTGACCGTCTCGCCCCACGGCGCGTCGGCCGTCGAGACGACGCGAGAGCCACCTTCGCCAATCGTCAGAAATGCGGTGTGTGGCCCCGCTCGCGTGAGGTTCTTTGCTACCACCATCGGACTCTCGTCGTGAAACGCCGTCACAGTGAGGTCCTCGACGGAAGTCTTGACCACGTCTACGAGTCCGACCATGCGCTCGATGACCTGCTCGAACTCTTCGTCACTCTCCCAGAGTTCGGGGCGGTAGTTCGGGTCGAAGACGACCGAACAGTCCTGTTCACGGGCGCGTTCGACCAACCTGAAGGCGGCCGACCGTGCCGGTTCCGCAGCGAGAATGACGCCGCCGACGTACAGCCACGCGCAGTCTGCGAGCGTGTTATCGCCGACTCGCTCTTGCGGGAGAACCGTGTCTGCCGTGTGATCGCGGTAGAACGTGAAGTCGCTGCCAGCGGATTCGTCGTGGCTCACGAACGCGAGGGTCGTCTTTCGCTCCTCGTCGCGCGTCACGAACTCCGTGGGGACGCCGTTTTCTGCGAGCGTCTCCGCGAGAAACTCGCCGAACGGGTCGGTCGAGAGATTGCTGAGGAAGTACGGCGCGGTTTCCAGTTGGGAGAGGGCGATGGCGACGTTCGCGGGTGCGCCCCCGGCGCGGCGGCTAAACGATTCGACTTCACCGAGGGGGCCTGCGGATTCGGGGAGGAAATCGACGAGCGTCTCGCCCGCGACGAGGATGGTCGGCGTGGTCATGTGCTCAGACAGACACTCGTTCCCCGCGCTCGTCACTCTTCTCGATGGCGTCGAGGACGCGCTGGACGGCCAGGCCGTCGGCGAAACTCGGCGCGAACGTGCCGCCTTCCGCGACGGTCGAGAGGAACTCGTAGTTCTCGTGGATGAAGGTGTGTTCCCACCCGATGACGTGGCCGGGCGGCCACCAGGCGTCGATGTAGGGGTCGTCTTCGTCCGTGACGAGAACCGTCTCGTAGCCCCGGTTTCCCTCGCAGAGCACCTCTAACTCGTTCAATCGTTCGAGCGAGAAGCGGAGGCTTCCCGCAGAACCGTGAATCTCGATGTGGTGGTCGTTCTTGTGACCGGTAGCGAACCGAGAGGCTTCGAACGTCCCGACAGCGCCGTTCTCGAATTCGGCCTGCGCGGTGTACGCGTCGTCCACGGTGACGGGGCGCGTTTCGTCGCTGCCCTCTACAGGTCGCTCCTCGACGAACGTTTTCAGGTTTCCACTCACGCTGGCGAGGTCGCCAACGAGGAAGTGCGCGAGGTCCACGGTGTGTGCACCGAGGTCGCCGAGCGCGCCGCTGCCGGCCAGTTCCGCGTCGTTGCGCCACGACCACGGAGCCTCGGGGTCCGCGAGCCAATCTTGCAGGTAGGTCCCCCGAAAGTGACGAATCTCACCGAGTTCGCCCGCGTCGATGAGTCGCTTTGCGTACTGGATGGCCGGGACGAACCGGTAGTTGAACGCACACCCGGCGAGCGCGTCGCTGTCCGAGGCCGACGTGGCCATCGCCGTCGCGTCCGCGGTGGTCGTCGCGAGCGGTTTTTCACAGAACACGTGCGTCCCCGCGTCGAGGGCGGCGATGGAGGGTTCTGCGTGCAGGTGGTTCGGGCCGAGGTTGTAGAACACGTCCACTTCCTCGACCACGTCCCGCCAGTCGGTGGCGGTGCGAGCGAAGCCGAAGCGGTCTGCCGCCTCGGAGAGCGCCTGCTCGTCGCGCCCGACCAGCACGTCGCGTTCGATTTCGGGGGCGTCCGGGAAGAACATGGGCAGGCGAGCCAGCGCGTTCGCGTGGGCCTTGCCCATGAATCGATAGCCGAGGATGCCGATTTGGAGGCTCATTCCGCCCAGTACGCCTCGCCGGGTTGGGTCTCGAAGACGGCACGCTGGAGCACGTCGACGGCCTTTTCGAGGCCTTCGCGGGAACTCGTGAGCGCGTCTTCGTGTTCGATGCTGAGTGCGCCGTCGTAACCGACCATCCGGAGGGTGCTGACCACGTCTTTCCAGTGGGCCTCACCGTGGCCGTAACCCACGGACCGAAACAGCCACGCGCGCTCTGTCTGCTGGTCGTAGGGAGTCATGTCGAAGACGCCTTTCGTCCGGGCGTTTGCCTCGTACACCTTCGTGTCCTTGGCGTGGACGTGGTGGATGGCGTCGTCTTCGCCGAGGAATCGGATGGCCTCGGTCACGTCGATGCCCTGCCAGTAGAGGTGCGAGGGGTCGAAGTTCGCGCCGATGCGCTCGTTCGTGGCGTCACGGAGCCGTTGCATCCCGTGAGGTTCGTAGACGAGCATGTTCGGGTGCATCTCGATGGCCACGTCCACGCCCTGTTCGTCCGCGTAGTCGGCGAGGTCGGTCCAGTAAGCGATGGCGACCTCCCACTGGTAGTCGTGGGCGTCCGAGTGCTCGGTCGGCCACGGCGCGGTCACCCAGTTCGGGACCTCGTCGTTCGGGCCGCCGGCTGGCAGTCCCGAGAAGCAGGTGACGGTCCCGACGTCGAGTTGTACGGCGAGGTCGATGGCTTCGCGCAGTTCTTCGTCTGCGCGGGCCGCGTGGTCGTCGTCCGGGTGGATGGGATTGTTGTGCGTCGCGAGTGCGCTCATCCGGAGGTCGTGGTCTGCGAGGAGGCCGTGTAACTCGGCCTGTGCGTCCTCGTCGTCGAGGTACTGGTCTCGGGAGAGGTGGTCGTCGCCGGGGTTGCCACCACAGCCGAGTTCGACGGCCCCGACGCCGATGTCGGCTAAGTACGCGAGGGTGTCTGCGAGCGATTCGTCGCCGAATGGAACGGTGAGTACGCCAATATCCATGAGTGTGTACTGTGAGTAGTCGTCTGTCGATTCTTCAGTCGAGTCGGACGGCCCGCTGTTCTGCGTCAGAGCGGTAGATGCCGTCGATGATTCGCTGGACTGCGAGCGCCTGGTCGACCGTGTTTCGCTGCGGTGGGTCGCCGGTCCCCACCGCCTCCAGGAACGTACGGTCTTCTGCCTTGTGAAGGTCGATGTCGGTCGTCTCGATGGTCGAATCCGAGAAGTGGTCGATGCCGGCCCGCCCGGTCTCGAAGATTTCGAGGGCGCCGGTCTCGCGGTCGAAGTGCGCCCCGGCGTTCGAACCGTCGATGTGGAAGCCGTGATTCTTCCGCCGGTTGGTCGCCCACGCGACTTCGAGCGAGATGGTCTTGCCGTCGGCACACCGGATGAGTGCGGTAGCCGCGTCTTCGACGTCGAACCCACTCGCGCCGGCGTCTTCGCCCCACATCTCCAAGTAGGCGTAGTCGTCGCGCGACCCGAACTCGGCGTGGGTCGTGCCCGAAACTTCAACCACCTCGGGGAAGTCCAGAAAGTACATCGCGAGGTCGATGGCGTGGACGCCGATGTCGATGAGCGACCCGCCACCGGCGATTTCCTTGGTCGTGAACCACGACCCGCGTCCTGGCACGCCACGTCGGCGGACGTAGTTCGCCTCGACGTGGTTCACCTCGCCAAAGCGCCCTGCTCGCTGGTAGGATTTGAACACCTCCACGGCGGGCGCAAAGCGGTTGTTGAAGCCGACCATGCAGAAGCCGTCTGCGTCGTGGGCCGCTTGCGCGATTCGCTCTGCGCTTTCGAGCGTGTGGGCGAGTGGCTTCTCGAGGAGCACATCGTAACCGGCTTCGAGCGCCGCGACGGCGTACTTCTCGTGGTACTTGTTCGGGGTGGTGATGACGATTGCCTCTACGTCCGTGTCGATGAGTTCGACGAAACTCGCGTACGTATCGACGTCGTACTTTCGAGCGAACGACTCACGGGCGGGTTCGCTCACGTCGACGCCGGCGACGATGTTGTGGCCGAGTTCCGTGATACGCTCTGAGTGATGATTGCCGATGCCGCCGAGACCGACGATACCGACGTTTACGGGTGCTTCGATAGAGTCTGTCATGTGGGGGTGAAACGAAATTTGTTCAGTATAACTGCTGTCGTTGGTCGTCGTGCTGTGCAGGTTGGTCGTCCGCGTCGCTTTCCTCGCGCTGCCCTCGAAGGGCCAACAGCGCCGGAATGAAGCGGTTCTTCAGGTCGCGGGCGAACGAGACGATGCCGTAGGCCCAGAAGAAAAACAGGAGTGTTCCACCGGCGAGGTAGAACCACCCGGCCGTGGTCACCACGGTCAGCGTCCCTCCATCTGGTCGCCCGAAATCCAGCCGTCGCCGCCGGGCAGTCCGTGTAGGAGCGCGTCTCCGGTCTTTCCGGAGAAGAGGTGCGCTCGCGTTCGGTCGATGACGACTTCGACGCGCTCGTCGGCCTCGATGTCGGCGTCCGGGTCGACGCTCATCAGGAGTTGCGAATCTGCATCCGGGTCCATGCCCTCGACCGAGCGACCCTCCGGCGTGAGGTAGACGAAAATCTCGTCGCCCATCGGCTCGAGCACGTCCGTCTCCATCGCTATCGGCTCCGTTTTGGCGGGCACGTCACCGGCGGCTTCGGCGAGGTGCACGTCCTCCGGACGCACGCCGAAAGTAAACTGGTCGCCTTCGTCGGCGTCGAGCGGTGCATCGTCGAGTGAGACGTCGAACACCTCGGTTTCGAGCGTGTCGCCGTGAACCGTCCCGTCGAGGAAGTTCATGCTCGGCGACCCGATGAACCCGGCGACGAACCGGTTTGCCGGTTCGTTGTAACAGTCGAGCGGGGGCGCACATTGCTGGAGTTCGCCGTCGTTCAACACGGCGATGCGGTCCGACATCGTCATCGCTTCAGCCTGGTCGTGGGTGACGTAGATGATAGTCGTGTCGAGTTCCTTGTGCAATCGCTGGAGTTCCGTCCGCATGTGGACGCGGAGTTTGGCGTCCAGATTCGCGAGCGGTTCGTCCATCAGGAACACGGCGGGTTCGCGCACGATGGCGCGGGCGATGGCGACGCGCTGGCGCTGGCCGCCGGACATCTCGTCGGGCATCCGGTCTAACATCCCTTCCAGCTGGACGATTTCCGCGGCACGTTCGACGCGGCGGTCGATTTCCGCCTTGTCGTACTTGCGAAGGCGGAGGCCAAACGAGATGTTGTCGTAGACGTCCATGTGGGGGAACAGCGCGATGTTCTGGAACACCATCGCGATGCCCCGGTCCTTTGGCGGGAGGTTCGTGACCTCGTGACCGGCGATGGCAATCTCGCCGTCTGACGGCATCGTCAGCCCGGCGATCGTTTCGAGCGTGGTCGATTTGCCACAGCCAGACGGTCCGACGAGCGTGACGAACTCGCCGTCTTCGATTTCTAGGTTCACATCGTCGACGGCGACGACGTCGCTGTACTGCTTTGCTACGCTATCGAGTGTGACTTTTCCCATAGTGAATCACTCCTTGAGTGCCCCCGAGGTGAGGCCGCTCACGATTTTTTCCTGTGCGACGACGACGAGAATGGCGACGGGGAGCACGCCGACGATGCTCGCGGCGGCCATGAGATTGTACGGCGTCTCGTGGTGGCCGCGGTAGCCGAGAATCCCCTCGACGATGGGTGCCCAGTTCTGCCAGGCGCCGTTGGTCATCAGCGAGGAGAAGAAATACTCGTTGTAGACAGTGATGAACGTGAGCACGCCAGCAGTTGCAATGCCGGGTGCAGAGAGGGGCACGATGACGCGGGCGAGTGCGCCGAGTCGGGTCGTCCCTTCGATTCTCGCGGCGTCCTCTAGGCCGTCCGGAATCTGGCCGTAGAACGTGGTGAGGATGAAGATAGACAGCGGCAAGAACAGCGCGCTGAACGGCATCACCATCGGCCACGGGGAGTTGTAGAGGTCCGGACTCTGGAGGCCGATGGTAATGGCGGACGTCTGGAAGTAGAGCGCCTTCCCGCCGGTGAACAGCGAGAACAGCGGCAACAGGAACGCCGCGGGCGGGAAATAGGAGATGGCCAGGATGACGAGCATGAGTGGCTTCTTCCCCGGGAAGTCGAGGCGGCCGAACACGTAGCCCGCGAGGCTCGCGAGCACGAGGACGATGATGGTCGTCGCCGTGGCGATGAGCAGGCTGTTGATGACGAACCGGTGGAACGGTATTGCCTGGAACACCTCGACGAACGCGCCGACGTTGGTTCCCTTCGGTAGGAGGCCCATGTCCACGATTTGCTCGTTCGGCGTGAGCGCGAGGACGACGAGCCAGTAGAACGGGAACAGCGTCGTGACGAGGAAAAAGCCGGTCACGAGGTAGAACATCGCCTGATAGACGTTTTCTGGATTCGATATCGAGCGGTTGACCCACGACTCGAACGGGCCGCGTTTTAGATCTGCGGTGTCGGTTGTGGGTGTGGTGTCTGTATCCTGTGACATGAGTTAGTCACCTCCGACCGAACTGCGAGCGAACTTCGCGATGTACACGGAGACAGCGACGCCGATGATGGCGGCGGTCACGAACGCGACGGTCGCGGCCGTGCCAATCTGTCGCTGGCTGAACCCCGCGACGACCATACAGGAAAGTGACGGCACGGTCTGGCAACTCGACACGGAATCGATGATGCCGTACACCCGCATCGCCGCGATGGTGCGAAACAGCATCGCGATGAGGACCGTCGGCAACACGAGCGGGAGCGTAATCAGCTTGAACTGTTGCCACTTCGACGCGCCGGCCACGCGAGCGACTTCGTACAGGTTGCGGTCGATGCTCTGGAGGCCCGCGAGGATGAGCAGGGCCATGAACGCCGAGGTCTTCCACACGTCGGCGACGATGATGATGAGCATCGTCTCGCCCGCGTTAGCGAGCGGCGTCTTGCCGAAGATGCCGAGTTGCTGGAGAATCGTCTGCTGAGCGTCGCCGATGAGGAAGCCGATGTTCGGCTGGAACAGCAGGTAGAAAATCATCCCCTGGATGACGACGGGCACGGCCCACGGGATGATGATGGCGACGCGAACCCACCGACGGCCCGTAAAGTCCTGGTCCAGAACGAGCGCCTGACCGAAGCCGATGATGGTCTCGAAGAAGACGCTCACCACGGTGAACACGAGCGTCGCGCCGAGTGCCGTCGTGAACCAGCCCGTGACGTACGGGAACGTCCCCGTCAGCTTCGGCAGGAACGGCGCGGGCAGTGCGTAGGATTTCTGTCCGGTGAACAGTTCGACGTAGTTCTGGAGGCCGACGAACGAGCCGAGTTGGGCCGACCCGGTGAGGTTGTCCGCGAACAGCGACATGCGGAACGTGCTGAGCAGCGGCCAGAGCGCGATGACGGCGAGCAACAGCAACGCCGGCGTGAGCAGGAGGTAGGCGAACTGCGTCTCGCTTAACCCCTCCATCCAGCGCACTGCTGCGACGTAGGGGCCACTCCGGTCGCTGTCCCGGGGGCCGTCGTATGAATCGGTTTGTGTAGCCATGGGCGGGTTCTGGAGATTACTCGCCCTGACCCGCTTTCTGCTCGATCGTTTCGAGCGACGATTTGATTTCCTCGGTTGCGTCCTCGGGTGCGACTTCGCCGGCGATACAGGCGTTTATCCGGTCTGCAATCTTCCCCTTCTGCTGGGGCCAGACGACCGTCGTCGGACGCGGGATGGAGTTCTCCGCGGCGATTTTGAGGGTGTCCATGTACCGGCCCATGACGGGGACCTCCTTTGCCTTCTCCGAGTTGAACAGCGACGGAATCGGTGGCAACAACCCCATGATTTCCAGTAAATCGAGGCGGAACTGCTCGTTCATGAGCGCCTTAATGACTTGCAACGAAGCGGCCTTCTTTTTCGAATTCGGATTCATCGAGACGTGCCACCCGCCAAGCGAGGAGGTGTGCCCGCCGATGTTCTCGTAGTTCGACTCGGATTCGCTCACGGCGTGGGGAATCGGCATGATGCCGAGGTCCTCGCCGAACGCTTCCTCCTTGCCGTTTATCTTGATGGCGTAGGCCCAGTTGCGGTGGGCGACCGCCTGGCCGTTCGTGAAGGGCTTTCGCGATGGTTCCTCCGACCACTGGAGGACGGCGTTCGGGGCGAACCCGCCCGCGTAGCCTTCCATCGCGTGTTCGTCGTCCGCGCCGTGAACGAACGTCCGAATCATGCGCAGTGCGTCGTTGACCGGTTTCTCGTCCACCGTGATGGGGCGTTCGCCGACCGGGCCAAACAGGTTCTGCGTCCCGCCGAAGTACGCGCCACCCCAGCTGTGCATGAACTCGGGGAAGGTACAGCACGCGAGCCCTTCGTACACCTTCGCCTGGAAGGAAAAGCCGTACTTGGTCCCTGTCTGTTCTTTCGTTTTGGAGATAACTTCCGAGAACTGCTTCCATGACATACCCTCTTTTGCCCAGTTTTCACCCTCCGGATCGTACCCCGCTTCCTTCACGAGGTCTTTTCGGTACAGAATGGTCGCCACGGAGGGAAACAGCGGAATCCCGTAGAGGTCGCCGTCCATCTTCGCGGACTCGACCATCCGCGGGAGGTACTCGTTTTCGACCGGATCTATCATCTCCGCGGGGAGCGTCGCAGAGAGGTTCTGTAACTGCCCCCGGGCGATGAACGGAATCGTCCATCCGCTGTCCATCATCAGGAGGTCCGGCTCGCTCTGTCCCGCACGCAACCACTGCTGGTACTGAGACTGGCGCTTGTCCGTAACCTGCGATCCGGCGAGGATGTCGACGGTGATGTTGTCGGGAAGGCCCGCTTCGTGGAGCGCCGCCTTCACCTTTGGTGCGTTGTCCTTCATCCGGGAGTCTGCGGCCCACTGGACGGTCACCTCCTCCGTCGGCGCGGTCGTGTCGATGGGGGTTTCGGTATCGCCCCCGTTTCCTTTCGGTTTATTCTGATTTGCACCCTCTTTCGGGTCGGTAGTGATGCACCCGGCGACGCCCGCGACTGTCCCGGCAGCGCCCGTGTACTTCACGAACTCTCGGCGCGAGAGCCTGCGACGACGTTGATTCTGGCTACCATCTACCATGGTCGTTCATCAAAATGTGACAATCCATTATATAGCTTATGTCTTTTACTACTGTAGTTGTAAATAAATATTATTTACATGCATAGCTCCGCAGTCTGCTAATTACGACAATACTGTGTCAATAGTTGTATTCTTACAATGGCTAAATCAAACGTCTTTTGGCTACCGAATCAAGCTAAATCCCTACCATTGAAGGGCGTCACCCCAGAGGCAGTCACTATGGAACACCGCGACCGCCTCGACGCGTACCTCGCCACACGCGACCTCGAGGAACTCTGGTTCGCCCACCCGGCCTCGTTCGCGTGGCTGACCGGCGGAGACAACGTCGTGGACGCCCACGCTCCCGTCGGCGTCGCCGCCGCCGGCTACGACGGCGACCACGTCGAAGTGGTCACGAACACCATCGAGGCAGAGCGCCTCGCGACCGAAGAACTCCCCTCCGAGACGCTCGTCACGGCCTACGACTGGCACGAGTGGTCGCTCGCCGAGATGGTCCAGGCCCAGTCGAACGCCCCAGCAGCCGCCGACTTCGACGTTCCCGGGTTCGATTCACTGGACGCGAGTGCCCTGCGCCAACCACTCACCGAGGCAGACGTGGCCCGCTACCGGTCGCTCGGACGGGACACCGCCGCCGCCGTCGAGTCGGTCTGTCGCGACACCGACTCAGAGATGACCGAACAGGCCGTGGTGGCGGACCTCCGCCACACACTCGCCCAGCGGGGAATCGACGCTCCCGTCGCGCTCGTCGGTAGCGGGTCGCGTGCACCGCGCTACCGCCACTACACGCCAACCGAGACAGCACTTGGCTCGTACGCGCTCGTCTCCGTGACCGCAACGCGCGACGGACTCTACGCGAGCACCACCCGGACCGTCGCATTCGACCCGCCTGAATGGCTGCAACGTCGCCACGAACAGGCGGCCCGTGTCCAGACCACCGCCCTCGCCGCGACCCGCGAGACCGGCCGAGATGGGGGGACGGCTGGTGCGGTGTTTTCGGACATTCAAGCCGCCTACGCCCGTCTTGGACACGACGGCGAGTGGGAACACCACCATCAGGGCGGCGCGGCGGGCTACGCGGGCCGCGAGTGGATTGCGACGCCGGACTTCGACGAACCGGTGTCTCTGCCCATGGCCTACGCCTGGAATCCGACGATTCAGGGCGCAAAAAGCGAGGACACGTGGCTCGTGACCGAAGACGGCTTCGAGTGCCTCACCCGTACCGGCGAGTGGGAGACGACGCGACGCGACGCCGTCGGGTACGACTGCCGACTCGACCACCCGGACATCCTCACCCGCGCGTGAACCTGCAGCAACGACATCTTTTTCGCACTACTCCGCGCCTTTCAAGCTATGTTCCCCGAGGAATTCGAGACCGAGCGCCTGCGATTCGTTCAGGTCTCTCTCGACACGGTTGACCCCCTCGAACTCTACCCCTATCACTCGACGGAGGAAGGTATCGAGGAGGCGACCCAGTACATGTCGTGGAACCCCCACCAGACGCTCAAGGACACGTGGGATTTCGTGAAGCAGGTCGGTGACGCCGTCGAGGCCGGAAACGGCGCCGTATACGCCCTCTACCCGAAAGAATCAGAGAATGGGGCGGGTGAGTTCGCGGGCACGACTGGCCTCCACTGCGACTGGGACAAGCACACCGCCCGGTTCGGTATCTGGCTCAGAAAGACGTTCTGGGGCCGGGGCTACTCCGGCGAGCGGGCAACGAAACTCATGGAGATTGCCTTCGAGGACTTGGACCTGGACCTCGTCGCCGTCGAACACGCCGTCGAGAACGAAAAATCGAGGCGCGCCATCGAAAAGTACGTCGCCGCCCACGGTGGTCGCCTCGACGGAATGATTCGAAACCACCTCGTCCTCGACGGCGAACCCCACGACGGGCTGCGCTACAGCATCTCGCGCGAGGAGTGGGAGGCGAGCAGATGAGCCACCTGTTCCCGGACGAACTGAAGTCAGAACGCCTCACCTTCCACAGACTCAGCCGTGACAACCTCTCGGTTCGGGAATTCTACGACGCCTGCAAGCAATCCCCGGAGATGGAGACAGTGACCGAGTACATGCCGTGGGAACCCCACCAGACGATGAAGCCGAGTCGCGAGTTCCTCGAACGCCGCGAGAAGTTATGGGACGAGGGCGACGAGGCGACGTACTTCATCGTCCCGAAGGCTGGCGAAGACGGCGCGGGCGAGTTCGCGGGCGTGGCGACGCTCCACTGCCACTGGGACCGCCGCGTCGGCGGCCTCGGAACGTGGTTGAAAAAGGCCTACTGGGGGCGGGGCTACTCCGGTGAACGCGCCGGCGTGCTCATGGAACTCGCCTTCGAACGCCTCGACTTGGACTACGTGGAGGTCACCCACCACGCGGAGAACACGAAATCACAACGGGCCATCGAGAAGTACATGGCCGCCCACGGCGGTCAGCAGGACGCCATCCTGCGAAACTGGTTGCCCTACTCCGACCACGTCGCAGACGAGGTGTACTACTCGGTGAGTCAGGACCAGTGGCGCGAGGCGGTCTCGGCGGAATCATGAGGTCCCTGTTCCCGACCCGTGCCGAAAGCGACAGGCTTCGCTACGAACCGCTCCACGAGTCGCGTTCGCCGATGGAGTTGTACGAACTGCATCGCTCCGGCGAACTGGACGCGGTGATGCGTCCGCTCGGAGACCGCGTTCACGAAACGCCAAAACAGAGCCTCGACGAACTGACCGCCGTCCGCGAGAAGTGGGAGTCGGGCGACCGCGCGACCTACGCCATCGTGCAGCGGGCTGACGACGAGTTCGTCGGCGTCGCGGAACTCTGGCTGGAGTGGGACAAACGCACGGCGTCGTTCGGCACGTGGATTCGGAAACCGTTCTGGGGGCAGGGCTACTCCGGCGAACGCGCTGGCGTTCTGCTCGCCATCGCGTTCGACTGGCTCGATTTAGCCTTCGTGTCCGTCGGCCACGAACCCGACAACGACCAGTCGAGACGGGCCATCGAGAAGTACGTCGCCGCCTACGGGGGACAACAGGACGCCGTCTTGCGAAACTGGCTCCCACCAGGCGACACCGGCGGCCCCCGCGACCTGCGCACCTACAGCATCTCGCAGTTGCAGTGGCGCGAGGCTGTTACGGAGGCGGAACTGGCGAAGCTTCAGCTCGAACGCTAGCGCGGCAGGTAGTCGCGCGCTACAACTCCCGACAGACCAGTTCGCCCCAGTGGGCGAACTCGTGGCGGTCGTAGAACGCTTGCGCCCGGTCGTTTTGACGGTCCACGTCGAGGACGATTCGGTCGAGTGGGAGGTCCTGATCGCGGGCAAGCGCCAGTGCTCCCGCCATCAGGTCGTCGGCGACGCCCGTGCCCCGGTGTGCTTCGGCGACGAACAGTTCGTTGAGCACCGCGGCGTCCCAGATCATCGCCATCGTCTCGGGGAGGACGAACACGTAGCCGACGAGTTCGCCGTCCACCTCGGCGACGGTGATGCAGCGTTCGTCAGACTCGCAGCACCGCGCCGCCCACGACAGATACCGCTCTCGGTACTCGTCGGTGAGTTTTCCCTCGTACAGCTCCAGTTTGTCGTCGCCACCGGTCTCGCTGCCGAGGCCGAGTTCGAACTGTCGTTTCAGTGCCCAGAACCCATCGCGGTCGGTTGCGGGGTCGTACGGTCGAATCATACCAGTTCTCTCTCGGCAGGGGAGTCAAACCTTTGGCTCCTCGCGGAGTCGTCCCCACAGCACGATGCAACTGGTTACGATGAGCAGGAGTTGCCAGCCCGATTGGGCGACCGGGAAAATGCGGTCCACCCCCTCCGGTTCCGCCCCGCGATTCGGGTCGATACCGCTGTTGACGTGGACTTCGCTCGACGACCCAATCGCGCCGGGGTCGGGACTGCCAGTCGAGAAATCGACGAACGTCTGGACGAGGCCCCGGTTGGTCGAGTAGATGAGTTCCCCGGAGACGCGGTAAAACTGGTCGTGAACCGGATAGAACACGTTCGCTCCGGCGGTAAAGAGGTCGAGGCCGATACCCGCAACGGCGAAGGCGACGATGCTCACCCACGCCACCCGGACGCCGCGACGCCCCCACCGCTCCGCGAGCCACGAGGACTCCCGGCGGGTGTCGAGGTAGACGACGCCTGCTGCCGCGAGCGGGATAAGGAAGGTGTGCAAGACCGACCGGTGACCGCCGTCTACGAAGAATCCGGCGAACACGTCGAGGTCAGGAATGATTGTCACGCCGAGAACGACAGCGAGTGCCCGCCGGTCGAAGGCATCCCCGAGCAAGCCGGCGGCCAGCAGTCCAGCGAGCGCGAGGTGGACGACGGTCGAAGGCATGTCAACTCGTACCACTCGCGTCGCCCTGAGCATTTCGAACGAAACGTCGAAATCATTATCCGTCGAACGACGAAGGCCTACTTCAATGACCGAACGCGGCCCGCGGCGGGACCTCGCCGAGAAGATTGCCGGCGAAATCACGCTCAGCGACGACCCCGGCGCGACGCTTCGAAAGTGGCGCACCGATTTCGACGTTTCCCAGACCGACCTCGCCACCCAACTCGACGTCTCCTCCTCCGTCATCTCTGACTACGAGAGTGGCCGGCGAAAGAGCCCCGGCATCGGCGTCATTCGGCGCATCGTCGAGGCGCTCATCGCCATCGACGAACACCGCGGCGGTGGCCGCGTTCGTCAGTATGCCCGCGTCATCTCCGCCGGGTTCGAAAGCGACATCGTCCAGGACTTACGTGAGTATCCGACGACCATCCCGCTCACAAAATTCTACGACGCCATCGACGCGACGGAGGTGGCCACGGGGAAGCAGGATACCATCGCCGGACACACCGTGGTCAACAGCATCGAGGCCATCACCCGCCTGTCGAGCGAGGAGTTCTACCGGCTCTACGGACAGAGTACGAACCGAGCACTCGTCTTTACGCACGTCACCCGTGGAGAGTCGCCACTCGTCGCCATGCGCGTCGTCACGCCGACGCCGAACGCGGTGGTCCTCCACGGACTCACGGAGGACGACCTCTGGGAACACGCACCCGCCCTCGCTCGCATCGACGGCTTCTCGCTCGCGGTGACGACCAAGGACTTAGGCGATATGCTAGACGCGCTTCGCCAACTCCCCTAGAACTGGCGCTCTGCGTCTCGCAACCCCTTCGCGATCGCCTCGCGCATCTCCTCGTTCAACTCCTCGACTTCCATCATCACGTCTTCCGTGAGGACCTCCTCCGGTTCCATGTTCTCGCGCTCTGCACGCTGGCGCGCGCGGTCGACGGCGTCGTAGGTGACTGTCCCGACGAGGTCGTCACCCTCGAGGACGAGCGCCTGGTCGACGCTATAATTGTCCATCAGTTCCCCCGCCCGGACCACGGATGTCCGGGGCGAAACGGTCACGAAATCTCGGCTTCCGATACGGACGTGTTTGCCAGTCATGGGTAGGTTTCTGGGATGAGTGTCCCAGCGTAGGTGACACTTGGGCGGCTTGGGGTAAGAAGTAATGGTGGGATGGGGCATTTGCAGACTGCACCGCTTGCTCGCTGCGCTCGAAAAATCTGACCTGTGAAGCGTCGCTTCACAGGGTCAGCGAGACGCGGTGCGTCTCGCCCGACCCCAAAAAAGGGGAAAAGTCGGATTGAAGCTTACTCGACGAACCGGTACTTGCGCTCGTTCATGCGACCCCAGCCGTCGAACACGAATTCGTTTTGCGGGGCCGTGAACTCCTCTACGTCGACGTCCTTCTCGTGGTTGTGGACGTCGTGGATGTGCTCGTAGTCGTCGAAGCTAATCTCGTAGCGCGATTCGAGCTGGTCCATGATGTCCATCGCCTCCATCTCCTCCTTCCAGCCTTCCTGGACGATTTCGGAGTGGACCTCAGCCTGTGCGCCACTGCCGTAGGACCCGACGAGGAGTTGTTCGCCGGTCATGTCCGTGCCGGCTTCGAGGGCCTTGAGCAGGCCGCTGACGCGGGCGACGTGGACCGACCCGGTGTACCAGTTGCCGACGTGGCGTGCGAGGTAGAGCGTTGGGTCGACAGTCTCTGCGTACCAGGTCTGGTAGGCGTCGGTGCCCTTCAGGTCGTCCATGTACGCGCGGATGGCCTCGGTGTAATCTTCCTCCGAGTCGAACTCTTCTTCGCGTGGCTGGCGGCCGATTTCCGGCGCAAGTTCGTCCTCGACCTCGGTGTCGCGAATGATGTGGCGGAAGCCGAGCAGTGCGGCCTTGCGGACCATTCCGGGGAACGGCGTGTGGAATGGCGCGAGGGCAACGTCGTCGAGTTCGACCTTCCCGGCGACCGATTCGTAGTCTTCGAGCGCCTCGCGCATTCGGGCGAGGTAGACCTGCACCGAGCGCTTGCCGTCCACGCTCGGGAACTGCTGGTTCGGCTTCAGGAAGTCCGTCTCGTCTGCGCTGCCGAAGCCCTGCTCTGCGCTGAGCGAAACCAGTGACGGGTCCTCGCTGATGAGCATGGCCACCGCGCCAGCGCCCTGGGTCGCCTCACCGGGGTCGCCACGGGCGTAGAGGGCCGTGTCCGTGGCGATGACGATGGCCGAGCGGCCGCGGTTGCGGCCAGCGCGAATCCAGTTGTACGCGTCGTCGATGGACTGGGTCCCCGCGACGCAGGCGAACTTGCGCTCGCCCTTGTTCGCGTGGTGGAAGTCGCCGTCGAACACCTGTTCGAGACACCCGGCGATGTACGTCGAAACGGGCTTCGAGTTGTCGAACGCACTCTCCGTCGCGACGTCAATGCGACCGATGTCCTCGGGCGTGAGGCCCTTTCGCTCCATCAGCTTGTAGGCAGCGTTCGCCCCCATCGTCACGATGTCCTCGTACACGTCCGGGAAGGAACTCGCGTGGAGGCCAAGCCCCTTCGTGTACTTTTCGGGGTCGTCGCCCATCTCAGGGGCGAAGACCTCCGCGAGGTCCATTTTCAGCTTACCCGTGTAAATTTCAACCGCGTCAATCCCGACTTTTGTCATGGCTGTATCCTGTGTAGACCAGGTATATGTGTTTGTCGACTGGACTATCGACAGGTGTCGAAAAATACGCTATGTCACGGCATGGGCATCGTGCCTGACTGGTTGGGTTACGCCTCTAATCTCAGTTGTAGGAATTGATCAGAATCGTCGTTCAGGCTTTATCAGGTGCAAGGAAGTACGTTGCACTTTCACCGTTGGAGAAGGTGACCGAAACGACGATGAAATCGCCCTCTTTCACGTCGTGCTGCTTAGATTGCTTCGTATCTCCCCAAAATTCTAGTTGAACTCTGGTTGTGGCATCGTTTCCAGGCAACCCGATTTCTGGAGATAAATCGACGAATTCTCCTCTCACTTTCAAGGTAGTTCCACCGGAACCATCTGCTTGCCGAATTTTCGCATTATCGACCTCACCACTACCAGTCCCCGCGTCGTAGTAGAAACTGATTCGTGCCGAGGTGATTTGTGTTGTACTTGACCCCGTATTTTGGAGGACAAATTCTAGAATACTCTTGTCGCCGCCAATACCGTACTCAGAATCGAGCAGTCGAATATCCCCTGATTCACTCGGGTTAATCGCGTCCGTACCATCGTCATCATCGCCACCAGCCCCCGCACCGTCGCTCACGGTCACGTCGAACGTCACGTGCTCGTAGGCCTCATCGTCGTCGAGAATCGAGACGGTCGCCGAATCGGACCCCTCCGAACTCGGTGCGGTGTACTCGAACACCATCTCGCCGTTCTCGTCGGTCGCTTCCGTCACCGGTTCAAGATTCGATTCGCTCTCGTTCACGACGAGCCCGCTCACCGGGTTGTTGTACTGGTCTTTGACCGTCACGGTGAACCGCTCGGTCGCGCCGGGTGCGACCGTCGGATTGGGCGTGTCCGTGGTGACGTACGTCGCGCCCTCTTCTTCGACCTGCGTCCCGACGCCGACCTTTGCGAGGCGGAGGTTGTACGTCTCGTCGCCCGTGAGCACGAGGGAAATCGTGCTCGGACTACCGGCGGTGTAAGTTGTCTCGTCTAAGTCAACGTACCCACCGTTTGCCACCGACTGGTCTTCGAGCGTCTCCATCCACTGCTCTTCGCTCATGCGCGTCGGAATCGTGATGGTCACCGGTTCGTCGGGCGCGGTGTTCGTCACCGCCACCGTCTCGGAGGAGACGCTCACCGGTCGGGCGTTGAGCGTGACGCTCCCAGAGGTCGATTCCTGGTAGGAGCCATCAAGGGTGATGAGCGTAATCTGTCGCCCGTTGACGATGCTCTGGTCTGCGAGGATGGTGTTGCGCGAGTCCTCGAACTGGTTGTAGAGCAGCGAGTGTTCGTACACCGTGTTCGGGGCGTTCTGGTACTCGTTGTAGGTGGGCCGGTACTGGAGGCCATTCGTCTCGTACTCGTGAGTGGTCCCAGAGCTCCAGTATGCGTTCTCGCCCACCGAGACGGCGTTCTCGATGGTCACGGTTCCGAGCGAGACGGTTTCGAGTGTCCCCCCCGGTGGCCCCGGATTCACTGCGAAGACGCGCTCGTCGTATTGGGTGCCGAGGGTGATGGAGACGGGTTGTTCGGTCCCCGTCGCCGCCGTCCGAACGATGGCGTTTCGCATGTCCTCCAGTTGGTCTAACACCCGGAGGTTGTGGTTGAACTCGACGTCCTTGTTGTTTTGCGGGACGACGTTCGCCTGATACAGCGAGAGTGCGATGATAAGTGTCGCAAAGAGGAGTATTGCACCTATCTGAATTGCCTGCCCCCGGCTGTCGCCCCACAGTCGCATGGGCTATGTCCGCGCGGGATAGATAAAAAGTCTCTGTCGAATGACTGTCCAGAAAAGCGAGTTATTCGTCGTCTTCTTCGACGACTTCGGGGTCGCTCATCGCGTTGTGGAGGCTGTCGAGGCCGTTTACCCACTCGGCGACGAGGCCGTATTCGATTTCCTCCGCGACAGAGAGGTCCAAGTCGTTGCCGTCGATGATGCGCGTCCCGGCCTGCACGCAGTATCCGAGCGCGGCATCAAGGTCGTCCTCTGCCTCCGCGTCGCCCGCGGCGAGGATGTACTCCTCCACGCTCGCGTCCTCGGCCGCCCCGTCGAGGATGTACTGCTCTGCGGCGTAGAACACGCAGAGCAGGGACGTCTGGACCCCATCGACGAGCATGACCTTTTCCTCGTCTTCGAACTCGACGTCCGCGAGGACGATGTCGCGAATCTTCCCGAGTTCTTCCTGCGCGGTGTCCGCGTCGATGTCACCGTCGTCGTAACTGGTCACGACCTTCACGATTGCGATGGCCGTGTCGTCCTGCAGGTTGAGCAGCAGGCGTGCTGAGTCTTCGTCTTCTGGGTCGATGTCCTCTTCTTTGATCCGGTCCAGCCAGTTCTGCCACCGGTCTTCGGTGTAGAACTCTCCAGGGGGCGTGCTCATACCGAGAGGAAACGGGTGATACGTGATAAGCCCTGTGTTCAGAAATCTGCCGTGTCAATGTCGTACACGGCCTTCGGCGTCTCGACGTGTGCGACCCTGACGGCGTCCTCGTGGCCCGATTCGAGCAGCCAGTTCACCCGTCGTGGCACCGTCTTCGGGCCGAGAACCGCGCCGGGACGGTCGGGGTCGTCGATGAAGTCGGTCTCCATCAGGAACGGTTCGTCCTGTTCCAGTGCAACCTCCAGTCGGTCGCGGTCAGCGAGCACGCTCGGCGTCGGCCCCGCCAGTTTCCCGACCGAGTAGTGTTTCACTACTTTGTGGCGCGGGAGGCCGCGTTCCTCGGCCCACTCGGCCACTTCGGTGAGGTCTTCGCTCGTCTCGGTGTGGAGTTGCACGGCGCAGTCGTGGTCAGCGCCGAGCGAGAAGGCGTGTTTCATCACGTCGTTCGACGCCTCCCACACGTCGTCTGAAACATCGTAGTGCGGGCGACCCGATTTGAGCGCGAGTGCCTCGTCGTCCGCGACGAACTCTGCGGCTACGTCGAGGCCCGTCTGCATCAGGTCGCACGCCTCGCCGGGAGTGAATCCGCGCTCGCCAACCAGCCGCGAGATGAGTGCGGGGTGGACGCCGAGGACGGCCCACGCCCGCCCCGCCAAAATCTCGGTCGCCTGTTCGACTGCGCCGATGGTCAGTTCGAACACTTCCCTGAAATCGCCGGGGCCTTCGACCTCGCGGTCCAGCAGGTGCCACGACGGTTTGTTGACGACGAGCATGTGGGTTCCGCCCGCGCGGGCGAAGTCCTTGACTGCTTCCTCGTTTCGCCCGTAGACGGGGTCGAGATGCAGGTGATTGTCGAGAATCGGCGTGTCGGGCATACCTGAGTGCGGGAGGCGCACGAAAAAAGGTCTTACTCGATGGTGATGGAGTCGTGGGCGGCGTTTCGTAGTGCGTCGGAGCGCCCGTGTTCGCCGGGGGCGATGGCGAGTGTCCGAACCCCGTAGCGGGCGGCCATTTCGAGCAACGGCTTGAAGTCGGTGTCTCGGGAGGCGATGGCGAGGACGTCGATCGACTCGGTCACGATGAATTCAGCCGCATCGACGGCGAGTTTCACGTCCACGTCGCCGCTCGTGATGACCACCTCGAAGCCGCGGGCCTCTGCGGCCTGGATGAGCGCGGGCGTCGCGTGTTCGTCGAGGTAGAGCCGCCGCGTCGCTAGCCAGCCTGCGGCCGTCCCCGCCTCTCGCACGTCGTCTAAGTCGACGTTGAATTCGTCACGCAACACGTTCGGCCCATCGACGAACAACCCAACTTTGGGTTCGTCGTGGTCCCCAACCAATTCATCGTTCCCACCGGGCATGGCCGGGCTAGGATGGGTACGCTAAAAGCGGTGGCGATTGGCGAACCTGTCAACTGAATTTCACCAGACTGTGAGCGAGTCTCTTCGGCGCCCAGGCTGCAGAATAATCGGGTCATCCACAGGGAAATCGCCCGTAGGAATGAAGCCCACCCGGCTTGCAGCCGGTGGGCGAAGTGGATGTGGTCGGTGCGGGAGATGACCCGCACGAACCGGATGACAGACACGTGTAGGTTGGATGACAGACACGCGTGTGGCCTGCGAACAGGCCGGGTGTTCCGTGATAGCCGAATCAGGCGGAGGTAGCGTTCACGGAGCCGTTTCCGCTCCCTTCGAGGACGGTTCCGTCTTCGGAGACGGACCCGTTCGTGAGGGCACCGAGGGTTGCGTTCAGTTCGTAGGCTGGGGTCTGAATCGTCACCTCAGTGTCAGCAGAGACGTTGACGAACCGGATGTTGAGTTCGTAGCTGCCGTCTTCTGCGATTTCGGTGGCCTCCTTCTGGTCCTGGTAGTAGGCCCAGGCGGCCTCGCCCGCGTGTTCCGGGTCGACTTGTCCGGTCACGGTCCAGGTCTTCGGGGCGTCCTTCGGGCTGGAGCCCTCCATCGGGTAGCCCTTCGAGCGCCACGCGCCGTAGCCCTCGTAGATGACGTACACGTTGCTGTAGCCTTCAGCCTTGAGAGCCGCGGCACGAATCGACGAGAGGTGGTGTGGGCAGTCGCAGTAGGCGACGATTTTGTCGTCCTTCGGCCAACTGGCCACCGGGTCGTCCTCCATGTCGCTTTTCGCGGGGCTGACGACCGCGCCGTAGATGTGGGAGACGTCGTACTCAGACTGGCTGCGGGCGTCGAGGAACCGCGCCTCGCCGCGGACGTACCAGTAGTAGGCGACGTCGAAGGGAACCAGCGTAATGTCGGTTTCCTCGATCGTGTTGGTTTCCCAGCGGGACTCGTCGACTTCGTAGTCTTCGAGCTTGATGTTGAACTCCGGCGGGTAGCCGTCGTTCGGGTCGGGGTCTTCTGGGAGGTCCATCTCGTTGGTTGGACCGTCGAACGCGAGACGCCCCTCTGCGGACATCTCGACTGCGACCTCCTGCTGGGCGGTGGTCGTCTCCGCCGCCGTGGTCGTCGCGTTCTCGGTCAGCTCCTGGGTACTCGTCGAGTTGTCCGAGCTACCGCCGTTCGAACAGCCTGCGAGCCCGGCAATAGCGGCCGCGCCGGACACCTGTAAGAAACGCCGGCGGGTCGTATTTCGATTCGTCATCGTCGTCATGGCGTTACCGACCATCCCCTATAATTATAGGGCTGGTAAGGTCACCCCACACGAAGCTTATCACCTCCATAAGCGCGTGTGAGTGTCTCGCACGCGCTTTTTCACTGTTTTCCCAATTCCCGTAGCTAACTGTTCAAAACATCGAAATTCAAAACTTTACGTAGAAACTGTCATGTGTGGCCGAACGATGGGACGCGCGCAACACCAAAACGTTACTTGGCGGGGGTGCGACCGGATGTGTATGGGTCTTCTCAAACCACCACTGCACGGCGT
The DNA here is from genome assembly GCF_029338295.1 of Haladaptatus sp. QDMS2. Lineage (NCBI taxonomy): Archaea > Methanobacteriati > Methanobacteriota > Halobacteria > Halobacteriales > Haladaptataceae > Haladaptatus > Haladaptatus sp. QDMS2. The sequence goes on from NZ_CP119791.1 coordinate 666,902, forward strand.
CCACGACGCCCGCGGTGCGAAGTTCACCGAGTTCGGCGGCTGGGATATGCCAGTCGAGTTCGACTCTATCCGAACCGAACACGAGAGTGTTCGGGAGGCCGCTGGCATCTTCGACGTGAGCCACATGGGCGAAATCATCGTCTCCGGCCCCGACGCCGAGGCGCTCATGCAGCGACTCACCTCGAACGACGTCACCGTCCTCTCGCCGGGCGACGCACAGTACTCGATGATTACGAACGAAGACGGCGTCATCATCGACGACACCGTCGTGTATCGGCTCCCCGACGCTATCGAGGGCGACTACCTGTTCATCCCGAACGCCGGGCACGACGGCGAGATGCAACGGCGATGGGAAACCCACCGCGACGAGTGGGGCCTCGACGCCAGCGTCGAGAACGTCACGTCAGACTGGGCGATGTTCGCGCTCCAGGGCCCCGACGCGGAAAAGTTGCTCATGGCAGCGGTCGACGAGCACACGCCCGCCGAACCGACCGCCGTCCAGAACCTGAAGTCGTTCACGGCGACGGTGCTCTCGTTCGACGGCGCGGAGTGCATCGTCGCCCGGACGGGCTACACCGGCGAGGACGGGTTCGAAATCCTCGCACCGTGGGACGACGCAGAAGCCGTGTGGGAGCTGTTCGACGTGCAGCCGTGTGGACTCGGCGCACGCGACACCCTGCGCATGGAGATGGGCTTTCTCCTCTCCGGGCAGGACTTCCACCCGGAGGACAACCCGCGAACGCCCTACGAGGCGGGGCTCAGTTTCACCGTCAAACTCGACACCGAGTTCGTGGGCCGCGACGCGCTCGAACGCCAGCACGCAGAGGGCGTAGCGGAGAAGTTCGTCGGCTTCCAGCTCCTGGAGCGCGGCGTCCCGCGACACGGGTACGATATTACTAACACAGATGAGGAGCATATCGGCACAGTGACGAGCGGGACGATGAGTCCGACACTGGGCGAACCAATCGGACTCGGGTACGTTCCCGTCGACTATGCGGACCCGGACACGACGATTCACGTCCTCGTCCGTGGTAATCCGAAGAAAGCAGTCATCAAATCACTCCCCTTCAACCAATGACATTCGAAGTACCAGACGACCTCAAGTATCAGGAATCACACGAGTGGGCACGCGCAGCAGACGGAACGGCCAAAATCGGCATCACCGACTTCGCCCAGGACGAACTCGGCGACATCGTGTTCGTCGAACTGCCCGACGTCGGGGACGACGTGAGCAAGGGTGCGGAGTTCGGCGTCGTCGAATCCATCAAAGCCGTCTCCGACCTCTACGCACCGGTCTCCGGGACGGTCACCGCGGTCAACGACCAGGTGTTCGACGCCCCGGAACTCGTAAACGACGACCCGTACGGCGACGGCTGGATGCTGGAAGTCGAACTCACGGACGAATCTGAACTCGACTCCCTGCTCACACCGGACGACTACGAAGACCAGATCGCCTGACCCGGCGAGCGACTTTTTTGCGCCTCACCGAAGCGTGTCAGTCAAACACAATGCACGGGTGTGTATCGTCTGTCCCGGCAACCGCGTCGGATGGACACTGTCGTGATAATCGACGCAATCATATGCGATAGTCTGTAACCAACTACCATCGTGCGGCCACAAACCGGACAACAGCGGTTCTTCGCAAACTATGAGTGATTCAGCAACCCCCGGCAGTCCTTTCGCCCCGCACACGCCAGACGAGACGCAGGCGATGCTCGACGTTCTCGGCGTGGCGAGCGAAGAGGACCTGTTCGACATCCCAGACGACGTCGCGTTCGACGGCACGTTCGGCATCCCACAGCGCAGTGAGCAATCCGTTCGCGCACGCGCAGACAAGATGCTCAACCGAAACGCAAATCTGACCGAGTTCCTCGGGCGAGGCCACTACAGCCACTACATCCCCTCGCTCGTGGACAACCTCTCTATCCGGTCTGAGTTTCTGACCTCCTACACCCAATACCAGCCGGAAGTCGCCCAGGGCTTCCTGCAGGTGCTGTTCGAGTACCAGTCGATGCTCGCGGAACTCACGGGCCTCGAAATCGCCAATTGCTCGATGTACGACGCGGCGACCGCCCTCGGCGAGGCGGCCACGCTCGCAAATCGCCTGCGCAAGACGTCAGGCCACCGCGTGCTCGTCCCGAAAGCCATCTCCGTGGGTCGCCGCGACGTGCTCGAAAACTACGTCGATGGCTCCGAGATGGTCGTCGAATCCTACGCCATGGACGACGGAAACGCGGACCTCGACGTGCTCACCGACCTCGTAGACGACGACGTGGTCATGATTTACGCCGAGAATCCGACCGTCCGGGGGACGATAGAGGAGGGGCTCGCCAAACTCGGCAAACTCGCCCACGACAACGACGCCATCTTCACCCTCGGCAGCGACCCCGTCGCGCTCTCGCTGCTCGAAAAACCGTCCGACGTCGGCGCAGACGTGGTCGTCGGCGACGCCTCGACGCTCGGCATCCCGACGAGTTTCGGCATGGGCCTCGGCATCTTCGCCTGCCGCGAGGACTTCCTGCGGCAGGTTCCCGGTCGCCTCGTCGGCATCTCCGAGGATTCTGCGGGCATGCGCGCCTACACGCTCACGCTTCAGACGCGCGAACAGCACATCCGCCGCGAGCGGGCCACCTCGAACATCTGTTCGAACCAGGCGTGGGTCGCCCTCCGGGCGGCGATGCATATTGCCATGCTCGGCCCGGACGGCCTCGTGGACCTCGCGAGGGACTGCGTCACCCGTCCCGAGGAACTCGCAGAACGTCTCGACGATATCAGCGGGATTCAGGCCCCGGTTCACGACCGGTATCACTTCCGGGAGTTCGTCGCCCACACGGACCAACCTGCGAAGGCCATCGTTTCAGACCTCGCGGGCAAGGGCTTCGCCGTCCACCGGGTCGGCGAACACGAGGTGCAGGTGTGTGTGACCGAGACCAACGCCATCGCCGTAGACGAGTTCGTCGCGGCATTCGAGGAGGTAGCCTAGATGTTCTACGACCAGGCTCGCTGGACCCACGACTCAGAAGACGTGTACGAACCGCTGCTCTCTGAAAAGAGCACGAAGACGGTGAAAATCGACGAGTCACCGCTCCCGCCGTCGCTCACGCGCGACGACCTCGAACTGCCGAATCTCTCGGAGCCGGAACTCGCCCGCCACTACACCCGGCTGAGCCAGATGAACTACGGCATCGAGTCGGGGCCGTTCCCGCTCGGCAGTTGTACGATGAAGTACAACCCGAAATTCACCGACGACATCTCGACGATTCCGGCGGGAGCCGTCCACCCGGAGCGTCCAGACGAGACGATTCAGGGGACGCTCGAACTACTCTACAAGCTCCAGGACTACCTCGGGCGCATCGGTGGCATGGACGCGGTTACGCTCCAGCCACCTGCGGGCGCGGCCGGTGAGTTCACGGGCATCCTCATCGCCAAAGCCTTCCACGAGGCAAACGGCGACGACGAGCGGACGGAAATCATCATCCCCGACTCCGCTCACGGGACGAACTTCGCGACCGCTGCGCTCGCCGGCTACGACGTGGTTTCGCTGCCGAGCGACGAGGACGGGCGCGTGGACTTAGAAGCCCTCGAAGTCGCCGTCTCCAACCAGACGGCCGCGCTCATGCTCACGAATCCGAACACACTCGGACTGTTCGAGCGAAACATCGAGGAAATCGCCACCATCGTCCACGACGCGGGCGGCCTGCTCTACTACGACGGGGCGAATCTGAACGCCCTCCTCGGGCGGGCCCGTCCGGGTGACATGGGCTTCGACATCATGCACTACAACGTTCACAAGACGTTCGCGACGCCCCACGGCGGTGGCGGACCCGGGGCTGGACCGGTCGGGGTCACCGAACGCCTCGCCGAGTTCCTGCCACGTCCGCACATCAAACAGCACAAGGGCGGGTACCGACTGTACGACCCAGAACAGTCGGTCGGCAAGGTTCACGGCTTCCACGGCAACTGGCTCGTCCTCGTTCGTGCGTTCGCCTACATCGACCGTCTGGGTGACGCCGGTCTCGCCGACGCGAGCGCGAAAGCAGTGCTTAATGCGAACTATCTCGCGAGCCAGATAGACTACGACGTGCCGTACGGGCCGTTCCACCACGAGTTCGTCGCGAGCGCGGGCGACCAGGACGCAGCCGACGTGGCAAAGCGGATGCTCGACTTCGGCGTCCACCCGCCGACGACGAAGTGGCCGGACATCGTCTCACAGGCGCTGATGACCGAACCGACGGAAATCGAGAACCGCGAGACGCTCGACCAACTCGCAACTGCCTTCAACGCCGTCGTCGGCGAGGACGACGACGTACTCGAATCGGCCCCGTCTCGGACGGCGGCTCGCCGTATCGACCAGGTGCAGGCCGCGCGCAACCCGCGCCTGTCGTGGCACGCACTCGAGACGGAGGACTGAAGAAAGCCAGCCTTTTCTGAACATTTCGGGCACAATAAATAAAGTAACGCATGCCTCTAGTTCCGGTATGGATGATTGAGAAACTGGACCGGCGACGACTGGTGATTCTGTTCACGCTCGTCGTCGTCTTACTCTCGACACTGGTCCTCGCCCAGCCAACCACGGTCCAGGATGCTGCCCCTCCCGCAGAACTCAGGCAGACACCGGAGGGAGTTCACCTCGTCGAAGGCGCTCCGAACAGTTCGGCGATGCTCTGGCCCTACACGAGTCGCTCTCACTCGTTCTCCCAGCGGACGCTCCCGATAAATATGATCGTCCACGGGAACGCCTCGCGGGTTCGGTATATCCTGATGGAACAGACTGACGCCAAGTGGAACGTCACCAGAGACGAGTGGGTTCCGGCCCAACCCGAAGAGCAATTGGAAGGACAGCGCGGTCCGCGCATCGACTGGGGGTCTACCCGCGGTGCTGACCGCTTCGTCTACATCCACAACCCGGTCAGTCGGACCGGCCAGGTGGGTGTTGACCCCGAAACCGAAGGCGGCGGCCTCTGGGTTCCGGAGACGTATCAGGTCCACGACGGCACCTACCTCGGGACGCGCACGCACATCCGTCTCTACGCGGGCGGCTCTGGCGATTCGGCGTGGACCGCGATGCAGATTCACCACGAACACTGGGACTGGTTCCGCCTGCGACACACGGTCGGGAGTCTGGAGAAGGGGCGCACTGAGGTCGAACGCGACCTCATCGGTGCGCCCTTCGTGACGGACGTGACCCGTGAGTACCACGGCACGCGCCGCACCATCGACGCCGACGGCTGGACGACCATCATCGACCTCGATAGTCGCAACGGCACCGCGACCGGATTGTCGGTCGCACCGCTGCTCGGCCTCCTGTTCGTCCCGGCGCTTACCCGTCGGCTCGACGACGTCGCCATGCAGGTGAGAAAACGCACCCGCCACTGGCCGCTTCCGCCACGAAGCGTGCTCCTGTTCGGGTCGATGGTCGGACTGATGCTGTTCGTCCGCATCGGCGCGGTCACCGTGGAATCGTGGAACGTGACCGAATCGCCGAAACTCATCGCGGGGTTCTTCTACCCGTTCCTCGCTGCTGGGATTCCACTCGCGGCGTACAAGCTCGCCCAGGGACTGGAGCGCGACGACGCGTTCTTGCTCGCCATGTTCGGTCTCGGCTTTGGCATCCTCGCGGACTACGCCTACCTCGACATCGAGGTGATTCCCGTGAACGTGATGCTCCACCGCATCGTGCTCGCGGTGGCAATCGGCGTCCTCGCCGCTGGCGGTGCGCGCTACGGCGCTGGCGAGTCTCGGCTCAACAGACACCTCGTGGGCGGTCTCGTCCTCTGGATTTGCTCGCTCGTCTGGCCGCTGCTCGGCTGGGTGTGAGAAATCTACAATCTTTTTAGTGTTCGTTCAGTACAACGAAACACGTCAACCACGCTGTATTAGGCCCCCCGTAGTAACTGTGTAGAACGTATTGGAATGAAACGTACAACTATATCCCGGCACATACATCTACTCCCGAAAATGATTCACGGCATTCGAAAAACAGCGTAGAAAACGCTTTCATCTAACGAGCGACTCACGTTCACTGAACGAGACGCACGCCGATTTCGCCACCCCCATACCATGCCCCCTGACCCCTCATCTGCCCCTGCCCCTCCGCGCGCGCTCTCCCGTCGGACACTGCTGGCCGGTCTCGCGACGGGTAGTCTCGCCGCGACCAGCGGTTGCATTCGCCAACTGCGCACACTCGCGAACCGCGACGCCCCAGACCAGGTCTCACTCGAAATCAAAACCGCCCCGGCCGATGCCGACCCGCGGTCCATCTACATCGCCCGCTTTCTCTCCTCGAACCTGAACGCCGTCGGCATCGAGACGTCCATCGTCCCGATGAGCCTCGAGGAACTCCTGCGCGACGTGCTGTTGAACCAGTCGTTCGACATCTACGTGATGCGCCATCCGCGGACCGCCAGTCCGAACTTCGTCTACTCGCTGTTGCACTCGCGATTCGACGCGGAACCCGGCTGGCAGAACCCCTTCGGCTACGCCAACCTCGGCGTCGACGACATGCTTGACGAACAGCGCACCCAATCGGGCGACGCCCGCGAGGCGACGCTCCACGAGATACAGTCGGCCGTCGCACGCGACCAACCGTTCGCCCCAATCGCCATCCCCGACGAGATACGGGCGACGCGTGGCGACCGCTTTTCTGGCTGGTCGGCTGCCGACATGCACACGCTGCTCGGCTACCTCAGACTCCGTCCAACGACGACCGAGACCCCCGAACAACCGCAGAACGGACCCACCAACGAGACGACGACAGAGACGTCACAGCAGACGACGGCCCCGCCGCTCCGGATGACGCTCAAGGACCCTCGTGCGACGCGCAACCTCAACCCCATCGCGGTCGAGTTCCGCGGCGACGGTGACATCACCGAGATGCTGTACGACCCGCTTGCCCGCCCCATCGGTGGGGACCTCGTCCCGTGGCTCGCCCACGAGTGGTCGTGGGTCGATTCAGACACCGCCGGGCCCGCAGTCGAGGTCACGCTTCGCGAAGATTTGCTCTGGCACGACGCCACGCCACTCACGGCGGCCGACGTTGCCTTCACGTTCGACTTCCTCAGAGACACGTCAGGCGGGGCACTCGACAGTCCGGTGCCGGCCCCCCGCTATCGGGACCGTTCGACGTTGGTTACGCAGGCCGTCGAAACCGGTAGACGAACCGTCCGCATCGAGTTCGAACCGGTGAGTCGGGAAGTTGCCCAGACGGCGTTTTCACTCCCGCTGTTGCCAAAGCACATCTGGGAGACGAAGACGGGGCAGGCGACCATCGCGGGCCTCGATACCATCGGCGGCGTGACCGAGGCGCTCATCTGGAGTAACTCCAACCCGGTCGGGTCGGGGCCGCTTCGGTTCGTGAGCGCAACCGATGGCGAATCACTCACCCTCGCGCCGTTTGACGACCACTTCCTCACCCGGGACGTCTCGGATGGGCCGCTCGCCCCGTTCCAGGGTGGATTCGAACCGTCGGAACTCGAATTCGTCGTCGTCCCCTCCGACGGAGCCGCCCTCGCGCTGATGGAACAGGACGATGCGGACGCGACTGCCTCGCCGCTCGGCGCGGAGTCCATCTCACAGATTGGGCAGTCGGACGTCTTGCGCCTGCACGTCTCGAAGCCCACCTCGTTTTACCACGTCGGGTTCAACGTGCGCCAGTCGCCGCTCAGCAACCCGCGATTTCGTCGGGCGGTCGCGCAGCTGCTCGACAAACAGCACATCGTAAACGAGGTGTTCGGCGGCTACGCATCCGCCATCGCCACGCCACTCGCGCCCTATCCCGTGGCTGCGCCCGCCCTGCGCTGGGAGGGCGAAGACCCTGAGCTGCCGTTCCCCGGGGAAGATGGAGAACTCGACATCGAATTGGCGAAAGAGTCATTCCGGTCTGCTGGTTATCGATACAACGAAGCAGGCGAGCTGCTGAGGCGATAACTCGATGGCCCTGTTCGAAATCCTCGCGTATCTCGCGATCGGCGTCGGCGTCATGATTGCCATCGGGTCGGTGACGTTCATCGGCCCCAGTCAGCTCTCGGTGTTGCGCGAAAACTGGCGCTTCCGGTTGCGCGAGGTTTCCCCCTACCTTGGCTTACTTGCCGGTATCCTCGCGATAAACAAGGTCGCTCGCCAAGTCGGCCCCGAGATATCGTGGGTCGTCGGCCTCAACATCACGAGCTACATCTATCGCATCGAGGGTGACTTCGTCGCGTTCGTCCAATCAATCGCCACAGACCAGCTCACGGTGTATTTCTCGTTCATCTACCTCTACGGCTACGTGTTCTTGCTCGTGTTCCCGTTCATCCTCACGTTCGCGCTTCGGGAGACGAAGTACCTGAAACAGACGGCGGTCGCCTTCGCGCTCAACTACTCGCTCGGCCTCATCTTCTATATCCTGTTCGTCTCCTATGGGCCGCGAAATCTGATTCCGGACCTCGTGGACCCTCTCATGTACTCGATGTATCCACAATCACAACTCCTGACCGGGGAGGTGAACTCGAACACGAACGTCTTCCCGTCGCTGCACACCTCGCTTTCGGTGACGGTGGCGTACCTCGCGTGGTTCACCCGCGACCGGTTCCCCTACTGGTTCGTCACGAGTTGCTTCCTCGCCGCGAGCGTGGTTATGGCGACGATGTACCTCGGCATCCACTGGGGGACGGACGTCGTCGCCGGGACGATACTCGGCCTCGGCAGCGTCCACATCGCGAGAAAGCACTACGAAATCTTCGAGTTCCTCCGGGTTGACCTCTGGTCCCTCCCGGTCTTCAATCGACTGCGCTGAATTCTCCCTCCCGCTCGAAAGCGAGCGCGGAGTAGTACAGTGGCAGGTCGATTTCTTCGGTGCGGTCGAACCCACCCAGTGTCGCCACCGCAGCGGTTTCGTCGGTGCCATGTGTAAGGATTCTGCGGAGCCGCACTGCTCGCCGGCGACCACTGTTTCACTTCGCGGTCGGTCGTTTGACGACGACGAACCGACCGTCCGGTGAGCGCACGCCGAACCTCGCCGGCGAATGCCTGCTGATCTTCGACCCGTGATGGTGTTCGCCACGAGGACGATGTCGACCGCTGGCACGAGTGCACTGCGTTCGCGTGCGTCACCGGGTTGGCGTTCGACGTTCTCGACGTCGCGGGCCGAGAGTGCCGCGTCGAGTTCTGCGCGGAGTGATTCGTCGAGTTCGACGGCGGAGCCCGTTTCGTTACCGACGAGTGTCGCCCCGGGAATCGTGAAGTAGCCGTTGCCACAGCCAACGTCTGCGAGCGTGACCCCGGGGGTTTTGCCCACGGTTTCGAGAATCCTGCAGGTCGGACCAGAGTCTGCCTCACCACGCCCAGTCTGGCTGGTTCGTGCTCTGAAACCGGTCTACAGCGGTGCTACGCGACGGGCGCAGTAAATAGCACTGCCTCGAACACCGAATTCTCAATTTCATATCCCAGTATTTGGTTTATTCGTTCGCTCTCGACGGAGTAGCTTCGGGCACCTGACGCTCAGAACGCGGGAATTTCTCAAGATTTGGGTAACGTTCGCGATGTGCAACGGTGCCCGTGGGAAAGAGACACGCGCTGGCTGCACCACGCTCTTGCCCCCGCCAACCCCTGAGGTGGCGCACTCAGCGTTTCCACTCGCTGGTCGAGACGAAGAGAAGGGTGTGCTCAGGCGGAGACGCTGGAGTCGATGCCGTTGATCTTGATGAACGCGTAGTTGCACTCTGGACAGCGCCACTTGGTCTTCGTGCCGAGGTGGACCGTCATGCTCGCGGCCTTGTAGAACGTCCGCGTCTCCCCACACTGCGGGCAGTCGTGCTCGAGTTCGAGGCTCATATTCGTCCATCTATCCCCATCGCAATTTAACGTACTGGTTCGGTTACGGTGCAGGCTATGTACGCAACGATAGCACCCGAACAGTCCGCCCCGCGGTGGCCGCACGTGCGGCCACCAGGCAACTGAATTTGCTCGCATAAATGGTATGCGACGATACAAATTATTTCCTCAGGGATGTGCCCATCTATCTCCTAAAACCTGGCCACTTGAGTGCAATACGACCGCAGGAACTTCACCGAGTGTTGAATATAGAGAGTATGCAGCAGAAGATTCTGTTCAGCTATTAGCTGCGCTGCTAAATAGAGGGGCAGTTCTTAGTCGCTGTTCAGTGTGAGCACGCCTATGCGGAATTATCGAGTGTATTCGGGCGTCGGAATCGCAATCTGTCTCGCGGTGTCTGCACTCACGCTCGCTGCAGCCCCACAATTCATGCCAGAAGGCTACTCCTGGGTTAGCCACACGACCAGTGAGGCGGCGGCACAGGGGGTCTCGGCAGCGTGGGTTGCCCGACTCGGATTTCTCCTGTTCGGTCTCGGGGTTCTCTGGTTGACAGCAGAGCGACGCGTAGCCTGGAACCGGTTGCCAACAGTATTCCACTCCGGATTCGGCGCCTTCATGGTCGCAACAGCGGTGTTCTCGACGAGGTCGTGGGACGCTGCGGTAGCATACAATCCAGTGGAGGATGCCTTTCACTCAGCTACCGCCACCCTCCTGGGGTTCTGTTTCGCATTTGGCGTGTTGACGCTCGTACGACGACGCCAGAAGGACAAACTTGACGTTCGATGGTTCGATTTGTTCGCTCTTAGTTCGACTGTCGTGTTACCGGCAATGATGACGCTGTTAGCCCAATTCGCTGGCGTGTTTCAACGAATCATGTTCCTCGTGGCTTACGTTTGGTACCTGCGAGAGGACTATCTGTTTTCGAGTCGCTCTGACCCCGACACGAGGCAATAGTTGTGACCGACTCGCACACTGAGTTCAGCACGGCCACAGAAACGGTCAGAATCAGCGTGCAGCACTCAGAGGGCATGTTCATCGAAAAAGAACTCGGCATCTATTCTTTGCGCCAGTGAATCGTTATTTCCAATCAAGTCATTTATCCATTATGGGGCTCAGTAGTCTGCCGGACGTAGTGAAAGTAAACCTCATTATCTGGGGGTCACTGATTGCGGCCCTCAGTATCATTCTGTGGGATAAGATGTTCCTCGCTCAAGCAGTGCCATTGGCCTTCCTCGCTGCGATTGCCAGCAATCTCTTCCTCCTACGAGGGGCACGGAAAATGCGTGAAAAAGCGGCGGCTTGAGACCCAAATATCGATTTTTTGTCGTGTTAGACTGGGTTCAATCCCGTTCGAGAACTGGTCGGTGAATCGATTAATGATGGATAGTATTTCTATTCAGTTCGACCGCTGAGACTATCCAGCCGTTGTTAGAATCGGCGTGCAACAAATAGAGGGTGTGTTCAGCAAACGCGCCACCCTCTGTTCCATGTATTCAGTATGTCGACTGAGAAACATTCGTACGAACTAAATGATTCAGTGGTCTCATTCGTCGAATGTTGCACCGGAGGCTACAACCAACGACGCCCCCAATCCCATTCTCACCGCGCTTCCCAATGCGATTCCGAGCGCGATATTATCTAGTACGACACCGAGGCCCGATTCGAGACCGGTTCCGAGAGCCATTCCCAATACAATCCACATCGACCAGCGATTCGTCGCTGAATCCCGCAGAGTCATCGCCACACATACCTGTTAGGTCGTCCCTGTGCCCAAAGTTTGTTTCCTCTGTAGTACGTAGAAATGGAAGGCAGTCGTGTGATCAACACGCGTACTTCAGCATGGCCGAAGAAACCTACGTGGGTTCTATCAGCAGATACGCGCTGCAGCAAACGGAGCCCACCTATTCCAACCGATTATTTGAGACGTGCCTGAAAGCAGTGTCCCCTGTGAGGAAGTGCCACACGTTTCAGGCACGAGTACTTACGATTTTTTGTCCAATAGCGACAAGCAAAGATGTATGAACGATTCGAGGGGGCGTCGCGGCGAATGACCACGGTGGGTGACTGGAACCCGCGTAGTCAACAATTCGTCTCGGCTCCGCCGCTATGAGGCTGCGCGTCGATTGGCGCGTCAGCGTCGCCTTCGTCGGCACGATAATCAAGTGGCTGTCGGTCCCGCTTCTGGTGCCGCTCATCGTCGCGATGTTCGACGGCACCTCGGTGTTCCCGTTCGTGTTGCCGATGGTCGGAACCGTGATACTGGGCGTCGCGCTCGAACAGCTCTCCGTCCGCCGGGACCTCGGCGCGAGAGAGGGGTTCCTGATGGTGTCTCTGACCTGGTTGAGTATCGCCGTCGTCGGGGCAGTTCCCTTCATCATCGCTGGCGAGGGGGTACTCGCTGAACCGGTGAACGCCCTGTTCGAGGCGATGAGTGGCATCACGACCACGGGTGCGACGGTGATACTCGACTTCGGCCTTCATTCCCGAGCGATTCTTATGTGGCGGGCAATCATCCAGTGGCTCGGCGGCCTTGGCGTTCTCGTCCTCGCGACGGCGGTGCTCTCGCAGTTGGCAGTCGGTGGGGCACAGCTCATGGAGACCGAAACGCAGACCCGCGACGTGAACAAACTCACGCCGCGAATATCGGAGACAGCGAGTCTGCTCTGGCAACTCTACCTCGGGTTGACCGGGCTTAATATCGCTGCGCTCTACGGGCTTCACCTCGTCGGCCTCGCGCCGGAGATGACTTTCTACGACGCCGTTGCCCACGCCTTCACGACGATTTCGACCAGCGGGTTCTCCCCGCGCCCGGAGAGTCTCGCCGCGTTCTCCCCGGTCGTCCAGTGGGTGACGATTCCGTTCATGGCCATCGGGGCGACGAGTTTCATCCTCATGTATTTCGTCTTGCAGGGGAACGTAGCCCGCCTTCGCAAAAGCGACGAGTTTCGCTTCTACGTGAGCATCCTCGCCCTGTTCACCCTCGGCGTGGCCGGCATCCTCATCGCGGACGGCGGTCCGCACACGGAACTCGAAGAAATCGTCCGCCACTCGCTGTTTCAGGTCGTCTCCATCGTGACCACTACGGGGTACGCGAGTACCGACTTCAACCTCTGGTCGTCGGGCGCGAAACACCTGCTGTTCGTCTGTATGTTCATCGGCGGGATGGCGGGCAGCACGACGTGTTCGATAAAGGCCCTCCGGTGGCTGGTCGTGTTGAAAGCCTTCCGTCGGGACCTGTTCACCGCCGCCCAGCCGAGTGTCATCCGACCAGTTCGACTGAGCGGGAGCGTCATCACCGAGGAGACAATCCGTGACATCTACGCCTACACACTGGTGAGCCTCGTCATCTTCATCTTCGCGACGATTCTGGTCGTCGTCAATTCGTCGCGTGTCGGCTCGCCCGTCACGGAGTTCGAGGCGATGAGCGCCGCCGCCTCGACGTTCTTCAACGTCGGTCCCGCCTTCGGCATCGCCGGCCCGTTCGCGAGCTACGAGCCGTTCCCCGAGACGACGAAACTCCTGATGACGTTCCTCATGTGGGTCGGGCGCATCGAAATCATTCCCGTGCTCGTGTTGCTCACGCCATCGTTCTGGCGTGGCTGACGAGTTTTAGCCCGAGTCTGACCCGAGAGAAAGTGCCTCCCCAGCGATGAAAAACGCGCCGACGATGATGATGGTCACCCACCCGAACACGAGCAGTGCGAGGACGAGCACGTCCAGTTCAGACTCGACGGGGAGCATGAGCAAGACGACGGTGCTCGCGACCAGTACGTAGACGAACCCCACCGCCAGAACCGCACGCAAACGAATGCGTGGCTCCCAGACGGAGACGGCAGAACCCCATCTCGAAACGCGCATATCTGACTAGACGCTCGCTGACCGGAAAGCCTTACAGCCGCGTTGCTCTGGCTGTGTACTACTCGAAAAACGGTGGTCCCGTACTTAGCCGAACAGCGAGCCGAGACCCTCGCCGGAGACGTCCTCTTCGTCCTCCTCTTCGTCTTCGTCACCGCCGGCTTCGGCTTCTTCGTCGGCTGCTTCGCTCTCGTCTGCGTCGCCCGAAGCGCCACCCGTCGAGGCGGCTGCGGCGGGCATGGCCGCTGCGTTGGCCATCGCGTCTTCGATGTCGACGTCTTCGAGCGCGGCGACGAGCGCCTTCACTCGGGATTCTTCGACGTCGAGTCCGGCGGCTTCGAGGACTGCCGTGACGTTTTCTTCGTTGATTTCACTCTCTGCTTCGTGCAGAATCATGGCTGCGTAGATGTATTCCATCAGTGTTCTCCCTCGGGTACATTGGTCTGCGACAGCGTAGGTGCTCACTTTCGTCGTGACGGACCCCGTTACTGGCGTAACTCCCCCTCCCCGATTACTCCTATATTCACGCTCAGTGATATTAGCTACTTCGCTGCCGCAGAAAAAGAAACCCTCTTACAACCGGTCGCGACCGGACCCAGCGTCGTCGAGACGGGACCGGAGCCAGTCGTGGATTCGAAGCCGAAGCGACGACTGCTCGCGGCGACTCGTGCGGTTGCGGCGAGGTGCTTCGTTTCGTGCGCGAATTCGTGCGACTCCCCAGCGTGACAGCGTCGGGAGCGTCGGAAGCGTCAGTCCAAATATACCTGTGACCCACCACGCCGGCGCGAAGAGTGCGACGAAGATGCCGACCGAGAGAAACCAGACGCCAACGACGGCCATCAGGTGATTGACCGTGACGAGTTTCGCCGCTGCCTGTTCTCGTTCGCGTCGCGCAGATGTGGCGAGCGGCGAGTGCCCAGATTGGTCGCTATGGCGATACGATCCGCCAAGTTGCCCTGCCATACGTGAATATTCCGTGGCACCCACAAAAACCCCCGTCAGACCGAAGTCTGACGTGTTTCGAGCCGCGTACAGGTAATCGAAGACAACGTACCAGCTGTGTGGTGTGTTACCAGTCCATCCCACGCGGCGACTCAGGGGGCGAAAGCGGACTTTTCGGGAGGTCGGGCGTTGGCTCCGGGCGGTTGTACTCTTTAGGTGCCACGTCGTTCGCCGCGTCGGGGTAGAACAACGAGGCGAGCGCGTGGATGTGCTCGCGTCCGACGTCCAGTTCGAACTGGCCGCCGCCGTACAGTTGTATTCCGGCTTCCTGGCAGTATTCGATGCTCTCTAGCACCGATTCGACGCTGCCAAAGCGCGAGGGCTTGATGTTGAGCCAGTCGGGTTCCCACGGCAGGTTCGTGATGTCGTCGAGTCCGTGGATGGCCGCGTCCCACGAGACGCGCCCCTCGTGGCCCTCGAACAGCGGGCGCGTCTCCGGGGTGAGCGCAGGGTCCTCGATGACCGCCTCGGGGAGCCCTTCGATGACGCGCCGATAGAGTTCGGGGTCGGGTTCCTGGTCTACGTCCGTCCCCTCGTACTGGCCTTTCAGGTCGCAGACGCGCACCGCGCCGGTCGCCGCGAGTTCGGCGACGAGGGCGTCGTCCCACTCGCTGGTCGGGTCGAGTTTGAACTCGTAGTCTCCATCGAACGAGAGCCACGTCTCGATGCGGTCTATCGAGGCGTCGGGGAGGCGCGTCGAGACGACGAACCGGACCGGGTCGTAGGTCAGGTCAAGCGCCTCGGCGAGGTTGGTGTCGGCCTGCCTGAGCGCGAGGTCGAGGGCGGCGCTCTCGAATCCCCACCGCCGGTATTCACGAAAGTCGGGGCGGCCCGGCTCGCGGCCGTGAAAGAGGTCCGTCTCGCCGAGGTGAGCGGAGAACTCAGCAAACGTCCACTCACCTTCGAGGTCGAACGTGGGGGCGGCGTCCACGAGGGCGCGGTGGTCTTCGGCCTCGTAAGTCACGTCTTCGCCACGACCGGTTTCACCGTCCCCGGACAGGGAGACTGTGGTCGAAAGTCGGGTGAAGTCACTCGATGTTTCTGCTTCGTGGAGGTCGTACGAGACCGCGGAGATGGTGAGCGGCAGGTCTGAAAGCGCATCGAACAGTGCCATGTACCCGCTTCGGGTGGAATGCAGAAAAGTTAGGTCCCGCGCCAGTCCGTGACGACGGCGTAGATTTCGTAGGCGAAGATGGCGATGACGAGTGCCACCGACCCCCAGGCGAGGGCGGTAAACAGCGTCTGTCCAATTGCGCTCATCGTTCTTCACCGCCGTCCGTTCGCAGGTCGTCGATTTGCCGCACTTCTCGCGAGAGTTGTCCGAGGTCGAAGCGCCCGGGAGTCACCTGTGAGAGCACGAGAATTGCGACGCCGGACACGACTGCCGCGCCGACGAACGAGTTGAAGAACGACGCCGTCGGGAGTTGGTCGCCAACCACTGGCAGGAGTGCGAGTGGGGCGCGCAGCGTCGGGAAGTACGCGAGGCCGACGACGAGGCCGAGTAGACTCGATACGAGTGCGCCCACGCCAGTCGCCTTCGCCGAGTAAAGTCCGTAGAGCAGCGGGATGAACGTCGCGGCGGCGAGCAGGTCGGCGACGAGGAAGATAGTCAGGACGCTGTAGCCCTGCGCGCCGACGAAGATTGCGGCGAGCGCGACGACGACGGTGAGCGCACGCGCCGCTTTGGTGAGCGTAGACCGGTCGGGGTCGTCCATGATGAGCGGCAGGTCGGCAGTGACGATGCTCGCGATGGCGTTGAACAGCGTGTCTGCGGTGCTCATCACGAGCAGGATGGCGAGGATGACGACGACGAGCGTCACCCACTCGGGGAACGCGGCGTCCAGCACGAGGAAAAAGGAGATGTCCGCGTTGTAGCCCGCGCCGAACTCCGTGGTGACGAGGCCGAGGCCTGAAGCGGCGAGACCGAACAACCCGGCGAGGAACACCATCGGAATCACGGTAATCGCGGCGATGGTGAACGACCGGGCGAGCGTGCGCTCGTCTTTCGCGGCGTAGATGCGCTGCCACCACGCCTGATTCAGCATTTCCGCTGCGAGTACGGCGACAGCGATGTACGCGCCGAATTCGAGGCCCGGCAGGAAGCCGGGGTCGAGCAGACTCGGGTTCGTGTCCGCGACGGTCTGGTAGATTTCGCCCGTCCCGCCGAGGGCGAGCAGTGCCCCGGCGAAGCCGATGGCGAGGATGGGCAGGATGACGAGCGTCTGGACGGTGTCCGTGAAGATGCTCGCCTTCAGGCCGCCGTAGCCGGTGTACGCGAGGACGAACAGGCCAACGAGCGCCGCCGTCTGCCACGTCGGTACTCCGGCGACGAGCGAGAGCGCGCCGGCGATGCCGGTCATCTCCGCGGCGAGGAAGATGAACATGTACGTGATGCTCACGATGAGGACGTAGGCGTACATCGCGCCACCGTAGCGCGCGAGGGTGTACTCGGTGATGGAGTGGCCCTCGGGGATGAGTTCGCGGATGCGCGGCCCGATGACGATGAAGGCGAACAGCGGAAGGGCGCTGCCGATGGCGTAGCCGAGCACGGCCGTCAGTCCGCCGAAGGCCGCCCCTGCCTCGGCCGGACTGAAGAGAATCCACGCGCCCATCCCGGAGGCGATGAGCGTCGCGGTGGTCATTCCACTGCCCGTCGAGTTGCGGGCAGTGATGAAGTCTTCCACCGAATTAATGCGGCCGCGAGCGTACCACGTGCCGAGCGCGGCAAAGACGAACAGCGTGAGGACGGTGAGGCCGAGAGCGAGGCCCGCACTTACCATCGTCTCACCTCAGTGCGATTAGTCATACACCTCTCTCTGACAGGGGCGCAATTAAACGTTGGTAATACCACTCAATTATACCTGGTCGTAGGCGGCGTCGAAGAAATCGACTTCGAGGTCGACAGTCCGGGTGAACAGGCGACGAACGCGCTCCTTGCGCCGAGGCGAGAGCGTTCGTCCACACTCGTCGACCTGTGTTCGAAGCCACTCGACGAACGCCGTGAATTCGGGCGTCGCGTGCATCGAAATCCACTCGTCGTGGTAGAATCGTTTCGGGGTCGCGTCCGCGTGGGCAGTGGCCCAGGTGAGATACACCCACTCGGCAGGCAACAACACGGCGAGCGATTCTGCGTACCCGCCTTGATGGGTCGCCCGGACGAACAAGTCTTCGAGAGACTGCGTGACCGGCAGCAGTTTCGGATTGGTCCACTCTTCCTCCGGGACTGCGAGCGCGTCGAACGACCGCTCGAAGTAGTCGTTCTCCTCACCTGTGAGCGTGGCGAGAAACGACGTGAGCCGACGTTTTTCGGCCATCGTCGTGGCGTCTGCGATGGCACTCCCGACGAGTCCGGCGAGCGCTTCCACGAACGCGAAATCCTGCACCAGATATCGGCGAAACACGTCGTTCGGAAGCGTTCAGTCTGCCAGTTCTCGGGTGAACCGATGCTCCGTGGCCGCGGTCCACGCGGGCTCAGACTGACTCCGAAGGGAGGCAGAAAACCGTGGCTGGTCGCTCACACAGACCACTGCTCCTCGCGCCACGCTGCGTCCCAGAAGCGGTACTCGTAGCGAAACGAGGTGAGAAAGCGGTCGGTGAACTGCTCGCGGTCTGCCGGACTGGCCCGACCGGCCACCTCGTCAAGCAGGTCGAGACACCATTCGGTGAGTTCGGTGAACTCCTCACTCGCGTACATCTCGATCCACGCGGCGTACTGCTCGTGGTCTGGTTTCCCGCGCACGTCGAGGTGTCTGCCGGTCTGATTGAACCCCCACATACACGGCAAGAGTGCGGCGACGAGGTTACCGAAGGACTCGGTTGCGGCCGTCCGGACGAGGAAATCGGTGTACGCCTGCGTGGTCGGCGAGGGTTTCGTTCGTTCCAGGTCGGCTTCGCTGATTCCGAATTCGGCGGCGTACTCGCGGTGGAGGTCCATCTCGGTGTTGACGGTCTCTTCGAGAAGCGTTGCGAAGGTTCCCATCTCGTCGAGCGACGGGGCATTTGCGGCTCCGAGCGCGAACACGCGACTGTAGTCGACGAGGTAGACGTAGTCCTGTTTCACCCAGTATTCGAACGGGTCCGTAGAAAGCGTCCCCTCGCCGAGTTCGACGACCATCGGGTGGTCGAGAATCGCTTCGAGGATGGGGCGGCCCTCCTCGCAGAGTGATTCTGCGAATGACATAACTGGCCTTCGCAGACCGACGGGAAAACTATTCGCCCCGGCCTGGCCCGGCTATAAGTCGGTCCCGCCCCTCGATACGGACATGAAGATTTACACCAAACGCGGCGACGAGGGGAAGACCGACCTCTCGAACATGGCGCGCGTCTCGAAGGCGAGCCACCGAATCGAAGCCTACGGGAGCGTAGACGAGGTGAACGCGCTGGTCGGCGTTGTCCGACCGACGGGCTACGACGACGTAGACGAGATGCTTCGGTCGATTCAGAATCACCTCCACATCGTGCAGGCGGACTTCGCGAATCCCGACCCGAAGGCGGACGCGCCCGTGATTCGCGACGAACACGTCGAACAATTGGAGACGTGGATGGACGACCTCGATACGGAACTCGACCCGCTCAAGAGCTTCATCCTGCCCTCGGGCAGCGAACCCGGCGCGAAACTCCACCACGCCCGGGCGGTCTGTCGCCGGGCAGAGCGTCGTGCCGTCGCGCTCATCAACGAAGAGGAGGCGAACCCGGCGGCGGTGAAGTACCTGAACCGGCTCTCTGACGCGCTGTTCGTCCTCGCACGCGTGGTCAACAAAC
Source organism: Haladaptatus sp. QDMS2 (assembly GCF_029338295.1). Classification (NCBI taxonomy): domain Archaea; kingdom Methanobacteriati; phylum Methanobacteriota; class Halobacteria; order Halobacteriales; family Haladaptataceae; genus Haladaptatus; species Haladaptatus sp. QDMS2. Next base: position 686,330 of record NZ_CP119791.1, read on the forward strand.
GCGAGGGCGTCCCCGAAGAGTCCCCCACCTACTGAGCGTCGGGCGTCAACCCGACCAGTTCCTGTGCCAGCACGTCCGCGTAGCCGTGTGGGGTCAGCTTGAGGGTGGGGACGCCGAGGAAGGTGAGCGTCGCCACCGCGAGCATCGGCTGGTCGGCTTCGACGCCGCGCTCCCAGAGCGCCTCGCGCACCGCCCGCACGCCTGCTGCGGCCTCCTCGATTGGGACGTCTGCGACGACGCCCGCGACCCGGCAGCGGTGTTCGGCGATGATTTCGCCCTCGTCCACCACGGCCCACCCGCCGCCGATTTTTGCGACGTGGGCTATCGCTTGCTGTATCGCCTCGTCGGTCGCGCCGACGGCGACGGTCATTCCTGCCTCCCAGACGGTGGTCGTCGCCACCGCACCTGAGCCGAGGCCGAAGCCCGTGAGAAAGCCCACGAACGCCTCGTGGTCGCTGTCGGGGTGGCGGTCGATGGCGACGACTTTGAGCACGTCGCGCTCCGGTGCGGCCCTGAGTGTGCCCTCTGCCTCGGCGGGTTCGACCGTCGCCATCCTCGAGAACAGGCCGGTGACGTACTCGATGGCGCGAACGCGTCCGCCTCGTGTGACGGTGGCTGGGACGCTCAGGTCGAGCGAGTCGGGGAGACCCACGCTATCGTAGAAGTGGGCGGGGTAGTCGTGGGGTCGGGGAGAGACAGTTGCGTCTCCGTTCTCGACGACGAATTCACCTCCCGAGATGACGGTTTCGACCGCGACCGATTCGAGGTCGGAGAGAAGGACGACGTCCGCCCGTGCGCCCGGCGAGAGGGTTCCTCGGTCGCGAAAGCCGAAGTGGCGGGCCGGATTGAGAGTGGCCATGCGGACGGCGTCTTCCGGGCTGACACCTGCTTCGATGGCACGGCGGACCACCCGGTCCATGCAGGTTCCTGCCTGCAGGTCGTCGGGCCAGAGGCTGTCGGTCGAGAGCGAAAGGTCCGCCGCGCCGACCTCCTGGTAGGCGTCTGCAATGGCCGCCGTGTCGTCGCGGATGGTTCCCGACCGCCCGATGACGTGGATGCCGTTTTCGAGGCGTTCTATCACCTCGTCGCCGGAAATCGCCTCGTGGTCGTTGTCGATGACCGAAGCGAACGCTTGCAGATTGGTCCCTTTGCAGCCAGCCCCATGGCCGCTGATTGGCTTCCCTGCCTCGCGGGCGCGTTCGTAGAGGTCGAAAAGTGGCGGGTCGCGCCCGACGACGTGAATCCAGTCCACCTCCCCGACGCCAACGACGCTGGGGTGCGAGAGAAGTGCGGTGAGTGCGTCTTTCTCCGCGTCGTCCGCCCACGCGGGACTGAAGGTGTTCACGAGCGGCTGTGGCGTGAGCGTGGCGAACACCGAGACGGGGAGGCCGTCGGTGGCGGAGAGCAGCTCCGAGACGCCTTCCGCTCCGTACATCGGCCCCATTCCCGTCACCTCGGTGACGACGCTGGTCGTCCCGCCTTCGAGGACGGAGGGGTAGGCGTATTCGAAGGCGTGCTGGGCCTCTATGTGCGTGTGGGCGTCGATGAACCCGGGGACGGCGACCTGCCCCGTGGCATCCACGACGGTGGTGTCGGGGCCGACCACTGACCCTGAGTCTGCGGGCAGCGCGGCGATGCGATCACCGACGATTGCGATGGCGCGGTCGTGTTGGTCGCCCGTCTCTGGGAGCAGGACGCTCGCGTTCTGGATGACGAGGTCTGCGGGGGTGTTGCCGAGGGCCACGTCCTGTAGACGGGTCATGTTCGCTCGTAGACGATGACCCCGCCGTTTTCGTGGGCCGTGACCTTCCCGCGCGATTCGAGGACGTCCAAATGGCCCACGGCCTCGCTCATGCCTGGGAAGAACTCGGTGACGGGGAGGTCGCCGAACAACTCACCCATGATTTCGACCGCCGTCGTCGGCCCGTCTACGAGGCCGTACACCTTCTCCGTCCGCGCTTCGTGGGCGTCGAGCATCTCTCCGATTCGCTCGGTGGGATTCTCGATAATGGTCCGGTGGCCAGGGAGGAAGCGGTCGTACTCCGCTTCTTCGAGTCGGCGTAGCGATTCGTTGAACGCAGGAAGGGGACGTGGCCGTTCGTCTTCGCCGGGTTCCGGCGGCTGAAGCAGCGGATTCGGCGTAATCTCGTTCAGGACGTTGTCGCCGACGATGGCATGACGCTCGTTACCCTCGTCGAACGCGAAGATGAGTTCGCCGATTGCGTGGCCCGTCACCCGCTTTGCGACGAGGGGTTCGCCGTTGATTTCGATGCGGTCGTCCTCTGTGACTTCCGTGTCCGTCTCGACGCTCGGCGCGTAGGAGAGGTAGGATTCGGGAAGGTCCACGACCGCGTTGGCCGTCGCCGCGGACATCCCGTTGCGCTCGAAGAAATCGGCGAAGAACGTCTGCTCGTGCTGCAGTCGTCCGGGGAAGTCGGCCATGATGCGGGCAGCCTCGGGACTCACGACGACGCTCGCGCCCTCGGCTTTCAGTCGTGAAGCCAGTCCGAAGTGGTCGGGGTGGGGATGGGTGACGACGACCTGTCGGAGGTCTGCCGGCGTCATTCCGTTCGCTTCGAGTCCGTCCAGGAGAGCCGCCCACGCCTCCTCGCTATCGGGACCGGGATCGACGACCGTCCGGCCCGAGAGATAGGCGTTTACCGCCCCGACCCGAAACGGCGTGGGAATCGAAAGCCGTGTGAACATATCACGAACTTCCGGCCGCGTCGCTAAAACAATTTGTGACAGGGCGGCATGGGACGGGTGCCTCAGAACGGGTGATGCCCACGGCCTGTAGGGGGTGTTCGCCGCACTCATCCAAGTCGGCATTGGGACAGACGCCGACTGCGACGAACGGTCGTCCACCGCCTGCAAGTTTAGGTCTGCCTAAAACAACCAAAAGTGTTGTGGTTTCGGTTCCGACGTTGATTTTTTCGAGGTGTCCCGTATCTGAAAATCCTTGACGAGAGTACTGTGAGTGGCACAAGGGTTTTATTTGGTGTTATCGTTATAACAGGTATGAACAAGCACTTTGAAGATACCCAGTACTACCTGAAGCGCGCGAGTGAGACGGCAAAGCGCGGCGTCACGGAAGAACTCTCTCCAGTTCAGGAGAAATTCCGCTCGATTACCGGCCGCGAGGAGGAGCCAGAACTATCCCGAATCGACGAAATTCGAGAGGAGCTTCGAAAGCTGCAGGACCGCGCCGAGGGTGAAACCCGCGAGGCAATCGCGAGTGCGCGCTCGCGCCTCGACGACTACCGAAGCCAGCGCTCGGAAGCGTCCGACTGAGCTGTTTTTTCGGCAGTCGAAAGTAACCCTTAAGGTTAGCCGCCGGAAACGAGGTACTGCAGAGGGTTGGTGATCTAGTCTGGTTATGATACCTCCTTCACACGGAGGAAGTCGGCAGTTCAAATCTGCCCCAACCCACTACTTCTGTCGCGAGCAACTCCGCGAGCGACTGCTGTTGTGACGCGGGGCAGTTTGAACCAGGGAGCGAGCAGCGCGAGCGACCAAGGTTCAAATCTGCCCCAACCTGTTGTCACACTACAAGCCCAATCGACACGAGTAGAAAGCCGAACAGTCCGAGAACTGAGGCGGAGACATACGCGTAGTCTCGTTGTTTCTTCGCGGCTTTTTCGGGGTCGGTTTGCCACTCCGCACCGTCGACCCAGTTTCGAGAGAATGACTGTGGGGCGAGCGCGCTCCCGGCAGCGAGCGCGAACATGAAGAGCCCAGTAACGACGACGAGCGGTTCCATGGCGATACTTGTTGACTGGGTGTCATGAACGTTCGGAAGGACACCGGCGTGCGTCCTAGCTGAGCCATGGTCAGTCGGTCGTTCACCTCCTATCGGCTCAGTTGGCCGTCTCGGTCGGCCCGGTCAACAGCCACCCCGAGCAGGAGCATTCCGAGGCCGAACGGCCACGTGAACAGGATCGGTGCGAGGTCGAAGCCGAGTGCGGTAGCCATCGGGTCCCAGAGGAGTTTGTCGGTGACGGCGAGCATCGGCAGCGAGACGGTCAGGAGCCAGGTGGCGGCGCGTGGGCCGTCGGTGCGGAGCAGGGAGATGCCGAGGAGCGTCCCGGCGGCCACGGCAAACGGGAAGGCGGCGAACACGAGTAGTCTACCGATGGCGGGATTCACGAGTCCGGCCACGCCGCCGGCGACCATGGCGGCGAACGCGAGTGCCATCGCGAAGACGGCCACCTTTCCGGTCCAACCTCGGACGAAGGTGGCGGCCACGCCGGGTAGCGACCCGAGGAGAAGGGCAGCAGCAACGGCGACCCACACCTGTCCGACGGTGTTCGTCGCGGGGATGGGCAGGCCGTTGAACTGGCCGGTGAGGAGGACGCCGAAGACGAGCAGTCCGGAGCGCGCGCCGTGCCGTTTCGAACCCACGGCTGGGGCGTCCCGTCGAAGCGTCGTATTCATACCCACAAGAACCGTGCGCTCAGGACAAAACTGTTGTTCGGGTTGCACGAACGCACGGCTGGTTGCCGTGGTGCATTCTGGCGGTGGCAGTGAGGCGAGGGGTGGGTTCGCTACTTGCGAATTCCCTCGTCGGTGGCGGCCACGCCGAGGATGTAATCGCAGGTCGGGCAGACCCACTGGGAGACGAGGATTTGTCCCTCCTCGATGACTTCTTCGACGGCCGAGACGGTGTTTTCGCAGTATGGACAGATTCCCATGGCCGGAGATGTGGGGGGTTGAGAATAGCTCTTTTCGCCGTAACGAGTCTCTGATGCCCGCTCGCTACTGACACCGATGGGCACGCGGAACGTGGGGCGTTTGAAATCCCCGTAGCCCAAATTCTCTTTTGTCGCCGAGTCCAAAACTCGCGCATGGAAGACGAACCAGAGATGCCGCGACTCGGTCTCGGCACCTACGACATGAAGGGCGACGAGGCGGCTGACGCCGTCGAGACGGCCATCGACATTGGCTATCGCCACATCGACACGGCCCAGCACTACGACAACGAGGAGGCGGTCGGACGAGGGATTGCGCGGGCTGACGTCCCGCGCGAAGACCTGTTCGTCGCGACCAAAATCTGGCACGACGACCTCGGATACGACGACGTCATCGAGGGCGCACAGGAGAGCCTCGACCGACTCGGCCTCGATTACATCGACCTGCTGTACGTCCACTGGCCGGCGGGCGACTACGACGCAAAAGACACGCTCGCTGCGTTCGACGAACTGTACGAGGAGGGCGTCATCCGCCACGTCGGCGTCTCCAACTTCACGACCGACCTGCTCGACGAGGCACAGGAATACCTCGACGCGCCAATCTTCGCCCATCAGGTCGAGTGCCACCCGCTGCTCCAACAGCGTAACCTCCGCATCTACGCCGCTGGTCACGACATCGAGCTGGTCGCCTACTCGCCGATTGCTCGCAACGAAGTTGCAGAAAACGAGGACATCAAGGCCGTCGCCGAGAACTACGACGCGACGCCCGCCCAGATCAGTCTCGCGTGGCTGCTCGCGAACGGCATCGTCCCGATTCCGAAATCGAGCGACGAGGAACATCTGCGGGCGAACTACGAGAGTCTCGACATCGAACTCACGCAGGAGGACAAAGAGCGCCTCGACAACCTAGACGACGAAGAGCGCCTCATCGACCCGGACTTCGCCCCCTGGTAATTCGGTCAGACCGGTCAGACGTGCTTCGTCAGGCCGCCGTCTACCCGGAGATTCTGTCCGGTGACGTAACTCGATTCGTCTGAGACGAGGTACGCGACGGCGTCGGCGATTTCTTCTGTCCTCGCGGCGCGATTCATTGGAATCTGCGCGCGAGTTTCGTCATCGATTTCGTAACTGTCTGCGAACCCGGGGAGCACGGCGTTCATGCGGATTCCCTCGCTCGCGTAGCGGTCTGCGTAGAGTTTCGTGTAACTGCCGAGCGCCGCCCGAAGCACGGAGGAGACGGGGAACTCGGGACTCGGCTCGAACGCAGAGAAGGTGGAGATGTTGACGATTGCTCCGCCACTGTCCTGCTGGCGCATGATGGGCGTGACGAGGCGGGCCATTCGAACCGCGTTCAAGAAGACGAGTTCGAACCCTGTCTGCCAATCTTCGTCCGGAATCTCGCCGATGGGGCCTTTCGGCGGGTGGCCGGTGTTGTTCACCACGGCGTCGATGCGGCCGTAGGTGTCGCGGGCGGCCTCGACCAGCGCGGCGAGGTCGTCGGAGTCGGTCACCGACCCCTCGAAACCGACGCCGCCGAGGGCTTCTGCCACGTCGATTGCTCCACCGGACTTCGAGAGAAGAACGGGTGTATAGCCGTCTGCGGCCAATTTTCGGGCGCTCGCGGCACCGATACCGCTGCCCGCCGCGGTCACGATTGCAACTCTGGAAGCGTCCATACAGTACCCACAGTGGTACTGACTTTGTGGGTTCTGAAAGCGGAAGGGGTTCCCGGTGACGTTCAGTCGTCTGCGGGTGCGGGCACTTCGTGGTCGCTGATGGTCGCCTTCGGTAGGAGCGTCTTCTCGAAGTCGAACTCGTCGAGGGCCTTGCCTTCGCGAACCTTCGTCGGCCAGTCTGGGTTCGCCAGTGCGCTCGTGCCGAGGGTGATGAGCGCGGACCCTGACTCGATTACGTCGCGGGCGCTCGCCGGGTCGCCGAGGCCGCCGTTTGCAATGACTGGTGCGTCACCGTGCTCGACTGCCGCCTCAGCGAGCGTTGGGCCGTCGTCGGCAAACGTCGCTGCTGTCGCGTCGCCGTCGATCGTGTGGATGTAGTCTGCGCCGGTCTCACTGACCGCGCGGAAATAGACTTCGGCGTCGTCCTCGCCGCCGTCCCATTTGTGTTCTTCGTCGCTCACCATCGCCTGCGAGAGGCGGACGCCGACGACGAAGTCCTCGGGAGTCGCGTTCTGAACCGCCTCGATGACCTCTCGGGTGAGTCGAACGCGGTTCTCGGCGGAACCGCCGTATCCGTCTTCGCGTTCGTTGTACTCGGCGGAGAGGAATGTATTGAGGAGGTAACCGTTCGCGCTGTGAATCTCGACGCCGTCGAATCCCGCCGCTGTGGCCCGTTCTGCGGACGCGGCGAATCCCGCTACGACGGCGTCGATGTGGTCGGTCGTCATCTCGGTCGGGACGGGAAATTCGCCTTCACCGCCGTAGAGTGGGCTCTGTTCGCCCTTCGGCTGGACGGCGGAAGGGGCGATGGTCTCGTCGGTGTAGCGGTTACCCTGCGCCTGCGACCCGGCGTGCATGAGCTGGGCGAAGACGGCACTGTCCTCGTCGTGAATCTTCTCGATTACCGGCTCCCAGGCGGCCGCCTGCTCGTCGGTGGCGAGTCCGGGCTGATTGTGGTAACCCTGGCTGTGTGCCTCGTCGGTGTACACGCCCTCGGTGATGAGAAACGAGAAGCCGCCGCGAGCGAACTTGGCGTAGTAGCGAGCCATCTCAGGTGTGGCGTGCCCGTCTGCCGTGGCGCTCGTGCGGGTCATCGGCGCGAGGCCGACACGGTTGTCGAGAGTGAGCGATTCGAGATCGAACGGATCGAAGAGGGTATCGTCTGTTGGCATGACCGGATTCTGGGCACGGACGGCAAAAGCCGGCGGGCGGGTGTGCGAACCAGCTACCGTCCCGCCGTGATTGATTGTGTGATATCTCAACTGAGACGTTCGGACGATTGGCCAGTGGACGACTCTCGCTCCGTCGGTTGCTTTTCGGTCGTGAAATCCGCCGAGTGTACGCTTCGGCGACGGTGGCGGTATAGAAAATAGAAGATTTTGAAATTTATCGGAAATTCTCCTCTAAACGTTTCTATATTCTCTGTCTTACTAGGCACCTTCGATACTAAAACGACCTATTATTGACCTTATAGCCAACTTTTATCACCCCGTTCGTCCTTGCTGTGGATGTAATGTGTGAAACAGACGCGAAACGAGGTGGGGGTGGTCGATAGGACTCGCCACCCTCGGATCGATTACCACAATGACCACCATGGTCGTGCAAGCTGTACTATGGGTTAGCCACCCGGACTGACGCTGGGATGCGTCAGTCGCCTCTTTTGCTGGGTCAGGCACCAGGCCTCCCCTGGCATTTTACGTCAACGAACTGTCAACCTAACCGACGGTAAGGATACTCGCTGTGTGATATACTTTCTCCCATTCAGTGCACGCTGACTGTCGGCAAAACTATCGCGTTAAGGTCGGCTGAAACCGGGAGACTGAGACGGTGAGAAACGTTGACACCCACAATTATTCCACCCTCTTCGATGATACGATAATCTCCAACAATCATGTACGCTTACGAGACATCTTTTTCTCCTCAGCGTGCATTGTTTTATTCGGTGTAATACCATGCAGTATGAAGGCAGAATTCGGGCAAACTTCCTGGACTGGGCCTCGCTCATCCTCGTCATCGTGGGTGCGTTAAACTGGGGTCTGATCGGGATTGGGGGCTTTATCAATGCAAACTGGAACGTGGTGAATCTCATCTTCGGGTCCATCCCGACGCTTGAGAACCTCATCTACCTCCTCGTCGGCCTCGCGGGCGTCTACGAGCTGTACTTCGCGTACCAGCTCTACGACGCACGCAGCGAGCGCCCGATGACCGAAAAGCCCGCCTAAGCTTCGACTTTTTCGACGACACACCACCCCGTGAGCGGTCGCTCACGCCGTCAGTAAAAGAAAGGAAAAACCGAGTTAGAGGAACTCTTCGATGTGGTCTGCGACTTCCTCTGGAGTGTCGCCCACTGGAACGCCCGCGTCGTTGAGGGCGTTGATTTTGGACTCTGCGGTGCCCGTTCCAGAGCCGGAGACGATCGCGCCCGCGTGGCCCATGCGCTTTCCTGGCGGGGCCGTGCGACCGGCGATGAAGCCAGCGACTGGCGTGTCCATGTTCTCTGCGATGTACGCAGCGGCTTCCTCTTCGTCCTCGCCACCGATTTCACCGCACATGACGACGGCTTCGGTCTCTGGGTCGTTTTCGAACGCTTCGAGCGCGTCGACGAACGACGTGCCGATGATTGGGTCGCCACCGATACCGATGGCCGTGGTCTGGCCGATGCCGCGCTGGGTCAGGTTGTCGACGACCTGGTAGGTGAGCGTCCCCGAGCGGGAGACGAGACCGACGTTCCCGTCGGAGAAGATGTTGCCTGGCAGGATGCCGAGTTTCGCCTCGCCCGGCGTGATGAGGCCTGGACAGTTTGGCCCGATGAGTCGGGTGTCGACTTCCTGCAGACGCTTGTAGACCTTCGCCATGTCCTGGGTCGGAACGCCTTCCGTGATGGCGACGACGAGGTCCAAGTCGGAGTCGAGTGCCTCGAAGATGGCGTCCGCGGCGAACGCCGGTGGGACGAAGACGACAGAGGCGTCTGCGTCTTCTTCTTCGACGGCTTCACTGACGGTGTCGTAGACGGGAACGCCCTTTACTTCCTGCCCGCCCTTGCCTGGCACGGCGCCGGCGACGACGTTCGTCCCGTACTCCATCATCTGTTCAGTGTGGAACTTGCCTTCGCCGCCCGTAATCCCCTGGACGACGACGCGAGTGTCCTTGTCTACGAATACACTCATTGCTGGACCTCCTTTGCGCGTGCAACGGCCGCTTGAACGGCGGATTCGAGCGTGCCTTCGACCTGCACGAGGTCGGTGTTCAGAATCTCCATGCCCTCTTCTGCGTTCGTCCCGGCGAGACGCACGACGACGGGCTTTGGAATCTCGTCGAAGCTTTCGAGTGCCTCGTTGATACCCTTCGCCACCTCGTCACCGCGGGTGATGCCGCCGAAGATGTTGAAGACGACCGAATCGACGTTCGGGTCGGAGAAGACCATGTCCAGTGCGTTCGCCACACGGGAGGCCTTCGCACCGCCACCGATGTCGAGGAAGTTGGCTGGTTTGCCGCCGTAGTAGTCGACGAGGTCGAGCGTCGTCATGACGAGGCCCGCACCGTTGCCGATGATGCCGACGTTACCCTTGAGGCGGACGTAGTCGAAGCCGTACTCGCCGGCTTTGCGCTCTAAGTCGTCCTCGTAGGCTTCTTCTTCGAGTTCGGCGAGTTCCGGCTGGCGAAACAGCGCGTCGTCGTCGATGTTCATGACCGCGTCGGCCGCGATGACGTCGCCGTCCGAGGTGACCATGAGCGGGTTGACTTCGATGTCGCTCGCGTCCTTGTCGTCCCAGAGCTGGAACAGCGTCTGGAGAATCGAGGAGACTTCGCGGGCGACGTCTGCGTCCACACCGGCCCCGTAGACTGCACGACGGGCCTGGTATGGGTGCATGCCAAACGCCGGGTCGATGTGCTCGCGGGCGATGGCCTCGGGCGTTTCTGCTGCGACCTCTTCGATGTTGACGCCACCTTTCGTGGAGACCATGGCGACGGGTTTGCCCTCGCCGCGGTCCATCGTCACACCGACGTAGAGTTCGTCGACGAAGTCCACGGCTTCCTCTACGAGGACGCTCTCTACGGTGTACCCTTTGAGGTCCATGCCGAGGATGTCGTCGGCTGCCGCTCGCGCCTCGTCCTCGTCGGATACGAGTTTGATGCCTCCGGCCTTGCCACGTCCGCCCACGTGGACCTGCGCCTTTACAGCGACGGGATATCCAAGCGACTCTGCAGCCTCGACAACCTCGTCTACGGTGGTTGCGAGCTGGGAGTCCGGCGTTGGAATCCCCGCGTTTGCGAAGATGTCCTTCGCTTGATACTCGTGCAGCTTCATACGTATATTACCGTGTGAACACGTCGCTTAAATCCCTTTCATTCGGACTCCCGGTTCTTGCCGCTACCAGTCCCCGTGTGGCAATATCTGCGGGGATTGCCAGCACGAGACACACTACCGTCGCCATCGAATCTCCGACAGGCGTACGCTTTTGCGGAGGGCGGCCGTCAACTCGGCCATGCGCGCCGTACGGTATCACGAACACGGTGGAACAGACGTACTCACCACAGAGGAACTGATGCGCCCGGAACCGGCAGCAAACGAACTGCTGGTCGCGGTTCACGCGGCCGGAATCAACCCCGTCGACACCTACTTCCGCGAGGGATCGTACAAACCCGCCACGCTCCCGTGGATTCCCGGCTCCGACGTCGCCGGCGTCGTTTCCGCCGTCGGGGACGACGTGACTGAATTCAAGGCAGGCGACGAAATCTACGCGACCGGTCTCGGGAACGACCACCCCGGAACCTGCGCCGAGTACGCCACGGTTCCCGTCGAACTGGCCGCGAGTCTTCCCGACTCGGTCAGCTTCGAGCAGGCCGCCGCCGGGGCACTCGTCGGCGTCACCGCCTGGCAGTCGCTCATCGCGACAGCGAATCTCCAGCCAGCCGAGACGGTGCTCATCCACGGCGGGAGCGGCGGCGTTGGTCACATGGCCGTCCAGATTGCGAACGCGACCGGCGCGACGGTGGTCACGACCGCCTCGCCGAAGTACCACGACGACCTCGACGCGATGGGTGCAGACGTGGTCCTCGACTACGCGCGCGACGACCTAGAGGACGCAATCGAGGAAGTCGGCAAGCCGGACGTCATCCTCGACCACCGCCTCGACGAGTATCTCCCGCTCGACTGTGCGGTCGCGGCGAAGGGCTGTCGCATCGTCGCCATCGGCAACGAGGACCAAGAAGCGACGTTCCCGAGCGTGCCAGCCGCCCGCGCGAAGACGCTGTCGGTCCACCACGTCTCGATGTTCAACACGCCCGACATCGGCGACGTTCTCTCGCGACTCGCCACGCTCATGGAGGCGGGGGCCCTCACGCCGCGAGTGCACCAGACGTACGACTTAGCCGAGGTCGGTGCGGCCCACGACGACGTGTTGGCGGAGAGTTTCCTCGGGAAACTCGTGGTCACGCCCTGACCCGGCCGCCCCACCTTTATCCTGTTTCCGCACTAACCGGTTGCTATGAGTGTCGAGTTCGATTTCTCGGGAACGGTGGTCGTGGTAACCGGCGCGAGCGGTGCGCTCGGAAGCACTGTCGCAAACGAGTTCGCGAAAGCCGGCGCGACAGTCTGCGCGGCGGACGTGGTCGAACCGGACGAGGGGACGCTCGTCTCGGGAATTACGTTCTACGAGGGCGATTTCACGGACGAAACGGACGTCAAATCGACGTTCGACGAAATCGCAGATACCCACGGACAGGTGGATGCCCTCATCAACATTGCCGGGACCTGGAAGGGCGGAACGCACATCGAAGAAACCGACGTGGACACCTTCGACATGCTGTTCTCGGTCAACCTGAAGACGATGTTCCTCGCGAGCAAGCACGCGATTCCGCACCTCAAAGAGACTGAGGGTGCAATCGTCTCGACGAGTGCCCGCGCCTCGCTCGAAGGCGGCGAGGGTGACGGCCCCTATCGTGCCGCGAAGGCCGGTGTTCGACTCTTGACGGAGACGATTGCAGAGGAGAACAAGGGAACCGTCCGGGCAAACGCCATCATGCCGAGCGTCATCGACACGCCACAGAACCGGGAGGCGATGCCCGATGCCGACCACGATAAATGGGTCGAACCAGCAGAAATCGCCCGCGTCATCATGTTCCTCTGTAGCGACGCCGCCGATGTGACCAGCGGCGCGGCGGTGCCGGTGTACGGCGAAGCTTGAGCCGTCTCCGACATCGCGTGACGGCGGGTCGAACCATTCAGTGATGTCGAACACGTTCTGATTTTTGCATGAAATTTAACATTGAAAGCTAGCGGCGGCGACTGCAACGCGTCCAGGTTTGCTCCCATAGACTTTATGTTCGTGCAATATTTGCTAGTTGGTACGTCGCTGGTCGCTAGATTCTCTGCTGCTGGTTTTACTATGATTGAATATTGATAAATCCGACTAGCCTCGGTGGGTGGTATTCTGTGGCGACCGTTCCGTGTCGTCATTTCACACATGTCCGATTAGGAAACCTAACAGTCATGTGGTTGGTAGGTCGCGGAAAATCGGGACATTTATTTGACCGATACTGATAGGGGGTTTCACACATGAGTGAAAGAGAGACATGGGCAACGCGGATGGGGTTCATCCTCGCGGCCGTCGGCAGCGCCGTCGGCCTCGGGAACCTCTGGCAGTTCCCCTTCAAGACGGCGACCAACGGTGGGGCGGCGTTCCTCATCGTTTACATCGGCGCGGTCCTCGCCATCGGTTTCCCGGCGATGCTCGCCGAGTTCGTCATCGGGCGACGAACCAACCTGAACACGATTAGCGCGTTCAAGAAACTCGGCTACGGCAACTGGCGCATCGTCGGCGCGCTCGGCCTCTTCACCGGGTTCTGGATTCTGTCGTACTACTCCGTGGTTGGCGGCTGGGTACTTCGCTACCTCGGCGGCAGCGCCACGGGCGCGTACTTCAGTGCGCCCGGTGAGTACTTCGCCACGATTTCGATGGGACCAGAGGCACTCGCACTCCACGCCGTGTTCATGGGCATCACCATCGGCATCGTCGCCTTCGGCATCGAGGGCGGCATCGAGAAGGCAACGAAGCTGATGGTTCCGTCCATCATCTTCATCATGGTCGGCCTCGCCGTCTTCGCGTTCATCAGCGACTCGGGCGCGGCCATGGAAGCGTACGCATACTTCCTCAACCCCGACCTGAGCGTCGTCCGAGCGAACTTCGGCGACATCGTCCCGTTCGCCGTCGGACAGGCGTTCTTCTCACTTTCACTCGGCATGGGTGCGATGATTACCTACGCTTCGTACCTCGGTAACGACGACAATCTCGCGAAAGACGGCCTCGCTATCGTCTTCCTTAATTCGGTCGTCGGCATCCTCGCAGGCCTCGTCGTCTTCCCGTTCCTGTTCGCACAGGGCATCAGCCCTGACACGAGCGGCCCCGGCGCGCTGTTCGTCGCCGTCGCCGGCGCGCTCGCCGAACTCGGAGCCATCGGACAGGTCGTCGGCGTCGTCTTTTTCTTCGTCGTCCTGATTGCTGCTCTCTCGTCGGCAATCAGCCTGCTCGAAGTCGTCGTCGCCTACGTCGTGGACAACACCAGCGTCAGCCGCAAACCCGCTGCCTTTGCCATCGGGGGCGTCATCTTCGCCCTCGGTATCCCTTCTGCACTCGACACGGCGTGGCTCGGCTGGTTCGACACGCTCGCCTACAAGTTCCTCTTGCCATTCGGCGTCCTCCTGCTCCTGCTGTTCGTCGGCTGGGTGCTCGGAGGCACTGCGAGTACAGAACTGCTCAAAGGTATGAAAGACCGAACGACCTTCAGCCTGACGTGGCTCTGGACGGTTAGAACGCTCGTTCTCCTTGGCGTCGTCGTGACCCTCGGCTTCGGCATCCAGACGCTGATGGAAGAAGGCATCATGCCGCCGGTTTAAGGGCGCTAATCCTCACCATTTTTACCCCGAAATCGGCCGCCTGAGCGGCTGTATCGCCATGTTATTGGGGAGTTGACTAATCGCAACTCGAAAGTAACTTAGGTGCGCCTTTGCGAGTGCGTTCCAATGACACGAGAAACCTGGGCAACCCGAGTTGGGTTCATTCTCGCGGCCGTCGGCAGCGCCGTCGGACTGGGGAACATCTGGCGGTTCCCCTGGATGACGGCGGAAAACGGCGGCAGTGCCTTTCTCATCGTCTATCTCGGTATCGTGCTCCTCGTCGGCGTCCCCGGTTTGCTGGGCGAATTCGTCATCGGACGGCGGGCGAAACGCAACCCTGCGGGCGCACTCAAGAAACTCTCTGGCTCCCGGGCGTGGGAACTCGTCGGTGGGTTCAGCGTCGTCACCGCGGTCGTCTTGCTGTCGTTCTACAGTGTCGTCGGCGGGTGGATTCTGCGCTACTTCCTCGCCAGTCCGACCGGCGCGTACTTCGGGTCGCCGGGTGGGTACTACGACTCCATCGCATTCGGAACCACCGGGTCCGTCGGTTTCGGCCTTGTCTTCCTCGTGCTGACCGGTATCATCGTCTTTGCCGGTGTGCGCCGGGGCATCGAAGTCGCCACGAAAGTGATGATGCCGGCCATCGTCGCCCTGTTGCTCGCGCTCGCCGGGTGGGCGTTCTTCCAGCCGAACGCGATGGCGGGGTACGATTTCTACCTCGGGGCCGACTGGGGCTACCTGCAAGCGAACTTCTTTGACATCCTTCCGGCCGCCGCCGGACAGGCGCTGTTCACCCTCTCCATCGGTGCGGGGACGATGATTACCTACGCCTCGTACCTCGGCGAGGACCGGTCGCTCCCGTTCGACGGGTCGGCAATCGCCGTCCTCAACACGTTCGTCGGTGTGCTCGCGGGCCTCGTCGTCTTCCCACTGCTGTTCAGTTTCGCCCCCGACGCGGCGGGCACGAGCGGGCCGGGCGCGCTGTTCGTCGGCATCGCCGGAGCGTTCGCGAACCTTCCGTCCGTCGGTGGGATTTCGACGGGAATCCTCATCGCCACCCTGTTTTTCGGTGTGGTGACCCTCGCGGCACTGTCGAGTTCCATCAGTATGCTCGAAATCCCTGTCTCATTCCTCGTGGATGAGTTCGGCATCGAGCGCAAGTACGCCACCGGCGGGATGCTCGCGCTGGTGTCGCTCACGATGACGGTCAATGCACTCCGGCCGCCGGTGTTCGAGTTCATCGCGGGCACGCTCGTCGACCTGATGCTCACCGCTGGACTGCTCGCGTTCCTGTTGTTCGTCGGCTGGGTGCTCGGCCGGGACGCCATCGACGAATTCGCGAAGGGAGCGTCCGATTTCGGTCGCTCACTCGCGTCGCCGTGGCTGCTCGCCGTCGGCGTCCTCCTCCCGCTGTTCTTGCTGTTCACGCTGCTCACGGGCATCTTCGGGGCGCTCGGCATGGCGGGTGCAATCGAGACGTGGATGACCGTTGTGCTCAGCGTCGCCCTTGGACTGGTGGCCTTCGCCGGCCTCCGGGGTCCGACCTCCGTCCTGTAAATTCGACAACTGTCGAAGGGAGATTTGCCTCCTTGCGGAACCCTTTTTGTGGCGCTTCTGTATCGACCTAGCATGAATGCGGTATGGGGTGATTCCCCGTGACCATGGAAGAGAAGATCGAGGAGCTACGCGAGAAACACGAGGAAGCCCTCCTTGGCGGCGGCGAAGACCGAATCGAAGCCCAGCACGACAAGGGCAAACTCACCGCGCGCGAGCGCATCGACTACTTCTTAGACGACGATACGTTCACCGAGTTCGACCAGTTGCGCACCCACCGGTCGCACAACTTCGGGATGGAAGAACAGCAAATTCCCGGCGACGGCGTCGTGACGGGCTACGGCGAAGTGGACGGGCGCACTGTCTTCGTGTTCGCTCACGACTTCACCGTCTTCGGCGGGTCGCTCGGTGAAGTGTTCGCCGAGAAGGTCGTGAAGGTGATGGACAAAGCCATGGAAGTCGGCGCTCCAATCATCGGGCTAAACGACTCTGCCGGCGCGCGGATTCAGGAAGGCGTCGTCTCGCTCGCGGGCTACGCGGACATCTTCCACCGCAACCAACAGGCGTCGGGCGTCATCCCACAGATTTCGGCAATCATGGGGCCGTGTGCCGGCGGCGCGGTGTACTCCCCCGCCATCACGGACTTCATCCTGATGGTCGAGGACACGAGCCACATGATGATTACCGGCCCGGAGGTCATCAAGACCGTCACGGGCGAAGAAATCACGATGGAAGAACTCGGCGGGGCGGGCGCTCACAACACGAAGAGTGGCGTCGCCCAGTTCTCGACGGCCGACGAAAAGGAAGCCCTCGACGACATTCGTCGCCTGCTCTCGTACATGCCCTCGAACAACGTCGAGGACCCACCACGCGTCGAACCGTGGGACGACCCAGAGCGGATGGACGACGAACTCAAGGAAGTCGTCCCGGACCAGCCACAGAAGCCCTACGACATCGTCAACGTCATCGACAAAGTCGTCGACGAGGGTTCGTTCTTCGAAGTTGCGGAGAAGTACGCACGAAACATCACCATCGGCTTCGCCCGACTCGACGGCCACGCCGTCGGCGTCGTGGCGAACCAGCCGAAGATTAACGCAGGCACCCTCGACATCGACTCCAGTCTGAAGGGCTCTCGCTTCGTGCGCTTCTGTGACGCCTTCAACATCCCAATCGTGACGTTCGTGGACGTGCCCGGGTTCATGCCCGGCACCGACCAGGAGCACAACGGCATCATCAAACACGGCGCGAAACTGCTCTACGCCTACTCCGAGGCCACGGTGCCACTGCTCACCGTCATCACGCGCAAGGCCTACGGCGGCGCCTACGACGTGATGGCCTCGAAGCACCTCGGGGCGGACGTGAACTACGCCTGGCCGACGGCGGAACTCGCCGTGATGGGGCCACAGGGCGCAGTGAACATCCTCTACCGCAAGGAACTGGCCGACGCAGACGACGTGGAGGAAAAGCGCCAGCAACTCATCGACGAGTACCGCGACGCCTTCGCGAACCCCTACGAGGCCGCGGAGAAGGGCTACGTAGACGACGTCATCGAGCCACAGGAGACGCGTCCGCGCCTCATCCAGGACCTGAAGATGCTCCGGACGAAACGCAAGAGCCAGCCGGACCGCAAACACGGCAACATCCCACTCTGAGATGAACGTAGAAGACCTCCTCGCCGCACTCGACATCGACGACGCGGACGCAGACGAGGCCGCCGCCATCGCCGCCTCCATCGGCGCGCACTTACAGGACCTCGCCGCCGCCGCGGCGGACGCAGACGAGGAGACGTGGGAGGGCCAGCGCTGGACGTTCGCTGGCCGGATGGAGGCGCTCCAACAACGTACCGTTCGGGTTCCCGACGGTGCCCCGCAAAGCGCGTGGGCGGCCGCAGGCCGAACCGATAGAATGAGATAACCGGATATTCAACACACCCATATTCACAAATGTTCGATAAGGTTCTCGTCGCCAACCGAGGTGAAATCGCAGTCCGCGTCATGCGTGCCTGTGAAGAGCTCGGTATCGGCACCGTCGCAGTGTACAGTGATGCAGACAAAAACGCCGGTCACGTCCGCTACGCGGACGAAGCGTACAACATCGGTCCAGCCCGCGCCGCGGAGTCCTACCTCGACCACGAGGCTGTCATCGAGGCCGCAGAGAAGGCTGATGCAGATGCCATCCACCCCGGCTACGGTTTCCTCGCGGAGAACGCAGAGTTCGCCGGCAAAGTCGCCGACGCGGGCATCACCTGGGTCGGCCCGAGTTCGGAATCGATGGAGCAACTCGGCGAGAAGACGAAGGCTCGCAAACTGATGGAGGCCGCAGGCGTCCCAATCGTCCCCGGGACGACGGACCCCGTCACCTCCGGCGAGGAAGTCGAAGCCTTCGGCGAGGAACACGGCTTCCCCGTCGCCATCAAGGCAGAGGGTGGCGGTGGCGGCCGCGGGATGAAGGTCGTCAACTCCGCGGAGGAAGCGCAGGACAAGTTCGAGTCGGCCCAGCGCGAGGGTGAAGCCTACTTCGACAATCCGTCCGTATACGTCGAAAAGTACCTCGAAGCGCCACGCCACATCGAGGTGCAGATTATCGCAGACCAGCACGGCAACGTGCGCCACCTCGGCGAGCGCGACTGTTCGCTCCAGCGCCGCCATCAGAAGGTCATCGAAGAGGGGCCAAGTCCGGCCCTCTCCGACGAACTCCGCGCCGAAATCGGCGAGGCCGCCCGCCAGGGTGTCATGGCCTCCGACTACGTGAACGCGGGGACCGTCGAGTTCCTCGTCGAGGACGGCGAGTTCTACTTCCTCGAAGTGAACACCCGGATTCAGGTCGAACACTGCGTGACCGAGGAAATCACGGGCATCGACATCGTGAAGTGGCAACTGCGAGTCGCCATGGGCGAAGAACTCGGCTTCGAACAGGAGGACGTCGAAATCGAGGGCCACGCGATGGAGTTCCGCATCAACGCCGAGAACGCGGCGAACAACTTCGCACCCGCCACCGGCACACTCGAGACGTACGCCCCGCCGGGCGGCATCGGCGTCCGCATGGACGACGCGCTCCGCCAGGGCGACAAAATCGGCGGCGACTACGACTCGATGATTGGCAAGCTCATCGTGTACGGCAAAGACCGCGAGGAGTGTATCGCCCGGTCGAAGCGCGCGCTCAAGGAGTTCGACATTGAGGGCATCGTGACGGTCATCCCGTTCCACCGCCTCATGCTCACCGACGAGCAGTTCGTCGCGGGTACGCACACGACGAAGTACCTCGACGAGGAACTCGACGTCGAACGCATCAAGGACGCTCAGGAAAAGTGGGGGCCGACGAAGACCGGCGACGCCGAAGACGAGGAGACGGTCGAACGCGAGTTCGTCGTCGAAGTCAACGGCAAGCGCTTCGAGGTCAATCTGGAGGAACACGGCGCACCGGCCGTCGCCGCAACCGCGTCGAGCGGCAAGAAGCAGTCCTCCGCCCCGCGCCCATCGAGCAAGAACGGCGACGACAGTGACTCTGGAAGCGCCCCGACAGACGGCCAGCAGGTCAAAGCCGAGATGCAGGGTACCATCCTCGCCGTCAACGTAGACGAGGGCGACGAGGTCACCTCCGGCGACGTCGTCTGCGTCTTGGAAGCCATGAAGATGGAGAACGACGTGGTCGCCAGTGCCTCTGGTACTGTCACACACGTCAGCGTCTCCGAAGGCGAGAGCGTCAACATGGGCGACGTGCTCATCGTCATCGAATAATCGCGTCTCGCTTTTCGATTTTTCAGGCGGTGAGCGACTGCATCACTCGACCAAACCCAAAAGAGCCTCGCGCACCAATACACCGCCATGAGCGAGCAACCAGCCACCCGAGAGGTCCCAAAATCTGACGACGAGTGGCGAGAAATCCTCACCGAGGAGGAGTACAAAGTCCTCCGCGAGCAGGGGACGGAACCGAAGTACACCGGAGAGTTCATCGACAAGGACGACCCCGGCACATACACCTGCAAGGGATGCGGCCAGAAGTTGTTCACCTCGGATACGAAGTTCACCTCCTCGGGGTGGCCGAGTTTCTACGACGCCATCGAGGGGGCAGTCGAGTTCGAGCGTGACACCAGTCACGGGATGGTTCGCACCGAGGTCCACTGCGCGAACTGCGGCAGCCACCTCGGGCACATCTTCGACGACGGGCCGAACCCCACTGGGAAACGCTACTGCATCAACTCCATCTGCCTCAACTTCGAAGAAGAGGCTTGAGTTACTGGTTCCACGGCGCGGCGTCGAATTCGACGGTGCGCTCCTCGCGCTCGATGCCGTCTATCTTCGCGATATCTGCGTCGGTGAGCGTCAGGTCACGCGCGGCAAAGTTGTCGGCGATGTGCTCGCGGCTGGTCGCCTTCGGGATGACCTTCGCACCCTTTTCGCGGAGCCACGCGAGGCTGACCTGAGCTTCGCTCACGTCGTGCTCGCTGGCGATTTCCTGCAGTTCTGGAATGTCGAACACCTCATCCTGCGCGAGTGGCGAGTAGGCGACGAAGTGGTGGTCCTCGTTTTCTGCCATCGCTCTGAGTTCGTCCTGCTGGCAGAGCGGGTTCATCTCGACCTGATGGGCGTAGAGCGGTGCGGAGAGCTGGCCGAGCGCCTCGTCGAGCAGGTCCGGGGTGAAATTCGAGAGCCCGACGTGGCGAATGAGGCCGTCGTCGTACAGTTCGTCGAACGCCCGCAGGGTTCCCTCGGGGTCGTACTCCCCGAGTGGCCAGTGGACGTAGAGCAGATCGAGGGTGTCCACGCCGAGCCTGTCGAGGCTCTCGCGAGTCGTGGAGAGAACGTCTTCGTAGGCGAGATTTCCGGTCTCGACTTTGGAGGCGAGGAAGACGTCCTCGCGTGGAACTGCCGCGTTCTCGATTGCTTCGCCGGCAGCGGCTTCGTTGCCGTACTCCTGGGCGGTGTCGATGTGGCGATAGCCGACGTCGAGTGCCGTTTCGACGCTCGCGACACACTGGTCGTGGTCGTCTTGAAGGTACGTCCCGAGGCCGAATGCGGGGAGGTCGTTCATGGTTCGTGAAAGCGGTGTGGGAAAGTTAACGAGTTCGACTCGGTGGCGCTGTCATTCGCCTGGGTAACGGGTCTAAAATGACGTCCGTCGAGGAAACCGGTGAGCGTACGATTCAGTCCGGTCGGCGTAACTCGACGGGAGTCGCGTGCCTCTGACGGTTGCGGTAAGTCAGCACGCCCGTGTCGGGGGGACGCCACGGGCGGTTGAGGTGGGTGGGGGTAGGGGTACACTTCGATTTCGGTCCACGAAGCGTGGGATTGCTCACTTTCCGCAACTGCACTCAGTACTCTTCGAGACATAGGTTCGTACACTAGTCATTTCGTACGATGGACGGTGTGAACTCTAGTCACCTAGAGTCGCCTCGAATACGAGTTCGAACAGTTTGCGCTCTGCGGCCCGCAGATGGTAGAGATACGTCGGCGAGGAGATGTCG
This sequence comes from Haladaptatus sp. QDMS2, assembly GCF_029338295.1. Taxonomy (NCBI): domain Archaea; kingdom Methanobacteriati; phylum Methanobacteriota; class Halobacteria; order Halobacteriales; family Haladaptataceae; genus Haladaptatus; species Haladaptatus sp. QDMS2. The sequence continues at coordinate 707,609 of NZ_CP119791.1, forward strand.
AGATGGTCTGCGAGTTCTTCCGCCGAACTGTGTCGTGGCCATTCGAAAAAGCCCCCGTAGTACGCGATTTTGACCGCCTCTGCCTGGCGGGGCGTCAGGCCTTCGAGGAATCGGCCGCGAATCTCGGTCACCGATTTTGCGGGCCGCGAGACCTCTCTTCGCGCGACGAGTCGAATCCGGGGATAGACGTCTTTGAGGGCGTGGACGAACGCTCGAACGGGCGCGGTCGCTGGCAGGCGGATGACGAGCGTGGAGTTCCCGTCGGTCGATTCGTGTGATTCGAGTGACGCACCAAATCTGGCGATGACGGGCAGGATGTTCAGTTCCGTGATGACTGCCTCGTATATCGCGCTCGTCGTTTCTGCCACCAGTAGACGCACGGACTCGATGGTCTCGGAGACGGCGAGGAACTCGGCTTCGGAGCGCTCTCCGCCGTCCTGGACGCCGATATATGCGATTGCCGTCTCGGTATCTTCGGGGACGTATCCCTCCAGGGTTACCGTACAGCCGAATCCCGCAGAGAGCTGGTTGAGCAACGAACTCTCGTCGTCGCTTTCGAGTTCGAGTTCGAGGGCTGATTCGGTGAGCGTCGAGGATTTTCGCACAATCGATTCGAGCGCGTAGCCGATGAGCTGGCCGAGTTCCCCGATTATCTCCTGTTCTCGCTCTCCGAAGGTGAACGCCTCCTCTGCGTGTAAAAAGAGGATACTCTCTGCCATGTGGCGGCCAATCGGAACCGCGGCGACGGCGTTGTAGGACCCGGAGAGTGCGTCCTTGCGCAGCGACCGCCACTCGGGCACGGCGAGGACGTTCTGGACCACCTGAACGACGTTCGTATCGAGCGCGTCTTGCCCGAGTGCGAACAGTGGGGCGTCCGGGCCGGCGGCGGCTTCGAGCTGTGCGGCGTACTGGGAGGAAATCCCCGCCTGCACCACCTGCGTGAACCCGCCGTTTACGGGTTCCCCGACCCAGGCGAACGCGTACTTCGACGACGCCTGCAACTGCTCGCAGACGGCGTGGAGTATCTCTTCGCGACTCCGCGCCTGCAACAGCGACCGGTTGATGCGTCGAATCGTGTCGTTGATCTGGTTCAGGTGAGCGAGCGCCTCGGTCTGTTCTGCCAGTCTGCGGTCGCGGTCGCGTATCGCGCGCTCGGTGTCTGCTCGTTCGAGGGCGTTCTCGACGTACACAGAGAGGAGGTTCGCCAGTTCTTTCGCCGAGGTGGAGAGCTTTGGCTCGGTCTGGGACCCGGCGACGAAGACGCTGTGGACGCCGATTGGTATCGCCAGACAGCTGCGAAGCGGTTTGTCGATGGGGCTGTCGTCCGGGTCTGCGTCCTCGATGTACGCCGGTTCGCCTGAAACGAAGATGTTCCAGAGGTTCGAGCCGCGTGGTTCGGCGTTCCGTTCACCGTCCAGTGTCGGCGTGGCATCGACGAGTGTGTCACCGGTTTCGTCGAGGTGATAGAAGGTACTGACAGGGAGTCCGATGATGTCTTTCGCCGCCCCGATTGCGACGTTGTACACCGCCGGGGCCGTCGTACAGGTGATAAACTGGGTCGCCGTTCGGTGGAGTTCGGTGAGTGCTCGTTCGTAGCGCGCCTGGTCCGTGATATCCTTGATGTGTGCGAGAAGCGCCCGCTCGCCGTCGAAGACGATGGGTTTCGAGATGGCTTCGACGATTCGCTGCTGTCCATTTATCAACACCTCACGCTGGAGTGGCATTTCGACGTCCCCACCAGTGAGCAACTGCTCGATGAGTTCTGTCGCCTCGTCGTGGTCGTCCTGTGGGAGGAAATCGAAGATTCGCGCACCGAGGACGGTTTCGCGGTCCTGACTGACCATCGAGAGGAACGCTTCGTTCGCGAACACGAGCGTGTCGTCCGTCGTTACGACGATCGGGTCCGGCGAACCTTCGACGAGCGTCCGATATCGGGTCTCGCTCTCTTCGAGTGCCCGTTCTCGGACCACTTGCTCCGATATGTCGCGACCGATGCCACAGCGACCGATTGGCGCTCCATCCGGGCCGGAAAGCGGGATGCTCCGGAACTCGTAGGGCAACCGGTCGCCGCCTTTCGTGTACACGTCCATCTCGATGACGACCGGCTCAGTCGCCGGGAGCGCCTGCAGGTGTTGTCTGACCCGGTCTCTTTCTTCCGGGGCGACGAGTTCGACGATGTCGATTGCCGCGAGTTCCTCGTCCGTGTATCCGCTCACCGTTCGCAGGGCACCGTTCCACTTCACGAGCCGGTTTTCCGGGCTGTAGATGTAGAAGATGTCCTCGATGCCGTCCAGAATCGTCTGCTCTCCGTCGGCGATTGCGCCGTTGTCGGCCGCTCGTTCGACGGCGCTTTCGATTCTGTCCGGCAGTGTGAACAGGGCTGTGGTCGGGACGTAATCGATAGCGGGGTCTGCGGCGACGAGTGACGCGACGTGAATTGGGGCTGACTCGGCGACGCAGATGAGGGGAAGCGTCGGAAATGCGGGACGGAGCCGTTTGACGGACTCGAAAAACTCGTCTCCAGCGACGAGGACGAGGCAATCGAACACATCCCGCTGTAGTCGCGCTTCGATGGCGTCGCTGTCCGGTTCGAGGCTGGTAGAAAACGTGGTCGAAGGTACGGACTCTTCGAGCACTGCAAGCACCGGGCCCGACTCGCCGTCACCCCCTACCAACACCGCGTATTCGCGGGAACGCGAGTCCGCAGGGTACATCGCGGACACGATAGTGTTGGTACGCTGGGAGGTGAGATAATCTCGCCGTTTCTCACGGTGGACGATTGTACAGAGAATCAAACCCTTTAACCACGGGCCACGGCAACCGGGACTATGGACCGAGAGGAGCGCGTACACCTCGTTTCGCGCAATACAGAGGAGGTCGTCACCGAGGAGGAACTGGAGGCCATTTTCGACGAAAAGGAGACGCCCACTGTCTACATCGGGTACGCTCCGACCGGCGAGATGCACATCGGGCACTTCACGACGATGCGAAAGCTTGCGGACTTTCTCAACGCTGGCCTGAAGGTGAAGGTGCTGGTCGCCGACCTGCACGCTCATCTGGACGACGAGAAGAGTCCGTTCGACTTGCTCGACGCCCGGACCGACTACTATCAGGAGGCCATCGAGGGCATGATCGACGCCGCCGGTGCGGACGGGTCGCAAATCGAGTTCGTCCGGGGACGCGACTTCGAACTCGATAGCTGGTACTCCCTCGACTTGCTTCGCATGGCCGCGGACACGACCATCAGTCGCGTCCAGCGTGCGGGCAGCGAAGTCGTCCGCCAGAGCGACAACCCGAAACTCGGCGGCCTCATCTACCCGCTGATGCAGACGCTCGACATCCCCGCGCTCGACGCCGACATCGCCTACGGTGGCATCGACCAGCGCGGCATCTACATGCTCAGCCGCGAGATTCTCCCAGAACACGGCTACGAGGCTCCTATCTGCGTGTTCGCCCCGCTGCTCTCCGGCCTCACGGGCGGCAAGATGAGCGCTTCGGACGAATCCTCGAAGGTGAACCTCACCGACGACGAGGACGACGTCATCGTGAAGATAAACGACGCCTACTGCCCGCAGGGTGAAGTCGAGGAAAACGGCGTCCTCGAATACCTCCGCTTCCTCGTCTTCCCGATTCTCGCAGAGCGCGGCGAGACCTTCGTCATCGAGCGCCCGGAGAAGTACGGCGGCAACATCGTCTACGAGTCGTACGACGAACTCGAAGCCGATTTTGTGTCAGAAGAACTGCACCCGCTCGACCTGAAGAACGCGACGGGTGCGTACATCTCGGACATCATCGACCCGATTCGCGAACGCTTCGCCGACCAGCATGACCTCCTCGCCGACGCCTACCCCGAGAAATACGCCTGAGCGCGACACTGCTTTTCGCCGTGTGACCCCGTAGCAATTACATTCGTGTAACGTGGGGGCATCTATCCACCCTGGTTACACCAATGTCAGCTAAATCATATATTCGCGTGGGTCCGAGCCAGTAACGTGATGCAACCAGCTACCCACACGAAATTCAGTATCGTCGTGCAACCTCGTCGGCCCGAGGAGGTGCGCAAATAATGGTGTTCGAGACGACCGGTGCGGCGGTCGCGTTCCTGCTCGCTCGTGTCCTGCTCGGCGGGATGCTCGCGTTCACCGGATTCAACCACTTCATGCAGACCGAACAGATGACTGGCTACGCTGACATGAAGGGCGTGCCCGCGCCGAAGCTCTCGGTGCTCCTCTCTGGAGGCCTCCTCGTCTTCGGCGGCCTCTCGGTGATTCTCGGGTTCTATCCCGTCGTCGGAGCCGGCGCGCTCGCGGTGTTCCTCCTCGTCACGACGCCGAAGATGCACGACTTCTGGAATGCGCCGGCAGACCAGCAGCAGTCGGAAATGACGGCCTTCCTGAAAAACGTCGGCCTGCTCGGTGGCGTGCTCCTCTTGCTCGCCCTCGGCGGCGTGACGTGGCCCTACGCGGTGGGCGTGGGCCTGTTCTGAGCGTCGGCTAGCACATCTCTTCGACGCTGACGAACGACCCCTCCGCCGCGGAAATCCACGTCGTCAGCCGCGCCTCCTCGCTCGCGTTGAGCGGGAAGAGCGTACACTCGTCGGGTTCGTCTTCGTATGGTTCGACGATGTGGCAGAGTGGCTCTGCCACGTCAAGTGCTGCCCACGCATCGCCGGTCGTTTCCACCCCACTCCCCTCTCCTACTGCGTTGTTGAACATGGTGTTATATCGGTTGTTAGTCACCGTTCGACCCCCCAGTCTCTCACTGACAGTCCCACGTGCCAGTGATATCGCTTGTGTAATCAGCAGTCTCCTATAAAACCCTGCCTACTTTTGGCTGAACAACCATGAGGGTCGTACACGTTCCGTCACCAGCACCCTCATTTGTACCCGGCGCTGAACCACAGGCATCTCGCAGGCGGGGCGATCCCGTCCGGGCACACTACTCATGGAAATCGACCCAACCACGCTCGATGGAACGTTGTACAGAACGCTCGCCGCCGGCGTCGTCCCCCGGCCAATCGCGTGGGTGAGTACCCGCAGCGAAGCCGGCGTCGATAACCTCGCGCCGTACTCGTTTTTCAACGTCGTGAGCGTCGACCCGCCGACGATAATGTTCGCGCCCGTGGACCGCGGCGACGACCTCAAAGACACGCCGAAGAACGTCCTCGACACCGAGGAGTTCGTCGTGAACGTCGTCACCGAGGAGTTCGCGACACAGATGAACGAGAGTTCCGCGACGCTCCCTCACGGCGAAAGCGAGTTCGACCACGCCGGCTTGGACCGCGTGGCATCGACGAAGGTGGCTCCACCGCGCGTCGCAGGCATCAAGGTCGCCTACGAGTGTCGCCTCACCGACTTCGTGGACGTCGGCGCGTCCTCGATGGTCCTCGGCGAAGTCGTGAACGTGTACGTCGACGATTCGGTGACGACAGGCGGCAAACTCGACGTGGAGAAACTCGATGCCGTGGGCCGTCTCTCTGGAAGTTGGTACGCGAAGACGACGGACCGATTCTCGCTCGAACGCCCGGAGTAATCAGAACTGGTAGCGACGCTCGTCGTCGCGCTGGGGGTAGTCGTAGCCGCCGCCGGTCATGTCCTCGTAGGTCATCCCAGAGAGGTACTCGTCGTAGGTCACGTCGTAGCGCCGTCGGAGGTGGAAATCGAGCGTCCCGCGGTCGACGATGGACTGGAACAACAGGTGGACCGCCCGGCGGACGAGCTCGTCCGGGTTGTCAGGTTCGAGGGCGGTGGTGAGCATGGCGAGTTCGTTTTTCGTCTCCCGGTCGAGCGACACGGGCAGCGAATCGTCGAGTGCGGTATACTGATGCTCGATGTCTTCCGACAGGTCGTCGAGACTCATAGCGGGTAGGTGGGTGGCCGTGGCAAAACGATTTTCGCCTGCTCACTCGGTGGTGCGATTTTCTGCGTCGATAATCGACCCGAACACGTACCAGAACAGGGCACCGAAGACGGCGGAGAAGCCAAAAATCGTCGCTCCACTATCGCGAGAGAAAACCCCCACAACGAGGCGCACAATCCTCACCAGAAAGAGTGCGACGCGCCTGGTTTCCATACCCTCCACCCGAGGCGGGTTTCAGGAACCTTCTCAAAGTGGTGGCTCTGTAACCACGGCCTCGGCTTCGATTTCGACGAGCATCGCCGGGTCGATGAGTCGGCGTACCTCCACCATGCTCGTCGCCGGGCGAATCTCTCCGAACACCTCGCCGTGAGCTCGGCCAATCGCCTCCCAGTCGTCGATGTCGGTCACGTAGATGCGCGTTCGAATCACATCTTCGAAGCCTGCGCCAGCTTTTTCGAGCGCCTTGCCCACATTTTCGAGGGTTTGCTTCGTCTGGGCGGCGGGGTCGTCTTTGCCGACGATGGTCCCCGATTCGTCTGTGGCTGTCGTTCCCGAGACGGACACGCGGTTTCCGACACGAACCGCCCGCGAATACCCTACAAGCTGTTCCCACTCCGTCCCACTCGACACGTTCTGTCGGTCCATGCTGTCTCCACCACGGGATACCAGAAAATCACTACCCCTAAACGCGCGCTTTTCCTACCCCTCGGCATGTCTGATGTTCAGTGGTCCCTGTCCGAGGACCTGCCTGCGGTCCAGCAGGCGCTGGTCGAGTGGTACGAGGCGGACCACCGCGACTTCCCGTGGCGGCGGACCGACGACCCCTACGCCATTCTCGTCTCCGAGGTGATGAGCCAGCAGACGCAACTGGGGCGCGTCGTCGAGGCGTGGGAGGCGTTTCTCGAAAACTGGCCGACTCCGCAGGCGCTCGCCGACGCAGACCGCGCCGACGTGGTTGGCTTCTGGAGCGAAATGAGCCTCGGGTACAACAACCGGGCGAAGTACCTCCACGAGGCCGCCCGGCAGGTGGTCGAGGAGTTCGACGGCAAGTTCCCAGAGACTCCCGACACCCTCCAGGAACTGATGGGCGTCGGCCCGTACACCGCCAATGCGGTGGCAAGTTTCGCCTTCAACAAGGGCGACGCCGTGGTCGACACGAACGTAAAGCGCGTCACGTACCGTGCCTTCGACCTACCCGACGACGATGCCGTCTTCGAGGAAGCGGCCAACCGGCTCATGCCCGAGGGCGACTCCCGCGTCTGGAACAACGCCATCATGGAACTCGGCGGGATTGCGTGCGGAAAAGTCCCCGACTGCGACGGGGCGCAGTGCCCGTGGCGAGCGTGGTGTCACGCCTACGAGACGGGCGACTTCACCGCGCCGGACGTGCCAACTCAGCCGAAATTCGAAGGGAGTAGACGACAGTTCCGCGGGCGCGTCGTGAACGTCCTGAAGGAGTACGATTCGCTCACCCTCGACGAACTCGGCCCACGCGTCCGGGTCGATTACACACCCGAGGGTGACCACGGCCGCGAGTGGCTCGCCGGACTCCTCTCCGACCTCGACGCGGACGAACTGGTCGAGTTCGACGCCGCGACGGGCGAGGCGTCCCTGCGTCGCTGACGGCAGAAACCACCTCACTTTTGACGACCCGGCGGCGAATCGAGACTATGGCACCTACCCCTCACGTCGTCGCCGTTTGTGGAAGTCTGCGCGACGAGAGTTTCACCAGAATCGCCCTGCGTCACGCACTCGACGAGGCGGAGCTAGCGGGGGCGACGACGGAACTCGTTGACCCTCGCGGGCTCGACATCCCGATTTTCGACGCCGATAACAGGGAACCCGGCGACGTGCCGGAACTCATGGCAACCCTCCAGCAGGCAGATGCCATCATCCTCGGGACGCCTATGTACCACGGGTCGTACTCCTCGCCGCTCAAGACCATCCTCGACTACGCTGGATTCGACGAATTCGACGACAAGACGGTCGGGTTGCTCGCGGTCTCTGGCGGACGTTTCCCGACCACCGCCCTCGAACATCTCCGGAGCGTCGGCCGGTCGCTCGGCGCGTGGGTACTCCCCCACCAGGCCGCGATTCCGGGCGTCCGAAACCAGTTCTACGACGAGGAGTTCGTCGACGAAGACATGGAAAAGCGGGTTCGCACGCTGGGCCGTCGTGTGGTGCAGTTCTGGAACATCGAGGCTGACCCGGACACGGTCGAGAGCGAAGAGAACGTCGGCGCGAGCGACTAGCGGTTCCTGACTGTCTGCCCGCCGTGATTGACAACTATTTTGATGCTAGCTCGTTCGTCTACAGGGTATGCACGCAATCACCAACAGCGGGTGGATCGAGGTGGTCTCCGGCTGTATGTTCTCCGGGAAGACAGAGGAGTTGCTCCGCCGACTCAGGCGCGCTGAAATCGCCGGGCAAGAGGTGGCGGCGTTCAAACCCTCCATCGACGACCGCTACGGAACCGAAACCATCGGCTCGCACGACGGCGCGAAGTGGGAGGCGCTCGTCGTGGACCCTGACGACCCCGGGCCGGAAATCTTCGAGGCACTGAACGGCGAGCAGGTCGTGGGCATCGACGAGGCCAATTTCTTCTCCGACGAACTCGTCGCCGTCTGCGAGGACCTCGCGGCTGACGGTCGCCGGGTCATCGCGAGCGGGCTGGACCAGACCTTCCGAGGCGACCCGTTCGACCCGGTTCCTGACCTCATCGCCGTCGCCGAGTACGTGGACAAGGTTCAGGCCATCTGCGTCGAGTGTGGCGAACCGGCGACCCGCACCCAGCGGTTCATCGACGGCGTTCCAGCCCACGAAGACGACCCGACGATTCTCGTGGGCGCAGAGGAGAGCTACGAGGCGCGCTGTCGCAACTGTCATACCCTTCGCAGCGACTAGACCACCTGTGACTCAGTGGGTCGAAAACCCGACCGGCGGACGTGACCGCGGCCCGGTCGCGCTCGCGCAGGCGTGGGTCGAAGTGCTCGTCCGCCCTCGACGATTCTTCCGCGCAGCGGTCGCGCCCGGCGACCAGGCTCCTGGCCTCGTGTTCGCCGCGCTCGTCGTCAGCGTGGAGGAAGCGACTCGCTTTCTGCTCGTCGAGAACGCCTATCCCGTCCTCGGCGGGCAACCCGCGCTCTCGTTCGTTTTCGCGCTCGCGCTCGCCGCCCTCCTCGTCGCACCGGCGGCGCTGCACCTGACCGCGGCGGTCCAGACGCTCATCCTGATTCCGTTCGCGCCCGAGCGCGGCGGCGTGAGCGAGACGGTGCAGTTGCTCGCCTATTCTGCGGCCCCCTGCGTGTTCGCGGGACTTCCGATACCCGAACTCCGGGTCGCCTGTACGGCGTACGGTGCGTTTTTGCTCATCCTCGGCGTTCACCGCGTCCACCGCGTCTCGATGCCGCGTGCGGCCGTCCTCGGTGCGATTCCCGCGGCCATCATCTTCGGCTTCGGGTTCCGCGGTTTCGCGGCGCTCGAAACGGTGCTCCTCGGTATCGTTTAGACCCCGCGCCCACAAGGGGCGGGCATGCTCACGCTCAGCCTCTCTGAGTTCATGGTCGAGTTGAAAGACGGCGCGCTCAAGAACGTCGGGCCGGCGAACAAGTCCGCGACGGCGAAGTTGTTCGACGTGACCGAGGCGGAAGTACGGGAGTTTGGCGACAAACGCGTCAAACTCGTGTTCCACGACGAGGAGGGAAACGAGGTGCAGGTCGCCCTGTTCCCCGAGGACGCCCGAAACATCCGTGAGGGACTCCAGTCGCTCGAAGCAGACAGTCCGGTGTTCGAGTAGTTTGCTGACAGCAGGAATCCGATAACCGTTTTAGGCCGGGACCGTTTTTACCGGCTAATGGATAAGTGTATCATCTGTGGGGCCGATGCTAACGGCCCAATTTGCGACGTCCACCAGGAGGACGTCGTCTTCGAGTTCACTGGTAACCGACCCGGACAACTGAAACCCGGCCGCTTCTACAAAGGCTCGGTCGACGGCTTCGCCGAGTTCGGTGTGTTCATCGACATCGGCGACCACGTCACTGGTCTGCTGCACAAGAGCGAACTGGACCGGCGCCTCGACTCCCTCGACTGGGACACCGACGACGCCGTCTACGTGCAGGTCAAGAAGGTTCACAACAACGGCAACATCGACCTCGCGTGGTCCATCCGGCAGGCGGACAACGAGTTCCGCGGCAAACTCATTCAGACGCCAAGCGGCGACGAACTCCCCGAGAACTCGCCGAAGAAAGAAAAGCGCGCCGTCGTCCGACAGACGCTTTCTGACAAGCAGAAAGCCAAACAGGAAAAGGACGAGGCACGCCGCAAGCAAAAGCAGGCAGAACAGCAAACGGAACGACAGTCTGAACAGCAAGCAGACCAGCAAACCGAAACCGAGACCGAGCGCGAAACGCCAGACGAGACGCCCGCGACGCCGGCAGAATCCGACGAAGACGACGGCGTCACCTACGAGCGCGTCGAAATCGGCACCCTCTCTGACCACGTCGGCCAGAAAGCCCGCCTCGAAGGCACCGTGACCGGTGTCCGACAGACGAGCGGCCCGACCGTGTTCACCGTCCGCGACGAGACTGGCACCGTCGATGCGGCCGCGTTCGTTGAAGCAGGCGTCCGCGCCTACCCCGAAGTCGAAGTCGGCGACATCGTCGGCCTGAACGGAGAAGTCGAGATGCGCCGCGACGAACTCCAGGTCGAAACCGAAGACCTCGACATCCTCGAAGGTGGCGAGCGCGACGCCGTCGAAGGCCGACTCAAGAACGCTCTCGACGCCCGTGCCCGTCCCGAAGCGGCCGAACCGCTCGCAGAAGACGAAATCGTCTCCGCCCTCTCCGAAGAAATCCGAGACGTCGCGACGGCCATCCGCCGCGCAGTCATCGAGGGTCGCCCAGTCATCGTCCGCCACAGCGCGACGGTAGACGGCTACCTCACCGGGGCCGCAATCGAGCGTGCGACGCTGCCTCTCATCCGCGAGGAACACGCCCGCGAAGACGCGGTTTACCACTACTTCGACCGCCGCCCGCTCCAGGACGGCGTCTACGGCATGGACGACGCAACCGGCGACGTCACCAACATGCTCTCAAACCGCGACCGCCACGACGAGCAGTTCCCACTGTTCGTGCTCGCCGCCGCTGGCTCCACGAAGGAGTCCTTAGACGGCCTCGAACTGCTCGACATCTACGGCGCGCCGAAGGTCGTCATCGACGCGGCCGTCGCAGACGAGGAGATTGCAGCCGTGGTTGACACCATCGTCAACCCGAACCTCGCAGACGAGTCCTTCGACGCGAACGTCACGAGCACCGTTCTCGGCGCGAACGTCGCCGCGAACGTCAACAACGGCGTCCGCGACGATCTCGCACACCTTCCCGCGGTTAGCTTCTGGGAGAACGCCCCGGCACAGTACGTCGACCTCGCCGCCGAGGCTGGCTACGACGAAGCAGCCACGCGCGAACTCCGTGAAGCAATCGCGCTCGAAGCCTACTACCAGTCCTACGAGGACAAACGCGAGGTCATCACCGACCTCCTGTTCGGCGAAGTCGGCGGCCTCGCGAGCCACATCGCCCAGCAGTTCCGCACGAAACTCGACGACGAACTCGAAACCGCAGAGGCCAACTTAGATTACGTGGACGAAGGCGGCGTCAACTTCGCCGTCCTCGACACCGACGCTTACACGAACCGGTTCGACTTCCCGCCGACGGAACTCCTCTTAGACGAGGTCCACCGTCGCAACCGCGAGGGCGAACCGTTCGTGACCATCGGCCTCGCAGACGACGAGATTCACATCCGCTCGACCACGGCTGTTGACGTCCGCGAAATCGCCGAAGCCGCCCGCCTCCGCGTCCCGAACGCGGGTGTCACGCCGCGCAGCGCACACGACGGAAAACTCGAATTCCTCGTCGGCGAACGCGACGCCGTTCTCGACGCCGTCATCGCGACGGTTGCAGAAAAGCTCGCGTAATCGGACCTTCTCTCCGTTCTCACCACCCGTGAGTGACTACGTTGCGTCGAGGTCGAAACGCACGATTGGACGGGTCTTCTTGCGCCGGGCGACTTCGACGAACCCCGCCTCCGCGAACGCGCTCGCAAAGCCGTACCACGCCGAGGTGGGTGAAACGCGCTCGCCCTGCGGGTCCACTGGGTAGCCTTCGAGCACGGAGCCACCCTGCTCGCGGACGTACTCTTTTGCGGCTTCGAGGAGGGCGACGGTGAGTCCCCTCCCACGCGCGGCGCGGTCGACGTAGAAGCATACGATGGACCAGACGAGCGTGTCGTCTATGGGCTTCATGACGGGCGAACGGGCGAGTCTGCCAAATGTCTCGCGTGGGGCGACCGAGCACCAGCCCGCCGGTTCCCCATCGAGAAATGCGAGGATACCCGGTCTTCCGTCGTCGTGGATGATGTCGTGCATCTGCTGGCGGTTTGCCGCGCCGCGGTTCGCGTTGTACTCCGCTTGTGTCTGTCGGTTCCACATACACCAGCAGCCGTCACAGGCCCCGCTCTCGCCGAACAGGGTCTCGAAGTCCTCCCAGCGGTCGGGCGTGACGACGTGGAATTCGAGGACTTCGGGCGGATTTACGGTGGGACGCGCCATGGTGCCACTACAGCGGGTGGCCACAAATACGTGTGCCAACTGGGGCCACGGACCCCGAACCGACGGTTTTCGAGCGACAATCTTATTCGCAACACGCCACGACCTACCCATAGCAACAGCTGATGCGAACTGACACGCAAGACCCGACGGAGACCGAGGCGTTCGAGCAGGCCTGTGCTGAGCTCGTAGACCGGATTCTCGCCGGCGACATCACGAGCGACAATTTGGAGAAAGAGAAACTGAACGTCTGTTCTGCGTTCTCCTCACCGAAGGTTCCAAAGAACACCGAATTGCTCGATTATGGCCCGTTCGAGCGTCGTGAGGAACTCATCGAAGTCCTCCAGCGAAAGCCGGTTCGGACCGCCTCCGGCGTCTCGCCGGTGGCCATCATGACCAGTCCGCACATGTGCCCCCACGGGAAGTGTCTGTACTGCCCCGGCGGGCCAGCCTCCGAGTTCTCCAGTTCGCAAAGCTACACCGGTCACGAACCCGCCGCCGCCCGCGGCGTCCAGAACGACTACGACCCCTACGGGCAGGTCACACTCCGCCTCGAACAGTTGCGTGAGATCGGCCACCCCGTGGACAAGGTCGAACTCATCCTGATGGGCGGGACGATGACCGCCCGGAGCCACGACTATCAGGAGTGGTTCGTCAAACGCGCACTCGAAGCCCTGAACGACTACGACGTTGACAAGCGCCCAGAACCAGCAGAGGGCGTGAGCTTCGCCCAGGATTTTGACGACTACGAATTCAAATATCTCGAAGATGTCATTGCCGAAAACGAGACGGGCGACATCCGCAACATCGGGACCACCTTCGAGACGAAACCAGATTGGTGTGACCCGGAGCAAATCGACCGGATGCTCGACCTCGGCGGGACGAAAGTCGAGGTGGGCGTTCAGACGACCTACGAGCGCGTAAACCGCGATATGCATCGTGGGCACGGGATTCAGGCGTCGCTCGACGCCAACCAGCGCCTGCGCGATGCCGCGTTTAAGGTCGGCTTCCACATGATGCCCGGCCAGCCCGGGATGACACGCGAGATGTGTGTCGAGGACTTCCGCCAACTGTTCGAGAAACCAGACTGGCGGCCCGACTTCCTCAAAATCTACCCGACGCTCGTGGTTCGGGACACCATCACCTACGATATGTGGCGACGCGACGAGTACGAGCCACTCGACAACGAGGAGGCCGCGGACATCGTCGCCGAGGTCATGGACATGATTCCGCCGTACACCCGTCTCCAGCGCGTCCAGCGCGACATCCCCGCGGACTTCATCGACGCCGGCGTCTGGAAGTCCAACCTCCGTCAACTCGCAGAACAGCGACTGGAGGAAAAGGGTGGTAAATGCCGCGACATCCGCGCCCGCGAAGTCGGCATGAACGACGAGGACCCCGACCCCGAGAACATCGAGTTACAGGTTCTCGAATACGAAGCCGCAGGCGGTACAGAACACTTCATCAGCTTCGAGGACCCCGTAAAGGACCTCCTCATCGGCTTCTGTCGCCTACGCTTCCCCGGTAACACGGTGCGCCGGGAACTCGACAACGCCGCGCTCATCCGCGAACTCCACGTCTACGGCAACGAAATCGGCGTTGGGAAAGGCGAGGGCGACTGGCAACACCGCGGCTACGGGAAGAAACTCCTCGCCCATGCGGAGGAACTCGCCCGCGACGCCGGCTACGACAAGATGAGCGTCATCTCCGGCGTCGGCGTCCGCGAGTACTACCGGAAGAAACTGGGCTATCACCAGGACGGTCCGTACGTCTCGAAACACCTCTGAGGGCGCTCCCGGAGACCGTTTCACGGATTATGCCGAGAATAACGACTGTTCTACGCGCCTGATAATAAATACCCCCTGATGCTAACACACGTACAATAAATGGCAGCGAGAGGACGCAGGCGAGCAGTGTTGGCCGCAATCGTAGCCGTCGTCGTGGTCGCGAGTGCAGGCGCCGCGCTTTTTGCAACCGGTGACGGGTCGGCTCCCTTGGACGCTGATGCGGTCCCTGACCCACCGGGTGCAGCGGGTGCCCAGCAGACGACAGCGACCACGCCGCGCACGCCGTGGCCGACGCCCGAACCGTTCCCGAACCCCGACATGCAGGTCCTCTCGGAGTCCGACAACCAGACCGTTTCGACGTACAAACTGGCCCCCGGAACGGTGAACGAGACGGAGGTGTACGTCGTCGAATCGAGCGAACCGGGACCGACCGCGCTCGTCGTCGGTGGGATGCACGGCAACGAGGTGTCGGGCTTTACCGCGGCTCACAACATCGCCAACTGGACGATAGAACGGGGCACGCTCGTCGTGATTCCAGAGGCTAACAAGGCCGCGGTGACGACCCGGACGCGCAAAGCCTTCGGCACCGACCTGAACGACGAGTTCCCCGTCGGCGGCGTGTCCAACTCCACGCTCGCCAACGCCATCTGGACCGCCGTCGAGTACCACGACCCGGACGTCGTCATCGACCTCCATAGCTCGAAGGGCATCTACAAGGTGGACGAAGGCGGCGTCGGGCAGGCAATCTTCCCCGGCGCGACGGGCACCGCCCGCGAAGACACCGCCGCGGCAATCAACTATCTCAACGAAAACGAGGTACCCGACGAGATGCAGGAGCACAAGTTCAAACGCGGAAACATCCTCAAAGGCTCCGGCAAATCGCTGACCCGACGGGTGGTCGGCGACCTCGGCGCGTCGGCCATCCTGATTGAAACTGCAAAACGCGACACGACACTCGACCAACGCGTCCGCTGGACCGAGGTAGCGGTGCGAGTGATTCTGTCCCGACACGGGATGGTGGCCGCGCCCGGGACGTGATTGAAGCTGGAGTACGCGGGTCGGCCGTGGCGGATTTCTTCGGTCACGCGCCGGCATGGCTTCGCTGTCGGCGCGGACTAGTTCACGCCACGGCACGGCTTGCCTCGCCAACTGGCTCGGCGCTGCTGCCGGCGGAGTAGTTTCTCTGGTCACTCCACGGCATCGAATGCGCCACCTCCCGGTGGCGCGAGTCAGCCGTGGAGGACACTACTAACGACATATCTTTCCCACACCACCCGCTTGTACCGATATGGACCAAAAACGGGAACTGACGAGCGTCGACCTCGCCGCGCTCGTCACGGAGTTCGGGTCGTACGAGGGGGCCAAAATCGACAAGGCCTACCTCTACGACGACGACCTGCTCCGGCTGAAGATGCGTGATTTCGAACGGGGGCGCATCGAACTGATGATCGAAGTCGGCGAGCAAAAGCGCGCACATCTCCTCGCGCCAGAGCACGTCCCGGACGCGCCGGGCCGCCCGCCGAACTTCGCGATGATGCTCAGAAACCGGCTGTCGGGGGCTGATTTTGCCGGCGTCGAACAGTTCGAATTCGACCGCATCCTCTCGTTCCACTTCACGCGCGAGGACCAGGACACGACTATCGTCGCAGAACTGTTCGGCCAGGGGAATCTCGCCGTCCTGAACGAGGACAACGAGGTCATCAGCAGCTTGGAGACTGTTCGGCTGAAGTCGCGGACGGTCGCACCGGGGTCGATTTACGAGTTCCCCTCCTCGCGATTCCACCCGTTCAAGGCGAGTTTCGAGCAGTTCGTCGCGCGAATGGAGCAATCCGACACGGACCTCGTGCGGACGCTCGCGACCCAACTCAACTTCGGGGGCCTCTACGCTGAGGAACTCTGTACTCGCGCCGGCGTCGAGAAGGCGAAGGACATCGGGAACGCCACCGAAGACGAGTTCCAGGCGCTCTACGACGCACTGACGCGACTGAAGGACTCGCTCACGCCGGGCAATCTGGAACCCCGTCTCTACACCGACGAGGACGGCCGGCCCGTGGACGTGACGCCGATTCCGCTCGAAGAGCACGAGGACCTCGACGCCGAGGCGTACCAGACGTTCAACGCGGCGCTCGACGAGTACTTCGTCAAACTCGAAGCCGACGACGCGAAACAGCGCGGGAAACCCAAACAGAGCGCCGGGAGCAATCGACCCGATTTCGAGGAACGAATCGAACGCCAACAGCGCATTATCGAACAGCAGGAACAGGCCATCTCCGGGTTCGATGAGCGCGCGGACGCAGAGCGAGCACGCGCAGAACTGCTCTACCGCGAATACGACCTCGTAAACGACATCCTCTCGACGGTCAAGGGCGCCCGCGAGGAGGGCGTCCCGTGGCGCGAAATCGAGGAGAAGTTCGCAGAGGGCAAAGAACGAGGGATTCCTGCCGCCGAATCCGTCGTGAACGTGGATGGCTCCACCTCGACGGTCACGATTACTATCGACGACTACAAAATCGACCTCGACACGACGCAGGGAGTCGAACACAACGCAGACCGCCTCTACACCGAGGCAAAGCGCATCGCGGAGAAGAAGGAAGGTGCGCTCGCGGCTATCGAAGACACTCGCGAGGAACTCGAAGACCTCGAGCGCCAGCGCGACGAGTGGGAAGCGGGCGACGAAGACGACGCGGACGAAACCGAGGAAGCAGAAGAAATCGACTGGCTCACAGAACAATCGATTCCGATTCGCAAGAACGAGCAGTGGTACGAGCGCTTCCGCTGGTTCCACACGTCGGACGGCTTCCTCGTCATCGGCGGGCGCAACGCAAACGACAACGAGGAACTCGTAAAGAAATACCTCGACAAGGGCGACCTGTTCTTCCACACGCAGGCCCACGGTGGCCCAATCACGATTCTCAAGGCGACCGGCCCGAGCGAACCGGCCCGCGACGTAGACATCCCCGAACAGAGCAAAAAGGAGGCAGCGCAGTTCGCCGTCTCCTACTCTTCGGTCTGGAAAGACGGCCGCTTCGCTGACGAAGCGTACATGGTGAACAAAGACCAGGTGTCGAAGACGCCCGAGAGTGGCGAATACTTAGAGAAGGGCGCGTTCACGATTCGTGGCGACCGGACCTACTTCAAGAACACCGAAGTCGGCGTCGCCGTTGGAATCCGTTGTGAACCGCGAACCGAAGTCATCGGCGGGCCGCCGTCGGCTATCGAGAAGCAGGCGGTGACCACCATCGAACTCGAACCCGGCCAGTTCGCCCAGAACGACATGGCGAAGATGTGCTATCGCGAGTTCCGTGAGCGCTTTACGGACACGTCGTTCGTCAGGAAAGTGGCGTCACCGGACAAAATTCAGGAGTTCCTCCCGCCGGGTGGGAGTCGGATGCGCGAGTAGGCTCAGGCGATTCTGTCCGCGAGTCCTGCGGCGATGGGGATGCGCGGGGTCTTGCCCTGGTAGGCCCGGACCATCATGTAGATCCACAGCGCGAACGAGCCGACGGCGAACACGAGGTACACGAGGCCGAGCAGCAGCGACAGGATGCTGAACAGGGCGAACGACCCGCCGTTGCCGACGAACAGCAACGACGTGAGTATCGTCCCAATGAAGCTCAGGACGATGCTGATGACGACGATGACCGCAGAGAGCGCGATGCTCTGGGCAGCGTGGAAGCGCACGAACTCGTTTTCGGGCTCGACGAAGTACATGATGATACCCGTGATGAATCCGAGGAGGTACGAGAGCGCTCCCGCGACGTTTTCGTCTAACCCGGTTCCCGATTCACGGGTTACTTGCGTCTCGTCCATTGGTTGAGTGGTTTCAGTAGCCATAGACCCTAGAGAGACGGTGTGACGAGGCTATTGGTATGCGGGGCTTACATTTTAGAAGTCCGACAGATGGGTGGCGGCAATCGATTCATCATCAGTTAATTTGAACGGTCTGTCGAAATTGTCTGTGACACCAGTGCGAGCAGTCGGCGCGCTAATATTTCCCACATTGTTTAGTATAAAATATAAGATGTATGGCGGCCAAGGGCTAGTCGTAATGCTTAGTGAAGCACTGTCATATCCGCGGAACGGTGACAACTGGCTCAAGACCATCGCGATCGGAGGTGTTCTGACGTTGCTCAGTTTCCTCATCGTCCCCATCTTCCTGGTGCAGGGATACTTCATGCGAATCCTGCGCTCGGCAGTGCGGGGTGAGGCGGGCGCACCGGAGTTCGACGAGTGGATGGACCTGCTGACCGAAGGGCTCATGTCGTTCGTCATCGCCCTCGTGTACGTCGGCATCCCCGGCATCATCTTCACCGTCGGGATGTTCGTGCTGGGATTCGGCGCGGTAGCAGGCGCACAGACTGGGTCGAGCGGCCTGATGGCTGGCCTCGGCATCGTCGGCCTCCTGTTCGGCCTCGTGATGTTCGTCGTCCTGTTGCTCGCCGGGTACGTCGTCCCAGCGGCGATGGCGAACTTCGCGACCAAGCAGTCGTTCGGCGCTGGCTTCGAGTTCGGGACCGTCATGAGCATCGCGCTCACCAGCGACTACCTCGTCGCCTGGTTGCTCGCCATCGTCGTCTCCATCGTTCTCGGAACTATTGCAGGGATGCTCACGGCGATTCTCGTCGGCATCTTCCTGCTGTTCTACGTCCAGATGATGGTGTACTACCTCTACGGACGGGGCTACGCGAACGCACAGGAGACGACTGGTCCGCGGCCCACGGCACAGACTGCTGACTAATCAGTAGGCACTTACGGTCGCAGAGACGACCAATAGGCAATGCGAATCGCGAGCCGGACACGGACAGAGGGCGGCCGCGAGCGAATCGTGCTCGTGCCCGAAAGCCTCGACGACCTCTGGCATCTCACCTATATTTTAGAACCCGGAGACCACGTCTCGGGCGACACGACCCGCCGCATCCAGCGCGACGACGACATGATGCGCGACACGGGCGGCGAACGCGAACACATGAACGTCACCATCGAAGTTGACGAGACGGAGTTCCACAAGTTCGCGAACCGCTTGCGGGTTGGCGGCACCATCGTCGGCTGTTCGCGCGAAGACCAACTCGGCTTCCACCACACGCTCAACGTGGAGGAACGCGAGGAAATCACGGTCGAGAAAGTGTGGCAGGCAGACCAGTTAGACCGACTCGAAGACGCCGTCGAAGCCACCGAGAATCCCGACGTGGCCATCGTGACGGTCGAGGAGGCGCAGGCCTACGTCCACACCGTCGCCCAGTACGGCACGGAGGAGTACGCCTCGATTTCCGGGCCGACGGGGAAAGGCGAGTACGCTCGCTCTCGAAGCGAACTGTTCGAGGAGATTGCGAGCGTCCTCTCGCACTTGGAGGTGGACGCCATCATCCTCGCGGGACCGGGATTCACCAAGCAAGACGCGCTCAAGTTCCTCCAGGAGAACGCGAAGGACATCGCCGAGAAGATTACGACGGTGGACACGAGTTCCGTCGGCGACCGCGGGGTCCACGAAGTCCTGAAGCGTGGGGCGGTCGACCAGGTGCAGGCGGAGACCCGAATCGCCGAGGAGGCCGAACTCATCGACACGCTGATGGAGAACATCGCACAGGACGCGAAAGCCGCCTACGGCGTCGAAGAAGTGCAGAAAGCCTCCGACTACGGCGCAATCGAGAACCTGCTCATCTTGGACGAACGCCTCCGCATGGAACGGGGCGGACAAGGCGACTGGGACTTCGACGTGAACGACCTGATTCAGGCCGTAGAACAGAAAGGCGGCGAAGTCACCGTCTTCTCCAGTGAGTTCCCACCGGGCGAGCAACTCTCGAATTTAGGCGGGATTGCGGCGATTCTCCGCTACCGGTTGCAGTAGTCACTCTTCGTCGATACCGAGCGACAGTCCATCTTTCGCGAACCGTACGTCTCCCTCGTAGTGTTTTCCGATGGAATCGAGCATCTCGCGGTGTTTGCCGTCGGTGTGGGGGTAGAGGTGCGTCAGATAAACTCGTCCAATGTCGAGACCAGCGAGCGACTCGCCGAGCTGGCTCGGCGTCGGGTGGTTCGACACGTCGATTTCGTCCGGGAAGGAACAGTCGTGAGCCAACACGGCGGAGCCTTCTGCAAACTCGGCCAGTTCGCGGATCGCCTCTGAATCGCCCGAGAAGGTGAACACTGGGCCGTCGCTGCCGGTCGGGGTGAATCGGTAGGCGAGACAGTACATGGAGTGGATGGTCTCCCTCGCAGTGATGTCGAAGCCCTTGAGCGTGAATGGTGCATCCGGGTCGACTTCTTGAAGTTCCAGTTCGACTCGGCCTTTCAGATAGTCGTGAACGTCGAGCAGGTCGCTCACGAGGTCCGCGGTTCCTTGCGGTCCGACCACCGTCAGCGATTCTTCCCCCGCCAACCAGCGGGCCTTGAGGAGAGGCAGGAGGTCCGCGATGTGGTCTAAGTGGTGGTGGGTCAGCAAAACTGTGTCAACGGCTTCGTAGCCCGCTTCCGTGCGAGCGAGCGCGTTGAGGACGCCACTCCCACAGTCCACGAGCAGTCGCTCGCCGTTCGATTCGAGGAGGATGCCGGTCTGGTTGCGCTCCCCTGTCGGCATTGCGCTGCCAGTCCCGAGAAACGTCAGTCGCATACAGAACCAGACGCCCGCCTGCGGAAAAGGACTTTTCCTCGCTACCTCGCCCACTCGACCATGCGGGCGTAGAGGTCCATCGTCGAGAGCGCACCCTCGTCGCCGACGAGGACGAGTGCCTTTTTCGCCCGGGTGAGGGCGACGTTCACGCGGCGGTGGTCCTTGAAAATGGGGCTGTCGAGCGTCTCCGTCGTCACGAACGAGACGATGATGACCTCCTTGCTCGACCCCTGGAATCGGTCTACCGTGTCCACAGCAACCGCTTCCGGCACTGCTCGCGAGATTTCTGCTACCTGCGCCCGATACGGCGCGATGACGCCGATGTCCTCGTGGGGGACGCCAGCGGCGGCGTAGGCAGCCACCACGTCAGCGACGGCCGTCGCTTCGTCCGGGTTCGTGTTCCCGACCGCCTTTCCGTCCGGGTCCACGAACGAGACGGTTTCGCTGAGATGCGCTGGGAGCGCCGTCGCGTCCACGCCCGGCAGTTGATCGATGCGCTGGGCGGCCACCTCCGGGGTCGCCGGACGGAGTTTGCCGCCGTAAAATTCCCGCGAGGAGAACGCCTGAATCTTCTGTGCCATGCGGTACTGGCGGTCGAGCATCACCGAGGCCTCGGGAAACTGCTCGTGGAGTCGCTCGAACAGCGACCGCGAGAGGTCGCGGTCTTCGTCTTCGGGTTCGGATTGCACGACTGGCGGCAGTTGCTCGTGGTCGCCGACGAGGACGAACCGCGTTACGAGGTTGATGGCCGCGAGGGTTCCCGGTTCGGTGAGTTGGGCCGCTTCGTCGACGAGCGCCACGTCGAATTCCTGTTCGCGCATCATCCGCGAGCCGCAGGCCGCCGTCGTGGCCGCGACGACGGGGGCGTCGTTGACTTTCGCCGCCTGCGCGGTTGGGTCCCCGCGCGTCTCCAGGCGTTTGTCCTGCATGTCGTGGCGAACGCCAGTTTCTGACCCGACGCGCACGAAGTCCTCGAATCCCTGGTCGCGGAGGGCTTCGAGGGCGTTGTCCACCGCGCGATTCGTGAACGCAGAGAGGAGCACGCGGTCGCCGCGCTCTACGAGAGCCCGAATAATTCGGGCGATGGTGTACGTCTTCCCCGTCCCGGGCGGGCCGTGAATCAGGGCGCAGTCTTCACAGGTGACGGCGAGGTTCACTGCGGCGTTCTGTGATTCGTTATTGTCGATGTACGTGACCTGTTCGTCGCGGAATTCGGGTTCGCGACGGCCGAAGAGGATGTCCTTGCGGCGGACCTCACCCGTGAGAATCGCGTCGTGGAGCGCGACGAGCATCCGGTCTGCCGAGAGTTCGGATGGATACACGTCGAGACGCCGAAATTCGACTGGTTCGTCGGTGACGACGGTGATGTCGGAGCCGAGTTTCTGGATGCGCCCGAGTTCGGCGTGGCCCTGGACCGGGTCGCCGTCGCTCGCGAGTACGACGTCGCCCTCTCTCAGCTTCGACACTGGGTCCTCACACGTCGCGTAACACTCCCAGCGACCGTCGTCGAGTTGCTGCTGGCCGGCGGGTTCCAACTCGATGAGTGCGAGGTCGGCGTCTGCACGCTCTGCTGCCGTCTGTTTCCAGAGTTTCGCGTACTCCGCGTGGACGGCACGGCGCTCGTGTTCGACGAGACGGTAGAACTGCTCGAAGTAGTCGCGTTCCTCGTCGGGGACGGATGCGCCAATCGTCCCGGCTTTCGAGTGCTGGCCGAGTCGCCCGGCGATGACCATGCAACTGTCGCGCTCGAAGCAGTACTCGCACTTCGCGTTCGCCTCTTCGCCGGTCGGGACGGACATGTCGTACTCCATCGCGGCGATTTCGTTGCGTTTTCGCAGGACGAACGCGAGAAAGCCCTTGCCCATCGAGAACTCTTTGGCTGGCGAGAGGTCGCCGGTGGCCTCTGCGCGGTCGAGCGCGGCATTTTTCGTGTAAAGCAGGGTTCCCGTGTCGGGCATCTCCCCACGGTCTGAGAGCAGGAGCGAGTAGCAGGCGACCTGCACCTTGTCGTGGAATCGAGGCTCTCGATTCGTGTTCTTCCCGGTCTTCAGTTCGACGGGATTTCCCCGGCGGAGGGCGTCGGCGCGGCCCTTGATGCCGTAGGTCTGGCTGATGAGCATCTGCTCGCTGCGCCAGTTATCTTCGGTTCCGAGCGTGCCCTGGGCCAGCCAGCCTTCGATGGCGCGGGCGTTCGCTTTCACGTCCTCGCGAACCTCCTCGACGTCTTTTTCGAGCAATCCGAGGTCGAGACCAGCCTCCTCAACGCGGTCTGCGACGGCTTCGTCCAAGTTGCCTCCCCGAAGGAGGTCGCCGAACACCTCGTGGACGATGGTCCCCTTGATGACGGGGTAGTTGAGCGGGATGCCGGTAATCTTGTTGAGGTAGTACATCCGCGGGCACTGCACCCACGAGCGGATGTCGGTCACGTTCACGAGGAAGGCGGGCTCGACGACGACCATCGTCTCCTTGGTCGTCGAGTACTGCGTTTCACCCTGATACTCGCGCTCGCTTGCGTCCTTCACCACGAGTTCCATGCCGGGTTCGAGATAGTCGGCGGTCTCTGCCCACTTCCCCCAGAGCGTGAGTTTCACGGGGTCTGCCTGCCCGTCTTCGGGGCGGAGCGTGACCTCTGCGAGGTCGCTCTCGCCGTATTTCGTGTTGACTTGTCGAACGTCCCCTACCTCGACGACGGGTCCCCGTAGATGCACGCCTGCACTCTGTGGCGAGCGGGCAAAAATCCTGCCCGTTTCAGCCACCTGCTGCGTTCGGAAGGGCTATTCGACGGGTGTCCCGAATTCGTGTGTACAAAGAGACCAGTTGCAGTTCTACGCCCTCTATCTCACCCGGTTTGCCGCCGGCTTTGGTCTCGTGACCCTACTCACGTTGCTTTCTGAATATATCGACCTGCTCAACCCCTCCAGGTTCGTCCTCGGCCTGTTCGTCACCTCGCTCACGCTCGCCCAGACCGTCGCCGTCATTCCGCTCGCCTACGGTGGCGACCGCTTCGACAAACGGCTCATCCTCGTCGGGAGTCTCCTCGTCAGCATCGCGGCCTACGTCGGGTTCGCGCTGGTCGATTCGACGACTGGCTTCCTCCTTGCCCGCGTTCCTCCCGCTGGTCGCCCTGAGTGGTCTGCTCGGTGTCGCAGACAGCCTCCGTGAACCGGCGAGCATGGCGCTGTTCGCACACGAGGGGAGCGAGGGTGGCGGCGTGGCGTCCAGTTTCGGTATCCGCGAACTCGTCTGGCGACCGGGCAGCGTCGTCGCGCCCATCGTGGCGGGCGTCGTCTGGGCCCGTTTCGGCATCGAGTGGGTGTTCTTCATCGGCGGCGGGGCGGCCCTCTCGGGCGTGCTCACCTTCGCCGGCATCCTCTACGCCACCCACGGAACGGACGCACTGAGCAGTTGGTAGGATTCCAGCAAGGTATCTGCGCCACCCTGCAAACGGGCAAAAAGTGATGAGGGGCGATACATTCATCCTCGCCCCCGGACTACGAGTGGTATGCGCGTACGGGACTGGCAGGACATTCTCGCAGACGTCGTCGAGAGCGGCGCGGACGCGGGCGACTGGCGGGCCGTCGCTGGCAATCGGTCGCGGGGCCTCGGCGAGGATTTGTACATCGGGCACCCGAAAGCCGGCGTCTTCCAACTCAAGACGTACGCGAAAAACCCCTTCGAGGTGAAGGGCGTTGGCACGCGCGTCGCCCGACGAATCGACGACGACATCGAGCCCTTCTTCCCGAACGAGAAGGTCGGCGGACGCTTTGGCATTCAATCTCCTATTGACGAGTCGAAGGCAGAACGGGCGGGGAAGAAACTCACGGAGATTCTGAACGCTCACGCCGCCGCGCCGACGACGCCGAACGACTTCTTCGAGGACGTCATGGGCGCACTGGAAAGTCCTGCCTTCGGCCCCCTCGAATTCGACCGCACCGAGCGGTCTGCAAAACTCGGGGACCTCGCGTCGACGTTTGAGGAGGCGGAGAAACTGCTCTCGGCCGAACTCGACGACCTCATCGAGGAAGACGAGGTCGGCCGCGGCTTCATGTGACCGGCGATCGAACGCACGGACGTTAAGATGCAGGCGGCCGTTTTCCGACGTATGACTCTCTGCGAGGAATTCCACTGATGGTCGGGCCCTTATCGAGCGAGGAGCGAACGGAGGCGACGACGCGGCTGAAAATTGGGTTCGTGTTGCTGGTCGGCTTCTCGGCCGGGCTGATCACCCTTCCTTCTGAGCCGACGTTCGTCGAATTCGGTGTGGCGTTCCTCGCCGGGTCGGCGCTCGGCGTGTTGCTCGTCTGGCTCGTGTTTCCCGGAACTGGCGACATCGCGGGCGACGCACGCAGACGCCGGTGAAGCGGACAGCGATGTCGGAATCACACGATTGATTACCGTGAAAATGAGAGTTCCAGTGAGAACAGATGGCACGAGCAAGCATCGTGGGAGCCGGCATGACGAAGTTCGGCGTCCACGAGGAAACCTTACCTGAACTCTTCTCCGAAGCAGCCCTTCCAGCGATGGACGACGCCGGTGTCGGAGCCGGAGACGTAGACGCATTCTATCTCGGCAACGCGATGGGCGGACAGACAGAAAACGACACGCACCTCGCGCCGACGCTCGCCTCGCACGTCGGCATCGCGGGCGTTCCGTGTCAGCGCTTCGAGGACGCGTGTGCGACCTCTTCGAACGCCTTCAAACACGCCGTCCAGGACGTGGAGTCCGGACTCCACGACGTGGTCCTCGTCGGCGGGGTCGAACGCTGTACCCCTGAGACGGGCCTCGGCACCGGCGAGATGACGCGCATCTTCGCCTCCGCCAGTCACCGCCAGTACGAACAACCGACGGGGCTCACCTTCCCCGGCGTGTTCGCGCTTCTGACGAAACGACACATGTTCGAGTACGGCACGACCGAGGAGCAACTGGCCGCCGTCGCCGTCAAGAACCACGCTCACGGTGCGCTCAACCCGCGCGCACACTTCGGCCGAGACATCACCGTCGAGGACGTCGTCGACTCGCCTATCATCGCCGACCCGTTCCACCTGATGGACTGCTGTCCATTCTCCGACGGCGCGAGCGCGGTCATCGTCGTCTCCGACGACCTCGCAGCGAGTTTCGACGCAGAACCCGTGGACGTGACCGGCGTCGGCCACGGCACGGACATCGTTCCGCTCTCCGACAAACCCGACCTCCCGGCCACGATGTCGGCCCGGCGGGCCGCACAGCAGGCCTACAAGCAGGCGGGTATCACGGCCGATGACGTAGACTTCGCCGAAGTCCACGACTGCTTCACCGGCGCGGAGGTCATGGCCTCCGAGGCACTCGGCCTGTTCGAGGACGGACAGGGAGGCCCGGCTGCGGCAGAGGGACGCACTCGCATTGACGGCGACATGCCAATCAACCCGAGTGGCGGCCTGAAAGCGAAGGGCCACCCGATTGGGGCGACTGGCACGGCACAGATCGTCGAACTCGTCGAACAACTCCGCGGCGACGCTGGCGACCGGCAAATCGAAGATGTCGAAACGGGTATCGCCCACAACCTCGGTGGCGACGCCGGTACCACGCTCGTCTCGGTCCTGGAGGTGCGCGCATGAGCCAACTCGAGATTCCCGAACACCTGAAGTACGACAGCTGGAGTGAAGCACTGAAACAGGGCACGCTGCTCGGCCAGGAGTGTGCCGACTGCGGCCACCAGACCGCCGCGCCGAAAGCCGCGTGCGTCCGCTGTGGTAGCCGCGATATCGAAACCATCGAACTCGAAACCACCGGCGAAGTGTACTCCGAGACGACCATCGCCGTCTCTCCCGTCGGTTTCGAAGCCGGCTACAAAATCGCCATCGTCCACCTCGGCGAGGCCAAAGCGGTCGGCCGCGTTTCCGGCGACGTGGAGATCGGCGACACGGTGACGTTCTCCGGCGCGTTCGAACACGACGGCCAGCCGACGCCGCAATTCGAAGTCGTCTCCGAATAACCCACACTCGTCTTTTTCTCTCGAAACAGCGGTTCTGTTACTGTGCGAGCAGTCGTCGCAATGGTTGGCTAGCCTGCCAACTCTCGCCGAAGCAACACGACGCCAGCACGGACGAGAATGCCGACACTGAACGCGAGCGACCCGAGGACGACGCCGGCGATGGCGAAGAAGGCAAGTCCATCCCACTCGAAAACGACGGAAAGCTGCTCGCGAATCGATAGCCTCGAAATCCCGAAGAAAGCGTGGTCTGCGGTGAAGCCGAGGAGCGAGGCAAAGGTGCCGAGCCACGCGAACAGGAGGCCGTTCTGGGAGTAGCCGATTCCGAAGGCGGCAGCCATCCCGACGAGCGCCGCGTCGCCCGGGATAATCATGAGACAGCCCCCGACTTCGAAGAAACCGAGCGCGTACCCGGCGAAGGTGAACAGGAACAGGGAACTGCAGAGGGCTGCCCAGAACATTCGGTACGATGCGGTTCGATTCGTACCGAGGAGGACCGATTGGAGGGACGGGCGCATATCTCCAGTTTATTGGTCAATTACTTACCAGTTCGTCCGGACCAGTGTCCCGATAGCCGTCAACCTATCAGATTGCCTGAAAGCATTTATGGGCACATTTGAATGGTGGAATTATGTCCCCCCGTTCTCGCAGACACGTCCTCCGGTCCGGCGTCGTTTTCGCCGCCGCACTCGCGGGATGTGTCTCTGACTCGCCGCCACTTGGTGGCGATGGTGAAACGACCACGCAGGGACCGACTGCTACCGACGCGTCGACGCAGACAGCCGCGACTCCAACCGAAACACAGACTCCGGCGTACGACACGTCGGTGCTCACGACCAGTGCGAGTGTCGTTACGCAAGCGACCGCGGACCATCCGGCAGTCGTCAAGCTGCGCCTCACGAACGAAGGCGAGGAGGCGATTCCCATCCAACCCACGGAGGGCGGCGGCTATCCGCTCGAATACTTCCCCACGCTCGACGGCTCCGAGACGAACCTCGTGCTGTACCCGCGGGAACCGACTCACTGGCAGTTCTTCGGGGGCGACGAACTCGCCGACTCACAAACGAACGGCTGCTGGCGGTTCGTCACGGAGGAAGGTGAGAAGCCTCGGGAGGGGGTCCAGCAGCTGGGGTCTGCGGTGACCATCGAACCTAGGAAGTCGTACACCATTCGCCACGAGGTGTACGACCAATCCCCAGAGGGGCCGTGTAGGTCGGCCGGTGAGTATCGTTCGTCACAATCGCTCATGCTTGCGGAGACGCACGAAGAGGGGCCGACGAAAGCGTTCGAGTACACGCTGACCGTCGCCGGGTCGGGCGATATCTCCGTCGTCGCCAATAAACAGTAACCGCCCGCAACCGCTCGGTTTCTGCGATTCAGGCGACCCGGGCAATCCAGCGTGCCGGGTTCTCCAACTCGTCTTTCGTCGGTAGGTTCTCTGGCCGTTCCCAGACCAGTGCGGCCGTCTCGATGTCGCGGACTTCGGCCACCGTCTCGAAGAACTCTTTACCGAGTTCGTACTGACGGCGTTTCATTCCCATGCCGAGCATTCGGCGGACCAGTTGTGCGACGGGGCCGCCGCCCTTGCGTTTCTCGTCTAGTTTCCGTCGGAGGTCTGCGTACTCGCCGTCGAAGGCGTGGTCCATGATGAGTTCTGCATACCCCTCGACGGAGGTCATCGCCACGTTCAGTTCGGTGAACGCCTCGCGGTTCAGGTGTCCGCCGGAGAGGTCTTCGATGCCCTCGCGCATCTGCGCTTCGAGATGGTCAGAGAGCCACGGTGCAGCGCCGAACTCGGCGGCGTGGGCCACTTCGTGGAAGGCAATCCACCGGCGGAAACGCGGGAACGGGACGTCGAGCATGTCGGCCACCTTCTCGATGTTCGGGTGGACGAAGTAGAGGCCGTGGTCGATTTGCTCCTTGGATTCCTCTGCGAGCAGGAGCGGGTCGTACTGCCCAAGGACGTTGTTCGCGAGGAAGGAGAGCGCGAAGGCCATCGTCGCCGTGTTCACGACCCGGGCGACGCCCGGAATCATCGACAGCTGCTGGTCTTCGAGCGGGGCCATGACGCGCTCGAAGGTGGTGATGTTCGCGTCTACCCAGTGGTGTCGGTGCTGGATTTCGACGGTTCGGGGCACGTCGAAATCGATGCCGGACACCTCACGAACCCGCGAGCGGGCGTCGCGGACGTCGTCCGCATAGCCCTGCTGGGTTGACTCGTCTAGCGACAGGTCGCCGGGGTCAGTCGCGGCCTTGGTCGCCTCCGCGACAGCGTGCCAGTCGATGGGGCCGTCGCCCGAGGCGTTGGTGACCGCTCTGACGCTACGAAAGAAGTTCACGGATTGTCTTGGGATGGGCTGGTAAAATGGGTTGTGCCTACTCCAGGTCGACTTCCGACTCGCCGCCCTTGAGTTTCTTTACGACCATCGCCGCGCCGACGAGGAACAGAAGCGCGAGGAGGACGCCTTTCCCACCGACTGGTTTCGCGCGTCCGGACTCGTCGTCGCCGTCTTCGATTTCGATTTCCGTCTCCGATTCGGTATCGATTTTGTCGATGTTACTTTCGCTGTCCTTGTCCGAGCGGCGAAGGCGGCTGAGCCGCCCTCCTTTCTTCGACTCGGACGACTCGTCTGCAGTCGATTTACTGCCCTTTTTGCCACTCGTCTTGCTGAAGGACGGTTTGATGTCGAAATTACCGTCTTCGCCGTGCAGGTGGACCTCGAACAGGGTGAAGTTCGCCATACTATACCCTTGGCTCACCAACTGTTTAGTGGTTGTGGCCTGCTTCGGGAGATTGATACGTTACCCTCACCGAAACTGGGCCATGGACGACACACACCGCGCCTTTCTCGACTCGTTGCTCGACGCGGCGAGTCCATCCGGTTTCGAACTCCCGGCCCAGCGCGTCTGGGTGGAGTACGTCTCGCAGTTCGCAGACGAGGTCACCACCGACGCCTACGGCAACGCCATCGCCGTCTACGAAGGCGGCGACCCCAAACTCGCACTCACGGGGCACGCAGACGAAATCGGGTTCATCGTCCGAACTATCACGGACGACGGCTACGTCATGCTCGACCGAATCGGTGGGGCGGACAAGACCGTCTCGCGTGGTCAGCACATCATGGTTCACGCCGGAGACGGGCCGGTTCCGGGCGTCGTCGGCCAGGCAGCCATCCACCTGCGCGACCCCGAAGACGAGAAAATCTCCGACATCACCGAACAGCACGTCGACATCGGCGCGAGCGACCGGGAGGAGGCCGAGGAACTCGTCGAAATCGGTGACGCCGTCACCTTCTCGACGACGCGTCAGGACCTCCACGGGACGCGCCTCGCCGCCCGGGGAATGGACAACCGCATCGGCATCTGGGCCGCCGCAGAGGGACTCAGGCGGGCGGTGGAGGCGGACGTGGACGCGACGGTGTACGCGGTGAGCACCGTCATGGAAGAGATTGGTCTACAAGGTGCGAAGATGATCGCCCACGACCTGAACCCGGACGTGGCCATCGCCGTGGACGTGACCCACGCGACGGACAGTCCCGACGCGCCCTCGAACAAGGGCGGCGACATTTCACTGGGCGAGGGACCGGTCGTCGCCCGCGGGTCGGCCAAC